>DATKLU010000016.1:0-2443 GCA_035542235.1 Dongiaceae bacterium
GGCATCGGCGTGCTGGACATCTTCGTGGGCTTCGGGTTTTTCAATTCACGTCCTGTCCCCGCCCGTGTGCCCCCTCCTTCCAATCCGTAAGCCGGTGCTGTGCTACGTGAGCGACCGCCGGAGCCTGGCGAGCGACGCGGCAGCAGCGAAGGCGATTCTCCTGGACAAAATCGAGCAGGCCGCGAAGGCCGGGGTGGACTGGATCCAGCTTCGGGAGAAGGACTTGTCCGGGCGGGAGCTAGCGGAGCTCGCGGAATCCGTGAAGCAGCGACTCGGCGGTTCCAGCAAACTGCTCATTAACAACCGATTGGATGTGGCCCTTGTTACCGGGGCTGCGGGCGTTCACCTGGGCGAACACGGCTTGCCGGTCGGAGAAGCAAGGCGTTTTCTTGCGGAGCGCTGCCCGGGACGCGAATTCTTGGTTGGGGCCTCCACGCATTCCCTGAAAGCGGCACAGGAAGCGGAGGCGAGCGGAGCTGATTATGTGATCTTCGGGCCGGTCTTTGCGACGCCTTCGAAAGCGGACTTTGGCGCTCCGCAGGGCCCCGCGAAGCTCCAGGAAGTGTGCGAGCGCGTAAAGATTCCGGTGATTGCCATTGGGGGTATTACTTTGGAGAACGCCGGCGACGCTTTGCAGGCCGGTGCGAGTGGACTCGCGGCGATCCGGTTGTTTCAGGACACAGCGGATTTGCACGCACTTGTCACGCAATTGCGGCAACCTGCCTGAGGTTTGCCGTGCTGCTGCGCGGCACGAAGAATGCTACTTCATGAGTCGCCGCAATAGCCGGATTTGCCCCGCGTGATAGACGTCGTGAAACGCCACGCCGTACAGGGTCGGAAGGAATTTTTTCGCTTGAGGTGATTTGAGCACGCGGCGAATGGCGGCTTCCAACGCGCGGTGTTCCCTTTCGAGTAGCGCCAGATCGTTCTTCCATGCGCCTTCGGTCGCTTTTCCCTTTTCCGGGCGGGCGAAGAAATTGCTGCCCTTCAGCGCGAACGAGCCGCGCTGGCCGCCTTCGATGCGCCGGCGCGCGGCATATTTCCAGTACGCGGCGTGCAGCGTGAGTTCCCAAATGTTGTGGCGGCCGGCGCCGGGACGCCAGGCCGCCTGCTTCGGCGTTACGCCCTTAAGGGACTGACGGAGATTTGGCCCGTGCCACGTTTTTTTGGCGTAGCCTTCGGCGAATAGCGCAAGGATCAGCGCGTCGGTTTTCATCCGCACCCCCAATAAGCCGTTTAGTCGTTCGCGGAAGATTCGGCGGGAACGTCGTGCCGCCAGCCAGGATTCCCGAAAATATACCGCAGTTTGTTGCCCCAGCCGGGGGCATTCCACGCATCGCGAAACATCTGCACCCACTCGTGAAAAGCGATGCGAATGGGATTGTACGTGTGGATGTTATGGGTCAGGCCGAAGCGCGGCGGGTCGGCGGGATTTTCCGGCTCAAAGGTGCCGAAAAGTTTGTCCCAGATGATCAGCGTGCCGCCATGGTTGCGGTCGATGTAGCGAGGATTGGAGCCGTGATGCACACGGTGGTGCGAAGGCGTGTTGAAGATGTTCTCGAGCGGGCCCATCGAGCGCACCAACTCGGTGTGAATCCAGAACTGGTAGAGCAGACTGATGGCCTTCATGGTCATGATCATGACCGGCGCGAAACCCACGATCGGAAGCCAGAGCCAAAACACGAAGCTGCAGAAGCTGCCCGTCCAGGTCTGCCGCAAGGCCGTCGAGAGGTTATACCGCTCGGAAGAATGATGCACCACGTGCGATGCCCAGAAGAAGCGGCATTCGTGGCTGATGCGGTGGAACCAGTAATAGCTGAACTCGTCGCCGAAGAAGAGCAACGCCCAGGCCCACCACTGAAAGCCGATGGTGAACACGGCAAAGCGGTGCAGATACGTGAGGATCGAGAACTGCAGGGCTTTGGCGGCCAGGTCCACGACCACATTGCCGATGCCCATGCTGACACTCGCGGCGGCGTCCTTGACCTCATAGACGTCGCGCTGCATCACCGAGGCGGCAACGGCCTCCGCCACCAGAAGAAGGATGAAGGCGGGGATGGCCAGTGTAATCAGGTCCGGCATTTGTCGGGCAGCGCGTCACTACCAAGCGTTTGGTAGGGGCACAGCGTGCTCCCCGCATTTTACACCGGCAGCGGCGTGGTTGCATGGTCCGGGGATCGCGGGGAAGCACCTGTGGAGGAATGCTAGCCGCCATGTTCCGCGTGGGAGGCCGCGCGGTTCGACCGGGATTTCTTATCCTGGTAAAGGCGCTTGTCGGCGGCTTCCAGAAGATCGGCGGCGGCGCCGCCGTCCTCCGGATAAACCGAAAGGCCGAGGCTCACGGAAAGCTGCGGAGCATCGGGATGCGTGCGCAGGCAAGTCCGGATGCGTCCGGCGACCGTTTGCGCGCGCTCCGCATCGGCGTCGAGCAGAAGAATGGCAA
>DATKLU010000017.1:0-4934 GCA_035542235.1 Dongiaceae bacterium
GGGGCGCTTGCGCTCCTGGAACGCGCCCGGGAACTGGACCGACTCCTCGCGTAGCATTCGGCCAGGCATCCTTTGGGCGAGTTCCGGTGCTCCCACTGGCACAGGACCCTGGGCCGGGCGGAAACGCGGAACTCTTGCGCAATTTCCCGGGAAGTTAATCGGAGGATTCGGCGTGGCGGATCCTTATTATTTCAGGAAAAAAACGATGAAGCGATGGAATCGAATCTTGACCTTGGCCGGAGTGGGGCTGACTCTCGCAGGCGCGGTTTTTGCGCAGGCGCCGCCGGGACCGATCACGCCGCCACCGGGCGCGGTGACGGACGGGCCGCCGACACCTCCGCCGGTGAAGATCCCGCCCCGGAAGAACATTCTGGGCGCATGGCGGTTGAACCGGGATGAGAGCGACGACCCGCGGCAGAAATCGAACCAGCGCAAGGTGAACAATCCGAATTCCAATTCGGGGGGATATGGCGGGCCGCACGTAGGGTGGCCTGGCGGAGGAATGGGAGGTCCCGGCATGGGTGGTCCGCACGGGAATAGCTCGCCGAAAGAGACGGACGAGGACAAGGAGCGCTACCACGAACTGCTCGATCCTTCGGTGCGCCTGCGGATGGAGCGGAAAAACGACAGCGATCCCGTGGTGACGATGCAGGGGGATCAAGGGCGCAAGACGATCTTTTATACCGACGGGCACAAGCCCGACGCACCAGCGGGCGTGGGCACGGATGTGGTCGAGGCGCGCTGGGACGGCGGCAAGCTGATAAGCGAATCGCAGTTGCCCAAGAAAGGCTCGATGCGGCGGACGTATGAGCTTTCTTCCGACGGCCTGCAGTTATATGAAGAAGTACAGCTTATCACCGGGAAAGACAAAAACCCTTCGACGTTCCGGTTTGTGTACGACGCAACGAACGGTGACCAGTAAGCGGGAACAGCCCCAATCGTACGTGGCGCAGCCATTCCTGGCTGCGCTCTTTGATTCCAACTACCCCGTCAGACCCACAGGCAGGGGCGCCTGTGCCACGGTTCAAGCGCGCAAGTTCGCCAGGGATTGTTGCAAGTCTGCAATCAAATTATGTGCAGATTCCAGGCCGATGTTGAGGCGCACGATTCGGTGCTCGTAGGGAGGCCGCCCGGGAATGCGGCCGAGGTTGTAGGTGTTGGCCAGACTGGAAACTCCACCCCAGCTGTACCCAATCTTGAAAAGCGTGAGACCGTCCACGAAGGCGCGGACTTGTTCCTGCGTGGGGCCGGGATTGAACACGCAGGAAAACACGCCGGAAGAGCCGAGGAAATCACGCTTCCAAAAGTCGTGGCCCGGGCACGAGGGAAGAGCCGGGTGCAGCACGCGTTCGACCTCGGGACAATCGGCAAGCCACTCGGCAATTTGCAGCGCGGATTTTTCGATGGCGGAGAGGCGGACGGCGAGCGTTTGCAGGCCGCGCAGCGCCAGGCTGCAATCGTCGGGAGAGACCGCGCAGCCAATCACTTGCTGCGCCGCGCCGAGGCGCTGGTAGATGGCGTCATCACGGACGGTCACGGAGCCGAGCAGCACGTCGCTGTGGCCGCCGATGTATTTCGTGACGGCTTGCATGGTGATGTCCACGCCGTGATCAAAGGCGTCGAAAAGGACGCCGGCGGACCAGGTGTTGTCGAGAACCACTTTAATGTTGCGCGCGTGCGCCACGGCGGCAAGGGCGGGAATGTCCTGGACCTCCATGGTGATGGAGCCGGGGCTTTCGGTCCAGACGAGGCGGGTGTTGTCCTGAATGAGAGAGGAGATCCCTTCGCCGATCAGTGGATCGTAGAACGTGGCGGTTACGCCGAAGCGGGAAAGCAACTGCGTGGTCAGCTTGCGATTGGGGTAGTAGACGCTCATGGGCAGCAGGATGTGATCTCCGGCCTGGAGCATCGCGAAATTGATAAGGGAGATCGCGCCCTGGCCGCCGGGCATCAGGATGGTGTGCTTTCCGGATTCGAGTTCGCAGATGCGCGCGGCAAGTTCCAGAGCGGTGGGTGTGCCGTAGAGGCCGTAGGTGTAGCCGACCTTGAACTGGTCCCACTGGTCGTTGACCGCGGAAGCGGTGGGGAAGAGCGTTGTCGAGCCGCGGTAGACGGGCGTGGCGAGCGATTTGTAGCCCTGCGGGATTTTCGCGTCGGAGTGGATCAGCTTGGTTTGCCAGGATTTGGTCATGGAAGGTACTCGACCCCAAAATTCTGCTTTTTGGGCGAATGGGAGCTCGCCCGAATTATAGCTGGGAACTCGAATTCCGAAGGATTTTAGCGGTTCCGGTTGCGTTGACGCCCGCTCCGGCAGGATGGTATAAGTTAATATTCTGTGAGGCGGCAACAAGCCCACCGTACGCTCCTACCGGGTCAGGGAGTCGGCGAGGCTGCCTTCCTGAAAGTTTAGGCGAAACAATTTCATGCCTGATTTGGTTCACCAACTTGGCGAACTGTTCCTCCGGGCTGTGCCCGTAGCGATCATCGTCCTCATTTTTTATGCCGTAATGCGGGTGCTTTTCTTCCAACCCTTACTGAAGGTGATGGCGGAGCGCGATGCACGCACGCGCGGCGCACAAAAGGAGGCCGAAGCCGCAGAGGCAGGGGCGCGTGAAAAGGAGCGCCAATACCAGGAAGCGTTCAAGCAGGCACACGCAAAGGTGTACGGCGAGCAGGAAGTGGAGCGCAAGAAAGTGCTGGATGAGCGCGCGGCGTTCCTGAAGGACGCGCGAAGCAAAGCGGATGCGGAAGTGAACGCGGCGAAGGAACGCGTGGCGGGGGAATTCGCGGCCGCGAAGAAAGAAATCGAAGTCACGTCTGCGCAGCTTGCCACGGAAATTGCGCGCCGTGTGCTGCAGGCGCCGCCGGGACCAGGCGCTCCGGGCAAGGGGGCGCAATGACCAGGATTCGGAGCCTTTCCTACGGTGTACGTGTGTTAATTCCCACCTTATGTATGGCTATTTCGACGTTCGCAGCGGAAGAGGGTGGCAACGCCCCAGATCATTCCCTGGCGATCCTTTTCAAGTGGCTACATTTTGCCATCGTGGCTGTACTGGCTTATTGGGTGTTCGGGAAACTCCTGCCGCCAATTTTTCGCCATCGTGCGGACAGCATCAGCGCGGCGATTAACAAGGCCGCGACGGTGAAAGCCGATGCCGACCAGCGGCTGAAGGAAGCCGCGGACAAAATGGCCAATCTGGAGCGGGAAGTGGCGGCGTTCCGGGCACAGGCGCAACGCGACGCTTTGGCGGAGATGGAACGCCTGCGCGGCGCGACACAACTCGACCTCGAGAAGATTCGGGTGGCGGCTAAGGCGGAGATTGAAGCGGCGGAACGCGCGGCGCGCGTGGAATTAAAGGAACTGGCGGCGAAACTCGCCGTGGACGGCGCGGAAACTCTCGTTGCGCAACAGATGACGGCTGCCGTGCAGGAAGCGATGATCCATAGCTTCGTGAAGAGCCTGCAAGGGAGGCCGAATTGAAGTCGGCGAGTCTCCAATACGCAACCGCGCTGGCGGATATCGCGCTGGAACAGGGCGCGGCGGATCCGGTCTGGAAGCAGTTGGCCGATTTTATCGGGGTGTACGGGGAATCGGCGGAGCTTCGGAATGTGCTCGGCAGCCCGGCGGTGGAAAAGGCCACGAAGCACAACGTGATTGAAAAGCTGGCAGCGCGCATGGGCGCGAGCCGTATCGTGCGGAATTTTCTATTTGTGGTGGCGGATAACCAGCGCACGCACCTGCTGCCGGAAATTTTGCAGACATTCGAAACCGTGGTTCGCCAGCGCCAAGGAATGGCCGAGGCGGAAGTGACCTCGGCGGCGGAATTGACGGCCGCGCAGAAGGATTCCCTGCAGCAGACGCTGGAGCGGCTAACGGGGAAAAAGATTCAGGCGAAGTATTCGCTGGACCCAGCTTTGCTGGGCGGAGCGGTGGTTCGCATCGGCGACACGATTTACGACGGTTCGGTGAAGAACCGGCTGAACCAGATGCGCGCGCGGCTTTCCGCGGAATAGGCATTCGGGAACGGAGCAGGTATGGCAACGATCAAAGCAGACGAAATCAGCAAGATTCTTCGCGAGCAAATCGCGAATTACGAGCAGACGGTTTCCGTGGACGAGGTCGGCTCGGTGATCAGCGTAGGCGACGGAATCGCGCGCATCCATGGCCTGGAAAAAGTGATGGCCGGCGAGATGCTGGCGTTTCCGCACGACGTGTTCGGCCTGGCGCTGAACCTGGAAGAAGAGGAAGTCGGCGCGGTGCTGCTGGGCGAGTCTTCCGAATTGAAGGAAGGCGACGTGGTGCGGCGCACGAACACGATCATGTCCGTGCAGGTGGGCAGGGAACTGATCGGCCGCGTGGTGAGTCCGCTGGGCGTGGCGCTCGACGACAAGGGTCCGATCACCGCGAAGCAGCGGAATCCGCTGGAACGCATCGCCCCCGGCGTGCTCGACCGGCAGCCGGTGCGCGAGCCGCTGCAGACCGGTATCAAGGCAATCGACTCGATGATTCCGATCGGCCGAGGTCAGCGGGAATTGATCATCGGCGACCGGCAGACCGGAAAAACCGCCGTCATTCTGGACACGATCATCAACCAGAAGGGCAACGACATGATCTGCATCTACTGCGCGATCGGGCAGAAGCGCTCGACGATCGCGCAGGTGGTGAAGACGCTCGCGGACTACGGCGCGCTCGAATACAGCATCGTCGTGGCGGCTTCGGCCACCGAGCCGGCCACGATGCAATACATCGCGCCGTTCGCCGCCGCGGCGATGGGCGAATACTTCCGCGATTCGAAGCGCCACGCCGTCTGTTTCTACGACGACCTTTCGAAGCACGCGCAGGCGTACCGCGAAATCTCGTTGCTGCTCCGCCGCCCGCCGGGCCGCGAGGCGTTCCCCGGCGACGTATTCTATCTCCACTCGCGCCTGCTGGA
>DATKLU010000018.1:0-199245 GCA_035542235.1 Dongiaceae bacterium
GGCACGATGGCGAGCTGGTTTGCCGCCCGCAAAGAGCCGTCAATACCGGCATCGCGCTGCCCGCCTCCCAACACCTTCCAGAACTCCACCATACGTTCGGGCGGCAGGTAGTCAGCGTCGGCAAAAACCAGCAGCGTGCGAGCCCTCAGCTTGGCGATGTCGGCGCTCCAGTCAAAGGGACGTTTCGTAAGGTCACCGACCTTACGGAAGAGATTTGTCCAATCAACATCTGGATAGGTCTGCCCTAACGGCGATGTCTTGAGGCCGGGGCCGATCGCGGCAGCGTTCGCTTCCAATTGATTGAGGGCTGCCAGCACCTCCGGAAAAACATCGTCCTGCCTCATCCTCGCGGCCAGGAGCACGAGCCGGTCCACCACGTCCGGGTGGCGGATGGCGGTCTGCAGCGCGACGAAGGAACCGAGCGAATACCCCATGACGTCGGCCTTGCCGAGCTTGAGATGGCCGATCAGGGCGGCAATATCGTCGCCCATCGTTTCGCAGCGGAGTGGCCTGTCCGTGTCTGGCGTGCGGCCATGCGCCTGAAGATGGACGGCGATCACCTGCCGGCGCTTGGCCAGTTCGGCCAGATTGCCGCCGAAACTGTCCGGGTCAATGCCCCCGTGAAGCAGGATGAGCGGCTTGCCGGCGCCATGCACGCTGTAAAAAATATGCTGGCCGTTGACGTCGGCAAAATTCGCATTGGACATGGCGGCGGACTCCTTGGAAGGAACGGGAAGAATAGCACCCAGCACCGCGGTGGCTGTGGCCGTCTTCAGGAAATCGCGTCTGACCATACCGTCCTCCCTCCTGGTTCACGTTTGGTCGTACTTCGGGCCTCGTTCGGACTTACCCCGCACCCACGACGCACCCACGACGCGCCCACGAGGCGCCCACGAGGCGCAAGGCCGCCGGGCTAAGCGACTGGCCGAACTTCGGCGAAGCAGGTCACGATCCGCTTGCGAGCAACTCGTCCAGCTGCGCGAACTGTTCGGGCAGGCCTTCCGCCGAACCGGCGAGAGCCTCTTCGAGAGCCGCGTTCGTGGGGTAGAGCTCGTGCAGCGTGAGCAGTGTCTTGCCGCCATTCTCCTCGAAGGTGACCGTGGTCACGGCGCCCTGGTCGGTCTCCTCGTTGGTCCAGACGATGCGTTGGTGCGGCGTCACTTCCTTGTATGTGCCGAAGAACGCCATCGGTTGCTCGAACGCCGGATGCCGGAACACCAGGCGATACCCGCCCCCGGTGCGCACATCCATCTCGCACGAGACCAGCGACATGCCCGCCGACTTCGGAACCCACCAACGCTTGAACAATTCAGGGTTGCGCCACGCTTCGAAGACCACGCGCGCCGGGGCATCGAAAGTGCGCGTCACGATGAGTTCGCGGTCGGACTTGCGCTCCACGGCGGTGCGGTTCACAGCGGGGCTACTTTTTTTTCCTTCGGGCATTTGCCGTCTCCTTGCGTTTCAACTGCTCGACAATCTTGTCCAACTCGTCGAAGCGCGCGCTCCAGAGCTGGCGGTGCCGCTCGATCCAGGCGGCCTCTTCTTCCAGCGCGCGCGATCCAAGCCGGCAGGTTCGCACCCGCCCGGCCTTCTCGGTCGTGACGAGCGCCGCCCGCTCCAGCACACGAACATGCTTCTTCATGCCGGTGAGGGTCATATGGAACTTATCGGCAAGGTCGCTGATGGAGGCGTCGGCGCGGCCGAGCTGCTGCAACACGCCGCGACGGGTGGCGTCGGAGAGCGCGGCGAACGAAGCGTCCAAGCGGGCATCGCTATACTGAACCATATGGTTCAGTATATAACAGAACGATTCGCGGGGTGCAAGAGAAATTCCGGCGCCAGGCCGGGCGTAGAGACCACCCGCAATGCCCTTCCCGCGCCGAAACGTCCACGAGCTTCGCCCCGTGCTGGTTGTATCGCCTCACGCCCTCTGCTAGCTTGCCGAGGATGGCGCAAAGCGTGGCATCCGCGCTGACCAGAACTCCTCCAAGCGGTGGCGCGCAGTTTCGTTCACGCTTCGGTAGATGGAGAGCCTGTGAGAAAGATAAAGATCATCGAACACATTTCGCTGGACGGGGTGATTCAGGCTCCGGGCGGTCCAGGAGAAGACGGCGACTACCCGTTCGGTGGCTGGGCGGCACCGCTCGCCGATCGGGCCGCCGGACAGGCCATCGTCGCGGCGCACGGCGAGGACTTCGACCTGCTGCTGGGCCGGCGAACGTACGACATCTGGAGCGGCTTCTGGCCCACGGCGCCGCAAAGTCCAATGGCCGAGGCCATCAACGGCGCGACGAAATACATCGCGACCCACAGGCCCGAGAGTCTGGCCTGGGGACCGGTCGAACCGCTCGGCGCTGATGTCGTCGCCGGGATTCGCCGCGTCAAGGCGCTGGACGGGCCCCAGCTCATTGTTTGGGGCAGTTCACAGCTCACGCCCGTCCTGCTCGAACACGAATTAGCGGACGAAATTCTGTTGCTTGTGTTTCCGGTGCTGCTGGGCCGGGGCAAACGCATCTTTTCGGAAGTAACGCCACCTCGCGAGTTGGCGCTCGTCGGCTCCAAGATCACCCCTTCGGGCGTCATCATCAACAGCTACAAACCGAACGGGCCATTGCGCACCGGCACGATGGGCGAATAGTCCGGCGTCGCTGCCTGGGCGTCATTGCAGTGCAAACCTGCGGACAACCGCAGCCTCACACTGTTTGGCCTTCCCGACGGCGGCGTGGACGAGTATCGTGAGTGGCTGCAATCTGCGTTCAGGAAGGATCGAATGGGCCTGCAAAGACGCCAACTGCTGCAACTCTTGTCGTACGCCGTGGGATCCGGATTTTTTCTATCCCGCGATGAATCTGCACTTGCCGCTCAGGCTCCGGCCAATCCCGCAAGCGCGGCGCCGCCCGCACAGCAGATGGAAAGAGTGGTAGGGGTCGGCGGCTTTTTCTTCCGGGCTCACGATCCCGCTGCGTTGCTTGAGTGGTACGCCCAGCACCTCGGAATCGGCATCGATAAGTCCAGCGGCGGCGCCCCGCTCTGGCCGCAAGAGGCGGGACCCGCATCCTTTACCCCGCTTCCCGAAACCACAAAATACTTTGGCGATCCCGGCAAGTCCTGGATGATGAATTTTCGCGTGCGGGATCTCGACAAAATGGTGGCGCAGCTGCAAGCCGCCGGCATAGCCGTCAAGGTTGACCCGCAAGCCTATCCGTACGGCCGCTTCGCTCGTCTTCACGACCCGGAAGGAAATCCCATCGAATTGTGGCAACCCTCGTAGCGCTGCTCAGGACCCGGACATCGAAAATCGTCCGGCAGGTTCACGCGATGTGGTACTCTGCGCCTATTCAGCGCGACCCTGAAAATGTCTCAAGGGGACCAGCCATGCAGCGCAAATTGCAATTGCTCATCACCCTCACAGTGTTCGCCGCTCTCGCGGCGGCGGTTTATGCGCAGGACAAATACTCCCTGAAGACTTCCAGCGGCGTCGCCTTTTCCGATTTCAAAGGTTACGAAGGCTGGGCTGTTGTTTCGTCTGCCCGCACCGACGAAGTGCTTAAGGTAATCGTCGCGAATCCCATCATGATCGAAGCCTACAAAGCAGGCGTCCCCGGCAATGGCCAGCCTTTCCCGGAAGGTGCGAAAATCGCCAAGCTCCAGTGGAAACCCAAGAAAAGTACCGAGGCGCCATTTGCCGTGGACGTTCCGGATGTCTTCAGCCAGGCCTTCCTGATGGAGAAGGACAGCAAGCGGTTCCCGAAATCTGGAGGATGGGGATATGCGCTCTTTAACTACGACGCCCCGGCCGATAAGTTCACGGCTGACCCCAGCCCCTCCGATTGCGGAAACGCCTGCCACGTGGCAGTCAAGTCCAAGGACTACATCTTCCATCCTTACCAGAAGCGCTGACCAAGGTTCTCGGTCCTGGCGATGGATATCCTTCTCGGTCATGTGCACTGTCGTATCCCGGAGGGTAATCCCTTGCCCGCGGCAACGGGAATCGGAGGTTGAAGGGAAGTCATGAAGAACGCTTCAGCGGGAAAATCTCCAGCCGCACTGATCGACGCGCGTATCAAAGAACTCGGCGATTGGCGCGGCGACACGCTCGCACACCTTCGCCGACTCATCCACGACGCCGATCCTGAAATCGTCGAGGAGTGGAAATGGCGCGGCGTGCCCGTTTTCTCGCACGCCGGTATCGTCTGCACCGGAGAAACCTACAAGTCTGTCGTTAAACTCACCTTCGCCAAAGGCGCCTCCCTGCCCGACCCGGCGCGCCTGTTCAATTCCAGCCTGGATGGCAATGTTCGCCGGGCGATTGACTTCCGCGAAGGGCAGCAAGTGAATCAAGCGGCGCTCAAGACCCTGGTCCGCGCCGCGGTTGCACTGAACCTCCAGAAGAAGGCCCGGCCTTCCGCCAAATCAAAACCAACCCCGCGCAAGCGCGCAAAATGAGCACGCGCGGGCGGCGCGAAACTTCCGCGCGGAACGGCAGAGCCCGCGCTCGCAAAAGTCGCGGCTTTACTGTTGGTTTTGACGGCGCAGTTCACCGGCTGTAGTTCGCCACCACGCGAACTACCTTGCCCTCGGCGTCCAACTCCATAAATTCGCCGGTCATCGAGCCGCTCTGGTTCTTGTAGTACAGGAGCACGCTGGCAATGCCCCACATCACGTCCACCAGTTCAAACTCAAGCTGCGGATAGGCTTGCAGCCCGCGCGCGAAGTAGCTTCGCAACCCTGTGATGCCCCTGACCGTTCCACTCGCATCGCCCAACAGGCGCGCCGCGGTCGGCGACACCAGCACCACGTCCTCTGCATAGTGCCCCAGAATCGCCTCCAGATCGTGTGCGTTCCAGGCTTTTACCCACGCTTCCGCAAATTCCCGTACTTGTGCCTCGTTCAGCATTCCGATACCTCAAGCCGGAGCGTATCTCTTTTCTCGTGGCAGGTACCACGCTTCTTTGATAGAACTGTGCCGCTTTCCCAGCGTCACGGCAATAGGGGCACATCATGAACCAGATCACGTCGCGTCGCACTTTCGTCAAAGCCGCCGCTTGCGCAGGCGCGGCATCGCTGCTGCATTCGTCCGTGCTCTTCGCCAACCCTCTGGGCCTGCCCATCGGTCTGCAGCTTTATACCGTTGGCGCCGAAATGGACACAGACCCGGTCGCGACCCTCAAGGCCATCGCCGCAACCGGCTACGCCCAGGTCGAGCTTTCGCCCCTGACCAAAATTCCGCCCGGCGATTTGAAAAAGGCGCTCGACGACGCCGGCCTCAAGAATCCTTCCGGCCACTATATGCTTCCCGATCTGCTCTCGAACCTCGATCGCAACATCGAGCTGGCCCACCAATTCGGCGAGGAGTTCATGGTAGTCACCGTGCCCTGGGTGGCCGATCCTTCGCGCTTTACTGTGGACAGCTCCCAGGGCCAGTTCGCGCTGTTTCTCGCCGTCATCGGCGGCCTGACCCTCGACGACTGGAAGTGGAACGCCGAACAGTTCAACAAACTCGGTGAAAAGATCAAGAAGGCCGGCCTGCAGCTCGCTTATCACAATCACAATTTCGAATGGAAATCCTTCGGCGGTCTCACCGCTTACGACGAGTTTCTTCGCCTCACCGATCCCAGCCTCGTGAAGTTCGAACTCGATTGCGGCTGGGCCGCCGTTGCGGGCCAGGATCCTGCCGCCTACCTGGCCAAGCATCCCGACCGCTATTCCCTGCTGCACATCAAGGATTTCAAGAAGGGCTTCACGCCTCGCACCACTCTGCTGGGCAAGGATCCCGGCGCGCCCGTTCCCACCGAGCTCGGCCGTGGCGCGATTGATTACACCACCGTCTTCGCAGCCGCCAAGAAGGCCAAAATCCGCGCGCTTTTCGTGGAGCAGGAGCCGCCGTTCACCGAAATGCCGGCGCTCGAAGCGATCAAAATCAACTTTGACTACGTGAAGAACCTGAAGGTTTAGGCGGGCGCTCAATGCCACCGCGCCTTCCCTCTTCTTGCTCCTCGCAAATCCGCTTGCTCTTCTGTGTGCTACTATTTCCAGCCGCCGCCCGCGGTCAGGCCAGTCTCTGGCTTTCACATCCATAGTGCTCGAAGGATAGAACGATGAATATTCGAACCAAGCTGCTGATGTTTTGTGCCCTGGCGTTTGCTGTGCTCTTTTTGCCTGCGCTTGCATCCGCGCAAGGCACGATTACGTGTGAATCCAATGATGGCGGCCGCAAGTATTGCGGCAACGCCAATCCCGGCCAGGTTTCTCTGGCCCGCCAGCTCAGCCAGGCTGCCTGTATTCAGGGCAATAGCTGGGGAGTGGACAATCAAGGTCTGTGGGTGGACCGCGGATGTCGCGCCGAGTTCCGCGTCGGCGGCTGGAACGGCGGCGGCAACGAAGGGAGCACCGTTACCTGCGAATCCAACGACGGCAACCGAAAGTATTGCGGCCGCTACAATCCCGGCCAGGTCTCCCTACAACGCCAGATTAGCGGCGCTTCCTGCATGCAGGGTCAAACCTGGGGCGTGGATGGCCAGGGCTTGTGGGTGGATCGCGGCTGCCGCGCCGAATTCACCATCAACAGCTGGAATAACGGCGGCAACGGCAGCTCTGTAACCTGCGAATCGAACGACGGCAATCGGAAATATTGCGGCTACGCCGCCAACGGTCAGGTCTCGCTGCAGCGGCAACTGAGCCAGGCCGCCTGCATCCAATGGCAGACCTGGGGCGTGGACAACCAGGGTCTTTGGGTGGATCGCGGCTGCCGCGCAGTTTTCAATGTCGGCGGCAATGGTGGCAACTGGAATGGCGGCGGGAATGGCGACTGGAACAGCCCCGGCGTCTCCAATTACCCGAGGGTTCGCGTGGATACTTCCGGCCGCGGCAGCTTCAGCAGCCAGAACTTCGGTAACTCTGAAATCAGCCGCGGTTGGGTAGATACGCGGAGCGGGTCCCCGGCAATCTCCCTGTCGGGCCCGGGCAACTTTAAGGTCACTTTCTACGGGGTAGTCACACGCGTGGACGGCCGGCATCTGACGCTCCGCATCAATCGTTCCGACCGCGGCCAGGCTTACGGCACGGCCGAGGTCTACCTCAACGGGGACAAGAACGAAGTCCAGTCCATTAGCCTCAACGGCAATGGGTTCAACGGTTCCTTTAGCCGCTGAAGAAACCGTCAATTCAACGAGCGCCCGGGCGAGACCAGTGCACCCGGGCGCTTTTTTCTTGATAGCGTCTCGCCAATCGTTCGAGTATTCGCCTTTCCGTCATTCGTATTTCGAATTTCGTCTTTGTCCTCCTCGATGAGAAACTATCCTCGCGCCATGCCCCTGCCGCATATCTTCGAATGCTGAACGAAAGACTCCTCGCCTGCCCGCATGACGGATCCGCCTTGCGCCTCGTCGGCGATGCTCTCGCCTGTGAACAGCAACACAACTTCCCGGTGGAGCACGGCATACCAATCCTGGCCCGCAATCCGCGCCGCGAGCCGCGTCCGCTCAACATGGCTCCCTGCGCGGTCGATCCCTCCAGCCCCGTCGATCCCTTTGTGAACGACTGGATCGTCAACACCAACGGCAATCTGTACTGGCGTGTGCGCGGCAAACTTCCGTCTTACCCCATTCCTGTATGGCCGCTTCCCGGCCAGACGGGAGCCGACCGCGTGCTCGTGGACCTCGGCTGCGGCTGGGGCCGCTGGTGCATCGCTGCCGCGCGAATCGGCTTTTCGCCCTGTGGCGTGGATGTGCACGTGGACGCGTTGCAGGCGGCTTCGCGCGTAGCCGCGCACTTCGGCCTCGCCTGCGATTTCCTTTGCTCGGAAATCGATCGTCTGCCTTTCCGTGACGATTCTGTGGATTTCGTTTTCTCTTACAGCGTGCTGCAGCACTTGTCCCGCGAGCGTGTGCGCCGGGTCCTGGCCGAAGTGCGGCGCATACTCCGCCCGGGAGGCTCGCTCCTCATCCAATTACCCAACACATTCGGCGCGCTCAGCATCTTGCAACAGGCTCGACGCGGCTTTCGCGAAGCCCGCGAGGACTCGTTCGAGATGCGCTACTGGACACCCGTTGGCATACGCCGGGCATTCCGCGACGCCGGCTTCGCCGCAATCGCGCTCCGCACCGACGGATTCTTCTCCCAGAATCCGCAGCCGACTGATCTGCCGCTGCTCTCGGCCTGCGGCAGGCTGGTTGTCCGCACCTCGCACTTCCTCGCGGCAGTGGCCAACAGGGTCGCGCCGCTCACGCGCCTCGCGGACAGTCTTCTGGTAACGGCGCAGAAACCGTTTTAGTGGCGCCGCGCCTCTTCGCGTACACCCATGGCGTCGAGCCTTCTCGCGGCTCCGCACCGGCAATTCCGGAACATCCTGGATGGACTACGCCGCGCGCCGGTGCGCTCGCGGTTTGCAGCAGGAACATGACGGCAGATGCCGCTGTTGTGCCGTGCTCAGTGCCTGCAAGGCCACGGGACGTGACGTCGTCCACGCAGCTCCGCACAGCACGCACTTTCCGGGTGGGCCCCAGGAGGTCGCGGACCGCCCTCCGTGCAATCGAACGTCCAGTACAAATCTACAGCTAGGAGCATCGCAGACGAGGTAGTGGTTCATCGTGACCCGGCCCCCTCGAGGTTTTCGCTGGACTTTAGCCGCTGTTAACGGCTGCATGGCGCGGCGAGCTCACGCTCCCTGCGCCGCGGGACATGGTCACCGCGCGCCCGCGAGCCACTGCCCGAGCAGCAACGCAGTAACCGTGACCGAACTATATATAACCTTATATGGTAATTAGCAGTATATAGTCAACGCTAGTATCGCTTTTTACAACTCCGGTGAGCCGGCTCAGCGTCACTGCCCGGCAGCCTGAGCCACGGCTTCCACCGCCCTCAAATTCCCCAGCAGTTCCGCAGAAAATCCGTGCCTCTCGCGCAACCATTCCGGCGAGTTGTAGGCAATCCACACCCGCCCGGCTGAATCTTCTCGTACCAGGATCTTCAACGGCAGATCGATGGCCGCGCTCGGCGCCGCCAGCATTACCGGCGTACCTGCTTTCGGATTTCCGAAGATCAGCAGTTTCGTGGCGGGCATCTTCAGCCCGACTTTTTCCGCTTCCCTGCTATGGTCTACCACCGCGAACAGTTGCACGCCCTTTGCCTGGAGAATCGCCTCGATTTTCTGCACCGTCTCTTCTACCGAGTGCTGGCTGGCCCTTTCAACAATTCCGTTTTCCCTAAGCTGTGACATGCTATTACCCTCTCTCCGCCCGCCATCTGATGCCCCCGAGTTCCGCACCGAGAGCAGATAAATCGCCATCGCCAGTCCCACCAGCGCCAGAAAAACCGCGGTCAGCACCGTTGCCGTCAGGGACGGTGCAGCGTGCAATTCCCCTCGATCCAGGCGCCGCGTCAGCCTTACGTGCCGCCATACTGCGCCAAGACTCACCACCACTCCCACCAGAATCAGCGCCGTGCCGAACCACAGCGAGAGCCCGTACGATCGCGGCACCTCCGCTCCGTCTGTAAATCGAATCTGCTGCAGAAACAGCCCGAACCTTGCCACCACAAACCCAAAACCCATCAGCGAAAGCCCGGTCCGGATCCAGGCCAGGAATGTTCTTTCCGCCGCCAGATAATCGCGTAAATCGGCCGGCGGAGTTGTGGCTACTTGCGAACTCATATCCGTGCTCCTGGTGCGCCCACATCTTAACCCTGCCTGGCCTCAGACTGCCCTGCCGAAACCGGCAGCGCCGGACCTTCGTTACAATAGCCACGACCCTTCGATGGAACCAGGATCCCATCCGACACACGAAATGTCTTCGCCCGCCGACTTTTCAGAAGGTGCCGGCATCGCCCCGTCCAGCAAGAAGCTGCTGCCCTGGCTCGTCGCCGTGGCCTTTTTCATGGAGTCGCTCGACACCACCATTCTCAATACCGCCGTCCCCACCGTCTCGGCCGCGCTCCATGTCTCGCCACTTAGCATGAAGTCCGTTCTCGCCAGCTACACGCTGAGCCTTGCCGTCTTCATCCCCATCAGCGGCTGGATGGCCGATCGCTTCGGCACCCGCCGTGTGTTCGCTTCCGCCATCGGGCTTTTCACCCTCGGCTCGCTGCTGTGCGGGGTCTGCAGCGACATCCGTTTGCTGGTCGCATGCCGCCTGCTGCAAGGCTGTGGCGGCGCCATGATGGTTCCCGTCGGGCGCTTGACACTCGTTCGCACGTTTGCCAAATCCCAGCTCATCCGCGTGATGAGCTTCGTCGCCATTCCCGCGCTCGTCGGCCCCATGCTGGGCCCGCTTTCCGGCGGTCTGATCGTCCGTTACCTTCATTGGCGCTTCGTCTTCTTTCTGAATATCCCGATCGGAATTGTGGGCCTCCTGCTGGTCTTCTTCCATCTGCCTGACTATCGCGAGAAAAACACGCACCCTCTCGATTGGCCCGGCCTGATTCTCTTCGGCTCCGGGATCGGATTGCTTTCCTACGTACTCGAGATTTTCGGCGAGCATCGCCTCGGCACCGCCGAAATTCTCGGACTCCTGGCCCTCGCCCTGGCGCTGATCGCCGGCTACGGTCTGCATGCTCTGCGCACGCAGTTCCCCTTGCTGCAGTTGAATCTTTTCCGCATCCGCACCTTCCGCGCCGCGGTCAGCGGCAGCTTCTTCACTCGCATCGGGATCGGCGGCGTGCCGTTCCTCCTGCCGCTTCTGTACCAGGTCGGGCTGGGTTTTTCTCCCGTGCAGTCCGGCCTGCTGATCATGCCTCAGGCCCTGGGCGCGATGACCAGCAAGGCCATCGTGAATCGTGTGCTGCAACGCCTCGGCTATCGCGGCGTTCTCGTCTCCAACACCGTGCTCATCGGCTGCTTGCTTTTCCTGTTCGCTACCATCGCCGCGCACACTCCCGTTTGGCTCATCGCCCTGCAGGCCTTCGTCTATGGCGCCTTTACCTCTCTGCAGTACACCAGCATGAACACCCTCGCTTACGCTGACCTCAGCGAACCGCAAACCAGCAACGGCAGTTCCATCGCCAGCACTATGCAACAGCTCTCCATCAGCTTCGGGGTAGCAACCGCCGGGCTCACCACCGCGCTCTTCATCCCCAATCGCGAGACCGCCGCCCCGGCTGAGATGATCCATGGCGTGCACAAGGCGCTGGTATTCCTCGCTTTCCTGACCATCGCTTCCACCATCGTCTTTCGCTCGCTGCGCGCCGGCGATGGCGCCAAAGTCAGCAGCGAGCGAGTCGTGCATAGCGCTTGAAGTCGGCCCGGCAAAATCGCGAAAACCGTGGAAAAAGAGCGGGAAACTTCAGGGAAATTGCCATTGGCAGGGTTCTCCCGGGGGTCTATGATAGCGTTTACATTTTTCGGCCCATTCCACCTCGGAGTTGCCCATGAATCGCCCCATGCTCACCCGCTTCGCTCTCGTCTCCCTGCTCATAACTTTGCTGCTCTCGCTCCTGCCCCTCACCGCCCTCGCTTCCGAAAGGGTCGATCTCAATGGCGACTGGCGCTTCCGCACCGATCCCAAGGGCGAAGGCCTTTCTTCTAACTGGTTCAAGACCGAGCCCTCCGGCACGGAGGCGGTCCGCGTTCCGCACACCTGGAACATTGGCAAGTATGACGAATACGAGGGTCTTGCCTGGTATTTCCGCACATTGCAATTGCCTGCTCTTCGGCCCGGTGAGCATGTGGAGCTGCACTTCGGCGCGACGTTTTATCTTTCCAAGGTGTGGGTGAATGGCGCCGAAGCGGGCGGCCACGAGGGCGGCCACACCGAATATTTTTTCGACATCACCAAGCTTCTGAAACCGGGCGAAAACTTCCTGGCGGTGCAGCTCGATAATCGCCCGACGGAGACTTCCATCCCGGGCCTGGCGCTGAAACTCAAACCCGGCGGCAACATCTGGTACGACTGGTGGCACTACGGCGGCATCGTCCGCGACGTCTGGCTGGTGCGCACGGAAGGCGTGATCCTTCGCCGCCAGCAGATTCGTTCCGAGCTAAATGGGGCCGGAGCGAAAGTTCACGATGACGTGTATCTCGAAAACGCCGGCGCCAAAGAGGAGAGACTTGAGGTCACGGCCAGGCTTTTTGCGCCGGACGGGACGTTAACGGCCAGCAAAACACAATCCGTCGCGGTTCCGCCGTCGGCAAAGAAAACCGTTCCGCTCGATTTCTCGATTGAAAAAGCTGAACTCTGGGATCTGGACCACGCCAATCTCTACACCGTCCGCACCAGCGTTGCTGCCGCGGCCCGCGTGCTCGACGCCCGCAGCGATTCCTTCGGTAATCGCAAACTCGAAATCCGCGATCGCCACCTCTACCTGAATGGCCAGCGCGTCCGCCTTGTAGGCATGACCCGCCATGAAGAGTCGCCGTGGGAGGGCCTTGCCGAAACCACGGGCACCATCAAGCACGATTATGACGACCTGAAGCTTCTGCACACCACGCTGACCCGGCCTGTGCACTACCCGCAGAATGAACGCGTTTTCGACTACGCCGACCAGCACGGCATCCTGTTCATTCCGGAAATTCCGGTGTGGCAATTCACCGGCGAGCAGCTCGCCAATCCCAAGACCATCTCTCTTGCCAAACAGATGATCCAGGAAATGATCGAGCAGGCCGGCAATCATCCGAGCATCTTTGCCTGGAGCGTCTGCAACGAGAGCGACATGAGCACCCCCGGCGGCCGTGAGTACTTCAAGCAGTTGAAGGCCTGGGTCAACCAGCTTGATCCCAGCCGCTTCGTCACCTTCGCCGATAACGACATCTCTTACGGCGCCGACCCCAGCAAGGAAGCCGCCCACGACGCCGACTTCATCATGATGAATCAGTATTACGGCGCGTGGAACGGGCCCGAGGAGGGCCTCACGCCGATGCTGGACCGCGCCGGCAGGCAATTCCCCGACAAGATGTTCATCATCTCCGAATTCGGCACTCCCGGCGTTTTCGCCAACAACTCCGTGGAGGCCGACAAGCTTCGCGCCCACACCATCAAGTACCAGCTCGACGTCTTCGAGAAATACGATTGGATCGCCGGCGCAATCTTCTGGTGCTATCAGGATTACAAATCGCACCGCAATCTGTGGCCAGGATTCACTTCCGGCTACGTGGACCACGGGGTCGTGGACGAAAATCGCCAGCGCCGTCCTTCGTTCTTTGTGTGGCAGAAACGCACTTCACCCGCGGTCCTGCGGCCCAGGTGGAAGTATGGCCGCTGGTACGAACTTGCCGGCCTGGAGGTGGTGGCCTCGGCTCGCCCGTCCAGCGAACTGCCCTCGTATCCGCTCAAGGGCTACAATCTGCATTGGGAAGTGCGCGACACCGAAGGCAAATTGCTGCACAGCGGCGATTTTGCGCTCCCCGATGCCCCGGACGCCGCGCCGCTCAAAGCCGAATGGCCGGTTGACCCCAACCTGCACCACGCTTCGCTCCACCTCGCACTGACCAACCCGCGAGGTGAGATCGAAGACGAAGCCACGCTCGGCTATCTCTACCCGACCACCGGCGGCCAGGACATTCCCCTGATGACCTTGCCTTCCGTCAAACCCTGACCTCTTCGGGTTGCCGCGGAGTTGGCGAATTACTCCGTCATCGCGCTAAGATAGCGCTGCTGCGCCGCCCGGCAGGTCCCCGCCGCGCCCGGAGTCTCGGCACCTATGAACATCAAGGAAGTCGCAAAGCTGGCCAAGGTGTCTACCGCGACCGTGTCGCGCACCATCAACGGCTCCGACAAAGTCAGCGCCCGCACCGCCGCGCGCGTGCAAAAAGCCATCAAAGAATTAAATTTTTATCCCAACACGCACGCCCGCACCCTGGTCTCCGGCCGCAGCCGCATGCTCGGCTTGATTATTTCCGATATCACCAACCCTTTCTTTCCGGAACTCGTGAAACACTTTGAGGACCAGGCCGTGCAAAAGGGCCTCGAAGTCATCATCGCCAACACCGACTACAAGCCCAAGCGCATGGCCGAGTGCATTCGCCGCATGGTCGAGCGCAAGGTCGACGGCGTCGCCATCATGACTTCAGAAGCAGACCCCGCCCTGCTCTCCGAACTTACTCGCCGCGACATTCCCACGGTCTTCATGGACACCGGCAAGAACAGCTCGCGCAGCGCCAACATCAGCATCGATTACGGTCAGGGCATCCAGGAAGCTTTGCAGCATCTTTTTTCCCTGAACCACCGGCGCATCGCCTTTATTGCCGGACCCTTGAATCTTCCCTCCGCGCAGCGCCGGCTCGACGCTTTCGTTACCGGCATGAAATCCCGCGGCATGGAGGTGCCCGACGAATACATTGAGAAAGGCGACCACCGCATCGAAGGCGGCGTCTTCGCCATGCGTAACCTTCTTCGCCTCCCCGGACGTCCAACTGCCGTGATCGCCTCCAACGACCTCACCGCCATCGGCGCCCTCGGCACCATTCACGATGGCGGCCTGGAAGTCCCGCGCGACATCTCCTTAATCGGTTTCGACGACATCTCGTTCGCACATCTGACCCAGCCTGCCCTTACCACCATTCGCCTCTCCCGCTCGCAGCTCGCCATCACGGCGCTGGCAGCGCTGGAAAAATTGATCCGAAAAGAAGATGGTCCGGAGGCAAACTACGTCATTCCAACCCATATCGTGATGCGCGGATCGACTCGAACTATATGATTCCAAAGGAAATGTAGCTTCGGAAAGGCTTGACAAAGAAGTATGCGTCCACGAAGATGGTGACAAGTTTGAGGGGCAGTTTAGGTTTGTCGAGCGGCACTTTGTAAACGATTGCACCAGTGTCCTTTCTCCCCTCTACCCGGCTTTCAGCTGTTAACCGTACAGGATGCTGGCAGCTTCCTGTCAGAAGACCAGGTTCTCTACCCGTGCTCCGTAACGTTCGCAGTTCTGGCCTCGTCCTTCCCCTTTTCTCTCGGGCGGTCGCGGAGCCCGCCGCCTGGTATGCCATCGCCTGAATCATGAGCACGCACTCCAATACGCCCGCGAAGAGCAAGAACCCGAGCGAGCTCTCGGCCGCGTTCGCAAAACGCTTCGGCGGGAAGCCGCGCATTTTCCGCGCGCCCGGCCGCGTCAACCTCATCGGCGAGCACACCGACTATAACGACGGCTTTGTTTTGCCCGCCGCCATTGACCAGTACACCTGGACGGCCGTAGCCTCCAACGGAACCGGCTTGCTGCGAGTCTTTTCTGAAAATCTCGGCGAAACCGCCACCATTGACCTCGCCGAGAAAAATGCCGCGGCCAAGGACCATTGGTCCGACTACGTACACGGTGTAGCGGTCATGCTGCGGCGCCTGGGCATTCCAGTGAGCGGTGCCGATATCGAGATCTACAGCAACGTGCCGAGCGGCGCAGGTCTAAGTTCTTCCGCGGCTCTCGAGGTTTCCGTGGCCAGCGCGTTGCTCGCCTGCGCCGGAAAGACGCTGGATCTGAAGGAGATCGCCCAGCTCTGCCAGCGCGCGGAAAACGAATTTGTCGGTGCCCGCGTGGGCATCATGGATCAGTTCGCATCCTGCTTCGGCAGCGCCGATCATGCCATCCTCCTGGATTGCCGCTCTCTCGAATACAAGCGCCTGCCGCTTCCCGCCGGCGTGGCCATGGTCATCTGCAATACCATGGTCAAGCACGAGCACTCCGGGAGCGGCTACAACGACCGCCGCTCTGAAACCGAAGAGGGTGTCCGCTTGCTCAAAAAATACTTCCCTGCCATCCGCGCGCTGCGCGATGTTTCCCTGACGCAACTCGAGCAGCATGTCCGCGACCTGCCGCCTTTGATTTACCGCCGCTGCCACCATGTCATCAGCGAGGATGAGCGCGTGCTCAGCGTGGTCGCGGCCTTGCCCAAGGGCGACATGCTGACGGTCGGCAAGTGCATGGCCGCATCGCACACCAGCCTGCGCGACGATTATGAAGTCAGCTGCCGCGAGCTCGATGTGATGGTGGAAATCGCGGCGCGGCAGCCAGGCGTAATTGGCGCGCGCATGACCGGCGGCGGGTTCGGCGGCTGCACCATCAATCTGGTTCGCGCCGAGGCCGTGGACAGCTTCCGACGGGCTGTCGCGGAGGGCTACGCCAAGGCCATGAGTATCGAACCGGAAATCTATGTGTCGCGCGCCGGGGCCGGCGTTATGGAAGTGAGCGGCTGAACATGCCAGGGTTCGACGGTACCAAGCGGCCGCACCGGCGTTTCAATCCGCTTACGCGCGAGTGGATTCTGGTTTCTCCGCACCGCACGCAGCGCCCCTGGCAAGGCCAGATGGAGAAAACCGCGCCCACCGGAATCCCGCAATACGATCCCGAGTGCTACATGTGTCCGGGTAACACCCGCTCGACCGGGCACGTGAACCCCAAGTACGCCAACGTATTTGTCTTTGACAACGACTTCCCCGCCCTGTTGCCGGACGGCGAACCGGAGAGCAGCAACGAAAAGGATCTGCTCGTCGCAGAAACCGAGACCGGAATCTGCCGCGTGCTGTGTTTTTCGCCGCGCCATGACTTGACGCTTTCCATGATGGAGGCGGCGGACATCCGCAAAGTGGTAGACCTTTGGGCCGCACAGTTCGTGGAACTCGGCGGCAAATCGGGCATTCGCTACGTGGAAATTTTCGAGAATCGCGGCGCGATGATGGGCGCCAGCAACCCGCACCCGCACGGTCAGATTTGGGCCAGCGCGAGCATCCCGAATATTCCGCAGACCGAGCAGGCTTCGCTGATCGCCTATCGCGAAAAGAAAGGCTCATGCCTGCTGTGCGATTACTACGCGCTCGAGAAACGTTCCGGCGAACGCAGCGTCGTCGAAAACCGCGATTTTCTGGCTGTCGTCCCGTACTGGGCGGTGTGGCCATTCGAGACCATGGTCCTTCCCGCGCGCCACGTGGGCTCGCTGGACGAACTGACCGCAGACGAGCGCGATTCCCTGGCGGATATTCTCAAGCGCCTGACCACGCGCTATGACAATCTCTTCCAGACGTCCTTTCCCTACTCGATGGGCTTCCATCAACGGCCCACGGATGATGCGCAGCACCCGGAGTGGCACTTCCACGCGCACTTTTTTCCGCCATTGCTGCGTTCGGCCACCGTGCGGAAATTCATGGTCGGCTTCGAACTGCTGGGAATGCCACAACGCGACATCACCGCGGAGACCAGCGCCGAGCGGTTGCGCGGGGTGCCGGATACGCGCAGCTGACACCCTGCGCAAAGTTCAGCTTTTGCTGTCGGCCAGGATCTCTCGCAAAGAAATTCCGGCACGGGAAACGGCGCCTGCGGCAAGCCCCGGGGCGATAGCGACCGCCTCCTTGTGCCCTTCGAACCACGCGACAAAAGAAGACTGCTCGGCGCCTGGCAAACGCTGCTGGTTGAGCCAGTTGTAATAGGCGCCCATGTCTCCATCCACGAGCGAGCCAAGCGGATCGAGTTCGACGGCGCTCTTGCCGGAAAGCAGCTCGTTCATGGGTCGCTGGCGCTGACGCGGCGCGAATCGCACCACGAGCGTGGCCGGCTGGGCGCGGCGCAGGGCTTCGCGCGCCGCCCACTGCGCGAAGGTGGTGCTGAAAATCTGCGTGCCCGATCCTTCGGTCAATACTTTCAATTGAAAACGGGCCAGCACGGGAGCGGCGTCGTCGCTGATGCCGAGATCGGCCGGCTTCATGCGGGCCATGAGCGAACGCAACGCTTCCGGGCCATTGCCGGGGCGGTCAATTTCGCGCTGCAGTTTGGTGTAGAGCAGATTGCGAGCGGGCTCAAGCGCGCCGTAAGAAACGGTAGTGAGTGCAGCATCGTGCACGGCGTCCTGGCCGCCGTCGATGTACCAGTGCGCGAAGGGAGCAGGATGCGCCTTGGCACGTGCGGCGGCAAAGCTCAGCGCCTCAGCGACGCCATCCGAGGCCTGGACATTGGTGTAACGCGTGCCGCGCGCGCCAAGCTTGCGGAAAAGCGGAAGATCGCTGTTGGCAACGCCCTGGCCGATGATGGTGATGCCGAGGCGAGGAACCACGGGCGGATCCGGCGGAGCCGCAGCCTGCAAAAAGCCGCCATATTCCACGGCTGCTTTTCGAAAAGCGTCCTGCTGGTGCGTGGACCAGAGATGCGCGGAAAGCAGTTCGACGAACTGCCCTGGCTGGTCCACCCAGTTGGCTGATTCAAGCGCCGGCGTTAGGGTGATTCGTTCGAAGCCGGCAAGCCAGCGTGCGTGCTGCTCCGGCGAAAGCGCCTTCAGGGCCGCGAGTTCGCGCTCCAGGGCACGGCGCTCCGCGGGAAACTTGTAGTCGTACTCAATGGCCTCGCGCAGCAGATTGGGAAGCATGCTGAGCGGGAGCTCGCGCAGGACCGCAAGATTTTCGGTGGCCAGCTTGCGTGCCAGCGGCGGGTAGTGATCGAAATGTTCCGGTTGCAGGTCGCGCGGGAGCATGGCTACAAAATCTCCTGCACCGGCTTGCCCTGTGAAAGGGGCGAAGCGAATCCCATCTTCGCGGCGATGGTGGGCACCAGGTCCACGGACTGCAGCGGGCGATCATACACGACGCCCTGACGGATGCCGGGGCCGAGGGCCATCATCCAGGTGGTACGGGATAGCGCGTCGCCGGTGCGATGGTGCTGAAAGCCGTTGCCGCCGGCTTCTTCGTCGGAGTCGCGGCCAAAATCCGGCAGGATGAGCAGGGTGGTCTTGTTGGCGTATTCCGGTTCGCTCTGAATGGTCTTCCACATTTCCGCGCAGAGGCGATCGGTGCGGCGGATGCCCTCGAGATAGAGCGAGAACGCGCCGGCGTGGGCGATATCAATATCGTGCAGAGTGATCCAGAGCAGGCTGGGTGAGGCCTGGCGCATAACTTGGCGCGCGATGTACACCGAGAGTTCGTCGGGGCTGGAAAGGGTCAGCGCGTTGGCCTTGAACTGATCCACCGAAAGCTTCAGCATTTCGCTCATCTGTTGCAGTTCGAAATCGTTGCCGCTGAGCTCCGGAGCGTAGAGCGGCGTTTCGTAGTTATCGCGCAGCAGATGCTCGTAGTCCTTTTGGCCCGCGGTGGCGGCATTCAGCAGGTGCTTGGGAAGAATCACGCGAGCACCGAGGCCTGGGCCGTAGGCGCGGTGACTGCTCTCCCCGATGCGGTTGAAACCGTTGCTTGGCGCGACGACCCAGGCATCTGAGGATGGACGGTTCAACCCCTTGCGGAAATATTCGAAGACCGTGGGGGATTCCGGTGGATTGGCGGCGAAATTGTTGAAGGTTTCATAAACGCCGGTGGCCAGGCTGGCGGTGGCGACGTAGTGGCCGAGAATGCCGCGGTTGATGACCCGCGTGAAGAACGCAGACTGCGGCAGGAGCTCGCTCATCAGGTGCGGGATGTTTTCCTGGCCCTCGGGGGCAAAGGTTTCCTGGTCGCGGGCGCCGCCGCCAAAGGTGATGACCACCACCTTGCGATTCTTCTCAAGAACACCGCTGCGCCCAAGAATGCTCGACGGAAGAACACTGCAGCCCAGCGCCAGGCCGGCGGCGCTGCGAAGAAATTCGCGGCGGTTCCAGGAGAGAACCAGCGAGGGATCGTCGAAGCGGGACCTAGACATGGACCGCTCCTGCGGGCGCGAGCGCGCGCAAAATTGCTGAACTACCGACGGCAAGCAGGGTCATGGGCGGGCTGACTCCTTTTCATCGTAAACGAACTGGCGAATTTCGGCGCGCTGCCGTTCGACGTCGGCCAGGTGCTGGGTGCGCAGTTGCTGATAGGTTTCCAGCTGCTGCTGGCCGAGATCGCGCTGGCCGGTTCGAACATAGGCCTGGCCAAGACGGTAATGCGCATCGGCAAGATCGGAATTCAATTCGAGGGCGCGCTGGTATTCGGGGATGGCCTCTTTGAATTTGCCCTGGTCGGAATTGAGATTGCCAAGTTGCAGGTGCGCTTCCGCCAGCTTCGGATCCAGGGCAATGGCGCTGCGCAACAACGAATCGATCTGCTTGAGATCGAGGTCGGGATCCTGGGTGCGCTTCCCTTTCCAGAGGGCCATGGCGTAGTAATACTGCGCCTGGCCGTTCCTCGGCTGCAATGCCGCGTAACGCTTGAAGCGCGCGATGACCTCCGCGGCCTGGCTGGGCGAACTGTCGTAAGCACGGGCCAGGAATTTGTAGCAACGGGCGTCGCTGGGATCGAGATCGGCGCCGAGCAAAAAGGTCTTTACCGCGTCGTCGTAGTTCCCGCGCGCGTAGTAGGCCATGCCCAGGCCGACCATCAACCGCGCGGATTTGGGATAAAGCGCCGTAGCCCGTTCGAACACCGCGACCGCGGGATCCAGCGTGCGGTGCAGGAGCAGTTCCCCGCCCCAATCGAAGAGATTGCTCTCGCTGGGTTCCATGTGCGCCGCGGACTCGAATTGGTTCGCGGCGGCCACGAACTGGCCGTCCTTTTCCTCGATTTGCGCCAGCAGGTTGTGCAGCTCCGCGGTCTCCTTGACCTGGAGCAACAAGTGCACCTGGCTGCGCGCCTCGTTGAGACGCCCTGCCACCAGATAGGCAAGTGCGAGATCGTAACCGTTGTCGTACGCAGCGGGATTCAGCTTCTGCGCCTTCTCCAGGGAAGGAATCGCATCGGCCACCTTGCCCATATGAATCCAGGCTTCCCCGAGATTGTGGTTGGTGTCGTAATTTTCCGGTTCCAGTTCGGCGGCTTTGCGAAAATGTTCGATGGCCAGATCGAAGCGGCCGCTGCGGGCGTAAGCGGCCGCAAGATTGGACCTTGCGGCGACCGAGTCTGGCTTCAGGCGAACCGCGCGAGCCAGGTGCTCGATGGCCTTGCTGTTCTGGTTCTGCGCCGCGTAAACCAAACCCAAGAGCTCATGGACCTCAAAATTGTCGGGAGCGTTTCGCAGGAGCGTTTCCAGCGGAGCGACGGCTTCCGGGTAGCGTCCCGCTTCATAGCTCTGTACGGCCGACTGAAAAAGGCGGTTGGCATCGTCGGCATTAAGGGGAGGGCGCGAGGTCTGCGCCGGCAAGGCGGCTGGAGCCAGACAACTAGCCAGGAGCAGAAGCGCATTGCGAAGGGTTTTCGGCATCGCTCTGATTAGATGGTAGCACCGGCCTTGCGCGACGAGCGGAGCACAAAAAAAACCGGGAGGAGCTTCTTGCGAAGCGCCTCCCGGGTGGGGTGGTCGTTGTTGTTTTAGTAGTAGAACTTGAGAGCGAACTGGATCTGGCGCGGATCGTACGGGTTGTCGCGCGTGGAGCCAATTTCGCCGAAGGTCGAGCCGCTCAGGTAGTTGGTGGAGCCGCCGATGGAGACGACGCCGTTGCCACCGAAGCCGGGAGCGTTGAAGTTCGGGTGGTTGAAGATGTTAAACACTTCCGTGCGGAATTGCAGGCGGAAGCGGTCGCTGATCGGAAAGTCCTTGAAGAAGGACAGGTCCAGACGATGGAAGCCAGGACCGGGAACCTGAGTGACGCCACCCAGGTTGGCCACCGTGCAGGCATCGACGGCGCAAGTCGCGGGATCGGTGAAGGCACCCGGATTGCCGAACCAGCTCAACTTGCCGTTGGAGTCGTTGTGCAGACCCAGCTTCAAGGGCTGACCGGTGAAAAGAGCGCCGCAGCCGACGCCCTGCAGGCTGTTGTTTACGCAGCCGAGGGTAATTGGCTGGCCATCTTGCAACGTGGCGATCCACTGCACGCTCCAGCCGTTGACCAGCTGGTTGGTGATGCCGGAGGCGCCGGACATGTACTTCTGGCCTTTGCCGAACGGCAACTGGTAAGCGCCGCTGAGGTGGAACACGTTGCGGATGTCAAAGTTCGCGAGCTTGTAATCGGCTTGGATACCCGCGCCCGGAACATAGGGAGCACGATAGCCGACGTTGTCGCTGCCGCCGTTGAGCAAGTCGCCGGCGTCGGACAGGGTCTTCGACCAGGTGTAGGTAGCCAAGAACGTGAGGCCGTTCTTGAACTGCTTTTCGACCTTGGTCTGGAGGCCGTGATAGTTGCTGCTGCCTTCGGTCTCCGCCTGGCTGCTGTTCACGCCGAAGTCGGGGAACGGCACCAGGGACGCGATGGCCACGCTGCTCGGCTGAATCGTGCTGGGCCGGTTGTTGCCCGGGAAGACTTCGAGGTGCCGGGCGAGTGTGGTGACGTAACCGACCTGGACCGACATCGAGGACGTGAGCTGGTACTGCAAGGTCAGGTTCCCGCCCAAGGTGTACGGCGTGAGGTATTTGTACTGGATGCCGCGCAGCGAGAGGCCGCTGGCGATCACGGAGAGCGGGTCCAGCGGCGAGCAGCTGAAACCGGTCTCAAGCGTTGGTCCGCCGGTCGGGGTCGCAGAGCAGCCGTTTACGCCATCCTGGAACTTGTTGTAAGGCCGGCCAGCGTCCAGGTTGGTGTACTGGAAGTTGAACTGGAACGGATAGTTCTCGCCCAGGTTCGGGGAGAAACCACGGTTTTCGAATCCGTTGTAGAACATGCCGAAGCCGCCGCGCACGACGAGCTTGGGCGTAGCCTGATAGGCAAAACCAAAGCGCGGTGCGAAGTTGTCCTTTTGACCTTCGGCGAGGCTCTTGCCGTATTTGCCGGTCACGAGCTGGATACCGTCGAGCGCCAGCAGGTCGGTAAAGCTGGTGGACAGGTTTCCAGAGTTGGGACCGCTCGGAATCAGATAGGCCGGGCCGCCTGTGGGCGCGCCACCCGGGATGAAGTTGGCCTGGTTGCCGTGATGTTCGTAAACGGGCTGGAAGTAATCCCAACGCAGACCGAGGTTCAAGGTCAACTTGTTCGTGACCTTCCAGTCGTCGTTGACATACAAGCCGTAGTAGTTCTTGCCGTTGTCCGTAAGCGAAATGTTGGATACGTAGACGTTGTCCGGGCCGCCGACGTAGGGAACGCCGTTGGCGACGTTCGTGGCCTGCGGAATCAGCAGCAACTGGGCGATGCCGACGTTACCGCTGGTCTGACCAGGGATGTCGGTATAGGTGCCGTCAAAGTTGAATTGACCACGGGACCAGGGTGGCTGCAGCGTGGAGAATTTCACGTGCTGCCATTCGAAGCCCATCTTGAAGGTGTGCTTGCCGTAGATCTTGGTCAGGTCGTCCGTCAACTGGAACGTGGAGCTGACTTCATCCGAAGGCAAGAAGGCGTTGGAACCGAGGGTCTGATAACCGCTGATGCCGATCGCCGGCAGACCGCCGTTCTCGGCGTCCTGCGGGATGCCCAATATGCCGAACTGACCCGGAATGTCGCTCAGGTCGTTGGCGGAAGGCGAAACGCGCGTGGTGTGCAGGTAGTTGAGACCGGCACGCAACACGTTGACCAGGGTCGGGCTGAACGTGTGGGTATAACCCAGCGCGCTCTGCTGCGCATTGGCCGTCTGAGTACCTTGCTGGAAGCCGCCGCCATCCGCGATGCCGGTGAAGATGCCGGGGATGAACTGGGGATCGTCCGCGAGGCTGAAGCGGAAGAAGAGCTGATTCTTTTCGCTGAAGTTGATGTCCATGCGCGTGTCGAACGCGTTGCGGTGTTCGAAGAGCTTCGGCGACACGGCGTAGTTGCCAAACAAGGCGGAGTTGGTGGGTTTCGGATAGAGCGCCAGCAACTTGAGAGCGTTCGGGTCAATGAGGTTGGCCGGGATCTGGTTCAACCCGCAAGCCGTGGTGAACGCGAGGGTTCCCGGACCGCAAGAGCCGAACGGATCGCGGACATAGCCGGTCTTGGCGGCTACGAGTCCGCTGACCGGGTCAACCTGACCGGCGGTAACCGGGCGGGTCGTCCTGGGGTCGTACACGGTGCCCGTGGGAGCGGTGCGGCCCAGAGCGTCCGTCTCGGTTCCACCCTGGCTGAGCAGGTCGCTCAGGTCCGTGAAGCCGCTGTTGATCATGCCAAGCGTCGGGACCGAGCCGGTGGCCACGGTGCCCTGCACGCGGCGAAAGCCTTCGTAGTCGCCGAAGATGAAGATCTTGTTCTTGATGATCGGGCCGCCCGCGGCAACGCCGAACTGGTTCTGGCGAAGAGCGCCCTTGGGGATGCCGCCCGCGTTTTCAAAGAAGTCGGCGGCGTCGAGCTTGTCGTTGCGGAAGAACTCCCAAGCGGCACCGTGGAACTCGTTGGTGCCGGACTTGATGGTGGCGTTGAGCACGGCGGCGCCGGAGCGGCCGTATTCCGCGCTGAAGCCCGAGGTCTGCACTTTGAATTCCTGAATCGCGTCCACCGGAGGCAGAACAACGAAGTTGGTGCCGTTCAGGAAGTCCACGGTGTCGGAGTTGTTGTCAATGCCGTCGAGGAGGTAGTTGTTCTGCGCGGGGCGCGAGCCGTTAGCGGAAAACGCGCCGCTGGCGGCGTTGCCGCGGGTATCGGCCTGCGGCGTGTTGACGCCGGCGGCGAGTTGCGCGAGGAACGTGAAGTTGCGGCCGTTGAGCGGCAGGTCGTTCACGCTGCGGGAGTCAATCACCTGACCGACCGAGGCATCCTGCGACTGCAGCACCGGAGCGGTTGATTCGACGCTTACCGTTTCGCTGACGGCACCCGGCTTGAGCGAGAAGTTGGCGACGACGTTTTCGCCGACGCTGACGTTCACGTTGCGCTGAATGACGGTCTGAAAACCCTGAAAAGTTGCGGTTACCCTGTAAACGCCGATGCGGACGGGCGTAAATTTGTACCCGCCGTCTGCGCCGGTCGTTTGCGTGAGTTCAGCGCCGGTGCCCTCGTTGGTGAGGGTCACGCTGGCGCCGACGATCGATGCTCCGGAAGTATCGGAAACCACACCAAGAACGGAGCCGGTATCCACCTGACCAAACGACGGCGATGCCCAGAGCAAAATCGCCAGGCAGGTCGCCGCGAGAAACCCAAGCCGTCCACCCCAAAGACGAACGGTCTTATGATCCATGACAAATCCTCCTAAGAACCACCCGCAACTCTCTGTGGTACCGAAGAGAGCGCCCCGGATATTGAGAGGAGGCAGCGAAATAGACGATTGCGCTGCGCCTTTCCTTATGCAGAGCGGCAGGAGCAAGTCCTGCGTTACGGCCCCAGATTTTAAGCTTAAGCGCTACAGGTTAATGTAAACGCTTACCTTTTACAGCACCCCTGCACTGCACCTACAAAAACCTATGTTGACTGAATATAGCCTCCTTTTTGCAGCTGTCAAGTATTTTTCTCCAGCCCATCGGATTTTCGGTTTGCCCCAGGCCAACAGTGCCCTTTTTGTTGGGATTTCGGGCCAGCGCGAGCACCTCGATCTCTGCCTGGTTTCCGATCGCGCCGAGCCTATTCAGGGAAATCATCGCCGGCCAATGCCTGCATCTGGCCTGAAAACGTTTCCAGCCAGGCGATGGCTTGGGAAGGTGACTGTAACGATGCTACTCTTCGAAGAGCGGCGCTTCATGCCGCTCTCACCAAGTAATGACAGGAAACCGCGTAACACGCCGTAGCTTCTTTCGAGGCTTTCGCTGGGCGCCCGCGCTGCTGTTGCCGGCGCCGCTGCGGACGCTGGGCGCTGTGGACGCAGGCTCGTTGCTGCGAGCAAGCATCGCTCTGCCGGAACTGAGCGAGGGTCGGTTGACGCCGCATTACCCGGCTGCGTCGCCGCTGGAAGATGTGTTGCGGCTGGTGGCGCCCGGGTCGGACGCATATCAAACGGAAAAAGATGCGACGGAATTTGCGGCGGCGCTATCGGCCCTCGGCGGCGAGTTGCGGCGGGACTCAAAATCGCAGGCGGCGCTCGCGGCGCTGACGGCGGACCAGATACTTTGCAACTCGAGTCGCGCGGACGAGACCAGGCTGCGCGATTCCTTCGGCATTCGGATTCGAAAGCGGACGTTTGGCGCTGAAACGATGCTGGCGCGAAAAGCATTTCTGGAATCGTGGCGCGCGTGGATTGCGCCATTTGCAAACGTACAGACCGCGGAATTTGAGGTGGTGTCGTTCGAACGCTCCGGCGAAAGCAGCGCGGGGTTTGCGGCGGAGGTTTTGTATTCGCTGGTTGGCAGCACTACGGCAGGTTCGCGCGAGGAACGCAACGGTCGTTGGCGCATGGATGTGAAACGCGGCGGTTCAGGCGCCTGGTTGGTGGAGCGCTGGCGTTTCACCGAGGAGACGATCGCGGAGACGGCAGCGACACTGTTCGAAGACGTGTCCTTAAATTGCTTCGGCGGGGTGGCGTCGTACCGCGAGCAGCTGCAGCGCGGAACGGACGAATGGCGGGGGTTGATTGACGGAGCCTGCGGGATCGACGTTTACGGGAACTGCGGAATCGCGGCGGGCGACTTCGATGGAGACGGATTCGACGATCTGTACATTTGCCAGCCAGCGGGACTCCCGAACCGGTTGTACCGCAATCGCGGCGATGGAACGTTCGAAGATGCAACGGAAAAGTCCGGGCTGGGCATTCTGGATGCGACGGCTTGCGCGATCTGGGCGGACTTCGAAAACCGCGGCCGGCAGGACCTGCTGGTAGTTTGCGCTTCGGGACCGTTGCTGTATTCGAACCAGGGCGGTGGGCGCTTCGAATTGCAACGGGACGCGTTCGCGTTTGCGCGAGCGCCGCAAGGAACCTTCACGCACGCGGCAGTAGCGGACTACGACGGGGACGGCCGGCTGGACGTCTATTTCTGCCTGTACAGCTACTACCTGGGTCTCGACCAGTATCACTACCCTTCTCCCTATTACGACGCCCGGAATGGGCCGCCGAATTTCCTGTTTCACAACGATGGCGGAGGCAAATTCAGCGACCGCACGGAAGCGTCGGGGCTGAACGCGGAGAATGACCGCTTTAGTTTCGCGTGCGCCTGGGGCCAGCGCGAGCCGGGCCGCGGGCCAGACTTGTACGTGGCGAACGATTTCGGGCGAAGCAACCTGTACGCGAACCGGGGCGACGGAACGTTCCGGCCGGTTTCGGAAGAGGCGGGGGTGAACGTACCGGGCGCCGGGATGAGCGCGTGCTGGCTCGACGCGGACAACGACGGGCTGCAGGAGATCTATGTTTCCAACATGTGGTCGGCGGCCGGGCAGAGAGTCGCCGCGGATGCGAAGTTTCATGCCAGCGACAGCGCGGAAGTAAAAGAGTCGTACCGGCATCACGCGCGGGGGAATTCTCTCTACAAGAATCTCGGCGGCGGACGATTTGCCAATGTCGCGGAAAAAGCCGGCGTGGAATTGGGGCGCTGGGCGTGGAGTTCGGACAGTTGGGATTTCGATCACGACGGATTCGCCGACCTGTATGTAACCAACGGCTACATTTCGGGCGAAGAAGGCAGGCCTTCGGCGGAAAGGCCCGATCTGGGAAGTTTTTTCTGGCGGCAGGTCGTGGGCAATTCACCCGCGACCTCGGCGCCATCCGCGCCCTACGAAAGGGGCTGGAACGCGATCAACGAGCTGATTCGTTCCGGACATACGTGGAGCGGATTTGAGCGCAACACGTTTTATCTGAACAACCACGACGGGACGTTCTGTGAAGTTTCCGGCGTGGCCGGGCTGGATTTGCCGGATGACAGCCGGGCTTTCGCGCTGGCGGACATTGATCACGATGGACGGCTGGAGCTGATCCTGAAAAACCGCACGGCGCCTCAGTTGCGAGCGCTGCGAAACGCCATGGGCGAGATTGGCGATGGGATCGCGATTCGCCTGCGCGGAACGCGAAGCAATCGCGACGCGATCGGAAGCGCGGTGACCGTGGAATGCGGCTCGCTCAGGCAGACCAAACTGCTGCAGGCCGGAAGCGGATTCCTCGCACAACACAGCAAGGAGCTTTTTTTCGGGTTGGGCAAAGCGTCGGGCGAGGTGCGCGCGACGGTGCACTGGCCCAGCGGCGCGCAACAGGTGTTCGAGAGGTTGCCCGCCAATCATCGCGTGACGATCGAGGAAGGAAGCGCGAATGTGGCCAGCGAGGCGTTCCGCCCGGCCGGAGCGCGTGCGCAAGAACCCTTGGCAACGTCGCCGCGCCAATCCGGCGGGGCGCGGGAAACCTGGCTGATTGACCCGCTTCCCGCTCCGGGCTTCACTTTACAAGACCCGGCCGGACGAGCGGTGCAGCTGGACTCGCTCCGCGGGTCACCGGCGTTGCTGGTTTTCTGGACGACGGGTGTCGCGGCCGCGCTAGAACAGTTACGCGAGCTGCAACAAGAGGTTGAGAGATGGGGCGGTGCAGCGCCTCGCGTGCTTCTTATAAATCTGGACGCCGCCGAGGACGCAGGCAAAGTGCGCGCCGCGATGGCCAAAGAGCGCATTTCCCTTCCTCTCGCATTTGGAACGGCCGAGGTCGCCGGCGTCTACAACATTTTGTTCCGCTACCTGTTTGACCGCCGTGCGGACCTGCCGCTGCCTTGTTCGTTCTTGCTGGATGCGAATGGAAACATCGCGAAGGTCTATCAAGGGCGTGTGCCGGCGAAGCACTTCGCGAGAGATGCCGCGAATATTCCCAAGAGCGACGGGGAACGCGTGGCGCGGGCGCTTCCTTTCCCGGGGAAACTGGTCAGCGGCAGTTTCCGGCGCAATGACTTCACCTATGGCGTGGCGCTTTTCCAGCGCGGGTATCTGGATCAGGCCGCGGCCTCGTTCAAGCAGGTGATTGCGGCGAGCCCGGAGAACGCGGAGGCTTACTACAACCTGGGAACGCTCTATTTGCGGAAGCAGAGCGCTGAGGCCATGGAAGAGGCGAAAGGCTATCTGGAGCAGACCGTGAAGCTTCGGCCGGAATATCCGGAAGCGTGGAACAACCTGGGAATGATCGCGGCGCAACAGAATCGCCCCGGGGATGCGCAGAAAAATTTTCAGAAGGCCCTGGAGCTGCGCCCTTCGTATACGGTGGCGATGATCAATCTGGGGAATCTGTACCGGCGCACGGGAGACGCGGCGCAATCGGAAAAATTGCTGACCCAGGCCCTGATGCTGGAGCCGGATAACCCGGAAGCCAATTACAACGCGGCGATGCTGGCGGCACGCAGCGGCAACGCGGCACAAGCAGAAACGCTGCTGGAGAAGACGGTCCGATTGCGAGAGGACTACCCCGAGGCCTGGAACAACTGGGGAGTACTGCTGGCGCAGCAGGGCCGGAATGCGGACGCGGCGGAAAAGTTTGCACAGTGCGTGCGGGTCGCGCCGAACTTCGAGCAGGCCTATTTGAACCTGGCGCGGGTTTACGCGCTGCTGGGAGAAAAGGACAAAGCGCGCGCCATCCTGCAAGAGCTCCTGCGGAGGCAGCCACAGCACCGGTTGGCCCAGCAAGCTTTGGAAATGTTAAATTGAGAAACGTGCGCCACTCCTTTTGCAAATTGAGCGGCATCGCCGCACTCGGCCTGTTGTGCGCGTGCTGGCAAGCGGCCGGGCAAGCTACGCCCGCAAAAAAGACGGTTGCCTCCGCTGCGAAGGCCGATCCGCGCTATCGCGAGATTCACGAGCTGATCGCGCAGGGGCGACTCTCAGAAGCCCGGGAGCGGCTGAGCGCGATCCTCCAGCAAGTTCCGAAGAGCGTTGAGGGCTACAACCTGCTGGCAGGGATATGCATTTCCCAGCAAGATTTCGACGGAGCGCTGAAGGCATTGCAAACCGCGCTGCAGATCGATCCGACCAGCACGGCCACGCGAAACAACCTGGGCAACCTGTACCTGCTGCAGAACAAGAGCGACGAAGCAGAACGCACGTTTCGCGCAGTGCTGCGGGGCCAGCCAGGCAACGCGGACGCCAACTACAACCTTGGCGTGGTGCTGCTGGCCAAGGACCGCCCGGCCGAGTCCATCCCGTACTTCGAAAAGGTCGCGCCGCCGACCACGAGCTCACGGCTGAACCTGCTGCGTGCCTACCTCCGGGCGGGGCGAGCGACGGCGGGATTGAAGCTGGCCGGCGAACTTTCCGCCGCCCACGCCAATGAATTTGAGTTTCACTCGAGCCTGGCGGTGTTGCTGGCCGGGGAAAAGCAGTATCGCGCGGCGCAACTGGAATTCGAAAAGGCCAATGCCCTGCAGCCCGACAATTTCGAAACGATCTACAACCTGGGCCAGGTGTACCTGAAAACGGGCGACTACAAGAAGGCCGAAGCATCCGGCCGACGGGCCGTGGAAAAAAAGCCGGAGTCCGCGGAGGCTCTGTATCTCCTGGGCCAGGCGTACTACGAGGAATCGCGGCCAGTGGATGCTCTGGAAGCGCTGGCGAAAGCGCACAAGCTGGCGCCGGAAAACGCGGACATTACGTTCCTGCTGGCGCGCGTCAGCATGACGCAAAACTATTTTGAGGATGCCATCCCGCTGTTGGCGGAAGGGGTCAAGAATGCTCCGCAACGAGCAGACCTGCGCGCGGCCCTGGGCGAAAGCTATTTCATGTCCGGGCGCTCGGACCAGGCGGTCATCGAGTTTCAAAAACTAATCGAGATCGATCCCACATCGCGGTCGTACGCGTTTCTCGGACTGGCTTACCGGCACCTGGGACGGTTTGACGAGGCTCGCAAGTATTTCGAGCTAGGAATGAAACAGAACCCCAAGGATACTTCCTGCCTTTTCAACCTCGGCTACATCGAAAGCCGCCAGGGCAATCCGGCGAAAGCCGAGGAATATTTCCGCGCGGCTCTGAAGATCAACCCCGAACAAGCCGACGCGCTGCTGGAACTGGCCAATTTGCGCATCGCGGCGCAGCAAAATGCGGAAGCCGCGGAACTGTTGCGCCGCTACGTGAAAGTGAGCCGCGAACCGGCGACCGGTTACTACAAACTGGCCATGGTGGAGCGCAGCCTGAAACAGTTTGATGCAGCGCAACGCGATCTGACGGTGTTTCAGACGCTCTCCAAGAACTCTTCTCCCGGACCCTATCCCTACCAGCATCTTTTCGATTATCTGGACAACCGCGCCAGCCTTTCCGCGCGGGAGAAGACACAACTCGACATCACCGAACTCAATGAACAGATCAAGAAGCATCCGGACCAGCCGCAGGACTTGTACTTGCTCGCAGAAGCGAACTTGAAGCTGGGCAAACTGGCCGAGGCGCGCGCAGCAGTCGCGAGGCTGGACGAACTCAGCGGCCAGGATTTCCGGATGCAGGCGGGTATTGGCGCGCTCTTCGCGAGTTACCGGCACTACGACGACGCCATTCAGCACTTTCGGTCTGCGACGCAGGCCAATCCCGATTCCGATGATGTGAAATTCGATCTGGCGAACGCGCTGTTCCGCAAAGGTCAGTATCAACCGGCGCTGCAGACAGCGCAGAGCGTGAGCGCGGCCGGTCAGAAGGATGACGCCTATCTGGCCCTGCTAGGCGACATCTATTCCCACCTGGGAGATTCCGCGAAGGCCACGGAGATTTTCGAAGATGCAATCCGCCGCAGCCCGGACAACGATCAGTATTATTTGTCGCTGGCGCTGGTACAGCTGCGCACGGGAAACATCGCCGGGGGTGAGGCGACGCTCAACCGCGGCCTGGCGCGCGTGCCATCTTCGGGAAAAATCTTGTGGGGGCTGGGCGTGATCTCCGCCCTGCATGGCGATTCGGCGCGCGCCGCCGCAAATCTGGAGCGGGCGGTCGATCTGCTGCCGGAGTGGGCGGGTAGTTATTCCACGCTGGGAGTTCTGTATTATCAGAGCGGCCAGTACGACAAAGCGCGCGAGGTATTTTCGCGCTTCAAAGGGAGCCACACCGGCGGGCTCGATACCAGCCGCATCGAACAGGCGCTGGCCAGCGCGCCGCAATCTTCCTCGCCCGCCGCGCAGCCAATTCCCGCGGCCCAGCGCCAACAGTTCCTGCAAATAGCTCTCTCCCTCGCGGACCGCACACTATGACCCGCCGAACTCTAGAGACGACCTCATTCCGCCTGATGCTCTGCGTACTAAGTCTGCTGGCGCTGGGCGCCTTTCACCCGCGGCAAGTACGGGGCCAGGCGGCACAGAAGGTCAGCGGCAAAGCCGAGCCGCCGATTCCGGTGCGCTTCGTGGACATCCGGAAACAGGCGGGGATCACTTTTCTGCAAGACTCGACGCAGACCGAGGAAAAACTGTATCTGGAAACGATGGGCACCGGTGTGGCCTGGCTGGACTACGACCAGGACGGCTTGATGGATTTGTACTTTGTACAGTCCGGGCCGACGGAATTCTATAAGCCGAATCATCCGATGCGCTCGGCGCTTTATCACAACAACGGAGATGGGACTTTTACCGACGTCACGGACAAAGCCGGAGTGGCGGCGGAGAATCACTACGGCCAGGGCGTAGCGGTCGGCGACTATGACAACGACGGCTACCCGGACATCTACGTAACCGGCTACGGGCGCGCGATTCTTTACCACAACAATGGCGACGGCACGTTTTCGGACGTGACCGCCAAGGCGGGCGTGGCGGATGAGGGCGGCTGGTCCACCAGCGCGGCGTGGATTGATTACGACCGGGACGGTTATCTTGACCTGGTGGTGACCAACTACATCGAGTGGTCGGCGAAAAACAATCTATGGTGCGGCGAGCACCGTCCGGGCTACCGCTCGTACTGCCATCCGGGGAACTACAAGGGGCAGCGCATCAAGCTGTACCACAACAACCACGACGGGACGTTCACCGACGTCAGCGATAAATCGGGCGTCGGCAAACCGGAAGCCAAGGGAATGGGTGTGGTGGTGGCCGATTTCAACAACGACGGCTGGCCGGACATTGCAGTGGCCAACGATTCCTGGCCGAATTTTCTTTTCCTGAATAAGCATGACGGAACCTTTCAGGATGTGTCGTTTGTTTCAGGAATCGCGGCCAGCGAGGATGGGCGCTACGAGGCGGGCATGGGAATTGACGCAGCCGACGTAAGCAATGACGGCTGGCAGGACGTATACATCACGCACCTGGATTTCGAATTAAACCGGCTATATCACAACAACCACGACGGAACGTTTACCGACGCGACGTTCACTTCGGGGCTGGGCAACAAGGCGATTTTGTATAGCGGCGTCTCGATGAAGTTCATTGACTATGACAACGACGGCTGGCCGGACATTGTTCAGCTGAACGGCGCGATGGTGGACAACGTGCAGCTGTATCACAGCGAAGTGACGTACAAAGAGCCACTGCTGATGTTCCGCAATTTGGGCAAGGGCATCTTCGACAAGCTGCCGGATGGCGCGCTGGGGCCGGATTTCAGCGTGCCAATTGCGGGCCGCGGCATCGCCACCGCGGACTTCGACAACGACGGGGACACGGACATCGCCATCAACAACCGCGGCGACTATCCGATGCTGCTGCGTAACGATGGCGGCAACGCGAATCACTGGCTGGAAGTGCTGCTGATCGGGAGCAAGAGCAATCGCGACGGTGTCGGGGCTTCGCTGAAAATCACCGCGGGCGACTGGGTGCACATCGAGCAGGCCAAAGGCGGGATGAGCTACATGTCGGCATCGGACCCGCGAATTCTTTTTGGAATCGGCAAACGAACGAAGATCGACGCGCTGGAAATTACCTGGCCCAGCGGACAAGTGGACAAGCTGAAGGACCTGCCGCTGGACAAAATTATCGCGATCAAGGAGGGCGTGGGCATCGTGCCGCACCCGTTCCCAAAGGTTGCCGCGAAATGAAACTTCCCCGCCGGCGTTTTCTGGAAAAATCGACGACCCTGCTGGGAGCTTCGCTGTTGGAGGCGCTGGCGACCCCGCTGTGGCGGTGGAGTCCGGGGACGATCTTGCAGGCCGCTGTCGCGCCCGCACAGACCGCCGGGAAATCTCCGGTGCAATTCGTGGACGTGGCGCGCGAAGCGGGTTTAAATGCGCCCAACGTGTGGGGCGATCCGGACCACAAACGGTACATCATCGAAGCCAAAGGCTCAGGCATCGCGTTCTTCGATTATGACCAGGACGGCTGGCTGGACATTTATCTGACCAACGGGACGCAGCTCGGCAAGGAGTGGCCCGCCGGGCAGGCGCCGACTTCGCATCTGTACAAGAACAATCGCGACGGCACGTTTACCGATGTTACGGAAAAGTCCGGACTCGCGCGCACCGGTTGGCAGACCGGCGTTTGCGTGGGCGATTACGACAATGACGGCTGGGACGATCTCTTCTGCTGCTACTGGGGCCACAACGTCCTGTTTCGCAACAACGGCGATGGCACCTTCAGCGATGTGACGAAGAAGGCGGGCTTGCACAACGAGGAGATTCGCTGGGGCGCGGGCTGCACGTTCCTGGATTACGACCGCGATGGACGGCTGGATCTGTTTGTGTGCAACTACATCAAGCTCGATCCGGCCAAGACGCCGGATCCGAACGGCCCGGCGCAGTGCCAATGGAAAGGCATTCCTGTGATGTGCGGGCCGCGCGGGCTGACCGGCGATACGAATATCCTCTATCACAACAACGGAGACGGAACCTTCAGCGACGTTTCGGAGAAGGCCGGGATCCTGAAGCCGGGCGGGCGCTATTCGATCACCTCGGTTTCGTACGATTTCGATAACGACGGCTGGCCGGACATCTACGTGGCGGTGGACTCGCAGCCGAGCATCCTGTTCCGCAACAACCATGACGGCACATTCAGCGATGTAGCAGTGGTGGCGGGCGTAGCGTACAGCGACAACGGGCACGAGCAAGCCGGGATGGGCGTCGGCGTGGCGGACTACGACTGTGACGGCTCGCTGGACATTTTCAAAACAAATTTTGCCGACGACACCTGCAACCTGTATCACAACAACGGCGACGGATCGTTCACCGATGTGACCTTCGCTTCGGGAGTTGGCATCAACAACGGATACGTGGCGTGGGGCTGCGCCTTTCTCGACTACGACAACGACGGCTGGGCCGACATCATGCAGATCAACGGGCACGTCTATCCGGAGATCGAGGGTCACGCGGTGGGTCAGACGTACAAGAACCCGCGCCTGGTCTATCGCAACATGGGCAACGGCACGTTCAAGGACGTCTCGGCGCAGATGGGGCCGGGAATCACCGAGCATTTTTCCAGCCGCGGGGCGGCGTTCGGAGACTACGACAACGACGGAGACATGGACGCGTTGATCCTGAATCTTGGCGAGCTGCCTTCCCTGCTGCGCAACGAAGGCGGAAACGCGCAGAACTGGATCAAGCTCAAGCTGGTCGGGACGATCTGCAACCGCACCGCGATCGGCGCGCGGGTGCGCGTGGTTACCGGAAAGCACGCGCAGATGGACGAAGTGCACTCGGGCGGGAGCGTCATGTCGCAATCGGATTTGCGGCTGCACTTTGGCGTGGGCAAAGCGCCTTTGATCGATTTGATCGAAGTGAAGTGGCCAACGACCCAGAGAATCGAGCGCTTCACCAAAATTGCGCCGAATCAGATTTTGACGATTCGCGAGGGCGCCGGGATTGTGGCCTCGTACAAGCCGCCGAAGAAGTGAGCCCCTGCAGGCGAGCTTCATAGCCTCGGCGCTTGCGGTTTTTTGATACAGTCTCTTTTTATGAAAGCTCTGCTCCTTTCCCAATACCGCAACCTTGAGCTGGCCGACCTTCCTACGCCCGATATCGGCCCCGACGAAGTGCTGATCCGAGTGGCGGCTTGCGGGATTTGCGGCAGCGATGTGCACGGATACGACGGGTCCTCGGGGCGAAGGATTCCGCCGCTGGTCATGGGACACGAAGCCGCCGGGGTAATCGAAGCGGCGGGCGGCAACGTAAAACACTTTGCGCCGGGCGACCGGGTTACGTTCGACTCCACGGTATTTTGCGGTCACTGTCCCAATTGCCTGCGCGGCGACATCAATCTTTGCGACGACCGGCAGGTCCTGGGAGTTTCCTGCGGCGACTACCGGCGCGCGGGCGCCTTCGCGGAGTTCGTAGCCGTGCCGGCGCGCATCCTGCATCGTTTGCCGGAAGATTTTGACTTTGCCGAGGCCGCGATGCTGGAAGCGGTGGCGGTGGCGATTCATGGCGTGGCTCTCGCGCCGCTGCGGCCGGGCGATACGGCACTGGTGATTGGCGCGGGCACCATTGGCGTGCTGACGCTGCAGGCGCTGCGGGCAGCAGGCTGCTCGCGAGTTTATGTGACCGACGTGGACGCGGCGCGACTGGCGCTGGCGAAACAACTGGGCGCCACGGAAACGATTCTTTCCGACGACGCCTTGCAACAGAGAATGCTGGCACTTACCGGCGGCCATGGCGTGGACGTCGCGATCGAGGCAGTCGGCCGGACCGAAACGGTCGCATCTGCGATCGATGCCACGCGCAAAGGCGGGACCGTGGTGCTGGTCGGCAATATCGCACCGAATGTGAACCTGCCGCTGCAAAAAGTGGTCACGCGACAGATTCGTTTGCAAGGTTCGTGCGCCTCGGCCGGTGAGTATCCGCGCGCCATCGAACTGCTGGCATCGGGCGCGATCCAGGTGAAGCCGCTCATCTCGGCGGTCGCTCCGCTGGAAGAGGGCGCCCGCTGGTTCGAACGGTTGTATGCCCGCGAGCCGAATCTGCTCAAAGTTGTTCTCACGCCGGGAAGCGCGTCATGAGCGATGCAACGGGAAACAATCTTTTCGATCTATCGGGGCGGGTCGCGGTCGTAACCGGAGCTTCGCGCGGCCTCGGTCAATATCTTGGGCGGGCTCTCGCCCATGCAGGCGCCGATCTGGTGGTCACGAGCCGCAAAATCGCGGACCTGTTGCCGTTCGTGGAAGAGATCAAGGCGCTCGGGCGGAAGGTGCTGCCGCTGGAGCTGGACGTGCGTTACGAGCACAGCATTCAAAAGATGGCCAGCGACGCCCAGGCAGAGTTCGGGCACATCGACATCCTCGTGAACAACGCCGGCTGCAACGTGCGCAAGCCGGCACTCGAAGTCACCTGGGAAGACTGGAACCTGATTCTAGATACGAACCTGCGCGGCAGTTTCTTCGTGGCCCAGGCCATCGCGCGCGGAATGGTGAAGCGCGGCTACGGGCGCATCATTAACATTGGTTCGGTGACCAGCGTGGCGGGATACGCCGGGCTCGGTCCCTATGGCGCGAGCCGCGGTGGTATCCGCCAGCTGACCATGAGCCTGGCCGACGACTGGGGCAAATTCGGAGTCACCGTGAACTGCCTGGCGCCGGGCTGGTTCCGCACAGCACAAAATCAGGTGATGTACGAAGACGCGGAGTGGGTGGAATACCTGCGCGATCGCATTCCGGTGAAGCGGCCGGGAGAGCCGCACGATCTGGACGGCGCGATCGTCTTTCTGGCGTCGGAATCGAGCCGTTATGTCACCGGCCAAACCCTGTTGGTGGACGGCGGCATCTCGACCGGCGCGGTACGCGCGTTGCGTAAACCTGCGGTCCCGGGCGAAGCGTCGAAAAAATAATCAGGAGAATCCCTTCATGCGAATGGCCACAAGAGTCTTCTCAGCACTCGCGATTGCGGCTGGTTCCCTTTGCTTGAGTGCGGCCCTCGCGGCCGCGCCACCTTCGCCGACAAAGCCGCTGCAAATCTACTTTGTGGACGTGGAAGGCGGGCAAGCGACGCTGTTCGTCACGCCGGAAGGCCAATCGCTGCTGATCGATACCGGCTGGCCAGGCAATGACAATCGCGACGCCGACCGCATCGTCGCCGCGGCGCACGACGCCGGCATTTCCAAAATCGATTACGTGCTCATCACGCATTTTCACGACGATCACGTCGGTGGAGCGCCGCAGCTCGCTGCCAAAATTCCGATCGGCACATTCATCGATCACGGCGAAAACCGCGAGACTAGTGACCCGGTTACGCAGCAACGCTGGCTTGCTTACAAGGCGCTGCTTGATTCCGGCAAGTTCAAGCACCTGGTGGCCAAACCGGGAGACGTGATCCCCATCAAAGGACTGCGCGTCGAAGTCGTAACCGCCGATGGCCACGTGCCGGCGGCCCCGCTTCCCGGCGCCGGCCAGCCTAATCCGGCTTGCAGCGCGCCCGCGCCTCCCGCCGACGCGACGGAAAATCCGCGCTCGCTTGGCTCGCTGATTACCTTCGGCAAGCTGCGCATTCTGGATCTTGGCGACCTCACCGCAGACAAGGAACGCCTGCTGGTTTGCCCTGTGAATCTCGTCGGGACGGTAGATCTGTTCATCGCCTCGCATCACGGACTGTTTCAAAGCAACAGCGCGCCGCTGCTCGCGGCGATTCAGCCGCACGTGGCGATCGTGGACAACGGGGCCAGCAAAGGCGGCAGCCTCGTGGCGCTGGATATCATCCGCAACTCGGCGAATAAGCCGGATGTCTGGCAGATTCACTACTCCGAAGAAGCCGGCGCACACAACAGCGCCGAGTCGTTTCTGGCGAACCTGCACGGGCCGGACGCCGGCAACTACCTGAAGGTCACCGCGCGTACAGACGGCTCGTTCGAGGTGTTCAACTCGCGCACCCGGGAGAGCAAGAGCTATCCCGCCAAGCCGTGATTTGGAGATTCCGATTTGCGGCGGAGCGCGACTCCGGCGCTATCGCGGGAAGCGCCTAGGAATTCGCGGCGTCAGGTTCGGGAACCGGCTTCATATCGCCGAGCAGGAAGACATAGCCGGCGATTCCCAAGACCAGCAGCCCCGCAGCCACCAGAAACGCACTGGAAAACGAATTCGAACCTGCGACCAGGTAGCCGGTGACGATCGGCGCCGCAATCCCGGCAATCTGATTGCACAGATTCATGATGCCGCCGACTGTGCCGACGCTTTCCCGCGGCGCGATGAGTCCGGGCATGGACCAACCGACCGGGGCGGCCACGGAAAGTCCGGTAATAGACAGTGTGATCCAGGCCAGTGCGCCGGCGGTGGTTTGCGAATAGGCCACGCCGAAAATTCCCAGCCCCAGCGCAGTGCCCCCAACCAGAATCGTCTGCCGCACGCGCGTCGCGTTTCGCCCGCGCTGAATCAAATGGTCCACCAGCCATCCGCCGACGATCAATTCCGCGACCGTCGCGCAGAGCCACGGCAGGCTGGTGTACAGGGTTGAGTGCGTGAGGTCCAGGTGATGGGTGCGCGAAAGATAGGAGGGCAGCCAGGTGAGCAGCAGATAGAAAACGTAGTTGTAGGAGCCATAGCCAAGCGCCAGGCCGATCACTTTGGGCTGTTGCAGCAAATAACGCAACGGAGCGCCGGCCGCGGCGCGCGCCGCGTCTTCCGGCTGGGCACCGCCACTGCGGATGTGCTCGCGCTCGGCCGCACTGAGATTCTTGTCCTGGCTGGGGTTGCGATAGAACGCGGAGAAGAGAAAAAAGAAAACAATGCTGATGAGACCGGTGACGCCGAAATTCCAGCGCCAACCGAAGTGCCTCAGCACCTGGCCGAGAATCGGAACACCAATGGCCGAGGAAAATTTGGCCATGGAATCGAACATCGCGGTGGCCAGGCTGCGTTCGTTTTTCGGGAACCAGTAGCCCACCGCTTTCGCGTTAGCCGGAAAGGTCGGGGCCTCGCCAACGCCGAGCAGAAAACGCGCTCCGAACAGGCCGCGCACGCCGGTGGCGATGGCCGCGCAAAACGATGCGACACCCCAAATTAAGGAACTGACGATGCCCACGCGGCGCACGCCGAAGCGATCCAGCAGCAGCCCGCTCGGCAACTGCAGGAGCATGTAGGTCCAGTTGTACGCGCTGAGCAAGTAGCCGAAGGTTACGGTGGAGATGCCGAACGCCTGGTGCAGCGCCTGGTCCGAAACGGAAAGGTTCACGCGGTCGAAATAATTGACCAGGACGCCGAACCCGAGCAGCGCGGCGATTCCCCACCGCCGCCGCGGCACGCGCATGGATGGAATGTTCGCCAAGTCCGGTGTTCGCTCCGGCCAAACGCAGCGAATCGTGCCGGCTGCGGATCAGCTCAAGGGTGAATGCGCGCGGCCCAACCGCCGCCGGGTGCCAAGTGTACTTTGACTTTGCTGGATTTGCTCGCGGTGAATGTGGTTTTCTTAAAATCGCTGGCGACGCGATCGGCGTTGGCTCCGTCCTGATACGCGGTCACGCTGTAGTTGCCGTCCGGCAGGAAGGACAGATCGATCTCCAGGTCGCGCGGCGACCAATCGGTCATGGCACCGACATACCAATCGTTGCCCTTGCGCCGCGCAACCACGACATACTGCGCGATTTTTCCGTCGAGCGGCCTGGAATCATCCCAGGTGCTGGGGACCGCGGAAAGAAACTCCATGGCCTCGGGCTCACGTTCGTAATTCGAGGGGCTGTCGGAAAGCATCTGCAAGGGGCTTTCGAAGACCACATACATCGCCAGTTGATGGACCCGGGTGCCCTGCGACATCGGTCGCTTGAAAACGGGATGGAAGCTGTCTTTCTGCGCGTTCAGCATGGCGCCGGGCGTGTAGTCCATCGGCCCGAGGAACATGCGCGTGTACGGCAGGGTTACATCGTGGGTCGGATCGGTCTCGGCGCTCCACTTGCTCCACTCCATGCCCCGTACGCCCTCGGTGCTGATCAGGTTGGGCCAGGTGCGGGTCAGCGAGGCCGGGCGCTGCGCGCCGTGGAAGTCCACCAGCATTTTGCGCTTGGCGCATTCGCTGCTGACCTTGTAGTAGTAGTTCATCAGCAGCTGGTCGTTGCGCTGCATGAAGTCCACCTTGATGCCTTTGACGCCCCACTTCTGGAATTGATCGAGCGCCGGAATCAACTGGTCGTCCAGCGTTTTCCAGACGACCCAGAGGATCACGCCGACGTTCTTTTGTTTTGCGTAAGCCGTGATCTCTTCCATGTTGATGTCCGGCGAAAGTTTCAGCACGTTGCCGAGCTCGTACCAGCCTTCGTCAAGAATGATGTACTCGAGGTGATATTTCGCGGCGAAGTCGATGTAGTACTTGTAGGTCTGCGTGTTCACGCCAGCCGGGAAGTCCACACCGAAGATATTGTTGAAGTTCCACCAGTCCCAGGCGACCTTGCCGGGCTTGATCCACGACGTGTCTTCCAGCATCGAAGGCTTCTCCAGCAGCCAGATGATGGGATTCGTGACCAGCTCGTCGTCGCGCTCGGCGATTCCCAGCACGCGCCAGGGGAACGTGCGCGTACCTTTGGTTTTCGCGATATAGTCGGCGGCTTCGACGACTTTGAAGTCGCGATCTTTCTCGAGCTGTTCCTTCAGCGGATAGTGCTCGAAGGTGGCAGTGAGCGCGTTGTCCCCTGTGCCGCGCAGCCAGAGCCCCGGGTAGTCCTCTACACCCGATTCGGCGACGGCAATCTTCACGCCGTTATCGGCCACGACGACCGCAGGCAGCGTGGCCAGAGTTCCTGCAGGAATTTCTTTCAGCGCGTGCGGAAGATATTTGCGCTCGTTGTGCGAGAACATGCTTTCTTCCGCGGGATAAAAAACGGTGTAGTCACCGGCGAAGCGGAATGCGGCGCTCTCGCTGTAAACCTTTACATCGCTGCCGCCAAGAGTGGTCTCGATCCGGTACGCCGCTCCCTCCGGGTAGGCGCGGAACACCACGGCGTAGCCACCTTCCATCTCCAGCCGCAGCTCGTTGTAGCGTTCGCGTATTTTGGCAAATTTCTGGCGAACCACCGGCTCCAGCACGCGATCGGCGGAATCCTTTTTCGCGGATTTCACAACCGGGTTTTCACCGAGAGCCTTGTCGGCGATCTTCATTCCGAGCGTGGCGTCTTTGAGCAGCGGTTTTCCGTTGAGCAAGACGTCATAAGCGATGTCTTTCGCGATTCGGATCTGGATCTCAATCCGGTTGTCCGGAGACTTGATCGCATATCCGCTCTGCGCGCTTGCCGCAATTGCCTGGAACAGTACGCACGCCAGAACCAGCACGATCCGCACCGCGTCACGCACTCCGTTCATCGCTTGCCTCCCCAAATTTTCATCTTGTTGCGTATCTACATGCCGGAATTTCGCCTCACTGCGGCTTCCTTTCGGAACCGCCGCGAAGCGTGGTCACAAATTGCCGAGATGCCTTGCGCTCCTGCTCCAGAGCCGCGTCTTCGGCCTTGCGCAGTTGCTGGTAGGTCTTCATCTCCTGCTCGGCCCTGGCAGGTGTCCCGGCCTGCCGATAAAGCAAGCTCAGCTGGTAATGCGCCTCGCCGAGGGCCGGATTCGACGCGATGGCCTTCTCGAAACTCTCCTGCGCCGCGGATTTTTGACCTCGCGCGTTATACAACATCCCTAGCTGCAGGTAAACGTCGCCCTGTTCCTCGCGGGTCGCGAGCGACAACGCTTGCTGCAGGGCGGCTTGAGCCGCCAGCGCGTCGGAATCGCGCTGCGAGCGTCGCGCCTTCTTGCGCAGGACGATTCCGTAGTAGTACGCCGCTTGCCAATTTCGCGGCTGTCGCCCGGCAAAGCGCTCAAGGCGCGGCTCCGCGCAGGGAAACAACTCCGCCGCCGACTTTTCCATGCGGCCGAGAAATAGATAGGCCGCCGCGTCTTCCGGTTTCAGGTCGGCCGCGGCGCACATCTCGTCCGCGGCTTTCCCGTATTCGCCATCGAAATAGTATGCGGCGCCGAGCCCGGCGCGCATGCGCGGGGAGTTCGCATGAGCTGCCGCGCCCTTCTGAAACACCTCTACCGCAGCGAGGCCGCCGCGATGCAGCAGCAACTCAGCTCCCCATGCGAAATAGTTTTCTTCGCTGGGCTCGAGCTTTGTCGCCGCCTCGTACTCGCGCACGGCGGCCAGAGGATCGCCGGCCTTCTCCCTGGCATCGCCGGCCAAACGGTGCGCCTCCGCTTCACGAGAAGACGCTTTGGCATTTCCGGTAGCGTTCTTGAGAGCCGCCGCTTCCCTGGCAAGTGCTTCGCCGGTGCGCACATTCACGTCTGAGCCGTGCAGGCCTACATTGCTCCAATCCGTCACGCCGGCTACGGTGTAACTCGGTTCGTCCGAGAATTGGATGGCGCCCGCGTTGCCCTGCCCTTTTTGCAGCACCACATCCAGGCGCCTGCTGGCACCCGCGCTGATCTCGACGGGTTCCAGCGTCGCAGTGACATAGCCATCTTTCTTGACAGAGAGCCGGTAGCGTCCGTCCTTCGCAATTTCCAGCACGTAGTTGCCAGTGGCGTCAGCTGCGCCACGAGCAGTTGGGCCGCTGCCATCCTCCGCATCGGCTTCGAGCGTCGCACCCGCCAACGGCGCGCCAGTGACGTCGCATACTTTGCCTTCGATGCGCCGCGGTGCTTGCGCTTGCAAGGGCACGCTGGACAGTACGAGCAGCGCAAACAGCTTCGCAATTCCGGCTGAACGAGTGTTTCGCATCCTGCTCGCATTCTAGCCTTAAACCCGGCGGCACGCCGAATGGGCGCCGCCGGCAATCCCTTTTGCCCTGGCGGGCGATTCTGCGAGAGAATCGCAACGCACGATGCGACCACGGACCTTGGCGCGGCGCGCCGCACTGTTGTTGACCAGCGTCTGGCTGATCGCCGGCGCGGCTCTGGGCACGCGCGTCGCGTTTGCCTGGAACCAGCAGCGGCAGATACCGCATCAGGCGCTGGCTTCCGTGCCTTTTCAGCACGAAGCCGGCAACATCGCTTTCGCGCTGTCGCAGGGCGACGGGTTCTCCAATCTCTTCCGGCAAAAGACCGGCCCCACGGCATGGCTCGCTCCGGTTTATCCGTTTTTTCTTTTCCTGATTTTTCGCTTCTTCGGCGCCTTCACGCTGCAAAGCTTTTTCGTCGCGGCCGGCGCGAACATTCTTTTTTCCGCGGCGGCGACGTTTCCGCTTTATGCCGTGGCGCGGCGTGCCGTTGGGCGGGGCACCGCGGTCGCGGCCTGCTGGCTTTGGGTTGTGCTGCCGGCCGGAATCATGGTGCCGTTCGAGTGGATTTGGGAGACTTCGCTTTCCGTTCTGCTTGCGGTGCTGTGCATTTGGCTCGCCCTATGGCTGGCGGAGTCGTATTCGCTCAAGATGTGGCTCGTCTACGGGGTGCTGTGGGCGCTGACGGTCCTCACCAACCCGGCGATCGGGGTGGCACTGCCCGTTCTGTTCGTGTGGGTGATCTGGCAAGGCCGCACCGTTGGCAAGAAGAGCCTGGTTCCGCCGCTGCTTGCCGCGCTGCTGATTGTCGCGATTTGTATCCCCTGGACCGTGCGCAACTACCGCGCCTTCCACAAATTGGTTCCGATTCGCTCCAGCTTTGCGTTCGAACTGTGGATCGGCAACAACGACATTTTCGACGAGAACGCAGTGGGTGGAATCCAGCGCATCACGCGATTCGAAGAGACGCGGCGTTATGCGCGTCTCGGCGAAACGGCGTACCTTTCTGAAAAATGGCAAGCCGCGACCTCGTTCATCCGGCGGAAGCCGGCGCTATTTTTTCGCCTGAGCGGCCGCCGCTTTGTTGCAACCTGGACTGGCGTAGAGCACCCTGTGCACGACTTTCGCGCGGCGGATTTCTGGCCGGCCGGACTGGTAATTGCCAGCAATTTTCTTCTGGCGCTTGGTTCACTGGCCGGAGCTGCCTTCCTGCTGCGCTCGCGCAGTACTCTTGCTGTTCCGTTGCTGGTTTCTCCGGTTCTATTTCCCGTGGTGTACTACCTGACGCACACTTCGTTGCGTTATCGCCATCCGATTGATCCCTTGCTGCTGCTGCTGACCGCCGTCTCCGGGCAATGGCTGGTCGCGCGCCGTCCGGCGCGCGGTGACGCTTCCGCCCCTGCAAAACCGATTTAAACCTGCCGTTTTCTGGCTTCGCGCAGTACAATGCGCTGCGCAACTCTTCTTCAGGAGCCTCCGCCATGCGTCGCCTTCTCGTTCTGTTTTTTGCCTCGTTCGCGTTGCTTCCCTCCGCCGGCGCGCAGCAGAAACTTTCCGCGCACTGGGAGGAACTGAGCGCCGACGAATTCCGCCAGGCCGTTACCCTGGCGAAGGGCACCTGCATTCTGCCCTTCGGCATTCTGGAAAAGCACGGACCGCACCTGCCGCTTGGCACGGACCTGCTGAACGTACGCTTCGCCACGCTGCGGGCCACCGAGAAGGAATACGCGGTGGTCTTCCCGGAGTATTACTTCGGACAGATCTTTGAGGCCAAACATGAGCCGGGCACTGTGGCTTATAGCCGCAAGATCCAGCTGGATCTGCTGCAGGAAACCACCGATGAAATGTCGCGCAACGGCTGCAAGAAGATCCTGATCGTCAACGGCCACGGCGGCAATGAGAGCCTCTTGCCGTACTTCGCACAGTCGCAACTCGATCAGCCGCACGACTACGTGGTGTACATCCAGTGGGGCGCGAACGAGCCGCCGAAGTCATTGCAGAAGGACCCGCTCGATATGCATGCCGGGCAAACCGAAACTTCGAATGTCCTGATCTCGCACCCCGACCTGGTGCACCTGGACCGCGCCAAGCAGGAATCGGGCGCGGACCAGAAACACGACCCGCTTCCTGGAACGGTATACACAGGGATCTGGTGGTATGCGCGCTTCCCCGATCACTACTCCGGCGACGGCTCCATTGCAAACAAAGAGCTGGGCCAGGCCGCGATGAACGCGTGGGTCACCACCATCGAAGAGGCGATTCGCGCGGTCAAAGCCGACGAAAACAGCCCACGGCTGCAGCAAGAGTTCTACGAGAAGAGCAAGCGGCCGCTGGACACCAAGCAGTAGCCGCGACCGAATGCGGGGAGCCGGAATCGCGATGCAGGTTTGTCGGTTCGAAACGGCGGCAGCATTGGAAGAAACTACCTTGGCTGGACAGAACTGAGGGCCGGTCGCCGCGCCCGGTAACCCGGCCCCCCAACAAGAGCCAATTCAGGTGGCCCTTGTTAACTCGTTCCATCGTAGTATCGTGATCGCGTCGTACCGGTGCAATGCACTTCGCGCAATTCGCCGCGCAAAGGCGCGCTGCAGCGCAGGCTACTTCTTCTTCCGCTCCCTGACCGGAGTTTCGGCGTGCCCAACACGCAACTCTTGGATCCACGCACTTAGGGTGCTGATCGCCGCCGGTGTTTCGGCGGAGACGAACTCCAGCCCCATGCCCTCGCCGGGCTGTGCGTGGCGAACCACACACCGGAATACCAGCCGCTTGCCCCGGCAGGCAAACTCGATCTGGACGTGCGTTCCGGCTTCCGCGGTTTCCCTGGTGGCAAAGTAACAGCCGCCCAGCGAAATATTGCGCAGCTGGCCTTCCCGCTTCACCGCTTTTCCTGTTTGGTAGCTGCTGTGCGCCACGTCACACACGTAGCGTATGGAAAGTCGTTCTTCCTTCATGCGGCGCGCGAACTACCTCACTTAGGTGGAATCGGGACACGCATAGCGCACACGCCTGTGCGCCACACGGATGCAGGAGCAATCGCGCCGTTCACAGCGCGGACTGAGTTGCTTGCTCATGTGAGGAGTTCCGCGGTGTCGCCACGGAGTGCTTCTAACCGGACTCGCAATTCCCCAAGGTTGCGGTCCACGCGCTTGGTTGCGCGGCACCGACTTCTAAAACGTTTTAGGAGGGTGCCGCAATTCCTGCCCGGTCGCAATCCGTTTTACGCAATTTGCTGTAACCCCGCGGGAAACACAAAATCCGGCTTGACACTCTTCCCGCTAGCGACGCACGATGTTCGCCGCAGGATCTCTTTGTGTCCCATAGTCTGGGGGTGGATGTGATGAGATCTTCGCAGTTCGATTTCCCTCTTTCGCGGCATCTGCTGTTGCAGACCGCCGACGTAACCGAACGCAGCTCTATCGCTTCGCGTTTTACCGTTCCACATCACGCAGAGTTGCTTGGTGGCACCACACGGTTTCACAGCACGCTGCACGGAGTGCGCTCCCGCAATATCTCTTTGCTGCACACGGAGACTTCCGGATCCATCGTCATCAGCGGGGTGGTGGAAGCGCCGGCCTATCTCGTTGCGCTTTCCGCTCATGGCGGTTGTGCGGTTCGCACCACCGCGACCGTTTGCTGGCTCACTCCGGAGTTTGCGGTGGTTCTCTCGCCCGGGCAGGCCTTTCAAGTTTCCACTTCGCTGCGCGCCGAAACGCTGTTTGTCCGTATCTCCGCCGAGGTCATGCAGCACGAATTGCAAGCCATGCTCGGCGGCGCCCGCTGCGCCGCGCCTGTGCAGTACTCCGCATCGCTCCCCATGCGTTCGGAGGTCGGCAACCGTTTTCTCCGGGCCGCCCTTCGCCTCTGCCGTTACTTCAATCGGGAGGACGTGCGCCCCGAAGAAGTTACTCCTGAACTCGAAACTCTGGAGCGCCGCCTCGTCACCATTCTCCTCGACGGTCATCGCCATAACTATTCCCGCAAGCTCGCAGCCGTCTCCAAGACTGGTCCCTGGCAACTCCGCATAGCCGAGGAATTCATCCGGGCCAACGCCCATTTGCCGCTGTCACTGGATGATGTCGCGGCCACCGCCGGCGTCTCCGCTCGCACCCTGCAGCACACCTTCCATCAGAAGCGTGGCTTCGGGCCTATGCGCTTCCTGCACGACACGCGCCTGGAAATGGCGCGACACGAGTTGCTCGACGCACCGGCCGGAGCCAGCGTTTCGCAAGTTGCTTCGCGTTGGGGATTTTTGCACTTCGGCCGTTTTGCGGCCACTTACCAGGGCAAGTACGGGGAAAAGCCGAGCCAGACGTTGCAAAAGAGTCAGAAGGTCAAGAGCGCCGCGGCCGGCTGAGGCGGGAATCGTTGCGGCGCGTTAGCGACTGCGCCGGAGTTGTTCCAGCCAGCGCTCCAGCGCCACCTGATGCTTTTCTTCCACATCCAGAAATTCCATGCCCATGCCGATGCGTGGCTTCACGATGCGCACCACCGCCAGCGCTTCCACGCGATAGTCTTTTCGGGCCAGAATCAGCTTCATTCGGCTGCCTACCGTCAGGGTCTTGCTGGTGCAAACGAAGCAGCCGCCCAAAGATAGATCGGAGGTCACGCCGCTCCCGTGGGCCCCCGTTTCCAGATCCAGAAACTCTACATCCGCGGCAAAGGGATGCCGGATGGAATAGCGCCGGTCACGAACGGCGATGGAACGTCCACCGTTCTTCTTCAAATGTTCGTCCATGGAGATCACATTGTTCACGGCGGCTGAGTTCCGTTATGGGCGCGATATCGGGTTCGGACGCGGTGACCTGAATATAAGTTTAAGAGGGTTGCCGGGCAGGACGAAGGGCTGCGTTTTCGACCGGCTCCAAAGAGTAATCGCCCGCTAAAGCCTGTACTTTCTGCCAGTTATTAGTGGGTACGACAAACCTGCCCTGCGCTGCACTCGGAGCAAAACCCGGTGATTGGTAATCTTACTAAGCAGACTCTCATTCGCCTCCATGACCACTACTACCCGCACCGAGGCCATACGCCAGAGCGACCGCATCGCTTTCCGCATGCCGGTCGAGGCCTCTTGGATTGAAACCTCGGGCGTAGTGCATCGCCAGGTGGTCCAGACTCTGCTCATCAGCCGCAACGGCGGCGTCATTCGTTTGCAAGAGCGCCTTGCCGCCGGTCAGGAGATCTCGCTGCGGCGGCCACTCGATGGCGATGGCGTGAAGACCGCCCGCGCCCGCGTTGTGGCGGAAATTGATCGCGAGTCCGAGGGCTTTCTGTACGCCTTACACCTGCTCGAGCCGCGCGTGGACTTCTGGGATATCGAGTTTCCCGCTCCGCACAAGGCCGAAGAGGCTCTGGCGCGGCTGCTGATGGAATGCAGCTTCTGCCAGCGCCGCGAGGTGGTCTATCTCAACGAGCTGGAGCTAAAGTCGTTCGAATCGCGCAAGTGCGTGGCGCGCATCTGCAAGATTTGCGACGCTCCGTCCATCTGGGCGGAAGCGCAATCCGAAAGCATGCCCGCAGAGGCCAGTGGCTCGCGCACCTCCGAAGATGAACGCGTGCTGCCGCGGCGCAATCGCACGCGCGTAAAGACCCGTGTGCTCGCCTGCATTCGCCGCCGTGGTTTCCAGGAAGAGGTGGCCGTTTGCGAGGATCTCTCCAAGGGCGGCCTGGCCTTCCGCAGCCGCAACCAGTACCCCGAAGGCACGCGCGCGGAGGTGGCGGTTCCTTACACGCCCGGCAGCGGCGCGATCTTCGTCCCGATTCGCATCGTCTTCTCGCAAGCGATTCCCTCCGCAGGGCTTTTCCGCCACGGCGCCGCTTACCTGCGCCCGCCGGAGTAGCAGCGCACAGTTCTCTCCGCTATCCGCGATGGTGTGTTTCGGTTACTCTGTTGTTCCCCCCTCCGCCGCACCGCTGACGCGAGGTCCGTCGCATGAGCAAGCACACCGGTTCGAAAGATCGCTTCACAATTCCCGGCAGCGAACGCCAGACCGTTCCCGGATTTTCCGCGGTCGCGCCTGCCGATCCGTTCGAAATCGTCGAAATTACGCTCACCCTCAAGCTGCGAGCCCCAGCGCCGCTTGACCGCCGCTCACGCTCGGCGCGCGAAATAGCCGTGCGGCCGGCGCCAGACCGCGCCGCCGTGCAGCGCCAGTGCTCCGCGACTTCGGATTGCATTGAGCGGGTCCGCCAGTTCGCGGCCGAGAGCAATCTCCAGGTGCTGAAGGCCGAAGCGGAAAAGCGCTCTGTGGTTCTCTCGGGAACCGTGCGCGACATGAACGCCGCTTTCAGCACCGAACTTCGCCGCTTCGAAAACGCGGAAAGCTGGTACCGCGGTCGCACGGGCGGGCTGCAAATTCCCGGGGCTCTTCGTGACGATGTGGAGAGCGTGTTGGGCCTCGATAATCGCCCCCAGGCCAAAACGCACTTCCGTCGGCGCGGCAGTTCCGGCGCGCGCCGCGCCAATGCCGCTCAGTCGTCCTTCACGCCGCCGCAACTTGCCCAGCTCTACCGATTCCCGCCCGGGCAAAACGGCGCCGGCCAGTGCATCGCTCTCATCGAACTCGGCGGCGGCTTCAAGACCTCGGACCTGCAAAGCTATTTTCAATCGCTCGGCCTGACGCTTCCGCCGGTCACGGCCGTGACCGTGGATGGCACCGGCAACGAGCCTACCGGCAGCGTTGACGGCCCCGACGGCGAGGTCGTTCTCGATATAGAAGTCGCCGCGGCAATAGCGCCGGCGGCAAAAATCGTCGTGTACTTTGCCCCGAACACCGACCGCGGCTTTCTCGACGCCATCAACGCCGCCGCGCACGACAACAGCAACAAGCCCAACGTGATCTCCATCAGCTGGGGCGGCCCCGAATCTTCCTGGACCCAGCAGGCCATGCAATCGTTCGACAGCGCGTTTCAGGTTGCGGGCGCGATGGGCATCAGCGTTTGCGTGGCATCGGGCGACAACGGATCGTCCGATGGGGTGGGCGATGGCCAGGATCACGTGGACTTCCCGGCTTCGAGCCCGCATGTGCTGGCCTGCGGTGGCACGCGGTTGCAAGTGTCCGCGGCGCGCGTCACGTCCGAGTCTGTCTGGAATGACGGCAGCGGCGGCGGAGCGACGGGCGGCGGATTCAGCAGCGTCTTCGCGGTGCCGGATTGGCAGGCGTCCGTCGTTCCGCGCAATTTTCGCGGAGTACCCGACGTTGCCGGAGACGCCGACCCACAAAGCGGCTACCAGATTTTCGTCGATGGCCAGCAGGAGGTGTTCGGCGGCACCAGCGCGGTAGCTCCGCTCTGGGCCGGGCTCATCGCGCGCTTGAACCAGGCGCTGGGCAAGCCGCTCGGATTTCTGAACCCGCTGCTTTATGCCGAATCGCCCGGCACGCTGAACGACATCGTCACCGGGAACAACGGCTCATTTTCGGCAGCGGCAGGCTGGGATCCGTGCACGGGACTGGGCAGCCCCAACGGAGAAAAGCTGCTCTCGGCGCTTCAGTCCTGACGGAGTTCTACTGCTTTGTGGTGTTGTCCCGCGGGTGCGGAGTGGTCAGCCTCGGAATCAAAAAACGAAAAAATCTTTCGGAATCGGATGCCAGGCACGCCGACGCGTTGGGCGCGCCTGGCGATTCGCGAGTCATTCCCCGTTCATCGACCGTGATATGTAGCGGCTCCGCCGGACAAAGCGAGGGATCCGCCACGTAGGCTACCGCCATGGCATCGAAAAGCGTCGCGGTGGGCGTGCGATTCCTCTCGACCCACTCAAAATAGAGCGCGGCCAGCGCGTTGGTCAGCGTCGAGCCGCGGCCGAATACGACGGGGCGCTTCACTTCATCGAACTGCAATTGCGTGGAATCGAGCGGCATCAGGAAAATGGGGACCCCGCTCGCGAACAGCTTCTGCGCCGCGGGAATATCGCTATAAATGTTGTACTCGGGCTGCGGGCCGTGATCCGTTGCGTAGCCCAGGTCGCCATATCCCCGGCGAATGGAGCCGCCCATCAGCACCACCCGCTTGAACTTGCGGAACGCCGCCGCATCACGGGTGATCGCCGCGCCGATGTTCGTCAGCGGACCGATCGCGACCAGCGTGACTTCGCCCGGCGCCGCGCCGGCCTGCTGCAGCAAAAAATCGATGGCGTCGCCTTTCTTTTCGAATGGCTCGCCGCCTTGGGCGTAGCGCGCCTGGGAAAAGCTCGCGGAGCTCTTCGTGGCAATGCCCGCGTACACCGGAATGCCGCCGGCTCCCGCATCCTTCAGCAGGCGTTGCGCCAGCCGCGCGCGCAGTTCCGTATCGCCCCACGCCGTGGTTATCCCGATGACCTGAATCTCCGGGCTGCGCAAGGCCAGCGCCAGCGCGAATGCGTCGTCAATGTCGTCGCCGATGTCGGTATCAAGGATGATCTTGGTCGGCGCGGGTTTGGTCACTTGAGCATCGGTGGCGGCCCCGTGGAGCGCACACCCGCAGACCATGGCGAGCGCCACCCGCGTCCATCGTTTCAAGAAGCCCATAGCATCCTCCACTCAAGGATTCGGCGGCGTTGCGCCCGCTTCGCCCGGCGCTTCGGTTGCACGCTGGACGGCGCCATACGCCTGCGAACCGCTGGCGCCGCGCTGTTGCTCGATCGCCGCGTTTAACCGCGCAAAGATAGCGCGTTCCGCGGCTGCTTTCTGCGGTTCATTTTGCCTGGCGTAGGCGCGCGCCAACTGGAAATGGATCTCCGGGCTGTTTGGAGAGAGCTCGGCGGCGCGAAGCAATTCTGCGACCCCAGCGTCGGTTTTGCCCGTTTCGAGACGTGCGCGTCCCAGCACGTAGTGCGCCGACGCCGAGTCCGGCGCCAGCGTCACCGCGCGCTGCGCCGGGCCAACCGCTTCCTCCGCTTTCCGTTCCTGCAGTTTGAGCGAAGCGAGTTCCACCAGCGGCAGCTCGCTCCTTGGGGAGATACGCGTCTCCGCAAGGAACTGCAGGGATGCTTCGTCGAACAGCGAAAGCGACGCCAGCGCGGAGCCGTAAACATAGTGCAGAAACGGCTGTGCCGGAAACTCGGTCAGCAATACGCGCAGCCTGGGCAACGCCTCATCGTACTTGCTGTTCAGCAGCGCCGCCGCCGCTTCGCCGGTTCGCCGCAGAAGCGTCTGCTGCCCTGGCGCGACATCCTCTGGCAGCGCCCGCACTCGTAGAAAAGCCATGCCCAGGGCCAGGGCAATTTCCGGGGTCGGCGCCGCGCTTCCTCCCGCTTCCCGCGCCAGCACCTGTGTGGCTCGCGCGAAATCACCCTTGTGAATTAAGAGAATTGCCAGATGATAGCGCGCGGTCCTCAGCGATTCCGCGGACCCGCCGAAGCCCAGGGTTTCCCCACGTTGCAGGTGCAGCAGCGCTGAATCGTACTCCCCGGTCTCGTATTCACTGAGTCCCAGCACCGCCCACGCCGTCCCGTTCTCGGGAAATCGCTCGACGATCGGCTTCAGCTCCACGATCGCCTCGGCATACTTTCCCGTGGAGTACGCCTGCATCGCCTGGCTCCACTCCCGCGTAGCGTCCGCCGCGGACGCCCCTGCAGCGGCACTCTCCGCCCGCACAAAGAAGGCATGGACCTGCGCCGCTCCGGCTGCTCCTTCAGCTCGCAACTGCTCGGCCTGCCGAGGTTGCTGCAGTGCTTCGTACACGCGCGCCAGCAGCTCGTTTTTCACCGGCTTTTCGGCGCGCTGCAAAGCCTCTCGCAATCCGCTGAGATTCGTCAGCGCTCCCGCCGATTGGGCTCGCAAAAGTACATCGCCGGCCGCCACCAGAATGGCCTCGCGCGAGGCGTCCACCTCTTGCGGCAACATCGGGAGCCGCAGAAGAAGCACGCCTAATGCCGACCGCACCTGCGGCGAGACCGGGGGCCGCAGAAATTCCGGAAGTAATATTCCCCGCGCGCGATCCAATTCACCCGAGCGCAGGTACAGCAGTGCCAGGTGGAATTTTGCGATGCGGTCCAGATCGGCGTCGTCGTTGCCGAGCGTGCTGCCCTTCTCCAGGTTCAAGCGCGCCGCATCGTACTGTTTCAGCTCAAACTGCGAGAGCCCCAGAAAACTCCATGCCGCGCCGAGTTCCGGCTGTCCCTTGGTCACCTTTTCCAGCGCCTCGGCCGCGTCGGCGTAGCGATCCGCGTCGTAGCTGAGCGTGCCAAGATACCACCAGCCCTCCATCCAATCGCCGCGCTGGGCCAAGGCCTGCCGGTACAGCGCGATGGCTTCGTCGCGCTTGCCGGCCTCCCGCGCGATATTCGCCTGCCGTGCCGTTTGTTGGAAGTCCTGGGCTGGCGCTGCGAGCGGACACACCGCCGCACAGCAAAGGAGAATCATCAGGCGAACCATGTGCTGGAGACTTCGCTTCTTCAACTGCATTGCCTGCGAGAGTAACACAGCGCGTGACGGGCGGGGCGCCGCCGCAAACCCGTGTTATCGTCGCCCAATGCCCTCTTCGCGCAGCTGGCAGCGCTCGCTCCTCGGACAGTTTTCGAGACGCCAGTTTTTGCGGCGCAGCCTCGCCGCAGGCGCAGGATTTTCTCTGAGCTCGCCGTGGGGCGCGGCGCAGACCTTCACTGCTGCCTCGCCTCCCTGGTTCGAAGAGATACCTCCGGAAAAAAGCGGCATCACATGGCGTCATGTCGCCGGAAGATCCGCCTTCAAGCACCTGCCGGAAACCAGCGGCGCGGGCTGCGCCTTCTTCGATTACGACAACGACGGCTGGATGGACATCTACCTCGTCAATAGCGGCAAGAGCGATTTCTACACGCCGCCACTGCCGATACGCAACGCGCTCTATCGCAACAATCGCGATGGCACGTTTTCCGACGTCACCGAAAAGGCGGGTGTCGCCGGCGGCGGCTACGGCATGGGCGTCGCCGCGGGCGATTACGACAACGACGGCAACGTCGATCTGTACGTCACGCAGTACGGCCGCAACATCCTTTACCACAACAACGGCGACGGCACCTTCAGCGACGTCACAGCCCAGGCGGGCGTGGCCTGCAACGGCTGGAGCTCCAGCGCCGTCTGGTTCGACTACGACGACGATGGACGCCTCGATCTCTTTGTCTGCCAGTTTGCCGAGTACGACGTGGCCACGGGCTGCGGCGTTGAACGCGATGGTACCCGGCATTACTGCATTCCCCGGGTCTTCAAGCCCCGCCCCAGCTGGCTCTTCCACAACAACGGTGACGGCACGTTTACCGACGTCAGCAAGGAATCCGGGATCGCGCAGCACCTGGCAAAAGCCTGGGGCGTAGTCGCCACCGATATCAACAACGATGGCCGCATGGACCTGTTCGTCGCCAGCGACACCACGGCGAATCTTCTCTTTGTGAATCAGGGCCACGGCAAATTCCTGGAAACCGGCCTTGCCGCGGACGTCGCGTACAGCGCGGAAGGCCGGGCGCGTTCCGGAATGGGGGTGGACTCCGCCGACTACGATCAAGACGGCTGGATGGACCTGTTTGTCGCCAACATCGACCACGAAATCTTTTCGCTCTACCGCAACCTGCGCGACGGCTGGTTCGAAGATGTGGCCATGCAATCCGGGGTGGGCATGTCCACGCGCTGGATGAGTGGGTGGGGCCTGAAATTTTTCGATTACGACAACGACGGCAACCTCGATCTCTTTCTCTGCAATGGCTTCCCGGACGACCTGGTCGAGGAGTTCTCCAAGCAGGTCACTTACGAGGAGCCGCTGCTGCTGTTTCATCGCGAGGGCAAGGCATTTCGCGACGTCAGCGCAGAAGCCGGCCCGGTGTTTCGCCGCGGTTTCAGCGCGCGCGGGCTGGCCATCGGCGACTACGATAACGACGGCTGCGTGGACGTGCTGATCTCCAATAACGATGGGGCGCCGCTGCTGCTGAGGAACAATGCCGGCCGCGCCGGCCACTGGCTAGGCCTGCAACTCGTGGGGAAAACGTGTAATCGCGATGCCGTCGGCGCGCGCGTCACCTATCAGTCCGGCGATCTGAAGCGCAGCCGCATGAAAGTCGGTGGCGGCAGTTTTCTTTCGTCGCACGATCCCCGGCTGGTGCTGGGCCTCGGCTCACGCAGTAAATTGGATTGGCTCGAAGTGAAGTGGCCCGGTCCCAATGGCGCGGTGCAGCGATTCGCCAATCTTCCCGTCGATCGCTACATCACCCTCGTTGAGGGCCGCGAGCAATAGGCCTCGCGCGTGAACTTACGCCAGCGCCGGAGCCGCGTCACGCTCATTGCGGCGGCGAGCCAGATGCCGCATGGCAATATTGAGAAAGATGTTTCCGCAGCTCGTTTCGATGGCAAGCACCAGCGCTTCCGTATCGTGCGATCCCGCCAGCCCTTCGTCGTTCATGTGCACTTCTGGCGGAAACACCTTGAAGCGGTAGCCTTGGTCGTTCAGCAGTGTCACCGAATTGCCGATGACCATGTTGGCCAGCTCGCAAACCGTTTCGCGTACCACCTGCTCGCTCTCCACGACTTCGGCGCCGGTGAGAATCGCCGCCACCTTGAACGCGACATCGGGCGCGAGATCGAGGATGATGCGGCCTTCGATGTCGCCTTTGATGGCAATCAGCGCGGCCACGCCTTTGCGGCGATAGGCTTCCTCTTCCATCGCCAGGTCGCCGATTTTGGTCGGGCCCTGCAACGCTTCCGCGAACACCGCATCCGCGGCATTGATGAACGGCTGGATCAGGTCCATTCTCATGCGCGGCGCTCCCCGGCCAGAACCGCGGGCCCGCCGGCGAGCGTTGGATCATCGCTCAGCACGTAACGCAGGATCTCGTACAGGACTTCCGGCTTCACCGGCTTCTGCACGAAGTGCTTGGCGCCCTTCTGCAGTGCGGCCAGGATGTTTTCCTGGTAGCCGACCGACGAGACCATGACGATGCGTGCGTCCGGATGCTGGCGCACGATGCGTTCCACGGCCTCGATGCCCTCCATCTGGGGCATGGTGATGTCCATCAGCACGATGTCCGGCTTGGTGCGGTTGAACTCGGCGATGGCCGTGAGACCATCCCCGGCCTCACCGGCGACCTCTCCGCCGAAGAGCTCCACCATCTTGATGATGTTCTTCCGCGCAAAGACAGAGTCGTCCACCACGAGGTAGCGGACGGGCTGATTGTCCTTTCTGAACAGAGCGGCGAACTGTGGCATAACGTCTCCTTGTTACCTGAATCCCGAAACTGTTGTGTCAAGAACGGTTCGTAGAAGCAGGAATCCTTTCGATTTTTTCGTTCTTGTCGGACTTGTCGTCGCGGTCAAACTGCTTTTCCGTGCGCTCGAACTTTTCGCCTTTGTCACTGCCGGAACTGGAGCGCTCGGTGCCGTACTGCGCCACCAGAAAGTTGCCGATGGCATCCAGCGGCAGAATCCGGGCTGGATAGCCTTTGAGAATCGCGGCGCGCGGCATGCCGGGTACCACGCAGGTTTCCTCACTCTGAGCGATCGTGAACCCGCCGGCCGCCTTGATTGCGCCCAGCCCTTCCGCGCCGTCTTCGCCCATGCCGGTCATCAGAATACCGACCGCCGTAGGGCCGAATTCCTGCGCTACCGAGTGGAACAGCACGTCCACCGAGGGGCGATGCCCGTTGACGTGCGGCGAATCGCTGAGCACCGCCATATCGCCACGCGGCATGCGGCGCACCATCATGTGCCGGTTGCCCGGGCAGATCAGCACCCGCCCGGCCAGCAGCAGGTCGCCGGATTTCGCTTCCTGCACGTCCAACGCGCAGCATTCATCGAGCCGGCGCGCGAACATTTCCGTAAAGCCTTCCGGCATGTGCTGCACCACCAGGATGGAGCCGGGAAAGTCCGCGGGAATCTGGGACAGCACGAATTGCAGCGCGTTCGGACCGCCGGTGGAAACGCCGATACTGACAATGCGGTTGGGCGGGGCGGCGGCGCGCTCGTTCTTCTTCTGCGGCGCGACTTGCTCGACGACGAAATTCGCATGGCTCCGTGCGCCTGCCGCGCGTTTGGCGACTTTGATTTTGTCGATCAACTGGGTGGCGATGGCATCCATGTGGCCGGAGGAAGCTTCCTTGGGCTTGGCCACGAAATCGATCGCGCCGAGCGCCAGCGCCTTGAATGTCGCGTAGGCGCCCTCCTTGGAATGGGTGCTTACCAGGATGACCGGGAGCGGGGCGCGCCGCATGATCATGCGCAGCGTCTCCATGCCGTCCATACGAGGCATTTCCAGATCCAGCGTGACTACATCGGGACGCAACTCTTCAATCTTTTTGAGCGCGAAGGCGCCGTCCATGGCCGTGCCGACCACGTCGATCAGCGGATCGCGCGCGAGAATATTGGGAATCAGCTTCCGCATCAGCGCGGAATCATCCACTACCAGGACTCGGACCCGCTCGCTCATGCAATGGCCTCAAGAGGAATTGCGCGTGACAGCCGCGAGAGCACAGCCGGAACGTTGAGTATCAGGACCACGGTGCCGTCGCCGAGAATCGAAGCGCCGGACACCAGGTCGCTCGCGACGATATCCGCGGGAAGCGCCTTGATGACCAGTTCCTCTTCGCCGACGAGTTGGTCTACCACCAGGCCGAAACGTTTTTCCGCAGCCCCGATCACGATGACGAAGTGTTTGCGGGCCGCGGTTTTTTCGGACTGAACCGCGTGAATGCCGCGAATGGCGTTCAGGCGAACGAGCGTGAGCACCTGGTCGCGCAGGCGCAGGACTTCGCGCTTGTCCACGCGATGGATTTCGTCTGCGGTAACGCGTGTGATCTCCACCACCGATGAAATCGGCACGGCAAAGAGCCGGCCACCGACGCGGAACAGCAGCGTCTGAATGCTGGCCAGCGTGAGCGGCGCGCGCAGCTGAATCGTGGTTCCCTTGCCCGGCTGGCTGATGACGTGGACCGTGCCCTTCAGGCGGTCGAGAACCGTACGCACGACGTCCATGCCAACGCCGCGACCGGAAACCTCGGTGACCTCGCTGGCGGTGCTGAATCCCGGCTCGAAAATCAGGTTGGTGACTTCGGAATCGAGCAGCCGGGACGCTTCTTCCTGCTTGATGATGCCCTTGTCCACAGCCTGCTTGCGCAGCCGGTCGAGATCGATACCGCGGCCGTCGTCGCGCACCTCGATGACCACCTGGGTACCCTGGTGATAGGCGTTGAGATAGATCGTGCCGCGCGCGCCTTTGCCGGAAGCGATGCGCTCTTCGCTGGACTCGATGCCGTGGTCCACCGCATTGCGCACCAGGTGGGTCATGGGCTCGGCGAGGGCATCGAGAATTCCCTTGTCGAGGTCGGTATTCTGTCCGGCGATTTCCAGCGCAACGTCTTTGCCGCAGTGTTTGGCGACGTCGCGCACCACGCGGGGGAAGCGGCGAAAGAGCTGCTCGACCGGAACCATGCGAATCTTCAGCACCGATTTGTGCAGTTCGTCGAGCACGCGCGTCTGAAAGGACAGCGCATCCGCCAGCTTGGCGCGCAGCGGGTCGCGCGAGTGCTTCTGATCGAATTCCGTGAGCGCGCGATTCAGCATGGACTTGCCGATGATAAGTTCGCCGACCAAGTTCATCACGGAATCAATACGGGCGGCGTCCACGCGAAGTGTGCTCTCGGCCACGGCGGCGACGGCTGAGCCGACCGCGGGCTTGGCACCGCCGGCGTCAGCAGCGGAATCATGGATGGCGGCGCTGACCTGCGCGGCCTGCGCATCCAGCAAATCTCCCAGCAGTTCGTGTTCCGCGGAATCGGCCTGCGCCGCAAGCTCCACTCGCACGGATTCCACGATCGCTGGAATACGGCAGCGCTGTTCCACGTGCCCTTTCGGATGACGCGTGGCGATAGCTGCTTCGACAACCTCGACGCTGGCCGCCGCGGCGTTGTCCTCCGGTCGCAGGGCAATCACCATGCCGCAGCCGTGCAGCACGTTGCGAATCAGCTGGAACGCCGCCGCGCGCATCCCGCTATTCTGGTCGATGCGCAGCGCAACGTTGTATACGTGCTCGCCGCGGTGAATCGCCTCGGAAATCATCAATTGCTCGTACTCGCTCCAGTCGAAGTACGCGGGGGCAGCCGGAGCTTCGAGCGCCGCTGCGGCGGCATCCGCCGGCGCATCGCGCAGTTCCTGAATCAAGGCGCGCAGAGGCTCCACGCTGGGCGGCTCGACCCTGCGCTGGTACGCCGCCAGCAGAGACTGAAACGTATCGGCGGAGATCAACACCAGTTCGGCAAACCGCGCGCCGTGCGTGGCCCCCGTTTTCTGGGTAAGGACATCCTCGAGTTCGTGCGCGATTTCGCTCAGTCGCGTGAAGCCGCATGCCGCGGAGTCGCCCTTCAGCGTGTGCACCACGCGGCGCACACCGCGGATGACCTCTTCATCCGCAGGGCGCGCTTCGAGCTGCAAGCCAGCCTCGTTCAGAGACTGCAGGAGTTCGTTGGCGCTCTCGAAGAAGAGCCCGCGAAGCTCGGCGCTGCGATCCTCGGGGGTAAAGCTCACCCGGTCACCTCAATGCGCTGGTAGGCGGTGCCGTTGTTCTCGTGCACCATTTTGAATTTCTGGGTCAGGCCGAAAAGGCTTTCCGCATGGCCGACAAACAGATAGCCGCCGGGATTCAAGCAGTTGTAAAACTTGTCGATCAAGCGCTTCTGCTCGGCTTCGTCGAAATAGATCATCACGTTGCGGCACAGAATGATGTCGTTGCGCCGCGGCAAAAATTCGGTCTTGAGATTGTGGAAGTCGAACTGAATCAGGTCTTTCAGCTGCGGCTTCACGGTGTACTTGTCGCCGCTCTTCTCGAAGTACCGCAGGCGGCAGGTGTATTCCACTGGCTCCATCTGCTGCTCGGTATAAATGCCTTCCTGTCCGGCGCGCAGGCTGGCGTAGCTGATGTCCGATGCGAGCAGTTCGAGCTTCCAGGGAGGAGGAATCAGCGGCTTGGGCGACGGCATATCGAAGGGAAGCGGGTTACGCAGGTAGTAGTAGGCCAGCGCGTCGCAGATCAGGATGGCCACGGAGTAGGGCTCCTGGCCGGAGGAGCAGCCGGCGCTCCAAACGCGCAGCGTCCAATCGCGCCGCTCCTGCTTTTTGCGCAGCAGGTCCTCGAGCACGTGCTTCTGCAGAAGATCGAGCTGTGGGCGGTTGCGGAAGAAGCTGGTCTCGTTGACGGTAAGGTTTTCCAGCAGCAGCGCGAGTTCGGCGCGGCCCTCGCGGCTGGTGAGCAAGCGATAGTAGCTATAGAACGAATCCAGTTGAACGGCCTTCAGACGACGCTGCAACCGGTCTTTTAGAAAGTGTGAGCGGCGTTCGTCGAAGAACATCCCGCATTCCTGATAGACGAGCGTCTGCAGGAGCTTCAGTTCGGCTTCGGTGAGTTGAATCTGAGCAGTGAGCGTTCCCATGCGAGTGCGCGATGCGGCGCGGTCCGGAGCGTGCGGCTATCTCACGGAGGCGACTGTTTCCGCGGCCTCCTCGAGTTTCTTGAATTCCGGGCGATGCAGGAGCTTGGAAATATCCAAAAGGATGATCAGGCGTCCCTTCAGCTTGCCGACGCCGGTAACGTAGCTGGATTCGCTGTCGGCGAACACCGATCCCGGCGATTCGATTTCCGAAGGCGGGATCTTGAGCACTTCGGACGCGGAATTGACGATCAAGCCGACCAGCTTGTTCTCCAGCTCCACGACCAGAATGCGGTTCTTTTTATCCTGCTGGACTTCCGCTTGGCCGAAGCGTTTGCGCAGGTCCATCACCGGAATGATTTTCCCGCGCAGATTGATGACGCCCTCGATGGTATCCGGAGCGTTGGGCACCGAAGTGATTTCCGGAACGCGCACGATCTCACGCACCGAACCAATACGGACGCCGAACGTTTCCTCGCCAATGCGGAAACCAACGACCTGAAGTTCCTTTTCCATCATGCGATCTCCAGGCGATCAGGAACGAACCATCTCGGAGTATTCATAGTCGCGTTCCGTTTCCCGCTCGGAGCCATGACGCGCGCCGGCAAAATCGCGCCGCGCAGCCTTGTTGTGCTGCGAGCGATCCAGAACGAAGCGGTCCATGCTGTCGAGCAAGTTGCGGGAAAGCTTGAGCATCTGTTCCGCGGCGGCCGAGAGCTCGGTGGAGCTGGAAGCGGACTGCTGCACCAGTTCGCGCATCTTGTCCATCGCGCGGACGACGGCTTGCGCGCCCGATGCCTGCTCTTCGACCGCGGAATTGATCTCCTGGGTGATTTCGGTAAGGCGGCTGGTGGCCTTGGCGATCTGCGAGGAGCCCACCGACTGTTCGTTGGTGGCGGCGCCGATCTCCTGGGAGAACTTGTAGACTTCGGTCACGACGTTGGAAATCTTGTGCAGCGCGGAGCCCAGATCGTTCCCGAGGCTCAGGCCTTCTTCCACGATGCGCGTGCTGCGCTCCATGTTTTCCACGGCCTGGCGCGCTTCCCGCTGGATGCTCTGGATGAGCTCGGCGATTTCCTTGGTGGACTGGGTGGACTTTTCCGCCAGCTTGCGGACTTCGTCGGCAACCACGGCGAAACCGAGGCCGTGTTCGCCGGCTCGCGCGGCTTCGATGGCGGCGTTCAGGGCGAGCAGGTTGGTCTGTTCAGCCAGATCATCAATCACTTCGATGATGCGGCCGATATCGTCGGCGCGGTGGCCCAGCACGTTGATGATTTCGGCGGAAGACTGGATGGCCTTGTTGGTGCGATTGAGGCCGTCGGTGGTCTTTTCCATCGTCTGGATGCCGATAACGACTTCTTCGCGGGAGCGGTTGGCAATGTCCAAGAGAACCTTGGCGGTGTCGGCAACGCGCTGAATCGAAGTGACCATCTGGTCGATGGACGCGGAGGTTTCCGCCACGCTGGAGGCCTGTACCTGGGTGTTCTTCACCACGTTCTGCACGTTGATGCTCATCTCGTGCATGGTGCTGGTGACTTCTTCAATCGCGGAGGATGCCTGCACGCTGACCTTGGCGGATTCGTCGGCCGCACCGGCAACTTGATTCGAACCGGCGGAAACCTGTCCGGCGGAGTCTCGCGTGGTGCGGACGATGTCCTGCAAGCCCTGGGACATGCGGATAAACGCATTGCCGAGCGTGTCGCGCTTCGAACGCGGGGTGACTTCAACCGTCAGATCGCCTTCGGCGACCGCCATGGAAACGCTGGCCATCTCTTTGAGGTACGCGACCATGTTGTTGAAGGTAGTGGCCAGAGCCCCGATTTCGTCGTTGCGGTGAATATCAATATTCTGGTTCAGGTCACCGGAGTCGCCAATCTCGCGCGCAACGGTGATCAGGTGGGTCAGCGGCTGGGTAATGGACTTGGCGGTGTAGTAGGCAACGCCGAGCCCGAACAGAATGGCAAGAGCGGTGCCAAAGACGGTCAAGCCCGCGCTCCAGTTGCTGGCACGTGCTACGGATTTGGAATTTTCGTCGAACGCCTTCGCAATGTCGGCGGTGGCTTGATCCAGCACCGCAGAGGACTTGTTCAGCCACGACGCCGGGTCTTTCTGCAGGTAGAAGATCTGCAGGTCGGAAACGGTCGAGTCGCCCGAATCAACCTGGTGCCGTTTGGCGAGGAGCGGTTTGGCGAAGTTGTCCGCCCAGCTGGCTTCGGTGCTTTCCACCTGGATCAGAGCGGTGCGCAGCGTATCGGATGAGGCCTGAGCTTCGCCGCGCTTGAGCAGATCGGCGCTGTCCACCACGCCCTTGTTCACCTTCTCTTCGTCTCTGGGATCGCCGGAAAGGAGAAAGTTGTTCAGGTTGAGGCGGTTCAGCATGATCTGCAGCCGCACGGCTTCGATGGTGCGCACCGAATCGAGCGAAGCCAGTGAATCGTTGCGTGCGGCCCGCTCCCGCAGGGCCGCGAAGGTGTTCACGATGAACAAGCCGACCAGGATGACCAGGATCAGCCCGAACCCCGCGTAAAGCTTCTTTCCGATACTCATTGCCAAACTCCTCCACTCCCCATCTCAGCCCGCGGTGCGGGCGCAGCGCTGCCTTGCGCGGCTTAGCTCAAGCCGTGGAACTCGAATTCAACGGTCTGCGTGGTCTCTTCCGCCGCAGGGAAAAATTTCCATTCCTTTACGGCGTCCTGGCAGGCCTGGACGAGCAAGGGGTGGCCGCCGATGACCCGTGTGCTACGGACGTGCCCATCGGGCGTGATGATGACTTCAATCTTGACCTTGCCGGCGACGTTCAGGCGGCGGGCCAGTTCCGGATAGGCCGGAGCGACCTTTGACTTGACCTTGCGCTTTCCTTCGTCGGTGCTGGCTTGCTGGGCGGAAGCGCCGACAGCCAACAGGGCCACGGCAGCCGCGGAGACAACGAGCCGTGTCCAGCGGGATCTCATTGGAAAACCCTCCTCAGTGTTAGGGAAACTCCCCCGCTCTGGGAAAGGCACGTCGGGTGCCAGCGTGCCGCGGAATTAGACGGAAGCAGCAGGAAGCGCAAAAACGCTGCGAAGTGTCTGCGAACAAAGGAGGTTAGCGATTCCCCCGCGCAGGTGTGCACGCTTGCAGAATTGCGCGAATCGTCTCATGGACCGGGGATTCGCGCGGAGCCAGGTCTCAGCGTGAGACGTGTGAGCCGAGGGAACGTGCCCTGATGGGCACGACGTCGCGGTTCTGCGATTGACTCAAACTGAGATTGGCGATTAGCTGGAAGTGCGTGGGCATCCTCTTTCTGAGACATACAGCTTCGCTTCCAGCGGCATGAGACGCCAGAAAACGAAAGCGAGCGCGACTCCGCCGTCTGCGCACGGCGCGCGGGGACGTGTGCGTCCCGCGAGCCTGCAACGCGCCAGTGAGTTGATGGAACTGGCGACCGAAGCGGCGCGGTCCCGCGAATTGCAGGACTTTTTGCAGCGCTTTTCCGTGCGCGTGGCGCGGATGCTGGGCGCCGCGTGGTGCGGCGTGGTGGTCTTTCGCGAGGCGACAGCCGAATTGCGGGGCATGCCGGGTCAACCGGGTGAGCGGCCCGGCGACGCCGAGATTGTCGCGCGAGCGCGCGATGCCGCGCGGCGCAAAGAACCGTTTCTGACTGATTTGAAAGACGCGGATGGCCCGGCCGCCGAGCTATTGATCGTGCCGGTGCGGGCCAGCGAGCACGAGGCGCTGGGCGCAATATGCGTGCTGGGCGCGCAACCCGGAGTTCTGGCGCAAGAAAAGAAACTACTGCATGCCCTGGCGAGTCACGCCGCGCTCTCCCTGGAGAATTTTCGGCGGTTTTCCCAACTGGAACGCTCCAAGCGCCAGTGGGTGCAGGATATTGATGCCATCAGCGACTTCATCGTGGTGCACGACCGCGCCTGGAAGATCGTGCGTACGAACCGGTCGCTGGCAGACCACCTGGGATTGCCGCCGGTCGCGCTGGTGGGCGAACCGGTCAGCACGCTGCGGCAGCTGGCGGAAGGCGAAGGGACGTTGCCCTGCCCGTTCTGCGTGGATGAAGGACTCAGGACGGAAGAGCATGTCATTTCGTCGCACGACAAGTCTTACCTCATTTCCACTTCGCGAGCGACGGGCGCGGCGGAAGACGACACGCGTACCATCCACGTGCTGAAGGATATTACCGACCGGCGCGAGGCCGAGCGCCGCTACCGCGAACTCTACGACAGCATCCAGGAAGGCCTGTTTTTCGCTACCCCGGACGGGCGCTTTCTGGACGTCAACGACGCCATGGTGCGCATGCTGGGCTACGCGTCGCGCGAGGAATTGCTGCGCGACGACGTGGGCGCATTTTTGTATCCCGAACCGACGGCGCGCGGCCGCCTGCTGGCCGCGATGCGCAAGACCGGCGGGCTTCGCAATCACGAGGAATCGCTGCGCCGCAAGGATGGCACCATCCTGCACACGCTGCAGAACATCACCGCGGTGCGCGATGCCGGCGGCATCAAGCAGTTTCGCGGACTGATGCTGGACGTGACCGAACAGAAAAAAGCGCAAGCTCAGCTGCAGCGCGAGCGCGACTTCAACCAGAAGATCCTGAATGCCACGCAGAGCATGATCCTGGTGCTGGATACCGCCGGACTGATCAGCTACGCCAACCGCCGCTGCTACGAAGCGGGCTACAAGCACGAAGAGATGATCGGCCGGCGCCTGGTGGACCTGGTGGACGCGGCGCAGCGCAAGGAGTTTGAAGCCGCGCTGGAAACGACGGCGCACGGCCAGCAAGTGGAAAACCTCGAATTGCGCGCGCGGCGCAGCGACGCCACCCTGGGCTATTTCTCCATCAGCCTCAGCCCCATGCGCGACGAGCAGAATACGGTGAATAGCGTGGTCGTGGTCATGACCGATATCACCGACGCGGCACTGATGCAGGCGAAACTCGCCCACGCCGAACGAATGGCGACGCTCGGGCGTCTGGTCTCCGGCGTGGCCCACGAAGTAAATAATCCGCTGGCGGCGATTCTCGGCTTCACGGATTTGCTGCTGGAGAATCCGGCCGTTCCCGAAACGGCGCGCGAGGACCTGCAGATCATCCTGCAAGAGACGCAGCGAACCAAAGACATCGTGCAGGACCTGCTGAGTTTCGCGCGGCAACGACCGGTGAAACGCGAGCTGGTGCATGTCAGCTCAATCCTGCGCCAGACCGTCAAGCTGCGCAGCTATGACCTGCAGAGCCACGGCGTGGAAGTGCTGGAGGAGTACGACGAGAGCTTGCCGGCGGTGGTTGGCGACGCGCAGCAGTTGCAGCAGGTTTTCCTGAACCTCCTGAACAACGCCTACGACGCAATCGAGGAATCGGGACGCCGCGGCAAAATCCTATTGAAGACCCAGCACGACGGCTCGTCCATCAGCATTTCACTTAGCGATAACGGCACCGGCATCCACGACGTCGAGCGCATCTTCGACCCCTTCTACACCACCAAGCAGACTGGCAAAGGCACGGGACTGGGCTTGAGCATTTGCTACGGCATCGTGCGCGCCCACGGCGGCGAAATTCAGTGCTGGAACAACATTGGCACGCCGGGCAGCACCTTCTCGATTCGAATCCCGATTGCGGCAGAGCCTGCGCCCGCGGCGAACGCCAAGGAAGCCGGCCGGTGAACGCATTGCCAAATGCGATCCTGCTGATCGAAGACGAACCTTCGGTGACGGCATTCGTTCGTGCCGCCCTGGAGCGCCGTGGCTACACCGTGATTCCTGCGGCCTCCGGCGCCGAGGGCCTGGAGCGCCTGGCGAAACAGAGCTTCGGAGGAGTTATTTCCGACATTCGCATGCCTGGCGCGGTAAACGGCGCGGAAGTTCACGAGTGGATTCGCGCCCACCGCCCGGAGCTCGAACACCGCACCATTCTCATCAGCGGGGACACCGCCAACAGCAAGACCCAGGCGCTGCTGGCACAAAGCGGAATTCCCTGTATCGAAAAACCCTTTCGCGTGCAGAACCTGATTTCTGTTGTGGAGAAAACCTTCGGGAAACCATGAGCGACCCTCTCAAAATTAGACTGCTGGTCGTGGACGACGAACAGAGCATCCGCAAGCTGTGCATGACCATCGGCAATTCTCTGGGCTACAGTTGCGGCGAGGCGGAAAGCGCGGAGACCGCCATTCCCCGCATGGAACAGGAATCGCCAGACCTGGTCCTCACCGACCTCAAACTGCCCAACCAGTCCGGCGTGGATCTGCTGCGCCAGATCAAATCCAACTACCCGCGCACAGAAGTGGCGATCATGACCGGGCACGGCTCGATCGAATCTGCGGTGGACGCCATGAAACTCGGCGCCTACGACTACATCGAAAAGCCGTTCCGCGTGGAAAAGATGCGCCTGCTGCTGCAGCGCATGGCGGAAAAGGTACGGCTGGTCACAGAAAATGAATTCCTGCGCGAGCGCGTAAACACGGAAGACAACCTGGATGGCATCGTCGGCGCCTCCGCCAATATCCAGGACGTGTTGCGCATGATTGCGCGACTGAAAGACACGCGGACTCCGGTGCTGATCGCGGGCGAGAGCGGTACGGGTAAGGAACTTGTGGCGCGGGCCATCCACTTCCGCGGCGCGCTGGCGCAAACGCCGTTCGTGGCGGTGGATTGCGGCGCCCTGGTGCCGACGCTGATGGAAAGCGAACTCTTCGGCTACGAGAAGGGTGCGTTTACCGGTGCCGTGAAATCCAAGGCCGGGCTGTTTCAGGCGGCCAACGGCGGAACCATCTTCCTGGACGAGATCGGTGAGTTGCCGCTGGAGATGCAGGCCAAGCTGTTGCGCGTGCTGCAGGAGCGCGAAGTGCGTCCGGTCGGCAGCAACGATCGCCAGAGCGTGGACGTGCGCGTGATTGCCGCGACCAACCGGGACCTGGAAGCCGCCTACCGCGCCGGAACCTTCCGCAAGGATTTATATTTTCGCCTGAACGTGGTGACGGTCCACCTGCCGTCCCTGCGGGAGCGACGTTCCGATATTCCGATGCTCGTGCACCATTTCCTGAACCGCTACGCGCCGGGAGCGAATGTTCACGTCACGCCCGCTGCCATGAAGAGCCTGCTGCAGTACGAATGGCCGGGCAACGTGCGCGAACTGGAAAATTGCGTGGCGCGCGCGGTCACCCTGGGCGATCGCCAGGTGATTGACGTGAGCGACCTGCCGCCGTCCATTCGCGAGGAGGGCGAATCGGCCCCGCGCAACCAATCCGAAGCCGCCGCCCTTTCCACCACGGCGCTGGCCGAAATGGAGCGCATGACCATCTTGAAGGTCTTCGAGCAGGCCAATGGCGACAAGGCGCTGGCCGGTCGCATGCTGGGCATCAGTCGGGCCACGCTCTACCGCAAGCTGAAGCGCTACAACATCGCGCTGCGCAGCACCGAGACGGTGCCGACGTCGTCGTAACATCGAGGACATTCAAGTCGCAAGCACTGTACGCAGGTACAGTGCGCCGCGGCGTTTCTCCGGGCAAGCGAGACGCAATGCGTCACGCGCAATGAGACGACTCGTGTCAGCCTGAGACGCGTGAGGCAGCGCAGTACCAGACGGTTTTGCTAAACCATTTGTTTTGAACTTCTTCACTTTTCCGCACTTCCCTTCTTCTTTGGTGGCTCTCTTGCATATTTCCTCTCTGCTGCGTGTGTGTGGAGCCGTGTCTGGTGTGTCTCAGCTTCGCGGGCGTGCAGCGATGGGCGTGGCACATCTGGAAGCGCGGTGAAGACTGTGGCGAGCATGGACGGCAACCGGGAGGCGCGTTGTACCGAACAACTGGCGCGTTTTTTCCCGGAGCTACAAGCCGTCGAGTTGCGCGCCATGCTGGCGCCGCTCAGTGCGTCGGCCGGCAGACTGCGCGAAGCGGTATTGATCGAATTCGCCGGCGCGGGACGCGTGATCTTCCGCTCCAACTTGCCGCTGGAGTTCAACGATCGCGTGCGGCTGGAACAAACGGGCGGGCAAGGCAATGCGGCTGGAACCGTGGTAGCCCTGCAGTATCACGACGGGCAAAAAGCGGTGGCCGTGCAGTTGGCTGAGGGAGCCGGTACCTGGGTGAAAAAATTGTGAGCAACTCACTTACGACCTTGAAGATTCCGACCGTGGCGAAGGGCGAAGGCGGACGCCAGGAGCAGTGGGACGAGCTGCGCTCCGTGTTCCCAATTTATCTGGCTCTCGCCAAACAACTCGAGCTGCAAATCCCCTTCAGCCCGGATCGCCGCACACTGCCGCCAAAGGTGGATAAGCCGCTCTTCGACAGCGTGCAGAACTGGCTGGATTCGCTGGACCTGCGGGTCATGGTCCACCAACTGCGCCACCTGCTGCAGATGACCACGCTCAACGCCAGCGAAAGCGGCCTGCGTGCGCTGATTCTGCGCCACCTGCGCAAGGCCACCAAGAGCACCGTGGACCGGGATAAGATCGATTTCCTGCTGGTGCAATATTTCGCGCTGTGCGCGCCGGCAAAGATTTATCACAAACAGATCGAACTGGGCGACGTGGCCCAGGTCATGGAGCCAGTTCTCGGCGAGATGGATACCGCGCCGCTTCCCTGGTGCGAGCCGCTCGAGAAAATGATCGACGGCCTGCGTGGTTTCCGCAGTTTGCGCGACATTCTAAAGACCAATTTCATCGAACAGGGCCGCAAGGTGAAGGAAGCCGCCGGCGGCATGTTCTACGATCCTTCCGCTTTGATCGCTTTCATCCGCTTCAACTTCCTGCTGCGTCGTACCTTCATCGAGCTGATGCATGCCGACCTGATTTCCGTACGCACCGGCCTGGCCCAGCTCGAAAGCGCGGGCATTCGCTTCATCAACGCCACCCAAGCCGGCTTTTCCGCTAACGAGTCCACCACGCGCATCCGCAAGCTGGCGGAAGAATGGAAGCAGCCCTTTCAGCAGGAGTATACGGAGCGCACGGTAAATCAAGCGTTCGAGAAGCTTCTTGGGTTGCGCGCGGACGTGGAGAAAGCGCTCGAGAAGGTGCCGCACAAGGCGGCAGCCGAACCGGCCGCGGCGCCTGTCACCTCGCTGCGCAACACTACTGCGAACGCGGGAGCTCTCAACGAGAGCGCGAACGCCGGGTCCAAGCTGCCCTCCTCCGGCGCCCTCGATTTTGAGACCTGCATGGAACAGATCTGGGAACAGCTCATCGCCGCCCCTCCCACGCGCGGCCGCTCCATGACCACCATTCGCCTGGGCTCGGCACGCATTCTGCTGTCGTCCTGGGAAGTGGGCGCGTTCGTCAGCGAAGACGGGCCGTCGGCCGAAGACCTGCGCCGTGCTGTCGTGGCTCGGGCGCTGGTCACGGCAGCCACCGAATCCACTCGCGAGAGCGGAAATGCCACCCAACTCGATCGCGCACTCGCCGTGGCTCGCGTCGAAGTGACGCGACTTCTGGAACGGGTGGACTCTGCCAAACACGCCAAGGACACCGAAGCCGCCGTCAATCTGGGCATCAGCGCCAAGCGCCTGGTCTCCGCGATCGACGAAGCGGAAAAACTGTAAGCACTGCGAGTTCTGCGTCGCGTCTGGGAGCCGCCCGTCTTGAAAAGCGCCAACGTTCTGATTCTGACCGACGATAGCGAGTTCGCGCGCCTGCTCAGCTCGTGCTGGCGCGCCGAACGCCATGCGCCGTCCATTACGGTCTTGAGCGGCGGCCTGTGGGCTGAGCAGGACATCGAAAGCTACGACTTGCTGGTGGTCGGGCCGCTGGCTCACGAGCAATTGCAAGCCATCGTAAGCGCCGCTTCTTCCCGCGTGGCGCTGATTCTCTGCGCACCGGCCGACGCACGCGAAATTCAACAGCTTCGCGCACGTTATCCGCGCATGGTGCACGTCCCGTTGCGCGAAGATTGGACGCAGACCCTGGTGCTGGTCGCCGCCGAATCCCTGCGCCGGGTGCAAGCCGGGCGCGACGCCCAGAATGCGCAAGTCCGCGCCGCCCAGCAGGAACGCGATGCCGTCCTTGGCCGCTACATGCTGGAGATGAAGCACAGCGTCAACAACGCGCTCACCTCGATCCTCGGCAACGCCGAGCTGCTGCTGCTTGAACCGGGCCAGCTCAGCGCCGAGTCGCTTTACCAGATCAAGACCATGCACCACATGACCCTGCGTATCCACGAGATCATGCAGCGATTCTCATCGCTGGCGAGCGAGATGCGCGACGCTGAGAATGCATCTCATGCTGAGACGCAAAACGTCCCCGCCGGAGCCTCCCGGCGGCGGTAGCTCTTTCCCCTTCTTTCCGTAACACATTGATTTAAATAGCCTTCCAAGGTTTGGCAACTCCTGCCCGCAACATCCGTCCCTGCCCGGCGACATGGCCGCAGACGTGCATTTTCTGACCGTGGAGAACTCTGGGGAGAAGACCCGCTGTGCTGAAAAAAGTCCTGATCGTTGACGATTCGCCGGCGCAAGTGAAGCTCATGCAGGGACTGCTTGAGCATGAGGGCTATCAACCAGTCGGTCTGAATGACCCGCGTCTGGTCGAGGCGACCGTGGCCCAGCTCAAGCCGAGCCTGATTTTGCTGGATGTGGTGATGCCGGAGCGCAACGGATTCCAGGTCTGCCGCGAGCTGAAAGGCAGCGCGGAATTCCAGGGAATTCCGGTGATTCTCGTGACCTCCAAGGACACCGCCAGCGACAAGTATTGGGGCGAGCAGCAAGGCGCGGACGGCTACGTCACCAAGCCTTTCACCCGCGAAGAACTCTTGCGGGCGGTACGCCGCTTCGCCTGAGCGAGACTCTATGACCGAAGACTTCCAACTCGCACCGCTCCCTCCCGACGCCGATACGGCGGAGATGCTGGAGGCCATTGGCCCCCTCGAGGAACGGCCCGCGGAATCGCAATACTGCGTGTTTCGCAGCGGCCGCGAGCGCTTCTGCTTTCCGGTGCTGGACGTGGAGGAAGTTCTGGAGTGGCCGATCGTGACCAAGCTGCCGCTTGGTCCGGGCTACTTGATCGGCATCTTCAACCTGCGCGGCGCCATCGTGCCCCTGATTGATATCGCCATGACCGAAGGCCGCCGGCCCGGTTTGCTGCCGAAGCACGTGGTGGTCGCCAACCTGCGCAGCGACGGGACTCACGAAGACATTCGCATCGGCATTGCTTCGGACGAAGTGATCGGCACCTATTCCGTGACGTCCGACGACATGCTGCGCCAGGCGCCGGAAAACGTGCCGCACTGCATTGGCATGCTGCGCCACGACGACCGTCTTGCCCTGGTTCTGGATTTGCCCCGGCTGCTGGAGGTTTTTCCAGGTCCGGCAATTTGAGATTTGCGCCAGCGGCGCTCCCCGCGCACCGCGGTGCAGAAAGAGTTTGGAGGAAGTAATGAAATCGCGACTGAGTTCCACCATCTGGACGCTGGTCTTCGTCAATGGACTAGCGCTCTTCGTCGTCATCGGCCTGGCCTTCCACGCCGGCCGCGAAGCGAACGGCAATTCCCTATTCGACTTCGGGTCGTTGCCGAGCGGATCGAGCGGCAGCGTGTTCTTTGCGGTGCTGCTCGCGCTGGCGGTCGGCGCGTTCCTGGCCTGGCGGCTGGGCAGCGCGGTGATCACCCCGGTCAACCAGCTGGCGGAATTCTCGGAACGCCTGGCGGCGGGCGACCCCCGTGCGCGGGCCGACGTGCACTCCAGCGACGAACTTGGCTACATCGCGGAGAATCTCAACCGCGCCGTGGCCAAGGTCGCCAAGTCCACCACCAACCAGGAAGCCAGCGAGTCGCTGCAGCGCAGCATCACCGAGCTGCTGGCGGTCATCAACCAGGTCGCGCGCGGCGAGCTGACCCTCCGCGGGAAGGTCACCAACGACGCGCTCGGCAACGTCACCGACTCCATCAACTACATGCTCGACAACTTCACCAAGGTGCTGGAGCGCGTGCGCAAGGCCGCGATGGAAGTCACTGCCTGCTCCAATAACATCCTTGTGGCCGCCGACGAAATGCAGGCCGGCGCCACGCAGCAGGACCAGGAAATCACCAACACCTCCAGCGCCGTGGAAGAGCTCACGGTCTCCATGAAACAAGTTTCCAATAACGCCGAAGCCAGCGCGGAAGCCGCTCGCCGCGCTCTCGACGCCGCCGAACAGGGCAACCGCGCGGTGCGCGACACCCTGGACGGAATGCAGCGCATCCGTTCTTCCGTGCAGGCCACGGCGAAAAAGATCAAGTCGCTCGGCGATCGTTCGCTGGAAATTTCGGAAATCATCAACGTCATCAACGACATCACCGAACAGACCAACCTGCTCGCGCTCAACGCCGCCATCGAAGCCGCGCGCGCCGGCGAAGCGGGCCGGGGTTTCGCGGTCGTCGCCGACGAAGTCCGCAAGCTGGCCGAACACTCCCGCAGCGCAACCAAGGACATCGCCGCGCTCATCAAGGCCATTCAGGCCGAGACCAACGAAGCGGTGGTGGTCATGGAAGAAGGCACCAAGGAAGTGGAGTCCGGTGCCACCCTCGCCGACCAGGCCGGACGCGCGCTCGACGCGATTTCCAGCGTCGTCCGGCAGTCCGCCGAGCTGGTGCAGGAAATCTCGCTCGCTTCGAAGCAGCAGGTACGCGGCACAGAAGGCGTCGCGCACGCGATGCAGATCATTTCCAACATCACGCGCCAGACCTCGCAAGGCACGCGCGGCACCGTCGCCACCGTGAGCCAGCTGGTGAAGTTGTCCGATCAGCTCAACGAAGCACTCTCGCAATTCCGAGCCGGCAAGGCTGGCCTCGGCGCCGCCCCGGTGGCACCCGTCGAAGCAGAAGACCGGCCAGTGCCGGCAGGAGTCCGCTGAACCAGCGCGTTTTTCCGCGTGCGTTGCGCAGTGAAGCGAATTGATTTCAACGGAAGAGCGCCGGGGCGATCCTGTGATTTTGACTGAACACGAACTGAGCGAAATCCGCATGCTGATCGAGGAACGAACGAGCATCCGGTTCGACGAATCGCGCGAGCGGTTTTTCTCGACGCGCGTGCGCGAGCACATGACCCGCAAGGGCCATGAACGCGGCATCGATCTGCTTCGCTCCATCAAGAAGACCAATTTCGACTTCCAGGAGCTGCTGGAGTGCCTGCTCACGCAGGAGACTTCCTTCTTCCGCTACCCTGGGGTCTTCGAAGCGTTCGAGAAGCGCATCCTGCCGGAACTGCACATCCGCAAATTCTGGCAGAACCCGCGCTCACTGCGCATCTGGAGCGCCGGTTGCTCCACCGGCGAGGAGCCTTACTCCATCGCCATCACCGTGGCCGATACCCTCAATTTCGCCGACACCTGGAACATCGAAATACTGGCCACCGACATCGGCCGCCAGGCTCTGGCCATCGCCGAACGCGGCGTCTATTCCGGCCGCAGCATCGCCAACGTCAGCGAAAAGCAACTGGCCACGCACTTCCAGCCCTGCGACTCCGGCAGCCAGATTCGCCCGCGGGTTCGCAAAATGATTGGCTTCACCCAGATGAATCTGGCCAACGCCGTCTACGTCGGCAAAATGGACGTTATTTTTTGCATGAACGTGCTGATCTACTTCTCGGAAGAGCGCCGCCGCGAACTGGTGCAGCACTTCTACAATTCCCTGGAACCTGGCGGTTACCTGTTTCTGGGCCACTCCGAGTCGCTCTCGAAAATGCCCGTGAAGTTTCAGGCCATCGTCCTGAACGATTGCATCCTGTACCGCAAGCCCACGGCGGAAGAGGTTCAGAAACCTGAACTCGTGACGGAGGGCCGCGCGTGAGCACGCAGGACCGCGAAGCCGTCGAGCTCTTCCTTCAGGAAGCTTCCGAGCACCTGCAGTACCTGCGGGAGTATATCGGCGTGTTGCAGGAGATCGCGCCGCGTCGCGAAGACCTCGAGCGGCTGTACATCGCTGCGCACACTCTGAGCGGAACCTCGGCCAGCTACGGCTTCCCGCGATTCTCCGAAGTAGCCGGCAAACTGGCGCACGTTTTCCAATACGCGACGAATGCCTCTCTGGGCGAGGACCTGCACGGCCCTCTCACCGAATTCCTCTCGGACGGCATCTCGCTGCTCGAAACCGACCTGCTCGAAATCAGCGACACCGGCCAGGAAGTCCTGGACGACATAGCCGCTTTCAAGGATCGTTATCGTTTTGCCTTCCCGGCGGAACCAGCGCCCGCGCAGGTCACCTCGGCGCAGCATTTCGATGCCGCGCCCGAACCAGATTCCGTCGTCTCGGCCGCAACCGGCTCCTACTTTGACGCGCTGCCCGAAGAGGACGAGGTGCCAGCCGAAATCATGGAGTTCTTCCAGCCCGAAGCGGAAGAGCACCTGCAAATCGTCAGCGATTGCCTGCTTTCGCTGGAAGCCAATCACAGCCCGGAAGAGATTAATAAGCTGTTCCGCGCCATTCACACCGTAAAGGGTTCCGCCGCGCAGGTCGGACTCAAGCGTCTCGGAGCGATCGCGCACCGCGTGGAAGATCTCATCGGCCGCCTCCGCGACGGCGAACTCGAGCCAACTCCGCAAGTCATCGACCTTTGCCTGGAATCGGTGGATGTCCTGAAGAAGACTCTGCACAAGCAGTGGTCCGACGAATCCGAGATACGCGGAGCCGTGGATTCCCTGCTCAACCGCATCGCCGAACTCGCGCCGCCCGAAGCCGAGGATGTTCCGCTGGCCGCGCAATCGGCTTCGGCGGAAAGCGCAGGCGAGACTCCGGCACCGGCCAATATCGCCGCCAAGACCGGAAAAAACGGCAATGCCGCAACGCCTGCCAAGTCCGTGCGCATCGCGCTGGCCCGCCTCGACCGCATGATGAATACGGTTGGCGAGCTGGTGATCAACCGCACCCGTATGGTTGGCCGCGTCACCGAACTGGAACGCCTGCGCGACACCCTGGGATTCTCCAAGGAACGCTTGCAGGGCAAAGTCGCCGAGTTTCAGGAAAAATACGAATTCAACCGCATCAACTCCACGCGCGGCCCGCTCTCTTCCTCCGCGGCTCCCAGCCCGCAGATGCTCACCAGCGCCGCCGCCGGTGATACTTCCTTCTGGTCCGAGTTCAGTGAGCTCGAAATGGACCGCTACGACGACGTGAACATTCTTTCGCGTTCCATGACCGAAATTTCCGCCGACGTGAACGAAGTCCTCTCGCAGCTGGGCGGCTTCATCGGACGCGTCGAAGGCGACATCGACGAGTTCACCAAGCTGGCGCATCACCTGCAGGACGAAATCACCGCGGCTCGCATGGTGCCGATCGGGACCCTCTATTCGCGCCTTTCGCGCGCGGTGCGCGACGCCGCCAAATCCACCGGCAAGGACGTCGAGCTCGATCTTTTCGGCAGCGAGACCGAACTCGACAACAACATCATCCAGCAGATTTCCGACCCGCTGGTTCACCTTGTGCGCAATTCCGTGGCTCACGGCATCGAACTGCCCGATGGCCGCCGCGAAGCCGGCAAGCCCGAAACCGGCCGCGTCACGCTGCGCGCCTATCACCGCGGCAATCACATTTACATCGAGGTCGAGGACGACGGCGCAGGCATCGCTTACGATCGCGTCCGCCGCAGCGCCGTGGACCGCGGCCTGGTCTCCGAAGACACTGCCTCGCGCCTCACCGAGCGCGAACTGCGCGAAATGCTGTTCCATCCCGGCTTCTCCACAGCGCCGATTAAGACCGAACTTGCCGGACGGGGCGTGGGCCTGGACGTGGTTCGCGCCAACCTCAACGCGCTTAACGGCGAAATCGACATCCAGAGCACGCCGGGCACTGGCACCAAGTTCGTCCTGCGCGTTCCGCTGACGCTCATCATCTCGCCCGCGCTTTTCGTGCGCTGCGGCGCTTCGCACTTTGCGCTGCCGCTTCCCGTCGTCGAAGAGATCCGCCGTATCCGCGCGGACGAAATCGAGGACGTCGGCGGCAAGTTGTTGACCAAGGTGCGCGACGTCGTCACCGAAGTCATTCGCCTGGACTCCTATCTCGGCCTGCAGCCGCTCGAAGCAATCAACGGCTACTTCCACATGGTTGTGGCCAACGCGGATAATCGCCAGGTCGGTTTGGTGGTCGAAGAGGTTCTCGGCAAGGACGAAATCGTAATCAAGAGCCTCGGCGAATATCTCCGCCGCGTGAAGCTTTTCCCGGGCACCACGATCGCGCCCGACGGCAGCCTGATTCTCTTGCTCGATCTCAACCGCATGATCGCCAGCGAGCCCAACGAGCGCCGCACCATACAGGCTTCTGCTTCCGCCGCGCGCGTCTTCGCGCCTGGCTCCGCCGCCGTCGCAAAGGGCAGCATCCCCGCCGACGCCATCGATCGCGTGCAGCATGAGCGCATGGTCATCGTCGCCGACGACTCCATCAGCGTCCGTAAGTTCGTCGGCCGCATGCTGGAAAAGGCCGGCTACCGCGTAATGCTCGCTTCCGACGGCCTGGAAGCCGCCGAACTCGTCGCCCAGCACGGCTGCCATCTGGTCATCACCGACCTGGAAATGCCGCGCATGACCGGCTACGAGCTCATGGCACAGCTTCGTCAGAGCCCATCCACGCGCCGCATCCCGGTCATGGTCGTCACCTCGCGCGCCGGCGCCAAGCATCGCGATCGCGCCATGAAGGAAGGCGCCGTGGCCTTCCTCACCAAACCGGTGCAGGAAGATCAGCTGACCGAAGCTGTGGAAAAACTTATCGGAATGGAGGCGCCGCAGCCCGTCGCGTAAAACGACATGCCGACCCCCGCTCCGACCAAAACGCGCGTGCTGATCGTGGACGACTCCGCCTTCATGCGGAAGGTCCTGGAAACCATTTTTTCCGCCGACCCGCAACTGCAGGTCGCGGGCCACGCCAAAGACGGCCGCGAAGCCATCGCTCTCGCCGAATCTCTTAAGCCCGATGTCATCACCATGGACATCAACATGCCGCATCTGGACGGTCTGCAAGCCACGGCGCAGATCATGACCACCAATCCGCGGCCCATTGTGATCGTCAGTTCGGAATCCCGCGAGGGCGCGTCCAGCACCCTCAAGGCGCTCGAACTCGGCGCCATTGACTTCGTCGCCAAACCGTCCGGGGCCATCGACCTGGATATGCAGAGCGTCCGCGAGGAGCTGCTTCGCAAGGTGAAAATGTCCGCCAAGGTTCGCGTGGTGCGCACCGCGTCCCGCGTCGCCGCCGCCGTGCAAGCTCCCGCGCACCCGCACCCTGCCGCCCCTCCCGCGGCTCGCCCGGCTATCCCGGCGTCCAGCGCGTCGGCTTTGCTCGACCAACGGTTCCCGGTCGTGGTCCTCGCTGCGTCCACCGGCGGTCCTGCAACCGTCATGCGCCTGGCGCCCGGCTTCACGCGCGATTTTCCCGCTGCCGTGATTCTTGTGCAGCACATGCCCGCGGCGTTCACGTCGCAGTTCGCGGCGCAGCTGGCCGAATTCACTGAAATTCGCGTCAAGGAAGCCGAAAACGGCGACGCCCTGCAGCCTGGCACACTCTATCTGTGCCCCGGCTCCGCGCATCTCAAAGTCACGCCGCTCGGCCGCATCCAGCTCGACTCCACCACCGGCCGCATTGGCGGCTATCTGCCAAACATTGACGTCACCATGGAATCCGTCGCCGCTTTCGGCGGAGCGCTTTCCATCGGCGTGGTCCTGACCGGCATGGGCAACGACGGCGCGCAGGGCGCCAAGTCCATCAAGCGCGCCGGCGGACACGTCATCGCCCAGGACGAAGCCACATCCGTGATCTTCGGCATGCCCGCCGAGGCCATCAAGGCCCAGGCCGTGGACCAGGTTCTCGGCATTGACGACATTTACTCCGCGATCGAAAAGCGGGTGCTGGCCTTGACCAAGGCGGCTCCCGTAGGGGCTCGCTGATGCAAGCTCCGGCGCACGACAAAACCCGCCAGCTGCGCACCGAGCAGATCATCCTGTTCCGCGTCAGCGGCCAGAGCTTCGCCATCTCTTCCGCCTCCGTGCAGGAAGTGCGCGGTGTGGACAACATCGCCGGAATGGCCCGCGACCTTCCGGAAAGCACGCTGCGCAAAGTACGCCACAGCATCTTGCGCGGCGATCGCACTCTGTACATCGTGAATGCCGCTGTGCATTTCGGACTGCAGCCCCAACCCTCGTCCCTGGTGTTCTTCTTGCGCCGCACTCGCACGGCTCTGCTGGTGGAAGGCATCGAAAAAATGACCACGATGTCCCGCCTGCAGGCCCTGTCCTTGGCCTTTCAGGGCGAAGAACGCAATTGGTACCGCGGGTTGACCGCTCTCGACCAGGCCGTGGTGCCGGTCGTAAATCCCGAAGGCTTTCTCTCGCTCGAAGAACTGACGCTGCTCGAAGCGGCGCAGCTCTCCGCCGACGCCCGCATTGCCTCCGCCGGATTGCCCGGCGCGCGAATTCCGGGAGAACACTTGCAATGAGCGCTCCCGATTCTCGTTCTTATGTGCTGCTGCGTCTTGGCGATCGCCGCTTCGCCCTGGCTGCTTCGCAAGTCGCCGAACTTGTCGCGCCCAGCCGCATCTATCGCTTTCCTCACAAGTCGCCAGCCATCGAAGGCGTGATTCTGCGCCGCGGCCGCATGATTCCGGTTTGCGATATTGCCGAGCGACTGTCCGGCAAGCGCCTCGACAGCCGCCGCTTCTACCTGCTCGCCACCCGCAAGTTTGCCACGCAGACCGATTGGATTGCCGTCCCGGTCAGCGGCGAATGCGAACTTATCGCCTCCGCCGACGTCATGGACGCCAGTCCGAGCGATCCCGCGCATGTGGAAGGCTGGCTCTCGCACGGCGGCGAAGTGATCGAAGTCCTTCGTCTGCCCGCGCTCACTCCCGGTCCGTCCGAGCACCAGCTCGCCGCGCGCACAATTTCCCCGGCGGAGGTCCGCTCATGATCGTCGCCGGCCGCCCCGCAAAGATTTTGCTGATTGATACCAACGTCTATTTTTCCAAGCGCCTCAGCGACGCGCTGAAGCGTGAAGGCTTCGAAGTCACCGCCAGCACCCAGCCTTCCTTCGCGCTGACCACACTCGAATACGATTCGCCCGCGGCCATCGTCTGCTCCACCAACATGCGCGAAATGGGCGCACTCGATATCGCCCGCCTGGTCCGTGCCGATTCCCGCAACGCCGGAATGCCCATCATTGCCCTCGGCGACGGCAGCCAGCGCGCCCTGATGGAGGCCTTCCAGGCTGGTTGCGACGATTACATCGACCGTGGCCGCACCCCGGCCGTCATCGCGTCGCACGTGAAACAGATCATCGTCAGCAAGGCCGAGGGTTTTCAGCCCACCCAAATGCTGGCCCAGCAGGACGCCAGCCTCAGCGGCAGCCTCACCCACCACGACCTTCCCGGCGTCATGCAGATGCTTGGTCACGCTCATCAGACCGGCGCGCTGCACATCAACGCCGGGCAAACCGACGCGCTCATTTTCTTCGACGCCGGAGAGGTCACGCACGCCGAGTGCGGCACGCTTTTCGGTGATGAAGCTGTGATCCACATCCTCAAAAGCTGTGTGCAGAATAGTTCCGGCATCTATAAGTTTGTCTATGGGTCACCCTCGCCGCAGCGCACCGTGCTTCGCTCCGCCACCGACCTCATGCTCGACGCCATGCGCGAATTCGATGAATCCGCGCGCGATGGCGAAGGCTCTCTCAGCGCGCTGGCCGGCCTCGGCGAAGAGACTCCCGTACCGGTAGCCGTTGGGGACGCACCGTCGCACGCCGCACAGCCCGCACCGGCGCAGCACGCGGAGGCGCAGCAAGCCGATGCGCGACATGGCGAAACGAATCATGACTTGGCCTCCGAAGCCGCCGCGCAGCAGCCGTTTTCCGAGGAACCAGTCGCGCACCACGTCGTGGACGGAAGTGCCCAGGAATTTGCTCACGATGCCGCGCACGAACACCAGCACGAGCGTCCACACGAGCATCAGGCTGTCCACGAAGTCACTCATGACACCCAGGAAAAGGATGCCCAATGAGCGAAACCATGCCCTTCCCGCCCGTCTCCGCCGACGCGCCCGCCGCCAAGCGCGCGCCCGTCGTCTATTTCATTGACGACAGCGCCACCATGCGCGAAGTGATCAAGATCGCGTTTCGCAAGGAGAACGTTACGGTTATCACTTGCGGCGAAGCTGCGTCCGCTATCGCCCAGTTCGAACAGAATCCGCCCGACGCCGTCATCACCGACGTCATCATGCCCGATCAGGACGGTTACTCCGTCTGCAGCCAGATCAAGCAGCACCCGCAATTCGGGTCCACTCCGGTCATTCTGATGTCTGGCGTGGTGAATAAGGGCGTGGCCGACAAAGCCGTTTCCGTAGGCGCCGATGAATTGATCCGCAAGCCTTTCCAGCCGCAGGAGCTCATCTCCCGCGTGAAGAGTTTTCTGGAACCGAAGTCCGAGAATCCGATCGCAGCCGCACCTACGACTCCGGCGCCCGCCGCCGCGCGCCCGTCCGCATCACCGGCTCTCAGCAGCCTTTTTGCTCCGCCGGCCGCTCCGGTGCACGCCGTACCGCCGGCGCCTGCGCCGTCCGTTGCCGAACAGTGGTCACGTTCCCTGACAGACGCTTTCGTGCCGCAGCCGCACTCGCTGCCGCTCTCGCCTTCTCATCCGCACGCCCAGGCACAGCCCCCGGCGGCCGCCCCGGTTCGCCCGCAGGCATCCGCTGGCGATATCCAGAAGCTTCGCACGGAAATCTCGCGCCTGGAACTCCTCGTGAAAAAGCTACAAACCGAACTTCAGATCGAGCGCCAGTACAACCAGGCACTCGAACTCCACGTGAAGTCCCTCACCTCCATCGAATAGCGCCGCGCGGCAGGGCGCCCGACGGCGTGCAATCGGCACCGAACCGATCCACCGGCACGACGCACTTGCCGTCCCTACAAACCGCTTTTCCGCTTGAAACTTCCGCGATAAGCTCAACCAACTATTGCTACCCCGGACCTGGAGAAAGCAGCCGGGCTTCATGAAAAACACGACGTTCCGCAGTATTTTGGCCATCGTTGTTGGCATTGCCGCCGGCGTCGGCATCACCCTCCTCACCGACAATTTGCTCGAAATGGCTGGTTACATCCCGCCTCGCGGCGTGCCCCCGAACGACAAGATACTCGCCGTCGCCACCGCCTATCGCACGGTGTACGGCGTGCTTTCCGCCTGGCTGATCGCCAGGCTGGCGCCGAACCGCCCCATGCGCCACGTCATGATTGCCGGAACCCTTGGGCTGGCCGTTGCGCTGCTTGGCGCCATCGTGACCTGGAACCACGTGAACGAATTCGGCCCGCACTGGTATCCGATCCTGCTTACCGTTCTGGCCTTGCCGCAGTCCTGGCTGGGCGCAAGACTTCACGAATGGTCTTCCGCAAAGCCTGCTTAACGTTGCGAACGCTGCCGCTGCGCATTCCTTGCGCCGCTGTTTGGATTTCTGTAGCCTCCCTCTGGCCGTCAAATCTCATGGTGAGTCACATACGATGAAGCCACCTCCACGCTCCATCTCCCGGCGCGAGTTTGCTCGCCGTGCCGCCTTCGGCGCTGCCGGAACTTCCCTGCTCCCGCTGCCGGAACTTCTTCCAGCCGCTGAGCCGGCCGCACAAGCTTCGCCAAGCGCACCCAAGCTTTCTCCGCAAAGCCAGGCCGAGGCCGAGTCGCGCTACCAATCCATCCTTGCGCAATACCCGGATCGCTTTTCCGAAGAGCAGAAAGCTGACTTGCGGCGCCTCTCGCTCGCATTACAGCCGTCGCTCGATCGCTTGCGCTCCTTCACCATAGCCAATGGCGATCAGCCCGCCCTCTATTTGAAGCCGCTGGTCGAACGCGAGAAAAAAGCCGTTGCCGCTCCAGTCAATTCTCCCGCGGCCGCGAAACCTCCTTCCAGACCGGGCACCCAGCCATGATCAGCGAAGACATTCTTTTTCTCTCCGCGGCTGAGCTTGGCAAGCGCATTCAGGCCAGAACCGTCTCCTCCACTGACCTGACCACAGCCTACCTCGATCGCTCTCAGAAGCTTGGGCCCAAGCTCAACGCCTACGCGCGGCTCACACCGGAAATCGCTTTGCAGCACGCGGCCGCTTCAGACAAGGAAATTCAGCGCGGCCATTACCGCGGTCCGCTGCATGGCATTCCCTACGCCGCAAAGGACCTGCTCGCGGTGCAAGGTCTTCCGACCACCTGGGGCGCCAAGCCGTACGAGAACCAGATCTTCGATCACGACGCGACGGTCATTGATCATCTGCGGCGCGTTGGCGCGGTGCTGCTGGGTAAAGCCGCGATGATCGAGCTTGCCGGCGGCATGAACTACCGCTTCGCTTCCGCGTCGTTGCAAGGCGCAGCGAAGAATCCCTGGAACACCAACTGCTGGACCTGCGGATCGTCTTCCGGTTCGGGGGCGATCGTCGCGGCGGGGCTAGCGGCTTTCGCGATTGGAACGGAGACCTGGGGCTCCATCGTATGTCCCTCGGCCTACTGCGGCATCAGCGGCCTGCGACCAACCTTTGGCCGCGTGAGCCGCTATGGCGCCATGGCTCTTTCCTACTCGATGGACAAGATCGGCCCCATGGCGCGTTCCGCGGAAGACTGCGCGCACATTTTCGCGGCCATCGCCGGCCACGACATCAAGGACCGCAGTACGCTGCCCGTGGACAAAGCGGCCTTCACCTACTCGCCCTCGCTCGAGCTCACCGCGCGTCCCTTGCGCCTCGCTTGGCTCACCAATGCCTGGCCAAAACTGGATCCGCGCGTGGAAAAGCCGCTGCAGGCTGCTGAGCGCAGTGTTCGCAAGATTTTCCCCGGCGTGAAGCCGGCGGCATTGCCGGAAGGTCCGTGGGAAGACGCGGGCGGCGTGGTGATTTCCGTGGAAGGCGCGGCGGCGTTTCGCGATCTCATCCGTTCCGGAAAGGTGGCACAACTCACCGATCCATTGGGCCACATCAACGGCTACCTGAGCGAACAGATCGCGGGGGCAGACTACCTGCGCGCTCTGCAGGTGCGGGGAATCCTGCAGGAGAAAATGGCGGAACTCTTCGATTCTTTCGACGTTCTGGTTGCGGCCTCGCAGCCGGTCGCGGCGACCACGCTCGAGACCAATCTCGAAACGGGCGTAGTCTTTCCGGATCCGCTCGGCGGCATCGGCAATCTGTGCGGACTGCCGGCGCTCTCGGTTCCCTGCGGCTTCACGGACCAGGGTCTTCCCATCGGTCTGCAGTTTGTGGCGCGCGCCGGCAACGACGCGGCCGCCATCCGCGCCGCACGTACCTTCCAGCAGCGCACCGACTGGCACCGCAAACATCCAAAACTCAGCTGAATTCCGCGAGATTTATCTGGACTGCAGAACTTCCCGGAGCATGCGCAGCAAAGCTGTGCGGCTGAATGGCTTGGTCAGGACCGCGGCGGAAAGTTCGCCCTTGGCCGCTTCGCCGGCGGCGTGTTCGCTATAGCCGGACATGAAGATGACCCGCAGGCCTTCGTGCGACTTGCGCATCCTGTGGGCCAGTTCCTGCCCGCTCATGCCGGGCATCACCATGTCGGTGATCAGCAAGTCGATCTTGCCGGGATGCTCCTGCGCGAGCTTCAGCGCGGATTCGCCGCCGGGCGCCTGCAGCACCACATAACCCGCGGATTCCAAAAACTCGCGCGCTACTTCGCGCACGTCCTGCTCGTCTTCCGCAAGGAGGATGGTCTCGCTGCCGCGCGGCAAGGGATTCGCGCTGGTAACTTCCGGCGTAGAGGTCGCGGCCTCGTCCACCCGCGGCAGATAAATTTTCAACGTGGTGCCTTTACCGAGTTCGCTGTACACCCAGATGAAGCCGCCGCTCTGCTTCACGACGCCGTACACCGTTGCCAGGCCGAGCCCGGTGCCCTTGCCCTGCTCTTTGGTGGTGAAGAACGGCTCAAAAATATGCGCCTGGGTTTCCGCATCCATGCCGGTGCCGTTGTCGGAGACTGCCAGCAGAACATACTTGCCCGGCTTCACGACGGGATGCGCCTCCCGGTAGTAGCTATCAAGCTCAATGTTGGAGGTTTCGATCACCAGCTGGCCGCCATTGGGCATGGCGTCGCGTGCATTCACAGCCAGATTCATGATGACTTGTTCCATCTGGCTGGCGTCGGCGCGAATGGTGCCGAGGTCGGATGCCGTACGCACGATAAGCTCGATGTCTTCGCCAATCAGTCGCGGAATCAGCTTGCAGATCTCATCCACCACGGTGTTCAGATTGATGGCGCGGGGCTGCAACACTTGCATGCGGCTGAAGGCCAGCAACTGCCGGGTAAGCGAAGTGGCACGGTCGGCGGAGCGGTCAATCTGCTGAATCTTGCGGGTCACATGGTCGGAGGGCTGCAGAACGTTGAGCAGGAGTTCGGTGTGGCCCTTTATGACCATCAGCAGATTGTTGAAGTCGTGCGCGACGCCGCCGGCAAGGCGGCCGATGGCTTCCATCTTTTGTGCCTGGCGCAGCTGTTCTTCCAGAAGCTGGCGTTCGCTGACGTCCTGCGCCACCACCAGGCGCACGCCGCGGCCGGCGTATTCCAGGCGGTGGGAAATGACCTCGACCTGAAAGACCTTGCCGTCTTTTTTGCGATGCAGCCAGTTGCCGTGATGGCGGCCGTCGCGCTTCCACTCCTCGACGTGCAGCTCGAAACTCGCTTCGGCGGCGTCAGGGCGGATGTCGCGCATGGTCATCTGACGAAACTCGCATTCAGAGTAGCCGTACTGGCGGGTGGCTGCTTCGTTGACCTGCAGAAAGCGCAGCGTTTCCGTATCGAACACCCACATCGGCAGCGGCGTGTGTGAAAAGAGCAGGCGAAACATGGATTCGCTCTTGCGCACGGCTTCTTCGGTGCGCACGCGCTCGATGGCCAGCGCGATGTGCGCTCCGACGGAATCCAGAAATTCCAGGTCGCGCAGATCATAGGCGTTTTCGTTCTGATAATGCTGCACGACGAGTACGCCGAGGGTGGCGCTGGGAGTCTTGAGCGGGATGCCCAGCCAAGCGGGCGATGCAGAACCGACCAGTTCCACTTCGCCTTCGGCGGCGAGCCGATCGAACTCAGACTGCGAAATCATGCAGGCTTTGCCGGAGCGAAAAACGTAGGCCATACAGGTGCGGGAAACTTTTTGCGGCGGAGGCGGCGGATCGAATTGGTCCACAAAAAACGGGAAGTGAAACATATCGGTCTGCCTATCGTAGAGCGCGACGAAAAAGTTCTCGGCGTACACAACCTGCTTCAGCGATTCGTGGATGCGGTGCAGCAGTTCGTCCAGATTGGCGGTCTGGTTCAGGGCATGCACCACGTTGGAGAGAACCAGTCGTTGCAATTCCAGCCGGTGGAATTCGGTGACGTCCTGATAGCTGATCAGCAGGCCTTGCACATCGGGGTCGTCCAGACGGTTGCTGGCCAGCACGTCAAACCAGCGCCATTGCCCGGCTTTGGAGCGCAGGCTGCAGCGCGAAGCCAGCGTGGCGCCAGGCTCGGCGGAAAGGGCGGCCAGTTTCTCCGCGATCGAGCGGCCTTCCGAGGCGGGGTGCAGCCAGGCCAGAGGTCTACCCACAAGCTCTTCGGCGGAATAGCCGAGAACGCGCAAAAAACCGTCGTTGACGAAGCGCAGTTCGCCTTCGGCGGATACGATCGCGAGCAGCTCACGGGTTACGGAGAGCAGCGCGGCGGCTTGTGCGGCGGAGGGTTCCGTATCCCGTTCAGACATCAAGCTCTTGGGCATGTTCCAAGCAATGATGGTCCCGGGACCTTCAGCAACTTGGCTGATCCCGCAGACACATGTGCAGACAACAAAAAGCCCGGCACACGTCGGGCTCGGTGCGATCCTGTTCCCGCTAGAGTAAAGATTTTGCGCGGGCAAGGAAACAGCGCGAAAGTACAGTGTGGCCAAGGCATGACTGTCCCTTCGGACAGGTGCGTTCATGCGCAGGGCTCGCAGGCCGTGTTACCCTCGACCACCAATATCTCTGGCCCCCACCGGAAGCGGGAGGAGTATGTCTATGCATGATGTCTGGAAGGATATGTTTTACGTGGCTTTGCCGCTGACGGAAAAGATCTTGCGGCCGATCTGTGTGTACGTGTTCCTCATCGTGAGCCTGCGGCTTTCCGGAAAGCGCGAACTGGTGCAGCTGAACCCGTTCGACCTGGTGGTGCTGCTCACGCTATCGAACACGGTGCAGAACGCGATCATCGGGGACGATAACAGCGTGACCGGCGGCATCATCGGAGCCACCTCGCTGCTGATCACCAACTATCTGGTGGTGCGCTTCCTCTACGGGCATCGCAAGCTGGATCAGCTGATCGAGGGCAAAGCCGACGTGCTGATCGAAGACGGCAAAGTGCGCACGCAGCATCTGAAAAAAGAGCTGATCACCATGGCGCAACTGGAAGCGGCGGCGCGCAAGCAAGGGTTCGATTCGCTGAGCGACGTGCAGCAGTGCGTGCTGGAGCCGGGCGGAACGATCTCATTCATCGGGAAGCGGCCCGGAACCGACGAGGCCCGGCATCAGATCGTGATGAAGCGGATGGACGAACTGATGAGCGAACTGGCCAAGCTGCAAAAAGGCCAGCCCCCGCTGCAAGCCTGAAGGCCTGCGTCAGTGCTTGGCGATAAAAGCCAGGATGGTGACGACCAGCCCGATTGCGCCGACCGCGACCCCTGCGTACCAGAAGATTTTCTTGTTAGCCAGTAGCGTCAGCGAGCAGATGATCAGGCCGATCTCCAGGATGCCTTCGCCCGCGTCAAAATGGTCGGCGCGGGTACGCAACACGTCGCGCTCTTTTTCCATCTCCTTGGCTTTGTCGCTGATTTCGTCCTTGTCGCCCTCGTAGCGTTCGACTTCCTTCTGGTACTTCTCCCGCAGCAGTTCGGCCTTGCCGGCGTCCTGCACCTGAAAGACGCCGAGCGAATCGACCATCGCCTGCATTTCGTGCAGACGAATATTCTTGGCTTGGTAGTAGGCCCACTGGTCGGTAGCCTGCGCCTGCAGCAGCAATTCCTCTGTATGGGCGCGGTGGCCGAGCAGCGTGGCCAGCGCAACCAGCACCGCAAGAATGGACATGGTCACCGTCACAGGAATAATCAGCGGATTATTTTCATGACCACCGGCGTGCCCTTCATGGCCTCCGATTTCATGCATTGCGGCTTTTCTCCTCAGTTGTTTTGGATTTGGCGCAGGCTTTCCTGTGCAGCGCGCGCCGCGAAAGCGATGTCCGCGTCGTTGTGAGCCGCGGAAACGAAAGAAGCCTCGAACTGCGAGGGTGCCAGAAACACTCCGCGCTCCAGCATGTTTCGGAAATACCGGGTATAGCGGCCGGTGTTCGATTTCTTGGCGGCGGTGTAGTTGGCGACGGGTTCCGGGGCGAAGAACAGCGTGGCCAGCGAGCCGATGGCATTCACGTGGCCGGGGATGCCGGAATCTCGCAGCGCTTCGCGCAGCGCGCCCGCCAGCGTGGACGCGAGCCTCGCGATGCGTTCATAGAGTCCCGGATCGCTCAGTTGATCGAGCGTCGCGATGCCTGCGCGCATGGCGAGGGGATTTCCGGCGAGCGTCCCGGCCTGATAGACGGGACCGAGGGGCGCAACGCGGTCCATGATTTCGGCGCGTCCGCCGTAAGCTGCGACGGGCAAGCCGCCGCCAATGATTTTGCCAAGCGTGGTAAGGTCGGCTTCGATGCCGTAGAGCGGCTGGACCGAACCATTGCGGAGGCGGAAGCCGGTGATGACCTCGTCCACGATAAGCAGCGCGCCGTGCCGGCGGGTAAGTTCGCGGAGACCGGGCAGAAAGCCTTCGCCGGGCAGCACAACGCCCATGTTTGCGGCGATCGGTTCGACGATGACGGCGGCAACCTTGCCGGGATGCCGCGCGAACAGTTGTTCAACCGCAGCCAGATCGTTGTACGGCGCATTGAGCGTCAGTTGGGCGAGAGCTTCCGGCACACCGGGACATTCCGCGATGCCCAGAGTCGCCAGGCCGGAGCCGGCCTGCGAAAGAAAACTGTCGGCGTGCCCGTGGTAGCAGCCTTCAAACTTGATCAGCAGGTCGCGCCCGGTGAAGCCGCGGGCCAGGCGCAGGGCGCTCATGGTGGCTTCGGTGCCGCTGGAGACGAAGCGGATTTTTTCGAGGAACGGGATGGCAGCGCGAATACGCTGCGCAAGCTGCACTTCAAGCTCCGTGGTAACGCCGAAGCTGGTGCCCTTCTGGGCTTGATCCGCAACCGCGGCGGCGACCACCGGATTCGCGTGCCCCAGGAGCATTGCGCCCCAGGAGCCCACGAAATCCAGCAACTGGTTGCCATCGGCGTCATAGAGGAACTGACCGGCGCCGCGCTCGATGACCAGTGGTTCTCCGCCAACGGAGCGGAACGCGCGAACCGGGCTATTGACGCCGCCGACCAGGACTCTTTCCGCTTCGGCAAAGATTTCGCGCGAACGGCGGTTGCCGCGATTCGATGGCGCGTGAGTGGCACTCATGCGAAAAAGACTCCGTAACTTATTCTAGCGAACGGCCAACCAGCGCGCCGCATCCTTGGCATGATACGTCAGAATGATGTTCGCTCCGGCGCGTTGGATAGACGTAAGAAGTTCGAGCACGACGCGCTTCTCATCGAGCCAGCCGTTGCGCGCGGCGGCTTTGACCATCGCGTACTCGCCGCTGACATTGTAAGCACCGACCGGAACCTGCACGGCTTCGCGCACGGCGCGAATCACATCGAGATACGGCAGAGCGGGCTTGACCATGACCATGTCCGCGCCTTCCTCGAGATCCAGGGCCACTTCCCTGAGCGCTTCGCGCAGGTTGCCGGGATCCATCTGGTAACTGCGGCGATCGCCGAACTGCGGCGTAGATTCAGCGGCTTCGCGAAACGGGCCATAGAAGCCGGAGGCGTACTTGGCGGAGTACGCAAGGACCGGAGTATGGGAAAAACCGTTGGCATCCAGCCGGGAGCGAATGGCGGCGACGCGGCCGTCCATCATGTCCGACGGCGCGATGATATCGGCGCCGGCGCGAGCGTGCGAGAGCGCCTGCTCGGCAAGGATGGGTAGCGTGGCGTCATTTGCGACATCGCCATTCTCAATGACGCCGCAGTGGCCGTGGTCCGTGTACTCGCAGAGACAGACATCGGTGATGACGATAAGTTTGAGCTTGGCCTTGCGGATGGCTTCGATGGCGCGCTGCACCACGCCATCCTTGCGCAGCGAGCTTTCACCGCGCGGGTCTTTGCTTTCGGGCAGGCCGAAAAGGATCACGCCGGGCAGACCGAGAGACTCCACTTCCCGGCAGTCTTCGACTATCTTGTCCACGGATTGCTGAAACACGCCGGGCATGGCGCTCACTTCCTTGCGCACGCCGGAACCAGGACAGACGAAGAGCGGGTAGATGAGGCCGGCGGCAGAAAGGCGGGTTTCGCCTACCAGGTTGCGAACAAGCTCGGAATTTCTGAGGCGGCGCGGACGCTGTACAGGAAAGGTCATGCGTGAGCTCCGGAATTTTTGGTCGAGCCTGCGGCCAGCCTGGCGACAAGCGCGGCGAGCAGTTCGTCGTTGGAGGGCGATTCCGCCTCGAAATCGCAGCGCAGGCCGGCGGCGAGCAATGCCTGATGAGTGACCGGGCCCACAGCGCCGACAAGGGTTGTAGCGGCGATCGCTGGCAGCAGGCCGGACTTGATCATGTTGGCGAAGGCTGCGGCGGCGGACGGGCTGAAAAACAGGATCGCGTGGGCACCCGCGACGTCGTCGCGCAGGATGGACGGTATGGCCGTCACGTCCAACGTGCGGTATGCGACGACGTCGGTGACGTTGGCACCGAGTGCCCGGAGTTGCTCGAGCAAGGCGGCGTCTGCTCGATCGCTGCGGGGCAGGAGCACACGTCGGCCCTTCAGCTCGGCAGCAAGTTCGGTAACCAGGTCGCTCGCGGTTCTGCCTTGCCCGGCGCGTACCTTGAGAAAGCCGGCTTGCATGGCGGCTCTGGCGGTGGCTTCCCCGACGCAGCCGACTCGGCCCGCAAAACTGCCCGCGGAGAAGGCCAGCTTGAAGAGCCGAGCGGCAAACGCGCTCACGGCATTCTGGCTGGTAAAGAGCAGCCAATCGAAATCGCTGATTCGCTTGGCCGCAGCGTCGAGCGGCGCGGGATCGGCGGGCGGCTGAATTTCGATCGTCGCGAGATGGATGACGCGAGCGCCTTGCGCGATGAGCGCATCGCGCAGTCCCGCGGATTGGCCATCGGGGCGGGTGATCACGATGCGCTTGCCGTCGAGCGGCGATGGAGTCGAGCTAGCCACGCTGGCGATACACCCCCTCGAGAATTTCCCGGGCGCCGGAGGCGAGGAGCATCTCGGCGATCTTGACTCCGAGTTCGCGCCCCTGGTCCTGGGGGCCGCTGGCGCGCTGCCGCACCATCTGGGTGCCATCGGGCGAGCAAACTACCGCGTCCATGACCAGCTCGCTCTTTTCGAAGCGGGCCCAGGCGCCTAGCGGAACCTGGCAGCCTCCCTCCACAGCCGCGAGCAAGGCGCGTTCCGCGACGATGGACTGGCGAGTCTCGGCGTCGTCCAGAGGAGCAAGCGCGTCCGAGAATTCGGCATCCTTCACGCGAGCCTGCACGGCAATGGCGCCTTGACCGACGGCGGGCATGCACGTCTCCTGCGCGAGAACTTCGCTGATGCGATTGCTCCAGCCGAGACGGTCGAGTCCGGCTTTAGCCAGGACGATGGCCTCATACTCCCCGCTTTCCACCTTGCGCAAGCGGGTGTCCACGTTTCCCCGCAGATCGCGGACGTCGAGATCGGGACGAAGATGTCGCAGCTGGGCCTGGCGGCGAAGGCTGCTGGTTCCGAGGCGCGCCCCCTGGCGAAGCGAGGCCAGGGTAGCGCCGTTGGCGGCAATCAGGCAGTCGCGGGCGTCGTCGCGGCGGCAAACCGCGGGAAAGCAAAGGCCCGACGGGACGTCCGTCGGAATGTCCTTAACGCTATGCACGGCGAGATCAATCTGTTCTTCCAGGAGCGCTTCTTCGAGCTCCTTGATGAACACGCCTTTGCCGCCGATTTGCGAGAACGGAGCCTGCTGCAGTTTGTCCCCGGTGGTCTTGATCACCACGATTTCCGCGTCAACGCCGGTCGCCTGAAAAATCTTCTTGCGGACATAGTCGGCCTGCCAGCGGGCTAGCAGACTGCCGCGTGTGCCGATGCGCACGGCCTTCATGAGCGGTGCCTTTCGGGAAGAAAAAGGTCGCGGATCGCTTCCACGTCCTGGATCTTGCGGCGCAGGTCGCGTTCCCCCTGCAGGCGGCGGGCGGGATCCACCAGAATTTTTTCCAGGAGATCGTCCATCAGCGCTTCCACTTCGGCGCGCTGCTGGGGGCTGAGGGAAGCCATGCGCGCGATGCGTTCGCGGACCAAAGCCGTACGCTGCTCCTTCAACTGGCCTTGCAAAGCGGCAATGACCGCGTTGAGTTCGACGCCGGCTTGCCAGGTGAGGAACTTCGCAACGTGTTCCTCGACGATGGCCTCTGCGCGCGGGACTTCACCCTGGCGAGCGCTGCGATTCTGCTCGACGATGTTTGTGAGGTCGTCGATGTTGTAGAGGTACAGGTTGTAGAGGTCGGCGGCGGCAGGCTCGACGTTGCGGGGCAGGCCGAGATCCATGACGAACAGCGGACGATTGCGTCGCGCGGCCATGCCGTGTTCGAGAGCGCGGCGAAGCAACACCGGTTCCTCGGAGGAAACGCTGGTGACGATGACGTCAGGCAAGGCCAGAGCTTCTTGCCATTTTTCCCAGGCGATGACCTCGCCGGAAAATTCGCGGGCCAGCGCGGCGGCTCGATCATAAGACCGATTCATCACGTAGAGGCGGGAAATGCAACGGTCGCGCAGTTGCGAGACCACCTGTTCGCTGATGGTGCCTGCGCCCAGAACGAGCGCGCTGCGTTCCGCGAGTTTGCCGAAAATGCGCTCGGCAAGTTTGACACCGGCGGAGGCAACCGACATGGGCCGGGTGCCGAGGTCGGTTTCGGAGCGAACCCGCTTGCCGACTTCGAGCGCGCCCTGAAACAGGCGGTTCAGGACGGGGCCGGTGGCTCCATGACTGTGCGCGGCGCGGTACGCTTCCCGCACCTGGCCCAGGATTTCGGCTTCGCCGAGCATCATGGAATCGAGGCCGGAAGCGACGCGAAAAAGGTGGCGCACCGCGTGGCGGTCGTAGTGGTGATAAAGCGCAGGGCGAAGCAGATCGGATCGGACCGCGTGGAAGCCGCTGAGATACGAAGAGAGGGCGTCCAACGATTCGCGGGCAGGCTCGGGCGGCACGCCGTAGACCTCGCTCCGATTGCATGTGGAGAGCACCAGGGTTTCGTGGAAGATGCCCTGGGCACGCAGCTCTTCGGCGGCGCGCAGAGCCTGCTCGGCCGAGAAGGACACCCGTTCGCGCACCTCAACGGGCGCCGAGCGGTGGTTCAATCCGACGAGGACGATCTCCATAAACGCTGCCAGTGACTCCTAAAAATAGCGGTGTGCGCGCGTAAGAAACAAATTCACGACGGTGAAGCTGAAAATGACCAGCGCAAAATTGAAAATGCAGAGGCGCGAAGCGCGGGCGCCGCGCCAGGTGGGATTGCGGGCGACGCGCAGATAAAAAACGTAAGCGATGAGCACGACCAGGGTGATGACGTACTTGGGATCGTAGTGCCATAAGACGCCTGTGAGCCGGCTGACCCACACGAAACCGAGAACCGTTCCCACAGCGATGGACAACAGGCCGACCAGAACCCCGCTTTGGCTCATGCGGTCGAGAAGATCCAGAGAAGGCAGCCGCCAGACGACGTCGCCGATTCGCCGCTCGCGCAGCAGACGCTGTTCGGCAAGATAGATCAGGCTGAGTACGCAGGACAGCCCAAAAGCGGCGTACGCCAGGATGCTGAGCGTCACGTGCAGCGCGAAAGCCACCCCGGTGGCAGGGACGACGGCAAAGCGGTCACTGGGAGCAAGTTGCGCAACCCCGAAGAACGCCAGAATGAAGGGCAAGACGAACGCTCCGACCGAGCGCTGGCGGTGGAAGAGTTCAAGGCTCAGATAGGTAAGGCCAAGCAGCCAGCCGAAAAGGGACATGGAGCCGGACAGATCGTGATAGGGGACGGTGTGCAGTCCGCGGGAGCGATCGAGTAATTCGTAGTAGTGCGCCACCAGGGCGGCGGCCAGGAAGAGCGAGCCAAGACGGCCAGCCCATTCGCGACCGGCCACGAGGAAGACAACGTAGGCGGCAAAGCTCGCCAGATAGGCCGCAAGTGTAAGCAGGATAAAGAGATGTTCCATCGACGCGAGCCGGCCTTCCAGAATGGCGGACTGCCCTTCCGAGAGGGCCGGGACTCCCTGAGCAGAGTATAGCCTAGGGGAGGGCGTGGCGCTTGGTTGGGGTGCATTCCAGGCAAGGGCGTCGGCGATTTGCTATTCTCGTGGGGACACAGTCCGTTTCGGGAAAGTCGCCCGGACGCAGTCTCGAACACTCAAACCAGTATGTCCACCATTTCCGCCAATGCAGAGCGCCTCACGCGAAAAGAGCTGTTCCTGCGCGCTTGCCGCTGCCAGCCCGTGCCGCGCGTGCCGGTTTGGATGATGCGGCAGGCGGGGCGGTACCTGCCGGAGTATCGGGCGTTGCGCGCGCAGCACGCGTTCCTGGAAGTTTGCAAGACGCCGGATTTGGCGGTCGAGGTGTCGTTGCAGCCATTCCGTCGGCTGGGCGTAGACGCCGTCATCGTGTTCTCGGACATTCTCATTCCCGCCGAAGCGATGGGGCTTCCTTTGGAACTCGGCGATGCGGGGCCCAACCTGCCGGAACCGGTGCGCTCGGCGGCCGCGGTTGCAAAGCTGCGAAATTTTGACCCGGAGCAGGAAACTGGATTCTTGATGGAAGCGATTCGGCGACTCGTGCGCGCCGTCGGGCCTGACGTGCCGGTTCTCGGGTTTGCGGCGGCGCCCTGGACCCTGGCTTGTTACATGGTGGAAGGGCGGACAAAGGAAGGCTTCGCCTCCGTGAAGAGCTTCCTGCACACCGAGCCGGCCACGTTTCGCGAACTGCTAGGGCGGATTGCGCAAAACACCGTAGGCTATCTGAAGGCGCAGATTGCCGCCGGAGCCACGGCGGTGCAGCTTTTCGATACCTGGTGCGGCGAACTGGCACTGCCGGAGTACCGAGCCTTCGCGCTGCCGGCCGTGCAGGAAGTGATCGCCGGGGTCAACGGGATAGTTCCGGTGATTTATTACACGAAGGCGTCGCACCATCTATTGGACGCGGTGGCGCAAGCCGGCGCCACGGTACTGAGCTGCGACTGGCGTGTGAACCTCGCCGAGCTGCGCGGAAAATTGGGAGCTAAAGTCGCGCTGCAAGGCAATCTGGACCCGGCGCTGCTCTTTGCGCCGCGCAGCGCCATTTGCGAACGAACCGCCGAGATTCTGGAACAGCTCCAGGGGGTCGGGCATATTCTGAATCTTGGGCACGGCATCCTACCCGGCACGCCGGTCGAGAACGCGCAAGCCTTTATTTCCACCGGCCAGGAGTTCCGCATTGAAAAGTTTGCCGCGCAGGTCTGAGGACACAACGCTGGCATGATTTTGCATCCCACCATTGAACAGATGCGCGAAGAGCTTCGCGTGAGCGAGGACTTTCTGGCGCGCTATAACCGACCCGGCCCGCGCTACACAAGCTATCCCACAGCTCCCGTCTGGAACGATTCCTTCGGCCCGGGAGACACCGAGCGAATTCACGCGGAAGCGGACGCGGCGCGGACCCCGGTTTCCCTTTACATGCATCTGCCATTCTGCGAGAGCCTGTGTCTGTTTTGCGCGTGCAACGTCATCATCCAAAAGGATAAGCGGGTGGCGCAGCCCTACCTGGAGACATTGAAGAAGGAGGTTGCGCGCACCGCGGCCGGCGTGTCGCGAGAGCGCGAAGTGGTGCAGTTCCACTGGGGCGGCGGGACACCGACGTACTCATCGCCGGAGCAGCTGGAGGATCTCTTCAGCTTCACGCGCGAGCGCTTCCGGTTTGCGGGTGAAGCGGAAGTTGGCGTCGAGGTGGATCCGCGGGTGACAACCGCTGGACACCTGGAAACACTGCGGCGCCTCGGCTTCAACCGGCTCAGCATGGGAATTCAGGATTTTCACGCACCGGTGCAGCAGGCGATTCACCGCGTGCAGCCTTACGAGCTCACCCGCGACTTGATCCAGACGGCACGCTCGCTCGGATTCGACAGCATCAACGTGGACCTGATCTATGGGCTGCCGCATCAGACCGCGGAAACCTTCTCCGCGACGGTCGCAAAGATCGTGAGCCTTGCGCCCGACCGCATCGCGCTCTTCAGCTATGCGCACGTGCCCTGGCTCAAGAAGCAGCAGGGGGCGTTTGCCGCCCACCTTCCGGAAGGCATGCTGAAGTTTGAGATTTTCCGCGGCGGGCTGCTGCAATTCATCGAAGCAGGCTACCTCTATATCGGGATGGACCACTTCGCGAAACCAGGCGACGAACTGGCGACGGCGCAGGCGAACCGGACTCTGCACCGCAACTTTCAGGGCTACACAACGAAGGCCGGCGCCGACCTCTACGGGATGGGCGTAACCGCGATCAGCGGCTTCCGCAGCGCCTATGCCCAGAATTTCCGGGAACTCCCGGCCTGGGAAGCGGCAGTGAACGCCGGGCATGCCGCGACCATGCGCGGGTACCATCTTTCACCCGAGGATCTACTGCGCCGCGAAGTGATTTCACGTTTGCTCTGCCACACCGTGATTTCGAAGCGCTCCATCAGTGAAGAGTTTGCCGTGAATTTCGATGAGCACTTTGCCGAAGAGCTGGCGCGCCTGCGGGTCCCGGTGGAAGACGGATTGCTGGTCTTGGACGGCGATGAAATCCGCGCCACCTGGCTGGGGCGAATCTTCATCCGCAATCTGGCCATGATTTTTGATCCCTATCTCGAACAACAACAGTTGGCTGCCAAGCCGCTGTTTTCGAAGACACTCTAAACGTGCCCGCTCTTTCGCCCCATGCCGCGCCGCTGACCGTTGTGGTTGGTGGTGGAATTTCCGGGCTGGCCTGCGCATACGCCCTGCAAAAGAGCGGCGGCAGGGTGCTCTTGCTGGAGGCCGCGGAACGCCCCGGCGGGGTCATGCAATCGGTTTCCGAGGAAGGCTACCTTTTCGAGCTGGGGCCCCAGAGTTTTTCGGAAACCCCGCTGCTGACCCAACTGATCACGGACCTGGGGCTCGCGACGGAACTCACCCGCGCGCCCGATCGAGTTCCTCGCTACGTACTGATCGGCAACGAACTGCGCTCGGTGCCGCTCTCCCCGCCGGCATTGTTCGCTTCAGGACTCTTGAGTCTGCGCACGAAGTTCGCGTTGCTGTCGGATGCATTTGGCAAGAGCAAACCTCCCGCAACGGACGAATCTGTGGCTGCCTTCGTGCGCCGCAAATTCACGCCGGAACTCCTGAATCGCCTGGTGGCCCCGTTCGTCTCCGGCATTTACGCCGGCGACCCGGAGAAATTGAGTTTCCGGGCGGCGTTCCCCAAGGGCTACGAGGCGGAGCGCGAAGCGGGAAGCATCCTTCGCGGGATGAAGCGGGCGGCGGCACGCAACAACACCGGCGGAACGAGCGGCCAGACCACTCGTCGAGGCCCAACGCTTTCTTCCTTTCGCTCCGGCGCGAATGCCGTTATTCAGGCACTCGCAAAATCGCTCGGTGGCAACTTGCGCTGCAGAACGGCGGTCCGAGCGATCGAGAGGGCGGAACCCGGCGCCGGCTTTGCCTTGACGCTGGCCTCAACCGAGCGCGAAGAAACGCTTCGTTGTGAGCAGCTTGTGCTGGCCGTTCCAGCGGGGTCGGCCAGTACCCTGCTGAAAGGCATGGCGCCGCAGGCTGCCACAGCCCTGGCGAGAATCACTTATGCTCCGGTGGCGGTCGTCTCGCTCGGCTATCTCGCGGATCAGACTCGCAACCCGCTGCACGGCTTCGGCTACCTGATTCCACGCGCCTCCGGCCTGCGTACGCTGGGCACAGTGTGGAACTCATCGCTTTTCCCGGGCCGGGCGCCCGATAAACACCGCCTTCTGACCAGCTTTGTCGGTGGCGCGACCGACCCGCAAGCGGCGGCACTCCCGCCGGATAACCTTGCGTCCCTGGTGCACGCGGAAAATTCGCGCATCCTGGAAATCACCGGGAACCCCAAGATCAGCCGGGTTACGACTTATGAGCGCGCGATCCCGCAGTACAACCTGGGGCACGGCGAGCTCCTGACCGCGGCGCAAGCGGCGATTTCGGCGGTTCCCGGGCTGCACGTGATCGGCAATTACTGGAGCGGTCCGGCGATCGGGACCTGCGTGGAGCAAGCTTTCGGCGTTGCGCGCCGCTTGCAAACAGGCTAAAACTTCCTGCACAGTGTCTCATCTGAACGGCCGCAATTGCCGTATCACTCTTCAGGAGAAGCCCTAGCCCGTCCCGTGTTGCTCGCGGTCTTCACACCGTCGGACTCGCGCCAAGTGTCGCCCGATGCGACGCTGGTGCAGCGGCTTCTGCAAAAAGACGTGAACGCCTTCGAAACGCTCTACGACCGGCACTCCTCTATCGTGTACGCGGTGGTGCTGCGGATTCTTCGGCAGGCCTCGACCGCGGAGGAAGTGGTGCAGGACGTCTTCCTGCAGCTTTGGCGGAACGCGGGGCTCTACGACGAATCGCGCGGAGCGTTTCGTCCGTGGCTGCTCACCCTGGCGCGCAACCGGGCGCTAGACCATTTGCGCCTGAAGGCCGAGCGGCAGCGGCGCCGGGAAGAACAGGCCGAAGAGCTTCCGTCGGTGGCGATGAAGCCGGACTTCGAGGGTTCGCTGGACGACAAGAGGCGCGCAGAGCGCGTGCGCGCGCTGATGACCCAGCTTCATCCGCAGCAAAAACGTGCATTGGAGCTCGCCTATTTCGAAGGGCTGAGCCACAGCGAAATCGCCTCCGCATTGAAAGAGCCTTTGGGCACGGTAAAGAGCTGGATTCGCAACGGCCTGCTGCGTTTGAAGCAGGAATTGCAGGGAGCGTCGTGAGCGGCAAGGATCCAATTCGCGACCCGTTTCTGGAACTGATGGAGGCGTATGCCCTTGGCGCGCTGGACGGCGAGGAGCGCGCGGCGGCGGAGGCCCACCTGGCCAACGGCTGCGAGGAATGCGCGCGAGCCTTGGCCGAGGCGCGAGCGGTTGTAAGCGAACTCGCCTACCTGGCACCGGAAGCGCAGCCATCCGACATCTTGCGCGGGCGGTTGCTGGCGACGGTGCGCGCGGAAGCGGCTGCCGCGAAAGGCGGCAATGTGGCCGTCGGCAAAACTACAATGCCGTGGTGGATGTGGGCCGCGGCCGCAGCGGTCTTGATTTTCGGGATTTACAACGGGTATGAAGCGCGCTCCCTGAGCGAACAGATACGGGCGATGCAGGGCGAAATCGGCGAACAACAAAGATTGCGGCAGGAGACGGAGCAGCAGCTGGCGCTGGCCAAGCGCGAAGCGGTGATCCTGACCGACCCGCGATCCATTCACTTCCCCATGCCGGCGGGCAAGAGCGGAGTGCCGGCGATGCAAGCCACCTGGCATGCGGGGCTGGGCATCGTTGTGTCAGGCCAGGGCGTGGCGGCGCCAAGCGGCAATCGCACGCTGCAGCTGTGGTTGATCCCCAAGGAGGGTGGCAAACCAGTGCCCTCGCTCGCCGTGCGACCGGACGCGGAAGGAAAGTTCGATCTGCTCGTGCCGGAGCCACCAGGGACGCAGGCGGTGACCAAGGCGCTGGCCATTACCGAAGAGCCGGAAGGCGGGAGCCCGCAGCCCACGACCACGGCGATGTGGGTGGGGGAGCTGGGCGCCAAATAGTGCGGACCGGCGGCAAAGTTTAGTGAATGTGGCGTGTCTTGCGCTGCATAAAATCCATCAACAGATACTGGCCCAGATTCTGCGGTGTGGTGAAGTAGGCTTTGCCGCGGCACATCTGGGTGATTTTCTGCACGAAGTTCACAAGTGAATAGTCGGTGGCCAGCATGAAGGTATTGATCATGATGTTGGCGCGCTTGCACTTATTCACTTCTTCCAACGTTTCGCTGACCACAAAAGGATCCAGACCGAAGGCGTTCTTATAGATGCGGCCGTCTTCCAGCGTCAGAGCGGACGGCTTGCCGTCGGTGATCATGACGATCTGGCGCATGTCTTTCCGCTGGCGCAGGAGAATCCGCTGCGCCATGCGCAAGCCTTCGCGGGTGTTGGTGTAAAACGGCCCGACATGAACCCGGGCCAGTTCGTTCAAGGGAACTTCTTCGGCGCTGTCATGGAACAAAACCAGGTTTAGCGAGTCGCCGGGAAATTGCGTGCGGATGAGGTGCGAAAGGGCCATGGCCACCCGCTTGGCCGGAGTGAAGCGATCTTCCCCGTAGAGAATCATGCTGTGCGAGCAATCAAGCATCACCACCGTGGCGCACGAGGACTGATACTCGCACTGGTGGACCATCAAATCCTGGTATCCGATGTCGATCGGGACTTTCGCGCCGTCGCGACGCACGGCATTGAACAGCGTTTCGCTCACATCCAGGTTCAGCGTGTCGCCGAACTCGTAGGGACGTGAGACGCCTCCCGATTCCACCCCGGTGGCAAGATCGCGCGTGTCGTGGCGGCCGAAGCTGCTGCGGCCGAGAGAGCCCAGCAGATCGCGCAGGGTCTTGAAGCCGAGGAAGTCGATGGTCTTGTCGGTGATTTCAAAGCGCGCTTCGGCCCAGCGCTGCTGGGGACTGCCGACCGAGCCCCGAGCCGACATCTGGTTGGGCGGCGTAATCTGCGGCGGTTGTTGCGGGTTAATGTAGCCTTCGTTGGCCAGGCGCTGCACCAGCTTGTCCAGCAGCTTCTGGATTTCTTCGTTGTTCATGGCGTCCGAGCGGTTGAGCAGCTTGCGGAGTTCTTCGCTCATTTCGCCTTCCGAGAGCAAGTCGCCGTCCTGCAGCGCGCGCAGGATGGCTTCGCGCAGCGCCTCCATCGAGCGCTCCGGGTCGAATTCGGAGATGCCGTAGTACTGCGATTCGAACCCGCTCTGCAGGAAGAAGTCGCCGAGGCGCTTGACCAGTTCATCGAGGTCCACCGCGTCGGCGGGCTCGCCGGTGTACTTGGTGAATTTGGTGAATTTCATTTGGCCCCCAGCCGCGAAGCGCGGTCTCCCTCAGTTGTAACTGCGGCGCGGCGGACGGTTGCCGCCACCTTGCTGCGGTTCCTGCGGTCGCGGCTTCTCCGCGTAGAAGCCGCGCTCTTCGCTGCGGCCGATGCGGCGGTGGGCCCACAACCCTTCCAGAATCATTTCCGCGGCGGCCGAGGCGTGTGCCTGGTCCTTCCTGTCCTTCACGCCGAGCTTTTCCACGTGATCGAGCAGTCCGGCGACGTTGGCGAGCTGTTTGTAACGGTCGGCAGTGGAGGCGACATCGGCCACTTTCAGCTCCCCGCCGAGTTCGAACCACTGCACTGTTTGTTGAAAGTTGACGTCGGCGAAGCGGCGCGAATACACGCGGCCGATCGCGGTCCGAATGATTTCGCGAGCGACCGTTTCAGCGCCTTTCAGCTCGCCTTCATATTCGAGTTCGAGTTTGCCGGTGACGGAGGGCAGCGCGGCGTAAACATCGGCCACGCGCGCGACGCTGGCTTTTTCGCCGGCGCGCGCAGCACGCTGTTCGGCGCTGCTCACCACGCTTTCCAGCATGGTGATGGGCAGGCGCTGGCTTACCCCTGAACGCTTGTCAATGCGCTTATCGTCACGCGCCTGAAAGGCGACTTCTTCGACCAGTTCGCGGAGATATTCAGGCACCTCGACCCCGTAGGCGGAATCGCGCCGGGTCCAGGCTTCCTGGCGGGTGATGGAAATGCCTTCCTCCAGGCTGGAGGGATAGTGGGTGCGAATTTCCGCGCCGATACGATCCTTCAGGGGCGTAATGATTTTTCCGCGCGCGGTGTAGTCCTCCGGATTCGCCGAGAAGACCAGCAAGACGTCCAGGGGCAGGCGCAACGGGTAGCCCTTAATCTGGATGTCCCCTTCCTGCATGATGTTGAACAGGCCGACCTGAATCTTTCCGGCCAGGTCGGGAAGTTCGTTGATCGCAAAGATCCCGCGATTGGCACGGGGGAGCAGGCCATAGTGGATGGTCAGCTCGTCGGAGAGATCGCGGCCGCCGCGCGCGGCGCGAATCGGGTCCACGTCGCCGATGATGTCGGCGATGGTCACGTCCGGGGTCGCGAGCTTCTCCACGTAACGGGTGTCGCGGGGCATCCATGCGATCGCCGTGCGATCGCCTTCCGCCGCGATGCGCTCCTTGCAGCTGCGGCAGATGGGGCGCAGCGGGTCGTCATTGATTTCGCAACCGGCGACCACGGGAATTTCGGGATCAAGCAGGCCAACCAGGCCGCGCAGGATGCGGCTTTTTGCCTGGCCGCGCAGGCCCAGCAAGATGAAGTTGTGCCGAGAAAGCAAGGCGTTGACGATCTGCGGTACCACCGTGTCGTCGTAGCCGTGAACGCCCGGGAAAAGCGGCTCGCCGCGTTCGATAAGCCGCAGCAGGTTCGCGCGCAACTCGTCCTTGACGGAGCGTGCGGCACCCGCGGCGTCAAAATCCGGTATGCGGCGCAATTCGCCCAGCGTTCCCGGTTTGCTGCGTCCGGACTGCGTGGTCGGTGAAACGCTCATGTGGCCCCCATGTGCTCCGCTTGAGAGCAGCAATGCAGTGCGATACTTCGTGGTGCGACACTTCGTGGCGCGATACCTTGTTTGATGCGCGCGCCGCGCAATCGTGCACTTGCGGTCTGCCGCGGTGAAATCCGGGCTAGTTCACGCTGCCCGTGCCCGCGGCGCCGGCGCGGGAATCCTCGGCGCGCTGCAGAAACGGCGCCCATTCCTTCAAATACATGACCAGGCGCTCCTGGCGCTCAGCTTCGCTGCGGAGTTCCAGAATGCTCTGTTTCCACCGCAACTCCATCGGCAGGGTTCCGGCGATCCTATAGGACAATTCGATGGGACTGTCTTCGCGAATGTTGCGTGGATAGTCGCCAAAAACCAGGGTGTGGCACGTCTCGTAGAGTTCCTGCAAGTCGCGGGTGATCTGCCGCGGAACCGGCCCGGCTTGGTCCTCGAGAAAGTCCACGTCGCCCTGCAGCAGAGGATCGTCGGTGAAAAGCTGAGTCACGCGGAACGGATCGCGCCCGATCGCCAGGATGTCACAACGGCCATCTTCGTAACGCTTGGTCACTTCCAGAATTTCCGCGGTGCAGCCGGTACCGGCGATGCCCTTCGGTAACGCCAGCAGCATTCCGAAGGCGGTCCGCGTTTCCAGACATTCACGAACCATTTGGCGGTAACGCGGCTCGAAAATGTGCAGGGGCATGTCGGTGCCGGGGAGAAGAACTACGTTCAGCGGGAACAGCGGGAGCCGGGGTGGTGCCATCGTGCCTTCCAACGCAAGCATAGCAGGTCGTGGCGCATAGGCAAATTCAGGGTTGCAACGGCCTGGATTTCTTAGAGTTCGTTCAACAGGCTTTCCATTTCGGAAAGCGCGTGACCATTGCCCGCCTTGGATGCGGCGCCGATGCCCTTGTCCAGGACTTCCCGCGCTTCGTCCGCGCGCGATTCTTTGACCAGCATTTGCGCGAACATGAGATAGGCCGGGACGTAGTCCGGGTTGCGCTGCAACAGTTCCCGGAACTGGATCTCGGCGGCAGGCGTGTCCCCGGAATTCATGCACTCAAGTGCGAGGCCGTAACGGGAGAAGGCGTCGCCGGGCTTTTGCGCGACGAACTCCTGCAACATTTCGCGACGGGTTTTCTTGGGGTCAGCCATATTCGCAGGTAGTATAGCGGCTGTAGCGCGAGCGCCCAAATCCAGCCGCGGGGATGCAATGCCGAAAGCGTCGAGCCAGCCAAAGAGCTACGGAATACTCAAGCCCAAGCCCATCAGCGCGTCGCGGTCAGAGATGGCCGAGGTGGTGTTGCCGGCGACGACGAACCCGTTGGGCAAATTGCTGGGCGGACACGTGATGCATCTGGTGGATATCGCCGCGGCGATGGCCGCGAGCCGCCACTCAAACAGCTATGTGGTGACGGCCTCGGTGGATTACATCGATTTTCGCAATCCGATCAGCATCGGCGAAATCGTGATCCTGAAATCGCAGATCAATCGCGTGTTCCACACCTCGATGGAAGTGGGCGTGAAAGTATTCTCGGAGAATACTCTGACCGGCGAGCGCAAGCACACCACAACCGCGTATGTGACGTTTGTGGCGCTGGATGCGGCCTCGCGTGAACCAAAGCCGGTGCCGCCGCTGATTCTGCGGACGGCGGAGGAAAAGCGGCGCTGGCGTGAAGCGGGAGAACGAAGAAAAATCCGGCTGGCGCAACGTTATAAGAAAGCGCGGGCCCGCGACTAGCGATGCCGCGAAGAAATCGGATGCGGAAAGCCGGCTGCCGGAATTTTCCTGCGCAATAGGCGATAGATTGCCCATTTGGCTGCGTGCGAATGGCGGGGCATTTTCGGAAGCGGAGGGACACTTGAGAGCGTGGCGCGGGCTTTTGATTATTTCGGTGACACTCCTTGCGGCCGGCGCGGTGCGCGGGCAGCAGCCAGGCCCCTCCGGGAAAGAGCTATTGCTGTGGCAGAAGCTGGAAAGCGAAGTGCGGGAGACGGACCGGCAACTGGATGGTGTGCTTGGGGTTGCGATTCTGGACCTTTCGAACGGACACAGCTTTCTGCTGAACGCGGACGAGGTTTTTCCGACGGCGAGCACGATCAAGATCGCGGTTCTGGCGGAGTTCTACCGGCAGGTGCAGCAGGGCAAGCTGAAGTTTTCCGATTCCTACACGCTACAAGCTTCAGACCTGGTTAGCGGCAGCGGCATTTCGCAGGAGTTGACGCCGGGCGCCACGAAGCTCACGCTCCGCGACGTTGCCGTGCTGATGATCTCCGTGAGCGACAACTCGGCGACAAACATCCTGATTGACCGCGTGGGCCTGGAAAACGTCAATTCCCTGCTGGACTCGCTGGGGCTGAAACACACGCGCTTGCGGCGAAAAATGATGGACGTGAAGGCCGCGGCCGAGGGACGCGAGAATGTAGCCTCGCCGCGTGAGCTGATGCTGCTCTTGCAAGCGCTGTACCAAGGCAAAGTCCTGAACAAGGAGCTGACGGCAGACTACTTCAAACTGCTGGGGATTCACAAAGACAACTACCTGCCGCGAGAATTGCCGGAGGACTTGCGGGTGGCGAACAAGCCCGGCGAGCTGGAAGGCGTGCGGAACGATTGCGGGGTAGTTTTCACGGCGCGGCCGTACATCGTTTGCGCCATGACCACCTATTTGCGGCACGAACGCGAGGGCGGAGACGCAATCGCGCACATATCGGGCGAGACCTACCGGATGTTCGACCGGATCAGCCGGGCATCTGAATACGGGCGCGTCGTCTCCACGCACGATTCGAGCGCGCCATGAGCGCGGGCGCCGGCCTTGGACAACCCATCGCATCGCGATAACATTCGAGAATGTCGCTTTTGCGTAGTCTGAGCCGCTGGCTGGGAGCCAAGGAAAGCATGACGCACATCGTTCGTGGAAATCCGGCGCCGAAATTCACCCTCAAGGATCTCGACGGCAAGCAATACTCTCTCGCCCAGGCCCTGGAAAAAGGCCCTGTCGTACTGACCTTTTTCAAGGTCTCCTGCCCGGTCTGCAAGTTCACGCTGCCCTTTGTGGAACGGCTGGCGGAGCGTTACGGCGAGGCGGGAGTGACGTTTATGGCGGTGTCGCAAGACAATGCCGGGGCGTCACGGGAATTTGCGCAGACCTATGGCTTGCAGTTCCCTGTCCTGGTCGATGAAGCGGGCTATCCGGTTTCGAACGCTTACGGCCTGAGCATGGTGCCAACCGTGTTCCTGATCGAGCCGGACGGTACGGTGAGCGTCTCCAGTATGGGATTTAACAAGAGCGATCTCGAAACGATTGCCGGCGAACTGGCGAATCGTCAGAAGCTGGCGCACGAGCCGGTCTTCCGGCCAGACGAGTCGGTCCCCGTACTACGACCTGGTTGAGGCTCGAAAAACTAGGCCGGTCCGGTCTGGACGAAAATGCAAATCCATGGCTAGTGACGCGCCGCCGGGCGGAAGGGCACGTAGTCTTTGCGCAGGTGCGCGACACCGTGCTTGACGACCGTCTCGACTGAACGAAGGTTTTCTAGATTCTCCAGCGGGTTTTCTTTCAGCACCACAAAATCGGCAGCGTAGCCGGGTTGCAATTTGCCGACGACGTTCTGCCGGCCCGCCGCGCGCGCCGATACCACGGTGGCCGCATGGAGCGCCTCCATGGGCGAAAAGCCGGCGCTCTGCGCAAGCCGCTCAATCTCATCGATCAAAGCGCTGTCGGGATTATTCCAGTCCGGGTCGTCATCGGTGCCCGTGGAAATCATTACGCCGTGGCGATGCGCAGCGGCGGCGATGGCACTGCTTGCAGACGGGCTCAATTTCATGGACGGGTAACGGTAAGCAAGGTCAACGGTGGCGTCCAGAATGATTCCGCGCTCTTTCATTTCACGGTAGACGACGGCCATCCGCGGGTCGTCATAGTCGGCCTGAGCAGGCAACGCGGGCGCGCTGGCATAGCGCGCCGGCATCTCAGGGAACAACTGATAGGCCAGGAGATCGGAGTGACTGACGACGTCAACGTTTGAACGAATGACCTCCAGGGGACTTGCCGGGAACACGGCAGCATGGGCCCATACCAGCAAGCCCTGACGATGAGCCTCGGCAGTAATCCCGGAGACCAGCGTGGCGGGCAAATCGGCATAGATCTTGATGGCGGAGGCACCCGTTCCCCGCGCTTCGGCGATCACCTGGCGCAGATCGGAATCCGCGGCGACGGCACGCATCCACGGAGCGCCGCCGGGAGGGTAGCCGACCGAAGCGTCACTGCTGCGCGGGTCCGAAAAGAAATCGGGACCTGCGACAAGAGCCACATAAAAAATGTCGGGCGAATCTATTTCGCCAGAGGCGGCTTCCCGCTTCAGCTCGCCGACCAGCCGGACGTCATCGGCCATATCGCGCACGGTGGTGACGCCGCTGAAGAGTTCACGACGAAGATAGGCGCGAGCCAAGAGCGGGTCCGGCTTGCCAACCGCAAGATGCACATGGGTATTGATCAGTCCGGGCAAAACATATTTGCCCTGCAGGTCCACAAGGTTCACGCCGGGTGTGGCTTCGGAAGAGTTCGCGACGGATTGAATGAGTCCGTCACGGACCAGCAAGGAAGCGTTGCGGTGCACCTCGCCGGTAGCGGTATCAATGAGCGTGGCATGAAGGTAAAGGGTGGGCTGTGCTGGGCCGGCTGGGTGGGAATCCTGCGCGAGGGCGGCATGCGGCACAAGAAAAATGAAAAGCGCGAGGCGGAGAACAACCTGCGCAAAGGATTGCAAAGCGGAGAAGGATGTCATTCGTGAGCGCTCCCGACGAAGGGTTTGGTCCGTTTAAAGCCTCGAGTATTCGGATTTGGCGGATTGAAGAAGGGCGAGGCCGGGTCGGCGTCCTTCCAGAGCTTCAAGAAAGTCTCATTCGCGAGTCAGGTCAGCTCGCACTGCGAAGCATTATTCGGGCAGCGGCGAAGCAAGTCAATTGTCGCAGGGGAGCCGCGCCTCACTCGCCGGCAAGTAGGTCGGCAGTTCCCTTCCTGTGCTTTTCGGGCTTCTTGCGTTTGTCGGGGATAACGCGAGTTCCCGCGGGGGCCAGCCCCGAACTACGGGCGCGGCGACGCGCCTCCGTGCCTTTATCGAGTTTTTTCTTTTTACGGCGCATGGGCATGCTCTGCAGGCACACATAGGGTAAAGGGCGAGGGCGCCGGTGTAAAAGCCGCAAGATGGCCGGGTCAACGCACCGCTCGCCTCCCTGATTTGGCTGGTGACGGCGGCCGCCAGATCAGAAACCGAACGTGACCTGCAAATCCACGCGCCGGTTGCTGGCCTGGCTTCCGAAGGGGCCTCCGGCCAGCGAATTGGCTTGGCCAAAGATGGGCGAGCTGATGACGCCAATCGGCTGGCCTTCGTTCACATTGTTCAACAGATTGCGCGCCGAGATGCCGAAGGTCAGGGTGTACTTCTTGCCAGAGGAAGCGTCCATGAACATGCCGCCCCCGCGATTGCCTCGTCCGCCTGGACCGCCAGGGCCGCGACCAAACGTGCCGCCTTGCGGTGGTCCGCCCTGAGTGTTCTGGTTGCCCTTCGACTTTTCTCCAAAACCGATGGTCTTGCTGAGCCGCACGTTGAGAGAAAAACGGGCCGGGCCCTGGCCACAGTTGACGGGAATCAGGGTCTGACCGGCGGCGGGAGCGCAGTTGAAGGAAATGTTTCCGGGAATCGTGGCGCCCGCGAGCGCGGCCTGAAACTGGGAGTAGGTTGGGCGATCTGTAAAGAGCGAATCATTGTTGGAATCCACGCCGGTGACGACGTTGAAAGGAACGCCGGAGCTGGCCACCATGAACGGGCTGAAGCGAAACGAGTAAGGCAGGCTGATCGAACCGCCCAGGAACAGACGCTGGCGGATGTCGAAGGCCGCGCGGCCGTAGTCGAGCGCTAGATCATATTGATTGGCGGGAAAGCTGGTGGCGCCGGAAGTGTCGCTGTTGGCGTAGTTCAGCGTGTAGTAGCTGAAGAGTGAAACGCGGGTCCCGACGCGGACGTTGCCGTTGACGATGAACTGATTCTGCTTGAAGTCGCCCCCGGACTCGTATTCATAAACGTTTTCGTCGGTGCCGAGCGGGCGGTCGTTGGGATCATACGCGGGCGGCAAGGGAGCGTTGATATTGCGCGAGACAAACTGGTGCACGCCGCGCGAGTACAGATAGGTGAAGGCAACGTTAGCGTTTTTCGTGATTTGCTTTTCCAGGGTGGCGCCGTACTGCATGAGGTAGGGCGTGTGCAGCTTCGGATCCACCTGGTAAATGGTCGGCGCAGTCTGCGAATTGGCGAGCTCGGATGCGGTGGGCAGGTTCGGGAAGAAATCGGGATTGGTGACCACGTAACTCTGCTGGTTGATGCCGTTGAGGAGCTGGGCGTTTTCCAGATACTGCTGCTTGAAGCGCGTATAAAAGATGCCGAAGCCGCCGCGGACCACGAACTTCGGCGAACCTTGCTTGGTCTTGCCAATGCCCCACGCGAAGCCGAGGCGAGGTGCGAGACCTCCATCATCGTAAATCTGGTTCTGCCGCTCGTAGCGCAGGCCGAAGTTGACGGTAATATTCGGCCGGACGCGCCATTCGTCCTGCACATACAAGCCGAGATCGTAATAGGTGTTCTGTACCAGCGAAGTGCCCGCGGTGAGGGTGAACAGGCTGGCGCCGCCGCCGGCCGCGCGGATTTGATCCGGCGTCAGTCCGTTGGCGAGTCCCTGCTCGGTGATCTGATACGCGGTCAGCGAATTGAAGGTAAAGGAACCGTTGAAACCCTGCATGCGATCCGCGGAATCCCGGTCAATGCGGGCGCGCGCGCCAAACTTGATGAAGTGCTTGGCCAGGGCGATGGAAGTGTAGTTCTGGATTTCGTAACCGTCGGTGGTTTGCAGCAAATTGCCTTGCGGATTGCCGCCGCCGGTGAATGCGCCGCTGACCGAGACGCTGGGAGTGGTGTCCAGGACGGTTTCGGTGCCGTTGGAACGAACGTATTGAAAGCGCGTTTCGTTGATGATGCGTTCGCTGAGGGTCTGCGTATCGCTGACCTGCAGGGTGTGCTCGGTGTCCAGCGAATTGTAGGCCTGGCTGGGCAGATTGAATTGCCCGACGCCATTGTTGGTTTCGTTCTCGCGGAAATACTGGTAGCGAAGCGTGAGGGTGTTGGTGGGCGTGAGCTGGTAATCGAGACGGGGCGTGAGATTGGTGCGGGTACGCGGATTGGGCACGGCGTCGGTGAACTGGATAGGCTGGAAATTGGCGTCGAGCGCGGGAGTATTGACGACGGAAATTTCGTCGATATTGCGGCGATCAATGCTGAAAAAGAACGATGCTTTCTTGCTGAGCGCCCCGCCGATGTTGCCGCTGTACAGAATCGAGTGGTAGGAAGGCTCGTCGGCGTCGCCGAGAAACGGGTTGCGGGCGTTGAAGGCCGAGTCGTTGCCGTTAATCATGAACTGCCCGTGCAGCTTGTCGGTGCCGGGCTTGGTGAGGATTTCGATGCGGCCGTAGCCCAGCTGATCGTACTCAGCAGAAAAGGGATTCTGGTTGATACGAATCTCGCGAATGGAAGACTTTGGGGGCAGCTGGCCGGCAGTGAAGCCATCAATATAGATTTGGCCGCCATTCGGGCCGGCGGATGGCCCGGCGAGCGCGGTCAGTTCATCCTGCAGTTCGTCCGGGTCGTCGGAAAGCGCGTCAAGATCCTTGCCCTTCAGCACCACCGAGTTGGCGTTGTTGGCGCCGCTGGTGTCGAGCTGCGTGGTGGTATCGGAGACCACGACTTTTTCCTGCTGCTCCTGAATGCTGAGACGCACATTGAGAACGAACGGCGCGCCGGCAGCGACGACGATTTCCTTGGACTCAAAGTGCGCGAAGCCGTCGGCGAAGACCTGCACCGTGTACTTGCCGGGAGCCAGGCCCTTGATGTCGAAGAGTCCGTCGCGGGTGGTGACCGCCGTGCTTGAGGCGGCTCCGCCGGCCGGAAGCGCCAGCACGTTTGCTCCCACGACCGCGGCCCCCGACGGATCGGTCACCTGACCGTGAATCGCGCCGGTTGCCGTTTGCGCTGCGGGTGGTGTTTGCGCCGGCGCGTGCGGCACGCCGATCGCGAGGCCGAGCAGGAGCAGGGCAAGCGCGTACACCCGTCGTTTGTACACAGAACCGAAAGCCAGAGTCATTCCATCTCCTGGGAAACGTTGATTCGCGATTCGTCTAATTGCCGCCGGAAGGTTCGCCGCCGCCCAAGCTCCACGGGGAAAGGATCATGTCCTGGCCGCCCTTCGGAGAAGCGCGCAGGATCGGTTCGACCCCGCCCAACAAGGTAATGACGGTCAAGGCACCGCCGGCTTCGCCCTGCGTGGTTACCACCATGACTGCATCACCCTTCTTCAAATCGGCGAGCGAGGCTGCAGGCATGCGAGCGATGGCTTGCTGAAAATCGCCTCTCCCTGCGCCGGGCCCTCCCTGTCCGCCTGGAGCTCCGGGCGTTCCTGAACCAGGCGCCGGCGCGGCCCCGGCTGCGGGGGGCGCGCTTGCCTGAGCCTGGTTTGCACCGGGACCGCCGGACGCTCCACCTCTTAGACGCGCTGCAATGCCCATGGCAAACTGCTCGGGCAATTTTCGCATTTGCGATTCGCCGGTGATGCGGAGCGTGACGGGAGCCTTGCTTGCGAGGTCCTGCACCACAAGGGTGTTTGTCGCCGGATCGGTGCTGACAACCGTGCCCGCGATGTTCCGGAACGTTCCCGAAACAATTTCCACGGCGTCGAACGTGGTGCCGTCACCACCCCGGGTGCCACGGGCGCGAAGTTGGTCGCCCACCTGAATGCCGGAAAGCGGAGCGGGCTTGGCGTCATCAAAGCGCGTGGAATCCGGGGCGTAGCGGCGAAGCACCGCGTCTTTCGCGATGTGAACGGAGACTTCGCGATTGGCGCCGATACCATTGCTGGTGATAACCACGGTGCCGGCTGCCAGGTCAATGGACTTGACGACTCCGCCCACGCCACGCTGCCATTCGGCACGCTCCTGGGTTTGCTTGGCCGCGATCGCAGCCTTCTTGATGGCAATGACCGAAGTCGCGCGAATGGTCTTGCCGTCCTCGCCAAGGATGCCGCGGACCAGCACCCGGTCGCCGGTCTGGAGATTCTCCAGCAGCAGTGGAGCGGCCTCTTTCAAATCGGTTTTGCCTGGCTCGATCTGCAGCAATTTCGCGGAGTCTTCAATCGTCACTGCCGTGGCCGCACCGGAATCGGGAAGCACCGTCAGAGACTTCCCGGAAATGGACTGAATCGTTCCCAGAACTTTGGCGGCGGTTGCGGGCGCTTGCCCACCCGCGGAGTTGCACGCCAGTGCGCAAATAAGCGTAAGAGCCAGAGTGAAACCCGCCCCGCGGGCGGATAGGTTCATTTTTCGCATGGCATCCTGTCAGAGCCGCTTCGAACAACCCTTCTTTCGAGCCTAAATCCGCTACGGCGCACGGTCAAACAAGTTTCAGGCCAGGCTTGCGTGCCGAGCCAGGTTTTACAGCGCTTTACGTCCCGGAACGCCGAGGTCGAGCCAGCCGGCGCGCGGACCGGCTGGCAGCAGATACACGTATACCGCCCACCCGCACAGAAGTTTCGACGTTTGCGACGAGTATTTTGGTACAGTCTGGGAACCCGCCGAATACGCTGCAAGGATTGCAGCGCGAAGGTCCCCGCATGCCGAAACCTCGCATCCTGCTGGCCGACGATCACACGCTCATCGTCGAAGCTTTCACAAAATTACTGGAACCGCAATTTCAGGTAGTCGGCTCTGCGGCCGATGGCCGAGCGCTGCTGCAAAAAGCGTCGGACTTGCGTCCGGACGTGATCCTGCTCGATTTGAGTATGCCGGTGCTGAACGGATTCGAAGCCGGCGAACGCCTCAAGAAGCTCCTGCCAAATACCAAGCTGGTGGTTCTCACAATGACGGAGGACGTGGACGTCGCTGCGGAGCTGCTGGACACATGGGCTTCCGCTTTCCTGCTGAAAAAATCGGCGAGCGAGGAGCTGGTGCGCGCGATCCAGCAGGTTTTGAAAGGCAAAGTTTTCCTGACTTCGCACATGGCGCGGGCCATGGAGGACAAGTTCGCGCAAGGGCCAAGAATTTCGCGGGAGCGCGCGCTCACCTCGCGGCAGCGCGAAGTGCTGCAACTCCTGGCGGAAGGCCGGACCATGAAGGAAGCCGCGCATGTGTTGAACGTCACACCGCGCACCGTGGCATTCCACAAGTACAAGATCATGGAAGAGTTCGAATTGAAGACCAACTCCGATCTATTGCGCTTCGCCATGAAGCAGCGGCTGATCCCTTGAGCTGTCCGCCGCCGTCTCTCCGGGGCGGGCCGGACGGACCCGGCGCCGGCTAACAATCCTTGTAATTCCGCGATAGACAGTTGTAGACTCTCTCCACTTCAGGCGCCGGGCTTCCCACAGCCTTTTGAAACAAACGGGCTGGCAACGCTGTAGTGTTCTGTGGCGTAGGAAGGCAGCCGAATGGCGAGCCAGGAATTCCCCCTATCCCCGAATTCCGCGTCCCGGAACGCGGCTTCTGACCCGCGTGTCTCCGCAGAACAAAGACTTCACCAGCTTTTCGATAGTTTCCCGCTCGCTTCCGTTTTGCTCGATGCGGAAGGGCAGATTCGCCAGGTCAATGCCTTGCTCGGCGACGTTCTGGGCTACGCGGGCCGCGACCTGATCGGCGGCAGCTTCCTGCGTTTGATCGTTCCGGAAGACATTCCCGACGTTTGGCTGCGGCTGCGCAGCGTAATCGCCGGCGCGGAGCACCAGTTCCGCATGGAACGGCGTTTCCTACGCCGCGACGGCAAAGTGATTTGGGGCCGCATCGTGGCGTTCCGGCTGGGGGAAGCGGCGAATTCGACGGCGATGGTGATGGTGGAGGACGTTACCGCCGAACGCGAGTCCCATACCCAATTGGAGCACAGCCGCCGGCGCATGGCGCACGCCCTGGAAGCTTCCAGAATGGTGGCTTGGGAAATCGATCCGGAGACGGGCGTGATGTCCTGGGTGGACCGGAATACCCTGCGCAATGGTGGAACCACGCCCCGCTCCGAGCCGTATCGCGACGTTTTCGAACACGTCCATGCCGAAGACCGCGAAGACCTGCATCGTTTGACGGAAACCGTCATTCGCGAGGGCGGTGAGTTTCACAGCGAGTTTCGCATGCTGGCGCGCGACAACAGCGTGCGCTGGATGCTCTGCAAGGGTGAACTGCTGGCAGGCTCTCCCGGCACTCCGGCTCGCGTCGTTGGCGTGACCGTGGACGTTTCCGCTCTCAAACGTGCGCACCGGGAATTGCAACGGCTCGCGGAACGCCTGATGGGCGCACAAGAAGAGGAGCGCAAACGCATCAGCCGGGAGTTGCACGACGACATCGGGCAGCGCATGGCGCTGTTTTCCGTGGAGCTGGACCTTCTCCGGCAGCGAACCGACGATCCAGCCCTTCTGCAGCGCATTGCGCGCCTGCAAGGCAACGCGGAGGAATTGTGCTCGGATCTACACGCGATCTCGCACGCCCTGAACTGCACCAAGCTGAAGCATCTGGGCCTGCCTGCCGCGTTGCGCGAATTGGCGGGCCGGTTAGGCCAAACACCGCTCCAGCTGACGATTACCTGCCCGGCTGAAAAGCCCATGCTTTCGGAGGAGGAGGCACTGGTGCTGTACCGCGTCGCACAAGAGAGCCTGAATAACGTGTTGCGCCACAGCGCAGCGACCGCCGCGGCGCTGGTGCTTTCCGTGGCGAACGGCCGCTTGAGCCTGGTAATCACCGACAACGGCGTGGGCTTCGAGATGGAACGTGGCTCGGCTGGAATCGGCCTTGTGGGCATGAAGGAGCGGTTGCGGGCCGTGGCCGGAGAATTGCAAATTACTTCGGCCCCAGGTGCAGGAACGGAAGTGCGCGCCAGCATTCCGTACCATGGCAGGGGCGAAACTTCTGTGAAGGTGGCTGCTGCGACCGCCGGCGACTAAAGCCCCGGGAAAGCTCCAGAATTCTTTGCTTCCTGTCAGTTTTGACAGTTCCCGCCCGTTTGCGTTTTTGGCATAACTCTCGTCGCCGGATGGTTTGGGGTTGCGGCGCGGCGCTCAATTACAAAATTGAGAAGACCCCGGCCATCCGTCTTTTTTTGTCCGTGCGCTTCTTCTTCCCGTCGTCACTCTCTTCTCGTCGTATTTGCTTTCCCTGGCGTACGCCGTTTGCTCACCCGCCACTCGCTGCATCTTGTGGCGAGAGCCAATCTCCCTGTGAAGCGAAAAACCCCTTTGGCGGCTTGATCCTGCCGAACTCGGTGGCGATGGAATCAACCTTGATCGCCGGCGCAGCAGGTTGCGCCGGCCGGGTCTGCGGTGCGTAACAGCCTAGTGCTTCAGCTTAACCAGCTTCTTCACTGCCAGATACGAGCCATGCATCAGCAACGGGTTCTCGGGACCGTCGTCCATGCTGTTCTCTTCCAGGCGGACGATTGCGGTGCCAATCATTTCGTGCAGGCGGCGTAGCGCCTGTTCGTCGAGGGCTACGGTCACCGGGCCGATGGCGACATGCAGCGTGCCGCAGCCGCATTCGGCGACGTGGCCGAAGTTCTCCTGCTCCGCAAGAATTCCCTTGCCCGCGCACATGAAGCCCCCGATTCCGGATGGCGATGCCATCTCTTGCAAGATATTTGCAACTGTAAACTAGGACAATTTTGGTCCTATATCAAGCGGGATTCAGCGAATGGCGCGGTTTTTCGGGCGAATGGCCAGAATCAGGAACTGAATCGCGTTCTAGCCCGGACAGTTGCGGCGATTTGCGCTCCCGGCCCTGGCCTTGTAGCCTGACTGCGGAGGCGCAAGGGGTCCGGTGACCTTCCCGGCCTTCAAAGCCGGCGATTCGGCTCCTCGCGAGCCGAATGGTGGGTTCGACTCCCACACGCTTCCGCCAACTCAATTGTTTTGAAAGAGCTACTGAGTTCACCCTCGAGCGGGCGCCAGGGTGGAAGCCTGGTTGGTGCGAATCAGGGCGGCTACCAGATCATACAGGGCGGGCGCAGTGCAGACCTCGTAATAGGAATGCGTGGAGGGGCTGCCCAGCTTGCCATCGGGCAAGAGTTCGCGCGCAAAACCCTTGCGCAGGACGATCAGCTCGACATTTTCGCCCATGGGCACTTCGCCATAGTAGAGCGTGACGTTCTCCTTGGCCCACGGCAGGTCGAGCTTGGTTTCAATGGACTCCAGGGAAATCTCTTCCTGCAGCTTCTGAAAGCCTTCTTCGTTCAATTCGATGCCGTTGCGGTTGTAGCGCACCAGAAATTCGTCGAGTTCTTCCGCCGAGGCGCCCTGCATGGCCTGCAGGAAATGGAAAATCGCGAAATTCGATTTCTGCGCGGCGAGCATGCGGCGAGCCAGCTTGGTGCAGCCGGAGAGCCGGTCGGAGAGGTTCAGCGCGCGGGAAATCATGATGCGCGAATCGCCGTCGGTCCAGTAGGTCGGCGCGTCGCCCTGGAAGGCGATGCCCAAGCCCAGCTCCAGGGCGGGCAGATCGGACTTGGCGGCGCGGTCGTTGTAGGAGTTGCAGACGCTGAGGATTTGCCGGGCCAGGATGCAGGCCTTGGCCACTGGACGGGCATAGGCGCGGCTGGACTCGGTCTCGAAGATGGCCAGGATGATGGCGTCGCCCTCGATGAACACCTTGCGCGCGGAGTAGCGGTCCAGCAGCTTCTTGACAGGCTCGTGCAGGTTCAGGCTGAAGTGCGAAGCCGGATTGAGGCCGCGGGAAAGCAGGTCTTGCGTCATGCGGGTGGAGCCGCGAACGTCGGCTTTGATGATGACGTGGGAGACCACGGCGTCCTGCTTCGGCTTGGTCTCTTCCTGCAGCACGCACTCGTAGAGCCGGTTGTTGAGCCGGGAGAGTTCGCGGGCCTGCTCGGTGGCAACCAGATTGACGCGCTCCATGCAGGCCACCAGGTGCTCGGCGTCGCGCAGTTCCCGGCGAAGGCGCAGAAAATCCACGGCGAAGCGCAGCACCGCCGCTTGCATCTCGTCGCGCGAGTAGCGGCGAATCTTGCGGGCCAGCTCTTCGATTGGCTTGGCGGAAAGCTGCTTGGCGGGCACCTGCTTCAGCACCTGTTCCACGCGCTTCAATTCGTCTTTGGAAACCAGCGCCTTGCGCAACTGCTGCAGGTGCAACGGCGGGTGGAATTGCGCGGCGATGGAGCGGATCTCGTAGCCGGCCAGGATGTGGTAGAGCAGGTCCTGCTGGTCCATGCGCTCCAATAACTGCGCAAGCAGCTGCGCGCGTAGCGGCCGGGTGGCCTCCGGTTCCCCCGCAGGGTCGAACAGGCGCCGCGCGTTATCCGGATCATTCAGGAAGTCGCCCAGGCGGCCGTTGCGGTCCTTCAGAAAGAAATCCAGCTTCTGCCGGGCCATTTCGATTTGCGGCCCGTATTCCTCGAGCTTCAGCTGCTGGTGCTTGAGGCGGGCCTCCACATCGTTGAGCGAAGCCTTGACGTCGGCGGGATCGCTGGGGCCGAGAAACTTGTTCAGGAAGCTGTCGCCGCGGTCGAGTCTTTTGCGCAGGGTTTCCCGCTGCTCTTCCAGGTTGGCAATTTCCTCGCGCATGGCCTGCGCCTGGTCCAGCGCCGATTGGTGGGCCTGCTGCGCTTCCAGAAATTCCGGATCGCGCGGAACCGCTACCCCCGCCTGCTGCAGGAATTCCTGGAACAGAAGGTCCATGGCCTCGAAGCGGTCCGGGTCACGCGCATAATTGCCGAGCAGCACGTGATGTTCGAGGAAGTAGGTATCGTCTTTCCCGCCGTCGAGGAAGATCAGGCGGTTCTTGAGCAACTGGTAGTACGCGGCAAAATCGTCTCCGAAAAGCGCGCGGCGCGCCTTGCACACCACGTTCTCTTCCGCGTCGATCACCATTTGCGCAACCTGCTGGCCAACCACGCGCAGCACCCCGCGGCGCGAAGATTGCAGCTCGGAGAGCTTGGCTTTGATGACGTGCGCCTGCTGGCTGCGTTCGAAATGCTCGCCGCGCTGGCGAATCCATTCCTTGCCTTCTTGGATGATGTTGGCGAACTGGTTGGAGAGCTCCTGGGTCAGGAACTTGAGCAGCGCCAGGCGGAACAGGATATCGATCTCGATGTTCTTCTGGTACTTGGCTTGCGTGGTGGAAGCCTGCAGCAAGTCGCAGAGAAGCTTGCGGAACCCGGCGCCGTCAATGGTGCGCGCATTGCGCAATTCCACGCCGGACATGAAGGACGATGCGGTGTTCTGGCGGATCAGTTCGAAGAGATAGTCCCGGCAAGACTGCACGAAGCGGGGGCTCAGAAACACGTCGTGGCGAATGTTGTCCACACCAATGGCCAGGGTGGCCATGGGCAGGGTGACGGTGTAGCTCGTCAGCTCGATCCGAGGCGCGGGCGGGGCCGAAAGCAGAAGCTCGTTGGGCATGGAAGGGCCAGAAGGCGCTTTTTTTAAGCTAGCAGCGCGTTCGGCGGGGAGCAAGAAACCCAGGTACTGGCGTAGCCAGAGAGTTAGGATAGGTCAGAGCACAAGGTCGGAGGACAGCGGTCGGAGGACAGGGCTAGAGGACGGTGATGCGCCGGGAGTCGCCGCCGGCGTGCTCCAACCGCAGGCGGACCTCCGGCCAGGGCGACGGCAGGGGGAAGCGTTCCGACCATTCCAGAATGACGATTCCGGGCTTCGCGAACAAATCTTCCATGCCGAGCGTCTCGAAGTCGTGAAAGTTCTCAATGCGGTAGAGGTCGCCGTGAAAGACGGGGCGGTCCTGGCCGTAGGTGTGCAGCAGCGTGAAGGTCGGGCTGGTTACGTCCTCCTCTTGCGCCGCGCCCAGGCCACTGACAATCCCCTTGGTCAGGGTGGTTTTGCCGCTGCCGAGGTCTCCGGAAAGCAGCAGCAAGACCGGAGCCTGCAAGCGGCGGGCGAATTCCCTGCCCCAGGCGATGGTGTCTTCGGCTGAATTTGTGATGATGGTCTCAGGCACCGCGGCGAATCTCCTCGAGTAACTCCAGGCGCGCGTAGGGCACGGCCCGCGCCACGTCTCCGGCCAGTATGCCCGACTCGTCCACATCCTCGGCCAGCGTCTCGGCCGCCCGCCCGTGCAGCCAGGCACCCAGGGCAAGCACGCGGAGCCAGTCGCCCGTACCGAACTGCGCGGTGAGGGCGGCGAGAACGCCGGTAAGCACGTCACCGGAACCGCCCTTAGCCAGTCCTGGATTGCCGGTCGTGTTGATGAAGACCTGTCCATCCGGCGCGGCCAGAATGGTGTGAAAGCCCTTGAGCAAAACGTGCGCGTTCCAGCGTGCAGCGGCCCGTAGGGCCAGCCGCAGGCGATCTTGCTGCACCTCGGCATTCGAAATGCCGAGAAGCCGCGCCATTTCGCCGGGATGCGGCGTAATCGCCAGGAATTGCGAGGACCGGTCGCGCAGCGCGTCAGCGTGATTCTGCGCGGCGAACGCGTTGAGGCCGTCCGCGTCGAGCACGATCGGCAGTTTGCTGCCCTGCACCAGCGCGCGGACAAACTTCTGCGTGCCGGGCGCCTGGCCGAGGCCCGGGCCGACCGCGAGTGCGGCTTTGCCTTCCAACAAGCGCGCAAATGCGGGATCGTCGGGCGACGCGAAGCCGAGCGAGCCATCGGGCAAGGTCGGCAGCGGCTCGGTCATGGCTTCCGCCTGCGCCGCCGCCACCATGGGCTGCACGGAATCCGGTGTGGCGATGGTTACGAGGCCGGCGCCGGCGCGCAGCGCGGCACTTCCAGCCAGCACGGCGGCGCCCGATTTTCCCAGCGACCCCGCAACGACCAGCACGTGTCCGTAGAGCCCCTTATGCGAATCGGCGCGGCGAATCAACGGCAGCCCGGCGAATTCATCGGCCGAGCTATGGCGAACGTTGGCCTTGCCCAGTTCCTCCACCAGCGAATCGGGCGAGCCGATATGCCGCACCAGCAGGCGTCCGCAGGCATCGGCGTCGGGCGAAAGAAGCTGCCCGACCTTGGGCGCGGTGAATGTAACCGTAAGATGCGCCCGGATCACGGCACCTGGCGCCGCCTGGCCATCCGAAGGGAGGCCCGAAGGCATATCCAGCGCGACGATCAGGCCCGGCCGGGCGGCTCTCGCCTGGTCGGAAATTCGATTGAGATGCTCGATGGCCTTGGCCAGCAAGCCCGTTGGAGCCCCGCGCAATCCGGTGCCAAGCAAGGCGTCGAGCAGCACATCGGCTTCCGCAATGCGCGCGACCGCAAGCGGCCATTGCGCTTCCTCGTTGACCGGGAGCGTTTCGCCGCCGGCGTCGCGCCAGCGGGCAAAGTTCAGCGCCACATCGCCGCGCAACTCTTCCGGCTTGCCGAACAGGATCGCCACGGTGTGGCGTATCTCTTCGCGCAGGTGGCGCGCAGCGACAAATCCGTCGCCGCCGTTATTTCCCTTGCCGCAGAGAACCGCTGCGCTGCGCACTGGCGAGGAGAACCGCAAGGCCGTTTCGTGGAGAACGGCCTGCGCGGCCGCGGCCCCCGCGTTTTCCATCAATTGCGTGCCGGAAATTCCGTGGCGCTCGGTGGTGAGCCGGTCCACTTCCCGCATTTCGGCAGCTGTGAGCGCTTTCATCGGAGCAATTCGGCGTGCGCGGTCAGAGCATCCATCCGCCGCTGACGTTCACCACCTGCCCGGTGACGTACTCGGCCTCTTCCGACGCAAAAAACGCCACGGAAGCGGCGACGTCGTCCACCGTGGGCGGGCGGCCAATCGGGAAACGCGCATCGCGCATGCGGCGCGCCTCCTCCAGGCTCAAGTCCTTTTCGTCAATGCTCGACGGATTCACCACATTCACGGTGATGCCGTTTTTGGCCTCTTCCAGCGCCAGGGACCGCGACAGCGCAACCACGGCGGCCTTGGCCGAGGCGTAGGCGGAAATCTTGGCCTGACCGAAGGCTCGCTCCGCGCCCACCGCGCCCAGATTCACGATGCGGCCCCAGCGGCCTTTGCGCATGTGCGGCAACGCCGCGCGGCTCATGAAAACCACGCTCATCAGGTTCGAGGCGAAGATGTCCTGCCAGTCTTCGAGCGAACCCTCGGCCAGGGTGCCCCAGCGAAATTCGCCCACGTTGTTGACGAGAATGTCCAGCCGGCCGAAGCGATCGGTCACGGTCTTCACGAACTGTTCCGCGCGCGCACCGTCCGTGATGTCCGCTTCCACCGCCACGCAGTCGGCACCCGCCGCCTGCAATTGCCGCAGCGTGTTCTGCGCGACATTCTTGTTCGCGCGGTACCCGATGGCGATCCGCGCGCCTTCTTTTGCCAGGCGCAGCGCGATTCCCCGTCCAATGCCGCGGGTTCCGCCGGTAATCAACGCAACTCGGTTGCGCAGAGACATTGCCATCCTCTCAAACGCTTGCGTGCTCTAGTATAGCGTACGGGAATCGCGCCGTAGCGCGCCGGGCAAGACCTAGCGCAGCCGCGCAATAATCACGGTCATATCGTCGGCCTGTTCCGGCGTTCCCGCCCATTCCTCGGCGGCCTGCATCAACCCGTTGGCCACGGCCTTTGGCGAGCCGCCATTCAGGCGAATCGCCGCATCGCGCAGGCGAGGAATGCCAAACTCTTCCCCATAGACGTTTTCCGGCTCGACCAGACCGTCGCTGTAACCCACCAGCGTCGCGCTGGCCGGCACCGTTTCCGAACCCTCCACGTAGGGATAGTCCTCCACCACGCCGAGCACGATGCCGCCCTTATCCAGATAGATGGCCTGGTCGCCGCAGATGCAGAACGACGGCAAGTGACCGGCGTTGGTGTAGCGCAGTTCGCGCGTCTCGGTGTCGTACACCGCAATGAAAAATGTGGCGAAGCGGTCGTCGCCGGTGTTGCGCACCAGGTGCTTGTTGAGCCGAGACACCAGTTCGGCCGTGCTCAACGAATCGCTGCCTGGAGCCAGCAACTGGCTGCGCAGGGCAGCCTGCAAGCTGGCCATCAACAGCGCGGCGGAAATTCCCTTGCCGGAAATGTCGGCGATGGCGATGGCGATCCGCGTCGGGCTCAGCTCAATGAAGTCATAATAATCGCCGCTGACCGTGCGCGCCGCCCGGCAGATGGCCTCGATCTCAACGCCCGGCAAGGAGGGCATGCGCTGCGGGAACAGCTGATCCTGAACCTCGCGCGCGATGGAGATTTCGTTCTCCAGGCGCTGCAGGTGGCGCTGCTCCTGGATCAGGCTGCTGATGGATCCGGTCATCAGGTTGAACGACTCCCCCAGGATACCCAGCTGATCGCGCCGCTCAATCTTCACTTTGTAGCCCAAGTCTCCTTCCTGTACGTGCTGCGTGGCTTTGTACAGCTCGCCGACGGCGCTGGTGATCGCCCTGGTCAGGACAATGCCGGTGACCAGCGCCGCAATCTCGATCAGCAGCAGAAAAATCGCAACCAGTTCGAATCCAAAGACGCGGCTGCCGCTGAATTCGCCGAGCGAGCTGAAGATGCGGCCATTCAGCACCGAAGGCCTGGCCGTGAAGGATGCGAACACCGGTTGCTTCTCGCCGGCTCTCTCGCCGGCCTCCAGATAGGTCGCATCCAGCTTGGAAAAGCCGTCAATCACCGGGTCGAACCAGTAATTGCCCGGCTGCAACGCGCGGTGCCGGGTGCCGATGCGATTGAGGAAGCGATAGCGAACGCTGCCCAATTGCACGGCGTTCGCTTCGTCGGGGGAATCGGCTTTTTGCAGGGCCGTCACCTGGATGGGGCCGAGGTCGGGCGCCACCGTCTCCAAAAACTCCGAGCTCAAGCGCAAGCTCAACTCCACGACGTTCTTCCCGCGCGGCGACTCAATCTCGCGCATGGCCACCAGATGAATCTGCCCGCCATTCTGCAGAATGCCGGTAAATTCGTGAGCGTTTGCTCCGGCGATGCGCGCCAGGCGCCGAGGGTCGGCATGAAATTCCACTTTTAGTCCGGGGAGTTCGCTGGCATAGGCCACATGAATCTGCGCGTCCAGTGCCTCTTCCAGCTGTTTGTCGGTCAGCGACGCGGGCAGGGTCTTTTCTGCAGCGGCAATGTTCAAGGCGGAATCCGCCATGCGGCCCAAACGACCGTGGATATCCTCGTAGAGCAGGTATCCGCCCAGCTGCGAATAGAAAATCTGCCCGGCGAGGGCGGCAAGCGTCACCAGCAGCAGCACCGGAACCACGGCGATGAACAGGTAGGCGACGATCAGGCGGTTGCGCAAACTCCATAGCAGGCGGCTGCGCCAGAACGCGACTGCCCGGAACGCCAGGTAGCCTGCGCTCAGGATTCCTACGAATTTGAGGAAGCTGGAAGCGCCGCCGGAAACGCGCGTCAGGCTGGCCGCCAACCCCAGCGCTGCGAAAACCAGCGCCGCGAGGTCCGGCATGGACAGGCGCCGCCAAATCTGGGAAAGACTCGCGCGAATCGGCGTCATAACGGTTCGTGCAGAGAGAATACACTACACGGCACAACGAGGTGGAAGGAAGGGCCGGAGAGGATATGCGGGAGCGGACCGAACGGGACCGCCCCCGCGCGATGCCTCAGGACTGCAACTTGCGCACGCGGCTGTGCTTCACGCCGTAGGTGAAGTAGATGATCATGCCGATGATCAGCCAGACCAGCAATCGCAGCCAGGTGGCTCCGTTCAAGCCGAGCATCAGCGCCAGCGAGACGATAATTCCCATGATCGGCACGAACGGTACCAGCGGCGTGCGGAAAGGCCGCGGCAAGTCCGGGCGCTTGGAGCGCAACACCAGCACCGCTGCGCAAACGATCACAAACGCCAGCAAGGTTCCGATGCTCACCATTTCGCCCAGCTTGCCGATCGGCACCAGCGAACCGAACAGCGCCGCGCCGAGGCCGGTCACCGCGGTGGACTTCCACGGGGTGCGGAACTTGGGATGGATCGCACCGGCCCACTTCCAGAGCAGGCCGTCATTGGACATCGAATAGAAAACGCGCGATTGGCCCAGCATCATGACCAGCATGACCGTGCTCAATCCGGCGAGCGCGCCCGCGTTGACGATGTAACTGCCCCACCGCACACCGGTTTCCCGGATCGCCAGCGAAACCGGAGCGCCGATGTTCAGCCGCGAATAGTGAACGGTGGCCGTCAACAGGCCGGAAACCACGATGTACAGGATGGTGCAAACAATCAGTGAACCGAGGATGCCGATGGGCATGTCTCGCTGCGGATTCTTGGCTTCCTGCGCCGCCGTGGAGACCGCGTCGAAACCGATGTAGGCGAAGAACACCACGCTAGCCCCGCGCAGCACGCCAGACCAGCCAAACGAACCGAACGACCCGGTATTGGCCGGAATGAAGACGCTCCAGTTCGCGTGCACAACGTCCTGATGCTTGAGCACGAAGGGCAAAGCCACGGCGATGAAGGTGAAGACCGCGATCAGCTTCACGAACACGATGCCGGTGTTGAAGTTGGCCGACTCCTTAATTCCCACGATCAAGATGATCGTCACCGCCATGATCGCCAGAAACGCCACCAGGTTGAATCTGGCGGTGGCATGCGGAAGCGAGGCCAGTTGATCCATGGGAGCGTTCATGGAAGTGAGCGGAGCCCATCTTCCCTGGTATTGCACCCACACCGCACCGGGCACATCGCAAATTTCCGGCGGCAAGCTGATGCCATAGTCCTGCAGAAAAGCGACCAGGGTGCTGCTCCAGCCGCTGGCGACGGTCGCCGCACCGAACGCGTACTCGAGAATCAGGTCCCAGCCGATGATCCAGGCCACGATTTCGCCCAGCGTGGCGTAGCCGTAGGTGTACGCCGAGCCGGCAATCGGGATCAGCGAAGCGAACTCCGCGTAGCAGAGCCCGGCGAACGCGCAGCCGGTGCCGGCCAGCACGTATGACAGCATGATTGCCGGACCCGCGTACTGCGCCGCGGCCGAGCCTGTCAGGACAAAGATGCCGGCGCCGATGATCGCACCGATGCCCAACGTGACCAGGTTGACCGGACCCAGCGCGCGCTTCAGGCTGTGTTCGCCGGTGTCGCCCGCTTCTTTGGTCAGCGCGTCGATCGACTTGGTCGCAAACAAGGGGTTGCCCATGCAACTCCTCCTTTGAAATTGCGTATAGTCGCGGTGCTCTCGCGCCCGGCGACTTTGCTTCTCTGCTTCTTTTTTCTGCGGCTAGCAGCCAATTTGGACTTGCCTATTGTAGGGGCCTGCCCTGTTTCTCCCTACAACAATTTCTAGGCTGTGATTTTTTTGCGCCGCGCGTTCCACGCGAGATATACCGGCACGCCCAGCAGCACGATCACCAGCCCCGGCCACGCAGTCTGCGTCTTGTAAAGCAGCAGCACCAGCATGATGGCGCACGCTGCCGCCACATAAAACAGCGGCAGCAGCGGGTAGCCAAACGCTTTGTACGGACGTTCCGCGTCGGGCAGCTTCTTCCGCAGCACAAAAATTCCCAGAATCGTGAGGGCATAAAAAATCAGCACGGAAAAAACCACGTAGTCCAGCAGGTCACTGTAGAGATTGCCGTAGGTTCCGTCTGCCTTGCGCGTGCGCAGCATGATCAGGATCACGATCCAGATGCCCTGGATGATCAGAGCGACCCCCGGGACGCCGCGCTTGTTTAACTTTCCCGTGGCACGAAAGAACAAACCGTCCTGGGCCATCGCGTACAGCACGCGCGAACCGGCCAGAATCAACCCGTTGTTGCAGCCGAAAGTGGAGACGATGATCGCCACCGCCATGATTGTCGCGCCCACCGGGCCGAAAATCGCGTTCAGCGCCGCAGTCGCCACCCGATCGTCAGGCGCATTCTGAATCTGGTGCAGCGGCAAGGCGCAGAGGTAGGCCACATTCGCCAGGCAGTAAAGCGTGGTCACAATCAGCGTGCCGAAGGCCATGGACAGGGCCACATCGCGCTTCGGGTTCTTGACCTCCGCAGCGGTGAACCCGATGTTGTTCCACGCGTCCGAGGAGAACAGAGAACCCACCTGCGAGACGCCTAGCGCCACCAACAATCCGAAAAAGCCGCCGGCAGCGGTTACCGTCGGCACCAGGCCACGCAGGAAATTGGCTCCCGGCTCAATCGGCTGGGCATCGCGCACCTGCCAGAAGTGCGAAAAGTTGTCCGCGATGGCCGCGTGATTTCGACCGATGGTCACCCCGACCAGGATGAGCCCGAGCAACGATAGCGTCTTGGCGGAGGAGAACACGTTCTGGATGCTCTTCCCCGTTCGCACCCCCAGCATGTTCACCAGGGTCAGGAACACAACCATCAGCGCGCCTACCAGCTGCTGCACGGAGAGGCTGATGGCGTATTTTGATCCCAGCGCGATCGGATGAATGACCCAGGCTTGCGGCGAGATAGAGGGAAACAGCACGCCCAGATAACGCGCAAACCCGACGGCCACCGCGGCAATGGTCCCGGTTTGAATCACCAGGAACAGCGTCCAACCGTACAGAAATCCCCAGAGCGGCGAATAGGCTTCGCGAAGATAGACATACTGCCCGCCTGCGTGTGGGAAGAGCGCTGCCAGTTCGCCATACGCCAGCGCCGCCGAAATCGTGAGCACTCCGGTCAAAATCCAGGTCAGCAGCAGCCCGCCGGCCGAACCCGTCTGGCGAGTGATATCGGCCGCCACGATGAAAATGCCCGACCCGATCATCGAGCCGACGACGATCATCGTGCCGTCGAACAAGCCGATGGCCCGGACAAATCCCGGCCCGTTCTGTCCGCCGCGCTTCGCTGCGGGCACCGCGCTCTCCGCCATGTTCGAACCGCCTCGTTTCGCGGCTTACGCCGCCGCGTTCAACATCTCGAGATACTGCCGAACCCGCTCCGCCGGATCCTTGGCGGAAAGAATGTCGCTGATCACGGCCACGCTATCCGCACCGGCCTCGATCACTTCCCTGACCCGGCTCAATTGGATTCCGCCGATGGCCACAATCGGCTTCCTGGAAAGTCCGCGCACCTTTCGGAGCAACTCCGTGCCGACCACCGGGTCCGGATTGCGCTTACTGCCGGTCGGGAAAATCGGACCCACGGCAATATAGTCTGTCTCGGAGGCCTCGGCCCGTTCGAACTGTTCCAGGTTGTGTGTGGAAAGACCAATCGCCGCTTTGCGGCCCACGATCTTGCGCGCGGCCGCCGGACTTAGATCGTCTTGGCCCAGGTGAACACCCGTCGCCGCCGCTAGCCGCGCCACATCGGGCCGGTCGTTTACGAAAAAGGCCGCGCCTTGGCCATGCAGCGTAACGCTGAGCGCCTGCGAGGCGTGCAACAACTCTCGCGCCGGCGCCACCTTGTTGCGGTATTGAAACGCGCGCGCGCCGGCATTCAGAAGTTGTGTGGTCAGTTCGCTGGGATCGGAGGGCAGCAACGCTGCGTCTAGTATCACGTACAGCCGGGGCAGCGCAAGCCGGTTCGCCATCTACTTCCCGGCGGGGTGTCCCTGGTTGAGAACACGCTCGATAAAGTGCGTATCGAATTTGCCGGCAGCGAAGTCTGGATGAGCCAGAATGCGGCGGTGCAGTGGGATGGAGGTCTTAATGCCTTCGATCACGAACATTTCGAGGGCGCGCTTCATGCGTCCGATCGCTTCCGCGCGGTCGCGGCCCTTTACGATCAGCTTGGCGATCATCGAATCGTAGTACGGCGGAATTACCGCATCGGCATACGCCGCGGAATCCACGCGCACTCCGGTCCCGCCTGGCGCCTGAAAGGTGGTGATCCGGCCCGCCGACGGCACGAAGGTGTCCGGGTCCTCGGCATTGATGCGGCATTCGATGGCGTGCCCGGTAAAGTGAAACTCGCCGATGGAATCGTCCAGTTTCTCTCCCGTAGCGATGCGTATCTGGGCCTTGATCAGGTCCACTCCGGTCACAAACTCCGTCACCGGGTGCTCCACCTGAATGCGGGTGTTCATTTCGATGAAATAAATGGAGCCATCGGCATCCATCAAAAACTCTACGGTACCCGCGTTGGTGTAGCCAATCTTGGTCAGCGCCTTGACGACCCTGGCGCCCATCTCTTTGCGGACCTTGGCATCCAGCACCGGCGATGGCGACTCTTCAATCAGCTTCTGGTGACGCCTCTGGATGGAGCACTCGCGTTCGCCAAGGTGAATCACCTTGCCGTGCTGATCGCCCATTACCTGAAACTCGATGTGCCGCGGATGTTCCAGGAATCGCTCGGCATACACGTCCGGCGTGCCAAATGCCTGCTGGGCCTCGCTGCGCGCGGTCTCATACGCCGAAAGCAACTCTTCCTGCTTGCGCACCACCCGCATGCCGCGGCCGCCGCCGCCCGCCACCGCTTTCAGAATTAAGGGAAAGCCGATCTTGGCGGCTTCCTTCGCCAGCTGTTCCTCGCCCTCGATGGCGCCGTCGCTGCCGGGAATGGTGGGCAAGCCCGCGGCCTTTACCTCGCGCCGCGCGCGGTCTTTTTCCCCCATGATTTCAATGATTTCGGGGCGCGGCCCGATGAAGGTGATCTCCGACGCTTCGCAAACCTTGGCGAAGTTGGCGTTCTCCGAGAGAAAGCCATAGCCCGGATGAATGGCGTCCACGTTGGTGATTTCCGCGGCGCTGATGACGTGCGGGATGTTCAGATAGCTTTCGCTGCTGCGCGCCGGCCCGATGCACACCGCTTCGTCCGCAAAGCGCACATGCAGGGAATTCCGGTCGGCCTCCGAATACACGGCGACGGTGGAGATGCCCAGTTCCTTGCACGCGCAGATGACTCGCAGGGCGATTTCCCCGCGATTGGCTACCAGAATTTTCTTGAACATGGGCCTATTTCTTGCGGCTCGGACGGATACCGAAGAGCGGCTGCCCATATTCCACGGGAGCCCCGTTTTCCACGAAGACCCGCAACACTTCGCCGCTGGTGTCCGATTCGATTTCGTTCATCAACTTCATGGCTTCCACAATGCACAAGGTCTGCCCGGCTTCGACATAGGCGCCGATCTTCACGAACGGCTCCGCGCCCGGGCTCGGCGAACCGTAGAACGTTCCCACGATCGGCGACTTGACCAGGTGTAGATCTTCCGTCGGGCGGGCCTCGGCGGCGGGAGCTGCCGCCGGCGTCGCCGCGGGCGCCGGCCCAGGCACGATGATTTCGGGCGCGGCCACGGCGCGGGATGCCACTACCACCCCGCTCGAAGGCTTCTTCAGACGGATCCGGAAGTCTCCGCTGGCGTACTCAAATTCCTCCAGATTGTGCTCCGCCATGGTCTTCAGCAGTTGCTCAATCTGTTCGATCTCCGGATTCGCTGCCGGCCGGGGACCTTTAGGCTTGGAAGGCTTTTTGCGTTTCATTCGTTTGGTATCAGAGCTCTATGAAATCCCGCGAGGCGCGGGTCAGAATTTCCGTGCGTCCTTGATGCACGGCCACATCGTCCTCAATCCGAATACCCCCAACACCCGCCACATATACCCCCGGTTCTATCGTAATCACGTTCCCCGGGGCAAGCTGAGCTTTTTGGCCCTTGGCCAGCCGTGGAGTCTCATGGACCTCAAGGCCGAGGCCATGACCCGTGCTATGTACGAAGTGTTGGTCCAACCGGTAGGCTGCCAGTACCCCCCTGGCCGCGGCATCTACCTCGCCGCAGGTCCGACCGGCCCGCGCCGCGTCAACTGCCGCCGCTTGCGCCTCCCGGACCGCCTGATACCACAACCGCACCCGCGCCGGAGCCTTGCCAACATAAACGGTCCGGGTGATGTCGCTGCAGTATTTATCGAGTATAGCACCCAGGTCTAGTACGACCAACTCATTTTTCCTCAGGCGTTTAGCGGTGGGTCGGGCATGTGGCAAGGCGGCGCGAGCCCCAAAGGCGACGATACTCTCAAAGGCCGTTCCGGAGGCACCACCCTTCCGCATCTGATATTCGATCTCCGCGGCGATCTCCAGTTCTCTGACCCCTGGCTTCAACATGCGAATGGCCTGGTCCACCACGGCGCTGGCCAGGACAGCCGCACGGCGCATCCGGGCGAGCTCGGCGGCGTCTTTGCGGGCCCGGAGCTCCGCTACCAGCCCCTCGGCGCTTACGAAGTCCACGGCCTTCCCAGCAGCCTTCTGCAAGGCCTGGAACTGGGTAACGGTCAATTGGCTACCGTCGTATCCCGCTTTACGGGTGCGAGCTTTGCCGAGCAGCTCGCCGCAGGCACGGAACAGGCCCTCCGCATGCTGCACCACCTTTACACCGCGGGTTTCCTCGGCCGCCTGCACCGTGAATCGCCCATCCGTCACCAGCGTGAGCGCGGACCGCTCCACCAGCAGGGCGCCGGCTTCGCCGGTGAAGCCCGTCAGGTAAAACCAGTCGTGCGGACTGGTCACCAAGAGCGCGGGAAGCTTGCGCTCCCGCATTCGTTTCCGCAAATCCTGCTGCCGAGCGGTATGGACGGTCGATTCAGACATGGTCATAAAGAACGGTCATAAAAAATGGTCATAAAAAAATCGAGGAGACCGTAGTCTCCTCGATTTTGCAAATACTGGGAAGAGGTTGTTGGGAATTACGACGGCAGAATGCGCGGGGTCAGGAAGAACAGCAGTTCCTGGGACGAGGTGGTCACCGCGGTGCGCTTGAACAGATTGCCGATGATCGGCAGGCTGCCGACCAGGGGAACCTGGGTAACGTCCACACGCTGCGAGGTGACGATGATGCCGCCGATCACCACGGTGCCGCCGTCCTGCACGAGCACCTTGGTTTCCGCGGACTGGGTGTCCAAAGCCGGGATACCGTTCACGCGGGTGATACCGTTGTCCACCTGGGTGTTTTCGACCAGCACATCCATGTAGACCGTGCCGTCACCGGTAATCTGCGGCGTCACTTCCAGTTGCAGCACCGCGTCAATGTACTGCACCGAGACGGTGTTGTTGATCGTGGTCTGGATCGGAATCTTGGTACCTTGCTTCACGATCGCCTTCTGGTTGTTCTGGGTCACGATGCGCGGCTTGGAGAGAAGTTTACCGACGCCCTTGGATTCCGCGGCGGTGATAAAGAAGTCGATGGCAAAGTTGGGCGAACGGTGTGAGAACCCGAAGCCCGACGTCGGCGAACCGGCCGAGAGGCTGGTGTTCAACGGCAAGCCGCTGCTCACGCCGTTGCCTGCGGTCACGCCGGTCGGAAACGTGACCGGAGCCGCGGGAATGCCAGAGCCGGTGGTCACACCGCTGCCGCCAACCTGGGGAACGCCCGAGAAGAGCGAGCGGCCGCTGGTCGTGGTGCCGGCAAAGCCGAGTTCTGTGCCGATATCCTGCGCGAAGGAACGCGATGCGGAAACCACGCGCGCTTCGATTTCCACCTGCTGCGACTTGCGGTCCAGCTGGTGAATCAGGTTGTCGACAAGAGGAATGGTCGCGGGAATATCGCGGATGATCAGCTGATTGGAGCGATCATCGAACAGGATATCGCCGCGCGCCGAAAGAAACTTCTTGAGCGTCGGGGCCATGGCGGAAGCCTTGGCATAATTCAGGACGCGGGTAACGGTCACCGCCTGGGTCGCTTCCTGCTGGGCCTTTTCCAGGTCGTGGATGGATTCGGCTTCCTTGCGCAGGGTGTCATGGGTCGCGATGCGCAGCACGTTGCCGTTCAGCTGTTTGTCCAGACCGTTGTTCTGGAGCACGATGTCCAGTGCCTGGTCCCACGGCACTTCGTCCAGCACGATGGTCAGCGTTCCCTTCACCGAAGGATCCAGCACCACGTTCAGGCCGCTGATCTCGTGAATCAGCCGGAAGAAGTCGCGCAGGTCCACATCCTTGAGGTTCACCGAAATCGGTTCGCCGGAATATTTCCCGGCGGGCGCTGCCGCAGCCTGCTGGGCCGTCGGCGCCACGGTCACCGCAGCGTTGGCCGCTTGCTGGACGGCCTGCTGCGCCGCCTGCTGCGCGGTGGTCTCGTCCGGACGGGCGGGTTGCGCACTGCCGGAGAACGCGGCCAGCGCGTTCGAAGAAGTGAGGTGTGAGGGCAGCGGGAAGCGCGGAGCCGCGACGCTCAGGGCCGCCGGCTGATGGCGAAGGGGAGCCGCGTCACCGTAGTGCAGCGCCGGTTTGCCGGTCGCCGAAGCTTTCAGCGAGCCGCCGTTCGATTCCACCGACGATTCCACGGGGGCATCGAATGCGATCACCAGGGCCGTGCCTTCACGGCCAATTTCGTAGCGCGCCGCGCCAGTGAGGTCCACCACCACGCGGGCGACGTCCGGGCGATACTGGCCGATGCGCACGCCGCGCACCGGAGCCGACACGCCGGGGACGACGGTCTTCTGCACGGCCATGCGAGCGCCGACGAAGTCCAGCACCAGGCGATCCGGGTTCTGCATGCGCACCGCGCGCGCATCGAGGCGGCCTTCGCCTTCGATCCGTACGCTCGCGCGCTGCGCTCCCTGCAGCACGGCCACGCTCGAAATCACCGCCGCCGTGACTGTGGGGGCACCCTGATCCGCCGACTGAGCCAGCAGAGGCGCCGCCGCGCACGCCAGGCTTGCAAGGATTAGGCAGCCATTACGAAGGGCCGGCCAGTTCGTCTTCATTGCTGTTCTCCTGCACTCGAATAAAGTCTCTTGTTGACTTCCCGCTCGACAGGCTTGCCGAACGCGTCCTTGCCTTCTTCATGGAAGGTCACGCCTTCCATCGAAATCTTTTCCACTTTGCCGTCGTAAATCTGATCGCCCTCGTGCAAGAAATACGTGCGCGATTGCGGGTTGGACACGACAGCAATCATTCCGTTCTTGGATCTCACGATTCCGTCGAGACGCACCGTGCTCACCTGCAAGCCCAACACACCTGGAGGAAGTTTGTCGGCCATCTGCGCCTGCGCGCGCTGCCGGTTGATCATCGATTCGAAGGGATCGCGGCGGGCGACCTTTTGCTCGCTTTCCGCCGGCGCCTTCGCGGAAACGGGCTTGACCGCCGGAGCCGGTTTCTTGGTTGCAGGCTTGCTCGTAGCCTTGGCTGCGGCCTTGGCCGGAGCTTTCCCGGCGGCTTGCGCCGCGGGTTTCTTGGCTCCGTTTGCCGGCGCCGTCTGCGCGCGCATTCCGGGCGCGGCAAGCAGCGTAATCGCAATCGCCAGTGTCGTCAGAGAACGCATAGTGTGCTCATTCCCGCTCAATTTTTCGCTCCGGCCTTTGCGGCTCCGGCGGCTGCCGGCGCCGTTTCAGTCGGCTTCGTAAAGTAAGTGGTTGCCGTAAAGGTCCCCGAAACCGTGGTTCCCGGCCGCACCACGTACGGCCCCTTGGCCTTCTCTGCGTCGTTGAAGGTCAGGTCGCCCACGTTGATGATGCGCGAGAGCCGGCTCAGCCTGCCGAAGAAATCCAGCACGTTGAAGTACGGACCGTCGGCCTGAATTTCAAACGGCATTTCGTAGTAGTTGTTGTCCTTGGGCACCACGGCCTTGGCCGTCAGACGCCGCAATTGCACGTTCGAAGAGGCTGCCGCGCCTTGCAGCAGGCGGATGAACTCGTCGGTTTCCTTTTCTTCCGGAACGATGGTCTTCAGCGTGTCCAGTTGCTTCGAGAGCGCGTCCATCTGCTGCTTCAGCTCTCCGTAGCGCTGCTTGTAGACCTGCAGTTGCTGCACTTCCTGGGTCAGCGTGGCCTTCTGCTGCACGGCCTTGTCGACCTGATCTTTTTCCTGCGCTACCGGTGAAAACGGGAGGTAGATTCCGAGCAGTACCAGCACCACGGCAATGGCCGCGGCCACCAGTCCCTGCATGATCACGGACATATCTCTGAACGGGTTCGCCATCTCCGTCTCCTAACCCTTCTTCGCAGGCGCCGCAGGTGCTGGCGGCGCGCTCGCCGGCTTGGCCACCGGGGCGGATGGATTGATTTCGGCGTTCAACTTGAACGAGAACGTCTCAACGCCTTTGGACTGGTCGTCCTGCTTGGTCTCTTCGATTTCCACCTTCTGGAAATAGCCGGAGCGCTTCATGGCGGTGATCAGGTTGGCCACGGAGTTGATCGAAGCCGAGGAGCCAATAATGTTCAGGGCATCGCCCTTGCGGGTCATGTTGGTCAGCCAAAGGTTTTCCGTGCGCGACACCGTGTTGGCCACCATATCCAGCAGTTCCTGTCCGCCGGTGCGATCGCGCTGCAGCTTTTCGATGGTGTCCACGCGAACCTGCAGAACCGCTTTCTGCTTGTCGAACGACTCCACCTGCTGCTTGATGGCCTGCAATTCCGTTTTTTGCGCCTGCAGCTGCTTGATGCGGTTGTTTTCCTGGGTCAACTGGTTCTGCCACGAGTAGTAGATGTACCCGAGCACCAGCCCGCCCAGCACCACGCCCGCTCCGATGAACACCAGGGGCAGTGCGGCGCCGGTGTCTACCGGCCGTCTGGCGGCTTTGGGCCTCGTTTGTCCGAGTAGGTTTATGCGGATCATGGCTAGTCGAAGCTCCTCAACGCCAGGCCCACGGCAATCGCCAGCCGCGGGGCCATTTCCCGAATCTGTTCATCGCTGTGCTTGCCAGGATTCACCAGCACGCGCCGGAAGGGGTTCAGCTCTTCCACCGGCATGGCGAACTCTTCCCGCAGCAGGTCCACCAGGCCCGGGACGCGCGCCGTTCCGCCCGCCACCAGGATGCGCTGGATGTTCTCGCCGCTCGCGGTGGCCCGGAAAAAGTCGAAGGTCTTCTGGATTTCCAGGGTCAGGATGTCGCTGACGCTGCGCAGAATCTGCTGCTTCTGCTCGTCGGTCACGCTCGGCAGCGTCTCGCCCTTCTTCAGGCGCTCCGCGTCTTCGAAGCTCAGGTCCAATTCCTTCTGCAGCGCGTCCGTATACTGGTTGCCGCCGACGCTGACGTCGCGCGTGAACAGCGGAATTCCGCCGCGCACGATATTAATGTTCATCACGCTGGCGCCGATGTTGAGCAGCGCCACGGTCTGGCCGGCATCCGGTTCGTAATTCACTTCGAAGCAGTTCTGCAGCCCGAAGGCATCAATGTCCACGACCACCGGCGTTTTACCGGCCTGCGCCAGCACGTTGGTGTGATTCAGAATCTTGTCTTTCTTTACCGCCACCAGCAGCACGTCCATCTGCGCGTCCATGGACTCGAGCAACTGGTAGCTCAGGTTTACGTCGGCGATGTCGAACGGGATGTGCTGGCTGGCTTCCGAGGGGATCCGGTCGTACAGCTCTTCTTCGCTCATCAGGGGCAGCGGCACCCGCTTGACGATCACCGAGTGTCCCGAAACCGAGGTCGCCACATTCTTAGTTTTCACGCCCGAGGTGTCGAAAATCCGTCCGATGGCATTGGCCACCTGCGGCGCATCCATGATGGCCCCGTCCACCACCGTATCCGGTGCGAGCGATTCCATCCCGAAGTTGACCAGTTCGTAGCCCGCCTTGGTGGACTTCAATTCCACCGACTTAATCGAGCTCGAACCGATGTCCAGTCCGACCAGCTGCCTGTTCTTTTTTCCGCCAAATAACATCTCGCAGCCCCTTTATCTCTTTCGCCCTGCTACTCCGGTTCTGAAAATCCCGTTTGCTACCGGCGCCGCGCGTGCACCTGACTCATCTTCCGTTCCATCCACCGGTCCAAAATCGTCTTCCGTAGTTTCCAACGATTGCCCAGCTTGAACGCAGGAATCTCGCCTTCCGTGATGTAACGGTACAGGGTATCCGGGCTGATCCCCAGATACTGTGAAGCCTGCCGCACATTCATCACTTCGCGCGATTCGTTCACGAAAGAAGTCACCCGACAGTTGCAGTTTCGAAAGGCCCGAACAGTGCTTGCGCACCCTGTCACTTCACACAGAGCACGCCCGTGCTGAGCGTTATCCCATTGGCGAACGACCGGGGTCAATAGACGAACACCGTCAGTTGTCCTAAGAATAGCGGCAAACTTAGGCAATTCGCGGGTAATTCTAGGCATTTCCTCCTACATATAGACATGCCCACTCGCATTTAACCCTATATATTGTGTTTTTGCCTGATTTTCACACCTGTCCGATGGTACGGTTATCCTTTCCCATCGTTCTTTCCCCGTTCCCCGCCTTCCGCCCCTGCTCGCCCTTCCTGCTATACTCGCTCGCGGTCGCGCCCCATTTCGACGCCGCGCGCACCGGTGGTCTCCATTGAAATCCATGCACTCGCCAAAATCGGCCGCATTCGTCGCCTTGATCGCATTGGGAACACTGCTCTTTGTTGCCCTCGCTCCACCGCGCATGTCCAGCCAGACCGGCCCTTCGACCGCGCGCCTCTTCATCGCCAACCAGGGCAATCACACGGCGATTGTGGTGGACCCTGCTACGCACAAAGCGGAAACCACGGTGGGGGTGGACATTAACGGCCACGAAGTCGCCGTTTCACCGGACCGCACCCTTGGCTACGTTCCGATCTACGGGAACTCCGGCGTCGGGAAGCCAGGCACCGACGGCGCCACCGTCCAGGTGGTGGACCTCCGCGCCGGCTACACGCGGGCGATTATTGATCTTGGGAAACCGGTACGGCCACACTGCGCCAAGTTTGGACCGGACGGCATGCTCTATGTGAGCGCCGAACTCGCGCAGGCCCTTTACATCGTTGATCCCGCTTCGCGCAAAGTCGTCGGTCAGGTTCCGACCGGCGCGGAAGAGTCGCACATGTTCGTTCTTTCGCCCGACGGCAAGCACGCCTACACCGCGAACGTCGGCGTGGGCAGCGTCAGCGTCCTGGATATACAGCACCGTTCGCTGGTCAAAGTGATTCCGGTTGCGAAGGTAGTGCAGCGCATCTCCATCTCGCCCGATGGCAAATATGTGTTTACCCACGACCAGCAAGCGCCGCGCATCGCGGTGATTGACACCGCCAGCAACGCCATCGCGCGCTGGATCAGCCTGCCCGCAAGCGTGTATTCCTCGCAGCCCACGCCCGACGGCAAGCTGCTCATCGCCAATGCGCCTTCCGGCAAGCTATTTGTGATTGATTTGTCCTCGGATAAGGTCGTCGCGTCGTTCGATATCCCGCCCGCGGTCGGGGCCATCGCAATTGATGCCACGGGTTCGCACGCCTACGTCAGTTGCCCGCAAAAAGGAACCGTAGAGGTCCTGGACATCGCCGCCAGAAAACTCGAAGCGCCCATCGTGCTGACCCCAGGCGCCGACGGCCTAGCCTGGCTGCCCTCGATCCCCTGATCCACGTGAATGGCTGGGAGGCGTAGCGCCGGGCTTCCGCCCGGCATCTTTCGCGAAGCGCAGCGATTTTCAGCAGTTCACAGCCCCAAACTCTTCCACTTCTCCGCCACGCGCCGCTTGGTCTCGTCGTCCATCAAAATCTCATCCGGCCACGGCCGGGTGAAACCTTCCGTTGCCCACTTCCGGGTTGCGTCAATGCCCATCTTTGAGCCGAAGTCCTGCAATCGTGTCGCATGGTCCAGCGTATCCATCGGTCCCAATGAAAACTGGACATCGCGCTCCGGATCGATCGCGCACAGCGCCTTCCACGCCACTTCGCTGTAGTTGTGAACGTCCACATCATGATCCACAACCACGATCACTTTGGTGAACATCGCCTGCCCCAGCGACCAGATAGCGTTCATGATCTTGCGCGCATGGCCCGGATACGACTTCCGGATGGCCACGATCATCAGGTTGTGAAAAATCCCCTCCGCCGGCAGGGCCACATCCACAATTTCCGGATACTGCATCTTCATCACCGGAAGAAAAACGCGTTCCACGGCGTAACCCATGTAGAAATCTTCCTGCGGGGGAGGTCCTACCACCGTGGTCAGGTAGATCGGACTCTTGCGGTGGGTGATGCACTCGACGTGGAACACCGGGTACTCGCCTTCGAGGGAGTAGAAACCGGTGTGGTCACCGAACGGACCCTCGGTGCGAAGTTCGTCCAGCTTCACGTAGCCTTCCAGCACGATCTCCGCGTTCGCAGGAACCTCCAGCTCATTCGTCTCGCACTTCACCATGGCAACGGGTTCTTTGCGCAGAAATCCCGCGAACATCATTTCATCCAGGTCGGGAGGAATCGGCAACATGCCGGCCAGGGTCGTCGCCGGATCGGACCCGATCGCCACGCTTACCGGAATCCTGCCCTGGGGATCCTTCTCGCGCGCGCTGCGGAAATGCTGCGCGCCGTGCTTCTGGGTCTGCCAGTGCATCCCGGTCGTCCGTTCGTCGTACACCTGCATGCGGTACATTCCGACGTTGCGCTTGCCGTTTTCTGGATTCTGGGTAAACACCAGGGGGAAGGTGATGTAACGGCCGCCGTCCTGCGGCCAGCACTTGAGAATTGGGAATTCCAGCAGGTTCACGTCGCTGCCCTTGCGGATCACTTCTTTGCAGTCGCCATCTTTGACGCTCTTGGGAAAGAACGAGCCCAGCTCCGCCAGCTTCGGCAACATTTTGATCTTGTCGAACAAACCCTGCGGGGATTTGGTATCCATGAACCCGCGGATGCGCGCCGCAACGTCTTCCAGTTCGTCCACTTCGAACGCCATGCACATGCGCTTCACGCTGCCAAACGTGTTCACCAGCAGGGGAGATTTCGAGCCTTTGGGCTTTTCGAACAGCAGGGCTGGGCCCACACTATCTGCCTTGCGCTTGACATCGCGGGCCACGCGCTGCGTCACCTCCGCGATCTCCAGTACCGGGTCAATTTCCGCGCTGACGCGCTTCAGTTCGCCCGCTTTCTCCAGCGCCTTCACAAATTCTCGCAAATCCCGATACGCCACGGATCCTCCCACGGTCTCACTGCTGCTCAGCTTCTCACAGCCCGGCGATAGTTGCGAACCGCGCGGGGCAAATCCCTGGTACCGTCACTGATTTGCTCCAGAGACTGTTTGCCCCTACAATCCGGGAACTCGGAGGACCAGATGCCCAAGATCATTCGTTGCGCGATCGCATTCGCCGCGCTCATTCTTCTGCTCGCTGCGGTACCTGCCACATTCGCCCAAGGAGCCCCGCCGCAGGGGGCGCCGGACAAGCCTTACACCATGGAGTACTACTACAAGGTTTCCTGGGGGCATCAGCAGGAATTTCTCGGCCTCTTCCTGAAAAACCACTTCCCCATCCTTCAGGAAATCCAGAAAACCGGCCACATCCTATCGCTCAAGATCGAAACGCCGGCCAATCACATGACCGAAGACTCGCGCTGGGACTACCGCGTGACCATCGTGTACAAAAACTCAACGGTCGCCACCACGCAAAATCCCGATGAGGACGCGATCGTCAAGAAGCTTTATCCCGACCAGAAAACCTACGAAAAAGAGGAGAACCGCCGGTTCGAAATCCTCCTTGCGCACTGGGATCTGCCGGTCACCGACGTTACGCCCGCCGGGAAGTAGGCCGCGCGAGCTGCCCCAGGACGGCAGGATCCTTCCGTCCGCGCTAAACTAGAGAAGGTAGCCCGTGGCGCGCAGGGCAGTCACGTTCGCCGCGGCCCGCAGACCATGCATCGCGTCTATCTCGATCACAACGCCACCACTCCCGTCGAGCCCGCCGTTCTCGATGCCATGCTGCCCTACTTCTCCGCCGACTTCGCCAACGCCGCCTCGATTCACACCCCCGGCCAGCGGGCTCGCGCCGCCGTGGAGACCGCCCGCGAACAGGTCGCGGCGCTCATCGGCGCCCGTCCGCAAGAAATCGTTTTCACCAGTGGCGGCACGGAGTCCGACAACCACGCGATCTTCGGAATCGTCCGCAACGCCTCCGGCGCTTCCAAGCACGTCATCAGCACGCAGATCGAGCACGAAGCCGTGCTCAACGCCTGCCAGGCGCTCGAAAAAGAGGGCGGCACCGTGGCCGGCGGCGGCAAAGCCATCGACGTCACCTATCTCCCGGTGGACGCGGACGGGCTCATCGATCCCGAAGAATTGCGCGACGCCATTCGCCCGCAGACGGTGCTCATCTCCGTGATGCACGCGAACAACGAACTTGGTACGGTGCAGCCGCTCGAGCAGGTGGGCAAGATCGCTGCGCAGAACGACATTTTCTTCCACAGCGATGCGGTGCAATCGGTCGGGAAAATCCCCGTCAATGTGGAGTCGCTCGGCGTGGACCTGCTTTCCCTTTCCGGCCACAAGCTGTATGCGCCGAAAGGAATCGGCGCGCTTTATATCCGCGGCGGAACGCGTCTGCGACAGCTTCTGTTTGGCGGCCACCACCAGCGTGGCTTCCGCCCCGGCACGGAAAATGTGCCTGGCATCGTGGGACTGGGCAAGGCCGCCGAGCTGGCGCGCGCCTCGCTGGCGACCGACGCTGCGCGTGTCGCAGCGCTGCGCGACGAACTGGAAGGCGGACTGCTTGCGCGCGTCCCAGACGCCCGCGCCAACGCTGCGGGCGCGCCTCGCACGCCGAACACCAGCAATATCACCTTTCCCGGCATCGAAGGCGAAGCCCTGATTATCGCCCTGGACCTGAAGGGCCTTGCATGCTCTACCGGAGCGGCCTGCTCATCCGGTGCGGTTGAACCTTCGCACGTCTTGACCGCCATTGGGCTGCCGCCGGAGGGAGCGCGAGCCAGCATCCGCTTCAGCCTGGGCCGCCACACCACGGCGGCGGACATCGCCTACGCGCTTGAAATCGTGCCCTTGGCCGTTGCGCAGCTTCGCCAGCTCTCGCCCGCGTATCAGAAATAAGAGACGCTTCGCGGTAAACTAAGAGAGCCACCAAGATATGAGCACCGAGACACAATTCGATACCCTGCCGGAGCGCGCGGAAACGCAGCCTGGGCTGGTGGCGGTGGCCATGTCCGGCGGTGTGGACTCCTCTACCGTGGCGGCGGTGCTGCAGGAACAACGGCGGCCGATCGTCGGGCTGACCATGCAGCTGTGGAATCAACGGCGCTTGCCGGAGCTGCAAGGGGATGGCCCGGCGCAGCATCGTTGCTGCTCACTCGATGACGTGTACGATGCGAGGCGAGTGGCGCAACACCTGAATTTCCCGCACTACGTGGTCAATTTCGAAGAGCAGTTCGAGCAGCGGGTGGTGCGCCCGTTCGTGGACGACTACCTGCGCGGCCGCACGCCGATCGCCTGCACCAACTGCAACAGCGAAGTGAAGTTTGAGCCCCTGCTGCGCATGGCCCGGCAGATCGGCGCGGAGCGCCTGGCCACCGGTCATTACGCGCGCATCCGCCACGATGCCGCAAGCGACCGCTTCCAACTTCTCCGGGCGCTCGATCCGGCCAAGGACCAATCGTATTTTCTCTGGGTCCTTTCGCAGGAACAGCTTTCGCGGAGCGAATTTCCGCTCGGCGAACTTTGCAAGGACGAAGTGCGCGACATCGCGCGCCGCAGCGCCCTGCCGGTCGCGGAAAAGCCGGAAAGCATGGAGCTGTGCTTCGTGCCCAACGGCAACTACGTGCAGTTTATTCACGCGTACGCTTCGGACCAGAAGATCCCGTTGAGTTCGGGCGACGGCGAAATTGTCAGCGAATCCGGCGAAGTGCTGGGCCGCCACAGCGGTATTCAGAATTTCACTATCGGACAGCGCAAGGGTCTGGGCTTCGCCGCGGGCAAGCCGCTGTATGTTCTGGCCATCGAGCCGGAAAGCAATCGCGTGGTGGTGGGCGACGACGAAGCATTGCGAACGACGGTATTTGAAGTGGAAGGGGTGAACTGGGTTTCCATCGCGCAACCGGCGCAACCGGTGCACGCGAAGGTAAAAATCCGTCACAAGCACGAACCGGCTCCCGCGCTGGTGGAGGCCTTGCCGGACGGGCGCGCCCGCATTGCCTTCGCTGCCCCGCAGCGCGCGGTTACGCCCGGGCAAGCCGCCGTTTTCTACGATGCGGATGTGGTGCTGGGCGGCGGCTGGATTCGCTAGCCGCGCGTTTTGCCGGAGCCTTTCCGGGCAAAGGTTCAGATGAAGAGTTCTTCTTCCTGCTCGGGGGAAGTTTCCTCGTCCCTGGCGCGAGCGGCGCGCCGCGACCGCAACAAATCGAGACCTACCTTGATTCCCTGCACCAGCGCGGAAGCTTTCTGCATCGGGTGGAAAAAGTTGCTGCGGATCTGCGCCCCGGCATCTTCAACGGTTTCCAGCGTGCCGGTCAGGATGCGGTCCAGATGCACCAACTGCCCGCGAAAACGGTCGGCCGCATCGGTAAAAACGCGATCCACCTTCTGCGCCTGACCACGCGCCAGGTACACGATGTGCGCGGCGTCGGTGACCATGGTGGAAATTTTCGGCTGGGTATCGTCCAGAAGAATCTGCACGCGCGTAAGGATGGGGCCGGTGCGGGTATGCAGATCGGTGACGGTCTTTTCGATTTTTTCCATGGTGCGCTTGGTGGTCAAAAACAGCGCAATCAGGACGGAAACCTGCACCACCAGCGCCAAGGCCACAACTACGCCAACCCAGTTTTGCATGCCCGCCCCTTGGCCTCCGGCGGCGTGGTTCGCGCCGGACGGCACACGACAAAATGTTCAGTACCGCGTTGCGAACGCTCTGGACCGTTCAGGACTTTCCGGCTTCGCGGCGGTACGCATCGCGCGCACCTTCCACGGCCGCGGTGAGCGATTCCTTGTGACGCGATGCGGCGTCCTTGCCGCGCTCGATCAGATCGTCGGCGCGCTCACGCAGCTCACGAGCTTTCTTTTGAGCAAAGTCGCGGCCTTCATCGGCCTTGTCCGACAAGAAGCGGCGTGTGTCCTCGCCTGACTTTGGCGCAAACAAAACGCCGACCAGCGCGCCCACACCGAGACCAACCAGAAAGTAGGAAACCTTGGAACCAACGTTGTCCGCCATGTTCGCCTCCAAAGGGAACGTAACACAGGGTGGAAGAGGGAACAATACGCGCTAACCAGTAGGCACGCAACGTACCGGTTACGGGGCCTGTGAGGGCCGGGAGAGCTCTTGCAGCACCTTTTCGGCGCTTTTGCGCGGGATGACTTCGCTGAGGCGCTCCAGCCCGGCGCGCTGCACGGCAGCGACGCTGCCAAACTCCTTGAGCAGCTTGTGCGCGGTTCGCTGGCCAATGCCTGGAATTTCTTCAAGCGCGCTTTTGGTCTGACGCTTTCCGCGGCGCAAACGGTGAAAGGTAACGGCGAAGCGGTGCGATTCGTCGCGAATCTGCTGGACCAGGTGCAGCACGGGGGAATGGCGCTCCAGGACCACAGGTTCGTTCTCCTGACCGTACACGTAAAGAATTTCTTCCTTTTTGGCGATGCTGGCGAGCGGCTGGTTGGTGATGCCCAGCGATTCCAGCGCTTCGGCGGCAGCGTGCAACTGGCCGATGCCGCCATCAATCAGGACCAGGCCGGGCATGGGCTTTTTTTCTTCCTGCAGGCGGCGATAACGGCGCGTGACCACTTCCCGCATGCTGGCGAAATCATCGTTCTGGCGGCGCGCGGCATCGAGCACCGGAAGCGGGCTGCCCGTGCCGGAAGGCGCGGCGGTGGTGGCGAACTCCTCGCCGCGAATGATGAACTTTCGATAGTCGCCCTTTTTCATGCGGCCCTTTTCCCAGACCACCATGGAGGCGACGGTGTCGCTGCCCTGTATATGGGAGATATCGAAGCACTCGATGCGCTCCGGCTCTTCGGAAAGATCGAGTGCGGTCTGCAGCGCTGCACTGATGGCGCGAGAAGTCGGCTTGAGCACGCGAAAGCGCTGCTCAAAGGAATGCGCGGCGTTGTTTTTGACGAGGTCGAGCACCGCGCGCTTGGGTCCGCGCAACGGGGTGTGAATCTCCACTTTGTGCCCGGCGCGCTCGCTGAGCGTCTCTTCCAGCAGCTCGCGGTCTTCAAATTCGTCCGGGACGTGGATGATCTTCGGCAGGTAATCGGCTTCGAGATACAGCTGCTTCAGAAGCGACGGAACAAATTCCCCGGCGTCGAAGGCTTCGAGATCTTCCCAATAGAACTCGCGGCGGTCCACCACGCGCCCGCCGCGCAAGTGAAAAAGATTGGCGGCAACCAGCGGCGGCTCGGCGTGGTAGGCCAGCACGTCGGTATCGTCGCCTTGGGCTGCGGCAATGCGCTGGCGTTCTTCGATGTCCTCCAGGGTGCGCAGGAGATCGCGATAGCCGGCGGCCTGCTCGAACAGTTGCTGTTCCGCGGCCACGGTCATGCGCTCTCCCAGGCTCTTGATCAGGTCGTGGCGGCGGCCCTCGAGAAACATGCGCGCGTCGCGCGCCGCTTCGGCGTAGCGTTCGTCGGAAGTAAGGCCGGCGACGCAGGGACCGAGGCAGCGGTGAATGTAATACTGCAGGCAAGGACGGGCATGATGGCGGGTGAGATCCACCGAGCAGGATGGAACCAGAAAGCGCTTGTGCACGAAATGCAGAATGCGGCGCGCCAGGCTGGCCGGAAAGTACGGGCCGAAGTACAGCGAACCGTCCTTGCGAACGCGGCGCGTAAAATAGACGCGGGGATATTTTTCCGAGGCCGTGAATTTGATGTAGGGATAGCTCTTGTCGTCGCGAAGCATGATGTTGAACTTCGGACGGTATTTCTTGATGAACTGGTTTTCGAGAGCGAGGGCTTCGCGCTCATTTTCCACGATGACCGTTTCGAGGTCGGCGATTTCGCGGGCCAGCGAGCCGGTCTTGGCGTCAATCCAGCGCGATTCGAGGAAGTAGGAGCGGACGCGGTTGCGCAGGTTGCGGGCTTTGCCGACGTAAATGACCGTGCCACCGGCGTCACGGAACAGGTACACACCCGGCTTTTCCGGCAGCAACGCGGCTTTTTCTTTGGGTTCCATCGGCAGGTGCGGCCCGGCTGGTGTTTTTGCCGGGCAACTTCCATCATACTAGAGAGAATCCCACGACCGTGAATCGCATGCGACCCCATTGCGGAAACCTCTCTATCTTGCTGGCTGCGGCGCTGTGCGCGCTCGGTTGCGCCGCCGGAGCACGGGCACAAGATTCACCTGCCAAGGACGCCCCGGCAAAAGCAAAACCCAACGCGGCGACCGATAACGCGACCAAGAATGCGGAAGATCAGCCGATGTGGGACCCGCTGCGGGCGGAGAAAGACCTGGAGGTTGGGCAGTACTACATGCGGAAGGGCGATGTGGACGCGGCCATTGACCGTTTTCAGGATGCGATCCTGGCCAAGCCGGGGTACGCAATTCCCTTCCGGTATCTGGGCGAGGCGCAGGAGAAAAAGGGACTGAAGAAAGACGCGCTGAAATCCTATCAGCGGTATCTGGACCTGTACCCGCGCGCGGAGGACAAGGAAAAGATCGAAAAGAAGATGGAGAAGCTGCGCGGGGAAATCGAGAAGAACAAGAGGAAAACGCTGGAGTAAAGGCGATGAACCCGGGAGCCGCCTAGCGCGCCAAGCGATCCAGAATCTTTCGGGCAGGGCCGAAGAGCGGGAAGAGTTTCTCTTCGGCGCGGAATTCGGGCGAGTGGGAGAGCATGGTGCAGCCCGATTTGCGCGTGGGGTGCTTGACGTGCAGCATCTCGTGGTAGAGAACGTATTCCACGACAAATTGCGGAACTTCGGGCCGGTCCATGCGGCGGTTGAGTAGAATCTGATTGGGACCGGGATCGAACGAACCGAACTGGCGGCGCCAGCCGCGCGTGCTCCAGCCCAAACTGGGTTTTGGCAGGCCGCCCGCGAAGAACTTCACGTTGAGCTGATCGAACAGAAGATTCAAATCGAAATTTCTGCCGCTGGGATTGAGCGCGGCGCGCCGGACGCGCCCGCTGCGCATTTTCTGGATGCGATCGCGCGTGCGGTGCGAACGAGCATAGGCATGATAGGGTGCAACCAGGGCACGCGGCGTGCGGCGGCGATAGATGCGCGAGAGCAGCAGCGCGGCGGCGGCTTCCAGCACGGGAAGTGGCGCGCGCTGCAAAAGGTCGGAAAAACGGACGATCATTTCATTCTCGCGGCGCCGAATGGTCAGAGTCAGGCTGGAATAGGGATAGAACTCCACACGGAAAGCGGGTGGCGGCCCAGAGCAGCCGATGCGAGTGAACATGCGCTGGCAGAGAGCGGAGCCTCCCGGGAACGGTGTGACGAGTCGAAGCAGAGTCTGGGTCATCGGGAAAGGGCCGGAAGCGCCTCCTCAGCTCTTGCGACGCACGGGCGGCGGAGCCACGGCCTTTTTGGCTTTTTCCGCGTCGTTCATGGCGTCCGTGGTCCCTTCCAGGGCATCATCCAGGTTTTCCTTATACACGTCGATTTCTTTCGCGTCGGTCTGAATCTTTTTAAGCACGTCCAGGAATTGTTTGGTGCGCTCGGCGATGAGGTCGATGCCCTTGCGCACATTTTCCGATTTTTCGACCGCGAGCTGCATCTGGTCGGTGGCGTCGTCCACACAGCCGACATAGGCATTCATCAGGTAGTTGAGCATCTGCTGGTGGTTGGCGGGCGAGGGGTGGTCCAGCTCATACTGAAATTTCTTGAGGCGATCGTCCGCGTATTCCATGAACAGGCGGATTTTCTCGTTGGAGGTTTCAGCGTCGCGAATTTTGTCGGCTTCGAGCGAGGTTAGGTAGTCTTTATCCGGCGACTGGGCGCGGAGCGGCCTCGAGGCCAATGCCAAAAGGGCAAGAGCGAGGAGAAGTTTGGTACAGGCGCCAGAGTGAGACCAGATCATGACGGGTCTTTCCTGCCGTCGGCCGGAGTTCTGCTGTCCGCGGGCGGCTTCTCACTGGATGCGGGCGGAGGCGGCAACGGTTGTTCGCCGGGCCGCCGCGGGAAGAGCAAGCGCAGAAGTTCGGCGTCCATGTCGCGCAGGTCTCTTTCGACGATTTGCATGGGCGGGCGATAAGCGTCGGGCATGACCAGCAGGACGTCGTGCACCTCGCGAATGCCGCGGCCAAGATGCATTTCAAGCGGCTTGTAGCCGCCGGGGTGCTTTTCCGCGTCGGGGTGGGTCTTCTTCAGGAGATCGAGAGCGGCGCGGACGTTGTCGCGATATTTCTCCATGACCAGGCCGACGGTCAGATAGTCGTTATCGCGGGCGGCCTGGCGCTCCTTTTCAAACTGAGCGTCGCCCAGTTTTTGCATGAGCTTGGCCTTGTGTATGCCGTCGGTCTCTTTGTCGAAGCGCTGCTGCAACTGCTCGAGAGTTTCCGCGGCGCGCGCGGCAGCAGCGACCAGAAACAATGCAAAGAAGGCAAGAAAGAGGCGCGTGACGGGCAAACAGGAGGGGATCAGCGCTGCTTTTCCGCCACTTTTTTCAGAACGAGAATGCGTTGCTGAGCCTGCCATACCTGGTCCGGATTGCGGTTCTGGTCCGCGTCCAGAAACTTCTGGTAGGCGTCCAGAGCCGGTTTGATCTGTTGCAGTTTATCGTAGCAGAGTGCGCGGATGAATAATTCCCCAGCGTTGGGGGGCTCGCGCTTCTGGAGCTGGTCCAGAACAGCCAGGGTCGCAGGAAAATTTCCGGCCAGGTAGTAGGTGGACGTGAGGTCGCGCCAGTAAACGAGATTGCCGGGATCGAGCGTAATAGCCGCCTTGAGCTCTTTTTCGGCGTTGGGAAAATCGCGCTGCTGCAGGAAGGTGCGGCCCAGCCCGCCGCGGAGCTTGGCATCCTGGGGAGTCTTGGCTACGGCCTGCTGGAGCGCGGCCACGGCTTCGGGTAGTTTTTTCTGATTGATCAGAATATCGGCTTTGAGCTTCAGGGCTTCGACCGAATCGCCGCCGTGACCGGCGGTTTGCAGTTCGGCGAGAGCTTCATCGTACTTTTCACTGGCCACGAGGAAATGAAGCAGGCGGTCGCGCGCGGCGGCGTCGCCGGGTTCTGACTGCAGGTAGACACGGTAAGCATCGGCGGCTTCGGGCTTCTTCTGCAGCTCCAGGCTTTGCGCAAGGCCGAGTTGCGCGGAATGGGATGCGGCGTCGGCGGCCAGGACCGCGCGGAAGCGGGATTCCGCGTCGGCCGCGCGGTTCTGGCGGAGATAGAGCTCGGCGAGATGCAGCGCAGTTTCCTTGTCCGATGGATCGAGTGCCAGCGCACCTTCATACGAGTTCGCCGCACTTTTCACGTCGCCGGATTTCTCGTAGGCCAGGCCAAGCAGCATGCGCGGACGGCTTTGCGCGGCCAGCAGGTCCACTGCGCGCTGCAGCGGGGCGACCGCAGCGGCGGGATCCTCGGCAAGGAGAAGGATGCCGAGATTGAGCGGGGCTTCGGGCATTTTGGGATCGAGCTGCATGGCGCGGTCGTACTCGGCGCGGGCCTCCTTGCTTTTTTTCAGGGCGGTGAATACATAGCCGAGCTGAAAGTGGGCGTAGGCGAAGTCGTCTCTTTCGGCGAGAAATTTCTGGAGCGGGGCCACCGCGGCCTGGAAGTCCTGCTTCTCGATGTCGCGGCGAGCTTCGTCGAGAAGGTCGTTGAGCGGGTTGGCGACGCGCTGCTTGGTGCCCTTGCCGGCGCCGGGCGGCGCGGATGGTGCGGGGGCCTGGGCGAAGCCCGCGCTTACGAGGACGGCGCCGAGCAGCGCAACAGCGCCGCAGCGGGCAGCGATCATCGCGAGGGAGCGCATCATTTTGCCGCCGAGACGCCGGGCTTTCCGCTGGATTCGCCAGCGTCTTTGGAATTGGATGCGCCGTTGCCGCTTTGTTTTGCCCCGTTGGCTTGCAGCAGTCTGGCCAGGAATTTTCCGGTGTGCGAGTGAGCGTTGCGCGCGACCTGCTCGGGCGTTCCAGTGGCGATGATTTTGCCGCCCAGGTCGCCGCCTTCCGGGCCCATGTCGATGAGCCAGTCGGCGGACTTGATGACGTCGAGGTTGTGCTCGATAACCAGCAGCGAAGCGCCGGACTCGAGCAACTTGCGGAAAGCGGCGAGCAGCTTGGCGATATCGTCGAAGTGCAAGCCGGTGGTCGGCTCGTCGAGGATGTAGAGGATGCCGGTGTTTTCGGTGCGCGTGAGGTGGGCGGCGAGTTTGAGACGCTGGGCTTCACCGCCGGAAAGCGTGGTGCCGGACTGGCCAAGGCGGAGGTAGCCGAGACCGATTTCGTTCAGAATGCGCAGCTTCGAAGTGACCTTGGGAACGTTGACGAAGAATGCGAGGGCCTCGCGAACGGTCATGAGGAGCACGTCGTGGACGTTCTTGCCGTGGTACTGCACTTCGAGGACGCTGCTCTTGAAGCGGGTGCCGCGGCACTCTTCGCAGACGAGCTCCACATCGGCAAGGAACTGCATTTCAACGGTTACGGTGCCATCGCCCTGGCAGGTTTCGCAGCGGCCCCCGGGAACGTTGAAGGAGAAGTGTCCGGCGGTGTAGCCGCGCCGTTTGGCGTCCGGAGTATCGGCAAAGACTTCGCGGATGGCGTCGAAGGCCTTCAGGTAGGTAGCCGGATTGGAGCGCGGAGTGCGGCCGATGGGCGACTGGTCCACGATGACGACATCCTTCACGTGGGAGTCACCGTCGAGACGATCGCAGAACTCCTTCTCCGAACCGCCGTTGCGTTTGGCGACCAGGGCTTTATAGAGCACGTCGTGCACCAGGGTTGATTTGCCGGAGCCGCTGACGCCGGTCACGACGCTCAAAGTGTTCAGCGGGATCATCACATCCACGTTTTTCAAATTGTGCAGCGTTGCGCCGTAAAGCCGGAGAAACTTCCCGCTAGGTTTGTGGCGGAGATTGGGAACCGGAATGCGCTGCTCGCCGCTGAGGTAGCGGCCGGTGATGGAGCGCTGGTCCTTCAGGATTTCGTCGTAGCTCCCGGAGAACAGCAATTTGCCGCCGAGTTCGCCGGCGCCGGGGCCGAGATCGAGAATGCGATCGGCGGCGACAATGGTGTCGGGGTCGTGCTCGACCACCAGCACGGTGTTCCCGAGATCGCGCAGCGACTTGAGGATATCGATCAGGCGCTTGGTGTCGCGCGGGTGCAGGCCAATCGAGGGCTCATCCAGGACGTAGAGCGCGCCGACCAGATGCGAGCCGAGCGAGGTGGCGAGCTGAATGCGCTGCGATTCGCCGCCGGAGAGCGTGGAGGTGAGACGGTCGAGGGAAAGGTAGTCGAGACCGACTTCATCGAGAAATTGCAGGCGCGAACGGATTTCTTCGAGTATTTTGTCGGCGACCTTGGCCTGGGCCTCGCTGAGCTTGAGCTCCGAAAAAAATACGCGGGCCTCTTTCACGGTGAGCTTGCAAACTTCGGTAATGGTGCGGCCGGCGACGCGCACCGCGCGCGCTTCCACGCGCAGGCGAGTGCCGCCACATTCGGGGCAGGTGGCGTAGCCGCGATAACGGCTGAGAAAGACGCGGACGTGCAGCTTGTATTTCTTGCGTTCCAGCCAGGCGAAGAAACCCTTCACGCCCGGATAGTCGTTTTCTTCGTCGCCTTCGAGAACGCGCCGGCGCTGCTCTTCCGTAAGCTGGCGCCAGGGAACATGGGTGGGAATCCCCTGGGACTTGGCCCATTTCCTGGCTTCGTTGAGCAGGACCCGGTAGCGCGGCTTGGTCCAGGGTTCAATGGCACCGTCGTCGAGGGACTTACTGGGATCGGGCACGACGAGATTCAGATCGAAGTCAATGGTGTTGCCAAAGCCCTGGCAGCGCGGGCACGCGCCGTAGGGGTTGTTAAAAGAAAAGAGACGCGGCTCGGGCTCCTGGTAAACAGTGCCGTCGTTCTTGCACTCGAAACGTTCATTGAAGTTCAGGCGAAGTGCTTCGCCGCCGGGCGCGGCAGGAAGAAATTCCACGATGGCTTCGCCCTGGCCCTCGCGGTAGCAGATCTCGATGGAGTCCACCAGGCGGGAGCGGGATTCTTCGCTAACGGCCAGGCGATCAACGACGACGTACACCGGCTTGCGGAAGTCCACATCGAGGAGCGATTCCGGCGTAAGGAACTCGTGGAGCACGCCATTCTGATACAGGCGGTTGAACCCGCGCTTCTGGAGATCGAGCAAAGCCAGGCGGAGCGCGTCGGGCGCAGGATCGGCGGCGGTCTTGCGCGTGGTCTTGCGGGCTTTCGCAGCCGGCGCGGGAGACGCGACGCGAAGCTGGTACAGGACATAGAAGCGGCGTCCCGGCTCCTGCGCCAGAACTTTGGCGGCGATATCGTCGGGCGCGTCCTTGCGGACTTCGGTGCCGCACTTGATGCAGAACGTTTGCCCACAGCGCGCGAAGAGCAGCCGCAGGTAATCGTAGATTTCCGTGGCGGTGGCGACGGTGGAGCGCGGGTTGCGCGTGGTGTTTTTCTGGCGAATGGCCACTGCGGGAGCGATGCCGGATATCTCGTCCACGTCGGGCTTTTCCATGCGCTCAAGGAACTGCCTGGCGTAGGCGGAGAGAGACTCGACGTAGCGCCGCTGCCCTTCGGCATAAATGGTGTCGAAGGCCAGTGAGGATTTGCCGGAACCGCTCACCCCGCTAACGACGGTGATGGCATTGTGAGGAATTTCGACAGTAACGTTCTTCAGGTTGTGGACACGGGCTCCGCGTACACGCAGAGTTTCCAGATCGGGCTGCGCGGGCACTGTTCCGGGAAGGGTTTCGTTCTTGGCCAAAGAGGAGTCCAGACAGCGCGTCCGGCGGCTGCTGTCTAAACTTCAAATTATACTGCGCGCGCCGGGGCGCAGCAAATCGCTCTGACCAGGCGAGCGGGGCGGCGAAAACTGCAATATTGCGGCTACTCTTCGACCAGTTCGATTTCGCCGATGCCGCCCTGCACGTCCAGGCGGATGGTGTGTGCGGATTTGCCGTAGGCCTTGTTGACGTAACCCCCGTTGCGCTCTTCGAGCTCACCGGTGTCAATGGAGCCGATGCCGCCTTTGGCGTGGGCGATGACGCCGACGTCGCGGGGCAGGCGGATGGTGGCCTGGCCGACGCCGCCACTGATGCTGGCATCGAGATCGGATTTGCGGTCGCCGGTGAGATCGAGCATCACCTCGCCGGCGCCGATGTGCAGTTCGAGTCGGCGGACGTTGGTGTCGCGAAGGTTCAGGTTGCCCTGGCCCGCGCCCATGTCCATCCGGAGATTGATGGGCACATCGTTATTGAACTTGAGGTCCCAGCGGTTGTCGTTGGCGCCAAAGTTGATGTTCCCTTTTTCCTGGGAAATGTCGAGATAGCCCTTGCCGTCGCTGACGTGGTAGTCCACGCGCGGGCTATCCCAATCGCGATCAAAATGGAATTGCGAGTTGAGCAGATGGCTGGAGCCGCCGGAAATATTGGCTTCACCGGCGCCCATGCGCAGGCGGGCTTCTACAGAGGTGGCGCCCTGGAGTTCCAGGACTTCCTCGTTCTGGCTGGCAAAATGGTCGCGGCCGTCGCTGGTCTCAAAATGCTCGCGGGACTTCTGGTAGTGGGCCAGCAGAATCACCAGAACGGCCACGAAGGCGACGATCCCCAGCGTGGAGCCGACCGCGATGCCGGGGCTGGATGCGACCGAAGGGGCGGCATTAGGGTCGCCGCCGGCGACGTTACGCTGGCGGGACCAATCGTAGATTTTGCCGAGCCCGACGAGCACCAGGATGAGCGGCCAATAGACTCTCAGGACTTGATAGGGGTGAAAGTCTGGGTGCCAGTTGCGAAAGAGGAAGAGCGCGCCGATGGCAATCAGCAGAATCGGGAAGACCAAGGATGTTCGGCGCTTTGGGCCGGACTGGGGCATCGCAAACCTCCGCTCATCTGGTACTACGCATGGGGCGGAAAAATAGTTCAGCCAGAGCTCTTGCGGGGGCACTCTATCACGCGCCAAGCGGGAGCCCCAAATGGCTGAAATCTCTGGGCTTGGTCGCGGCATAATGGGCAAGTTGAGCGGAGTACGGACGGCGGTTGGGAGAAGCCATGGAGAAGTTTGAGCGGGTGATCTGGATTGTGCTGGACAGCGTGGGGATCGGTGCCCTGCCCGACGCGGCGGATTACGGTGACGTGGGACGTTCGACGCTGGGGCATATCGCCGCGTCGCGGCCGCTAAGAATCCCACACCTGGTTTCCCTGGGACTGGCGAACATCGCTCCGCTGGCGCATTTGGCTCCGGTGCAAGCGCCGCTGGCGTCATTCGGAAAAGGCGCGACGCATTCGCCGGGTAAGGACACGACGACCGGGCATTGGGAGATGGCCGGCATCTGGCTGGCCCAGGCGTTCCCCGTGTACAAGCACGGTTTCCCGCCCGAAATCATGGAAGCCTTCGAACAGCGCATCGGTCGCAAGACGCTCGGCAACAAGCCGGCCTCCGGCACGGAAATTATCAAAGAGCTCGGCGAGGAGCACGTGCGCACGGGCAAACCGATTGTCTACACGTCAGGTGACAGCGTGTTCCAGATCGCCGCGCACGAAGACGTGATTCCGATCGAAGAGCTGTATCGCATGTGCGAGATCGCGCGGGCACTTCTCGATGGGCCGCACAAGGTGGGGCGGGTGATTGCGCGGCCGTTCACCGGAACGCCTGGCCACTTTGTTCGCACGCCGCGACGCCACGACTACGCGGTCGAACCGCCGAAACCTATGCTGCTGGACGTGCTGGCCGAGAAAGGCGTGCCGGTGTTTGGCATCGGCAAGATCCATGACATCTACAACGGGCGCGGCGTCGAGCAGTACGTCACCACCAAATCCAACGCGGACGGCATGGAGAGGCTGACGGCGGCGGTGCGGGAGCGCGCCAAGGGCCTGATCTTCTGCAACCTGGTGGACTTCGATATGTTGTACGGGCACCGCAAGGACGTGGAAGGTTTTGCGAAATCGTTGGAGGAGTTCGACAACTTGCTGGGCGATTTCCTGAAACTGCTTTCGCCCTCGGATCTGCTGCTGATTACCGCGGATCACGGTTGCGACCCGGACCCGCGCTGGGAGACAACGGACCATTCGCGGGAATATGTGCCGATAATCGCATACACTCCGCGAAGCGCGGGAACCAGCCTGGGCGTACGGTCCACGCTGGCGGATATGGGCCAGACGGTGGCAGAAAATTTCGGCGGCGCAATTCCCCGAGGAACCAGCTTTTTGCAAACGCTTTGAGCCCGCCCTGAACGGCGGACACCCGAGGCCGCAATTCCGCGCAATTTCAGCCCGCGGTTTTGTGAATCTGGATGCCGCCATTCGTGGTAGCAAGGCGCAGGTCGCGGCCACCGGAGCCGACCGTGCCGGACAGATGCTTCATACCACCGAGGTCGCCGACCACCGTAATCGGAAAATCAGTGTGGATGCTGCCGTTGGTGGTGGAAGCGTTGAGGATGAACTGCGCAGAAGCTGGCAGCTCAGCGGTGATGCCGCCGTTGGTGCTGGTGAGATGCAGCTGGCCGTCCCATTGTGCGCTGCCCATGGTCACATTGACGGAGCCGTTGGTGGTGCTGGCCGATACCCACTCGGTTGTGGACACGTGAATATCGCCATTGGTGGTGCTGGCCTGGACGATGCTCTGCATCGAGGAGCAATGGATCGGCCCATTGGTGGTGACGGCGTGCAGGAGAACGCCGCGAGGCACGGTGGCGCGGAAGCGAATCTTGGCGCGTTCGTTGTGCCACAGGCCGTGATACTCGTCGCTGTTCACGCCGCCGCGATGGCAGCGACCGGGCTTGGGGTCCTTGGCGTAAACCGCGCAAATGGTCGCGCCCTCAGGGTATTCGACGACCTCGATATAGGCCTCCTCCAGGTTGCCGCCGGATTTCGATCCGGCCACCTCGGTTGCGCCTGAGGCAATCCCGGACGCCTCGACCTCGCCGTTGCGACCGATGACCTCCAAGGTCTGGCCAGCCTTGAGGTTGGCCTGCCAGTGAAACTCGGATTCGGTGAAGACGGTGTGCTTTTCCTGAGCGGAGGCGGATGGCGCGGACAGGGCCAGAAGAGCGGCAAGGCCGAAGGCTACCGCGGTCAGTGCGGTTCGAAAAGGGTTGGTCATAAGGAACTCCTCTGCGGGCCTGAGGCCAAGCTCCGCTGTGCTGGATGATACGCGGGCCGTGCACCGTTTGTTCCGCCCGGTACTGGTCTAGACGCCTGGCGCGGGCCGAACGTCAGGTCCGGGAAGGCCGGGCGAAAGCTCCGCGCTACGCAAGTCTCTGTGGGGCGCCATCGCGCGAAATTCCGGGGATGACAGGCCGAAATGGGGCTAAGCTGCGAGAGGCGCCTGATTCGTAGCGGCGGCGCCGGCCACGGGCTTATGTGGGTCAGGTATGACAGAGAACGACAACAAGCGGCGCTATCCCCGGATCAAGGCACCCGCGTCACAGCGGGTGGCATGGCGAAGCGGAACTCTGCGCAACCTTTCGCTGGTGGACAATCTGGGTATGGGCGGCCTCTTTATCCGCACCAAGACGCCCGCGGCAGTCGGGGCGATCGTGCAGTTGCTGATCCCGACGGAGCGCGGCGAAATCCGCTTGCGGGCGATCGTGCGGAGCACGGTAGCCGGCAAAGGCATGGGCGTGGCGATTGCCGCGATGGAACCCGAGGATCGCGGGCGGCTGGACCGCTGGTTGAGGCAGTTGAGCGAGCCGCAGTCAAAAACCTGAAAGGCAGCGTCAAGCTGCTGGCACTCTGGCAAATCGCAAGCGCGAACCGGAGAAAGTGCCTGGATTACCGGCCGGATGCAGCGGCGGGATTGCGCGACGGGTTGCTGGCGGAGGCATCGTTTGGGGCGTAGTAGCCGTTGCGGGTACGCGCCGTGAGCTTGCCCCGGCCGCGCGGCGGCACCACATCCACCTGCACCGTGCGGAAAGTGCCGTCCTTGCGGGTGTTCGACGGGTAGTAGCCGAGCGTGTACTGGTTGCGGATGTCCCGGGCCACCTGATCGCAAATGTTGTGCACGTCGTCCACGTTTTCCGGGAAATAGGACATGCCGCCGGACGCCGCGGAAATATCTTTCAGCGCGCGCGTGGCCCTCTTGCGATTTTTCTTGTCTTCATCGCTGAACAGGCCGATGGTGTAGATCACCACGTTGGATTTCTGGATTTCGCGCAGGGTCTTTTCCAAGGAGTTGCGGCTAACGTTGTCTTCGCCGTCGGTCACCACCAATAGAACCTTCTTGTCCTTGTGGCCTTTTTTCAGGTGGTCCAGGGAGCCAATGATGGCGTCGTAGAGCGCGGTGCTGCCGCGCGCGTCAATACGTTCGAGGGCTTCCTTCAATTCCGGAATGCTGTTGCTGAAGTCCTTGTCCAGGTCCAGATAGTAGTCGTCGTTGAAATTCACGACGAACGATTCGTCCTGCGGGTTGGAAGCCTGTACCAGTGTGAGCGCGGCTTCGTTCACGCGCGAGCGCTTGTCGCGCATGGAGCCGGAGTTGTCGATCACCAGGCCGATGCTGACGGGAACGTCTTCGCGCTTGAAGAGCGAGAGCTTCTGTTCGGCCTTGTCCTCAAAAACGCGGAAATTTTCTTCCTTCAGGCCGTCCACGAACTTGCCGCGGTCGTCGAGCACGGTAGTGTGCAGCACCACCAGGCTGACGTCGAACTTGAGCGTGCCGCCTTGCTGGCCGGGGGCGCCTCCCGGAGGCGGCGGCTGCTGCGCAGGCAGCGCGAGTTTGTTCTGGTTATCCTGCGCCAAGGCGGGCGAAACCGAGAGCGCAAGCAGAGAAAAGAGCGCCAAGACCGCGATGCGGGTAGGCGAGCTAGTGGCTGGGAGCGTAATAGCCGGTTTTTGCGAAGACGGTGAGCGGCGGAAGTCCCTTGGGGGCACGCAGGCGGACTTTAATCTTGCGCCAGCGCGCATCATGCGCTTTGTTGCTTGGATGGTATCCCAGAACATATTGATTGCGCAGCTCCATGCCAATCTTGGTGGCGATGTCCGGGAGATCTTCCAGCCGCTCCACCGAAAAAACGCGCCCGCCGGTCATGTCGGTGACATCGGTCAGGAGCGAAGGTCCGTTGAGCTCTTCCGGGGTACGCGCGCGATTGCCAAGCGGGTCAAAAATTCCGACGGCATAGAGCTGGGTATCCGCTTCCTTCACCAGCCGCTTGATATCGCTTTCGTTGTACCTGCTGTGATTATCCCCTCCGTCCGATAGGATGAGCAAGGCACGTTTGGCGTTGCGTGCACCCCTCATTTGGCTGAGCCCGAGATAGATGGCATCGAGCAGCGCGGTGCGGCCTTTGGGGCTGGTCATCATCATGCGGTTCTGCAGATCTTCCACGCTGTTGGTGAAGGCGCTGGTCAGTTCGGCGCGTTCGTTGAAGCTGACCAGGAAAAATTCGTCTGCAGGATTGGCGGTCTTGAAAAACTGAATCGCCGCTTCGCGCGCCTTGGCGACCTTGTTGGACATGCTGCCGCTGAGGTCGAAGATCACGCCGATGGAAATGGGCACGTCCTCGGAAGAGAAAGAGACCACTTCCTGTTCGGAGTTGTCCTCGAAAACGCGGAAATTGTCGGCTTCGAGGCCGGTGACGAGGCGGTTGTAGGGATCGGTCACAGTGACGTTGACCAAGGCGACGTCCACATCGGTATGCAGCATCTTGCCGGGCTTGATTTTCAAACCTGGCGTGTCGTGGCGCACGTCATCCTTGGCGTCTTTAGCGTCCGGGTGCAAGGAAGTCGCATCGGCCTTGCTGGCGTCGAATGGTTTTTCGGGCGCAGGTGCAGTCGGCTTATTTTCATCGGCGCCGGAACCCGATTGCGCGCGGGCGGGAAGTGTAAGGAAGAGGGCAAGGAAAAGCGAACAGCAAGACGCAATGCAGACCTGACTGCGAAAACGACCGATGCCTGGAACCTCGCGCTTCACGGCTCCCCCAACGTCCCCGGCTTGCTGGAACGGCCGCGCGGATAGGAACTAGCGCGAATTCTACCACCGGGGATTGGGAACTCAAGACAAAATGTGTTTATGCCCGGCACCGCGGAGGCTTGGCCAGCGGGAGCGTGGTAGCATCCGGGCAGCGGCGTTCCGGTAGTTATGGGCGATTGGTTTGGCCGCGCCTGGACCGCAGGAATCGCCGGCAAGGGTGGGTGGGCCATGGATACACCAAGAGTGGTGATTGTGATTCCGGCGCGCTACGGATCCGTGCGGTTGCCGGGCAAACCCCTGGTTTCGCTAGGTGGGAAGCCGATGGTGGAGCGGGTGTACGAACGCGCCAAGCAGGCGCGGACTGCCAGCCGGGTCATCGTAGCCACCGATGACGAGCGGATTGTCAAGGCCGTGGAGGGATTCGGCGGGGAGGCGCGGATGACGCGGACCGACCACCGCACGGGTACCGAGCGGATCGCCGAGGTGGCGGCCCATACCGAGGGCGACGTCTTCGTAAACGTACAGGGCGATGAGCCGCTGCTCGATCCGACGGCGGTGGATACGGCGGTGGGGGCGCTGCTGGAGGAGCCGGCGGCGGCCATCGCGACGGTCGCTGTTCCGGTGCGGACTCCATCAGACATCATGGATCCGAATGTAGTGAAAACCGTGCTCGATTTCGAAGACAACGCGCTCTACTTTTCCCGGGCGCCGATTCCCTGGGTACGGGACTCCGCCGCCAAAGTGCACGCGCGGCACCTGAAGCATCTTGGTCTCTATGTGTTCCAGCGCGACGCGCTGCTCGAATACCCAACTCTGCCGCAAGGCGAACTGGAGCGGTTGGAGCAACTGGAGCAGCTGCGTTGGATGGAAAATGGCTGGAAAATCCGCGTGGCCGAAGTGGAGCACGACGCCGTGAGCGTGGACGTGCCGGAAGACGTCGAGCGCGTCGAAAAGCTCCTGCGCAGCCAGGACTGAGGCCCGCGACCGGCCGAGGCGACGCCGCTGTCGCCCCTTGTCGCCCGCTGTCGCTCCCTTTCCCACGTATTTCTGCTATAACGTCCCCGCTGTCCGGCGAACGCCACAGGTCGCGATGGCGCTCGATCCACGACAACCGAATCGCAAGGCGGAGGCCGCAATGCCGAATCACTTTCGAGGGCTGCTGTGGGCAACGCTATTTGCTTGCGCGGCTGTTGCAACGCACGCGCAGCAAGACTCCGCCGCGAAGGGTGGCAAAGGCTATTTTCACAGCGGAACGCTGGTCAAAATCGAAGACTCCATGGATCTCTCTTCGCAGGGCACCAAGGCGGAGTACATCATTTTCGTACAGGACGGCGATGCTCAGTATTTCGGGCACGTCAAGCTGACCTATCTCCAACACGACCACAGGAAAGACCTGGAAGTCGGAAAGCCCGTGCAATACCGGTTGGACGGGAAAAACATGATTGTGAAAACCTCGAAGGGCGACGAAATCAAAACGCGACTCTGCGCAAGGCAAGAAAACTGCGTGAAATGCGGCAGTGTCATGATGTGCGGCATCTAGCGCTCAGGTCGCATCCGGCGGCCACAAACGAAAAGCCCGGGCCGGCGGTGAAGCCAGCCCGGGCGTAAGACTGCCCAGCAAACCCGCAAAGCAGGTTAGGGGTTTTGCGCGGAGATGATGCCAGACACTACACGGTTTTCATCGGTGCCGGTGAAGTAGATGGTCTGCGAGTTCACCACGTACGGCGCGAAATTGAGCGTGGCCGACGGGGAGAGATTGAGTTTCAGCGAAAGCGCGTTGCGCATACCGCTGCTGGTAGTGCCGTCCCCGCCGATGGCAAGTCCGCTGCCGGAAACGACCACGTCAGTAAAGACACCCTGGTTCGAGCTGAACTCGGAAAAGTCCACAGCGCCGCTGACATTGCCGGAACTGCTGCTGGAGAAGACCAGTTGCCCTACATAGTCCTCTTCCGCGGTGACCTGCGTGGAGCTGTTGCTGCTGACGCCGCTGAGGTTAAACCCATAATCTCCGGCCAGGCTGGAATTGGAGAACGGCCCGCCGGTCTGCAACTGCAGATTGCCGTCGCCAACGTTATTCTTGCTGACTTCCTGGATCACGCCGCCGCTGGATGAGTTTAGGTAGAAAACGAAGGCGTAAGTGCCAAGCTTGGAGTCGGTAAAACTCAGAGTGCCGCGCCCGGTGCCGGGAAAGTTGGTGTCGATGGCGTAGGTTGTGGCGGAAAGCGAGCCATGCGGCACCTGCTCCACGACGCCGGCGTCGTTGGTGTTGGCAAAGACCGAGTTGAGATTTCCATTGCCGTCGGCAGTGAAGCGGCCGATACGCGTAATAGGTCCACTGGTGCCGTTGCCGGAGGTCATAAAGACGAAGTTGCCGTTGAAATTGGTGTTGGAGCTGGGAACGCTGGATTGCGCGGTGGCGGTTCCAATCGTCAGCGCGTTGGAACCGGTTTCCATAAGCCGCAGCTGCGACCCGTTCACGATGTAGAAGACGTAGCTGTAGCTGATGCCGCCAGCGATGAAAGTGACGAAGCCGCGGCCGGCGGTATTGCCGAACGTGGCGTCCAGGCTGTAGATGGCGCTGGTGAAGGTCTGCGGGCCGGACGGAACGGCATTGTCGTTCTCATCGAGCAGGCCGCTGGTGAAATTGCCGGAACCATTGGAAACGAACTGGCCAACGATGGAGTCCGGAAAGCCGTTAGGATCGAGGCCGGTGACGTCGAATACGTAGTTCCCGCTGATGCCGGCGGTGTTGAACGCGTTGCTGTTCTGGATGGTGAACGTGCCGCTGGCGGTGGCGTTCAAATCGGTTTCGACGATGATGCCTTGCGTAGGGGAAAGCAGCGTGATGGAAAAGACCAGCGAACCGGTGGCGTTGGTCAGGCTTAGCACGCCGCGGCCGTTGGCTTGCACGCTGTAGCTGCTGGCGATGAAGTCCAGGCGCTGCGGACCGTTGAGCGCGGTGTTCACGTCCTCCATGCCGCCGGTGATGTTGCCGTTGCCATCGGCGGTGAAAGTGCCGATGCGCGCGAAGAAACTGCCCGTGGCGCCCTCCTGGCCGCTCATCGAGAAGGCGTATTGCCCCTTGAGACTGGCATTGGAGAAATTGCCGGTAGGCGGAGGCGGAGTGGGCGGAGTACCTCCACCGCCGCAGGCAGCGGCAAAGAGGGCGACCGCGAGAGCGAAACCAAGGGCAAGCCGGGTGCGAAGAGCTCTCACCGCGCACCTCCCTGCTGGCTGGCGTTGGCAAGAAGCGCTTGATTCGCGCGGGCACCGGCAGCCGCGAGCGGCAGGCCGTGGCTGGAACGAATCGCTACGACCTGCGTGCCGACCTGAACCAGGCGTGCAAGAAAAACTGTGTTACCGCGGACCGTGCTGGACTGGCCGACGAAGCGGACGCTGGTGCCTTGCGCCAGGTTCAGCTTGGCGGAATGCAACAGGCGGGCGTCGCCCAAGTGAACGTCCACCGTCCCGGAAGCGGTCTGCAACAAGACGTGCGTGCCGATAGGCGGCGTTGCGGAATTTTCCGTGTATTTCAGGACCGTTCCCTGCAGCGAAACATCTCTGGAAACGTCGTAGGCGCCGGGCACGGGCGAGGCCGCAACGTTGGCGTGCGGCCGCTGGGCGAAGACGGCCGCGGAACCGGAAAGCAGGCAGAGGATCATACCGGCGGAACGGCACAAACGGGACAATTTCATGCACTCACCCCAAATGAGCGGCCCAGTGGGACGCTAAGAATTATTCCCGGGGCCAGAACCGGGGACGACAGCGGGACTCTCAACAGCTTAGATGGCAAAGGCCGGTCGACGGTTTCCACGATGGATCCGATGTGCTGCATGAGGCAGCGCGCCGGCTCCAAGACGGCACCCACTACATGGAAACCCGGACGCCATGAGAATGTTGCGCCGCACTGCGAGGTCCGCCGAGCCAGCAAAAATCCAATCGCGAAGTGCAAAGAGTTGGAATTGACAGAACGCGAGCGCATGCCCATAATTGTGTGTACGTCAATCCTGCGGCGACGAAGTATGTCGCCTGAGAGGTAAGAACGTCCGGCGTGGCATGGTTCTGGCCGCGCGGGCTCTACGGATGGCGCCAAAATATATTTTTGTTACCGGCGGTGTTGTTTCCTCACTGGGCAAGGGCGTCGCAGCCTCCTCCATCGGTTGTCTCCTCGAAAGTCGCGGTTTCAAAGTCACCCTTCAGAAGTGCGATCCGTATCTCAACGTTGATCCCGGCACCATGAGCCCGTTTCAGCACGGCGAAGTGTTCGTGACGGAAGACGGTGCGGAGACCGACCTGGATCTTGGGCACTACGAGCGCTTCACTCACGCCAAGCTAACCCGCGACAACAATTGGACCACGGGCCGCATCTACGAAACGATTTTGACCAAGGAGCGGCGCGGCGATTATCTGGGCAAGACGGTTCAAGTGATTCCGCACGTCACCGACGAAATCAAGAACATCATCAAGAAAGTCTCGGCGGAAGTGGACGTGGTGATCGTGGAGATCGGCGGCACGGTGGGCGACATCGAGTCGCTGCCTTTCCTGGAAGCCATCCGCCAGATGCGGCTGGAGCTTGGCGCGGAAAACACGCTTTTCGTGCACGTGACGCTGGTGCCCTATATCGCGGCGGCTGGCGAACAGAAGACCAAGCCGACGCAGCACAGCGTGAAAGAGATGCTGGGAATCGGCATCCAGCCGGACATTTTGCTGTGCCGCAGCGACCGGCACATCCCCTCGGAGCTGAAACGCAAGGTGGCGCTGTTCTGCAACGTGGCCGAATCGTGCGTGATCTCGATGGAAGACGTGGATACGATTTACGCGGTTCCCGCGGAGCTGGCGCGCGAAGGTCTGGATAAGCAGATTTTGCGCCTGCTGCGCCTGGAAGAGCGTCCGCAGAATTTCCAGCCGTGGCTGGACTTGATCCAGCGCATCCACCATCCGGAAGGCGAAGCGCGCATCGCGATCGTTGGCAAGTACGTGCAACTGGAAGACGCCTACAAGAGCCTGCGGGAAGCGCTGCTGCACGGCGGACTGGCGCACAACCACAAGACGGTTGTGGACTGGATCGAATCGGAAGAGATCGATTCGCTGGAAACGGCGGCCAACCGTTTGCGCGGCTACGACGGCATCCTTGTGCCGGGCGGGTTCGGCAAGCGCGGCATTCAGGGAATGATCTACACGATTCAGTTCGCGCGCGAAGCCAAGATTCCCTTCTTCGGCATTTGCCTGGGCATGCAGTGCGCGACGATCGAATACGCGCGCGACGTGGCCGGACTGAAACAGGCGGACAGCACGGAATTCGATCCGCAGGCTCCCTACCGCGTGATCTACAAGCTGCGCGAGCTGCTGGGCGTGGATGAAATGGGCGGGACCATGCGCCTGGGCGCCTGGCAATGCAAGCTGGAGCCCGGCTCGTTTGCGGCCAAGGCCTACGGCAAGCTGGAAATCAGCGAACGCCACCGCCACCGTTATGAATTCAACCGCGAGCACGAGAAGGCCCTGGTCGCGGCAGGGTTGAAGATCAGCGGCCGCACACCGGACGAAAACTACGTGGAGATCGTGGAAGTACCCGAGCACCCGTGGTTCCTGGGTTGCCAATTCCACCCGGAATTCAAGTCCAAACCTCTCGAACCGCACCCGCTCTTCGCGGCGTTCGTGGGCGCGGCGCTGGAACATAAAAAATCGCGCATGAAACCGGCCGGCGCGGGAGCGGCGGTTTCTCCAGTTGAGCCGCATCATGCCCCCGCCGCTGAGGCACCGCGCGCTCAGGCGATGCGGGCTGCGCCGCTCGCGAACGCCTAGTTTTCGCGCTTCCGATGACCAATACCAATTCCATTTCTCTGGGGTCGCTGGCCCTCGGCGGCGGCAACCCGATTTTTCTGATTGCAGGGCCGTGCGTCATCGAGAGCGAGACCCACGCCCGCACACTGGCGGAACGGGTGGCAAGAATCGCGGCCGACCTCCGCGTTCCCTACATCTTTAAAGCGTCCTTCGATAAGGCCAATCGCTCGTCCGTGAACTCCTTCCGCGGCCCGGGACTCGCGGAAGGGCTGCGCATTCTCGGCAAGATCAAAACCGAATTGAAAATACCGGTTCTGACCGACATTCACGAAGCCGCGCAGGCTGCGGCCGCGGGCGAGGTTGTGGACGTGCTGCAGATTCCGGCGTTTCTGGCGCGGCAAACGGATTTGCTGGTGGCGGCCGGAAAAACCGGGCGCGTGGTGAACGTGAAGAAGCCGCAGTTCGTGTCCCCGGCGGACATGAAGAATGTCGTGGAGAAGGTAGCCTCGACCGGCAACAACAGGATCATCTTGACCGAGCGCGGCTCGTCGTTTGGCTACCAGAATCTGGTGGTGGATTTTCGCGGCGTGCCGCAAATGAAAAAGCTCGGCTATCCGGTGGTGTTTGACGCCACGCACTCGGTGCAATTGCCGGGCGGGCAGGGCCACGCGAGCGGCGGCCAGCCGGAATTCATCGAACCGTTGGCGCGCGCGGCGGTGGCTGCCGGCGTGGACGGCATCTTTCTCGAGACGCACGAAGATCCCGAAAAAGCGCTTTCCGACGGCGCCAACGCTTTGCCGCTGGAGCAACTGGCAGGGCTGCTGGCCCGGCTGAAGCAGCTTTCCACGTTGGTGCGCAGCTGGAGCGCGACATGAGCCTGGAATCCGCTCGCCGCGTGCTGCGGATTGAAGCGCAAGCCATTCAGGACGTTCTAGGCAGGCTGGACGCGACGTTCGAACAGGCCGTGGAGTTGCTCTTTGCCTGCAAGGGGCGCGTTGCCGTGACCGGAATGGGCAAGTCCGGCATCGTGGGACGAAAAATTTCCGCCACGCTCTCCAGCACCGGCACGCCGTCATTTTTTTTGCATCCGGCCGAGGCGCTGCACGGCGACCTCGGAATGCTCGCGCCGGGGGATGTGGTGCTGGCCGTTTCCTACGCCGGCGAGACCCGCGAGATCGTGGCGCTACTGGACGCGCTGAAGCGCCTGGAGATCAGGCTGGTGGCACTGACGGGCAATACGCGGTCCACCATCGCCCAGGCCAGCGACATCACGCTCGACGTCAGCGTGAACGAAGAGGCCTGCTCGCTGAATCTCGCGCCTACGGCCAGCACCACGGTGGCCATGGCCGTGGGCGACGCGCTGGCAGTGGCGCTGCTCGAAAAACGCGATTTCCGCCAAGATGATTTTGCCGCGCTGCATCCCGCGGGCAGTCTGGGCAAGCGGCTGCTGCGCGTGGATAAGGTGATGCACGCGGGCGAGCGCCTGCCGCGGGTCGCCTTGGAAACGGCAATGCCTGATGTGTTCCACGAAATGTCCGCGAAAAAACTGGGCATGACCACGGTTGTGGATGCAAACGGCACGCTTGCCGGAATCCTCACCGATGGCGACCTCCGCCGCCTCATGGAAAAGCACGGCGGCGCGGTCATCGCGATGAATCTCGCCGACTGTATGACGCGCACCCCGCAGACCGTTGGCCCGGACGTCCTGGCGAGTGAAGCACTGACCCTCATGGAAAAACGCCGTATCACCTGCGTAGTCGTAGTGGATCAGCAACGCAAGGTGCTCGGCGTCGTACATCTCCATGACCTGTGGGGCCTGCAATTGGTTTAGAATGCCCTGGTCGCACTCTGCCATCGAAAGTCACCAGGAGAACCACCATGAGTTCCTCGCCGCAAGCCCAAATCACTCCGGTTCGCGTGGCCACACCGGGCGAAATGAAAATGGCCGGCATCAGCGGAGAATTCACCGGACCGAAAGGAATCGCGGAGCTCTGGGAGAAGTTTCTGCCGTATCTCGACAAGCTTCCCGTGCAGGTCGGCAACGTCGCTTGGGGCGTGATCTTCGGCAGCGACGCGAACGGCAAATTCAAATACATGCCGGCGGTCCAGGTCAGCGACTTTTCCAGCTTGCCCGCGGAGCTGGAGCAAGTGACGATTCCCGCGCAGGACTATCACGTCTTTGCGCATGGGGGGAACCTTGACCAGCTTCCGGACACGATCGGACAGATCTGCAGGACCGGCGTTTTTCACGCGCCGCTCTCCGCGGATCAAGTTGGCATGATGGAGTACTACGGCCCGGGATTCGATCCGATGACCGGAACCGGCGACATGGAAGTCTGGGTTCCGTCGCGCAGCTAGCCCCGCAAGCAGCCGGATTTCATTCCGAAAATAAAATCCGACGAACGGAGAAACCGTGCCCGTGCGTTCCGCCAAGATTCCTGCCGCGCTCAAGAAACGCGCCGCGAAAATCAAAGTCATGCTGATGGACGTGGACGGCACCATCACCGACGGCAGCGTAACCCTGCTCTCTCAGCCGGATGGCTCGGCACTGGAGATCAAGACCTTCGATGCGCACGATGGACAAGGACTGATGCTTGGCCGCACTGCCGGCTTGCGTATGGGGGTCATTACCGGGCGGGAAAGCGCTGCGTTGCGCCGCCGCATGAAAGAGCTGAGCGTCGAATTCGTGTATGAAAAGCAGCCGCACAAGATTGCGGCATACGAAGAAATTCTGAAGAAGACGGGTGCCACGGAAGATGAGGTGGCGTACCTGGGCGACGACTTGCCGGACCTGACGGTTATGCGGCGGGTCGGGCTGGCCGTTGCCGTGGGCAACGCCGCGCCGGAGGTAAAGCGCGCCGCGCATTACACGACCGTTCGCAACGGCGGCAAGGGCGCCGCGCGCGAATTAGTCGAGCTGATCCTCAAGTCCAAGGGAATTTGGGAAGAGATGATCGAGAAAGCGCGGGCGTGAAACCCGGGGCTCGCCGTTGCATTATGGGAAGTTTGTGTAAAACCCCGTAAATTCCCCGCCCCGCCGCACCGCATCGCTTCCCCTTACGCCCTCGTTGCAGTAGGCTTTCGCTCGTTTGTTCGGGCATTCCGAGACATTCAGGAGCCTCCATGAATCGCACCAGTCCAGCCGTGATTCGCTTGTCCGTCCGCGTCGCTTCCCTGCTTGCCGCTACCGTCTTTCTGTGCGCGGGCGCAGCGGTGGCGCAAACCGCACCGTCGCAAGCCGATGTTGATAAGCGCGTCGAAGCGCTGCTAAAGCAGATGACCCTGGAGGAAAAAATCGGCCAGCTGAATCAAATTTCGGGCGCGAACTTTCTGGCTCCGCCGAATCGCGACGAGCTCATCGCCAAGGGCGAAGTCGGCTCCATGCTCTGGAGCAACGACCCGGCGCAGCTCGATAAGTACCAGCATCTCGCGGTGGAAAAAAGCCGCCTGCACATTCCATTACTGTTTGGACTGGACGTAATTCACGGCTACCGCACGGTTTTTCCGGTGCCGATTGCCATGGCGGCCTCCTGGGATCCCGCAGTGCCGGAGAAGGCGCAGGGATTCGCCGCGCAGGAGGCGCTGGCGTCGGGCATTAACTGGACCTTCGGTCCGATGGTGGATATCGCGCGCGACGCGCGCTGGGGCCGCATTGTGGAAGGCGCGGGAGAAGATCCCTATCTAGGCGCGGCGATGGCGCGCGCGCAGGTGCGCGGTTTTCAGGGACCGTCGCTCGGCACGCCGGGCCGCATCCTGGCCACGGTAAAACATTTCGCAGGTTACGGCGCGGCCGACGGCGGGCGCGACTATGACCCCTCTTCCATCGGCGAATCCGCTCTCCGTAACGTCTACCTGCCGCCCTTCAAAGCGGCGGTGGACGCGGGCGTCGGCTCGCTCATGAGCGCGTACATGGAACTGAACGATGTTCCGGCCAGTGCCAACCATTTCCTGCTCCACGATATCTTGCGCACGGAATGGGGATTTAAAGGGCTGGTCGTCACCGACGCGCTAACCACCCACGATTTGGTGACCCGGGGGTTCGCGCGCGACGACAAGGACGCCGCGTACAAGGCTTTCAGCGCCGGGGTGGACGTGGACATGGCCAGCGGCATCCTGCACGCGCAACTTCCCGCTCTGGTGCGCGAGGGGAGAATCTCGCAGCAACAGATTGACGACGCGGTCCGCTATGTCCTCGCGGCAAAGATTCGCCTGGGGCTCTTCGAGCATCCGTATACCGATCTTTCCAGAATGAATGCCGCCATGGGCACGCCGGCGGCGCGAGACTATGCGCGCGTGGCGGCAACCCGCAGCATGGTTCTGCTGCGCAACGAAAATCGCACGCTGCCGCTGGGCAAGAATGTCGGTTCGATTGCACTAATCGGGCCTTTGGCCAACGCCGACGTGGATCTGGACGGCGGCTGGGGTGTGCAAGGGGAAACACCGGCGGTGACGGTTGAGGAAGGACTGCGCAAGAAGCTTCCCAACGCGAAGATCACGTACGCGCGCGGCGGCGAAATCCGCCGCACCATCGCCAGCCGTTTTGACGATTTCTTTCCCGGCGCTAAGAAGACTCCGCCGCTTTCGCCGCAGGAAAACGAAAAGGAGATTGACGCCGCGGTTGCGCTGGCAAGGAGCTCTGACGTCGCCGTGCTGGTGCTCGGGGAACTGGCGAACATGAGCGGTGAATACGCTTCGCGCTACACGCTGGAGTTGCCCGGACTGCAGGAAGAACTGCTCGAAAAGGTCGTGGCCACGGGCAAGCCCGTGGTACTGGTGCTGGTGAGTGGCCGCCCACTGGCCGTGACGTGGGCGAGTGAGCACGTTCCCGCCATCGTCATGGCGTGGCAGCCAGGAACGGAAGCTGGCAACGCGATTGCCGACGTGCTCGTCGGCGACGCGAACCCGGGCGGCAAGCTGCCCGTTTCCTGGCCGCGCAGCGCCGCGCAAGAGCCGCTCTACTATTCCCGCGTCATCACCCAGTATCCGGAAGATGATCCAACGTACCGATCGCGCTACTGGGAAGGCCCCATGACGCCGCTGTATCCGTTCGGCCATGGCCTCAGCTACACCACGTTTTCGGTGAGGGACCTGCACTTGAGCAAAAGCCAGATCAAATCCGGTGAATCCTTGGAGGCAACGGTAAGAGTGACCAACACCGGCTCCCGCGCGGGCGATGAAGTGGTGCAGCTCTATATTCATCAGAAAGCCGGCTCCGCTTCGCGACCGCGCCGCGAGTTGAAGGGCTTCGAACGCGTGACCCTGGCGCCAGGCGAGAGCAAGACGCTCCGCTTCACGCTAGGCAAAAACGAGCTGAGCTACTGGAGCCAGAGCCGGAAAGCATGGGTGGAGGAGGCCGAAGAATTCGATGTATGGGCCGGGAATAGCTCGACCGCGGATTTGCATGCAGCCTTCCGCGTGACCGAATAACGGCCGACCGCTAGGGTGCGGCGCGCTTGATTTTCGGCACCAGTTGGCCGATGCGCCGGCCCTTTGCCGAGTCGGCGATCAACTTGGCCAGCCTCCGCTGCCGCGTCTCTTCGTGTTTCGCGCTGCTGACCCAATACTCTGTGGTCCGCCGGTACCATGGGGCCTGCTGCGAGAAAAATTTCCAGGCTTTGCCGTTGGCGCGGAACACTTTTTTGTACTTGGCGCTGAGGCCGCGGTTTCGCTGTTTTTGCTCGAAGGAGTAGACGCCGGTGCGCCTCTTCTCGCGCGCCGCAAACGCCGCCAGGCCGGCGGGCGACATGCGTCGCGCTTTTTTGAGACGCTCGACGTGCCGAACGTTTACCAGGCTCCAGATACTTCTGGCCTTGCGCGGCGTGAAGCGGATGGTATAGCGATGCGCGTCCAGGGGATAGCGGACCCCGTCAATCCAGCCGAAACACAATGCTTCGTCCAGGGCCTCGGCGTAGGTGACACCCACGTGGGTGGCAGTCGTGCGTCGCAACTCAATCCAAAGCTCAGAGGCCGTCGCATGGTGCTTCTCAAGCCAGTTACGCAGCTTTTGCGCGCTGGAAAATTGCGCGATGTTGTGGGGCCTTAAAGGCACGGCCTCTTGCTCAACCTTCGTCGTCGAACGCCTTAGCGCGCCGTCGGCACGACCGGCAGGATAATCATCGAGCCGTGTTCACCGCCGAGATAGATGCGCTCCGTCGCCTTCTGAAAATCGTCGGGTTTGGCGTCCGGGATGTTGACGAACTTCTGCGGATTGCGGTCCGTCAGCGGGAACCAACTGCTCTGGATCTGCACCATGATGCGGTGCCCGCGCTTGAAGGTGTGGCTGATGCTGGGCAGCTCAAAATAAATCGCGGTCGGCTTACCCGGCTCCAGAGGCTGCGGCTTTTCAAAACTGTTGCGAAACTTCGCGCGGAAGGGCTCGCCGCGAACCAGTTGCTGGTAACCGCCGAGACGCACATCTTTCGGATTGGGGTCAGGATCGGGCGTCTCCATGGGATAGACGTCGATCAGCTTGACATCGAAGTCCGAATCCGTGCCGGTGCTCGAAACCCACAGGCGCGGTGAAACCAGGCCCGCCACGGTCAGGTCTTCGCTGAGCGGTTCGGTCTGGTACACCTCGACGTCACCGCGCTTCGCCGCAAAGCGCTGGTCCGCGGACATGTAGGTACGCGGTACGCCGTTGTCAATCGATTCAATGAACGGCACCGGATGCGCGGGATCGCTGACGTACTCATCGAAGCCGGCCACATTGGCCGGCTCGAAGCTCAGCTTGCCTCCGGCGTGCAGGTAAAGCGCTTTCGCCTGGGCATTTTTCGGCGGCCAGGCATCGTAGCGACGCCACTGATTTGTGCCGGTTTCAAAAATCAACGCGGTGGGCAGCTTCGGATCTTCCGCATTTTTCAAATATTGGCGGAAAAACGGCAGCAGCACCTGGTCGTTGAAATACGCCGAGTTGTCTTCTTTGCCGAAGGTCGCCGCGCCAAGGCGATCGCCCTTGGTGAACGCCCAGCCGCCGTGCACCCACGGACCTTCTACAAGACGGTTCGGCACTTGCGGGCTCTGGGCCGCAACCGACTGGAACGTGCGCACCGGGCCGACCAAGTCTTCCGCATCGAACAGCCCGCCAACCGTCAGAACCGCACAGTGGATATTCTTCATGTGCGCCGAGATATTGCGCACCTTCCAATAGTCGTCATAGTTCGGATGCTCGACCTGATCGTTCCAATACCAGTTCGGCGCAGGCATCAGATTCCTGGCATTGGCGAGCGGCCCCATCTTCAAGTAGAACTCATAGCCGTCCGTGGTCGCATAGTTGTACGTGTGCCACTCTTTCGGCGGAAACTCCAGCCCCTTGCGCGGCAGAAAAAAGACGTAGAAGCCGAAGTTGGCGGCCAGCATGAACGCGCCATTGTGGTATGCGTCGTCGCCCATATATAGATCCGTCACCGGCGCCTGCGGCGAGCAGGCTTTCAGCGCGGGATGCGTATCCGGCATCGCTGCGGCGGCATAAAACCCCGGGTAGGAAATGCCGTAAATGCCAGCCTTGCCGTTGTTGTTGGCAACGTTTTTGAGCAGCCAATCGATCGTGTCGTAGGTGTCGGTGCTTTCGTCCACCTCCTTGGCGCTTTTCTTCACATCTTTGTGCGGCGTCATTTCCAAGAAGTCGCCTTCGCTCTGGTAGCGGCCGCGCACGTCCTGGTAAACGAAGATGAAGCCGTCCTTCACGAAGCTCGGCGCCGGGCCAAGGCGCTTGGCGTAGTTGTCGGGCCCATAGGGCGCGACGCTGTAGGGCGTGCGCTCTATCAGGAACGGATAAGTCTTGCTTGGCGATGCGTCCTTTGGAACGTAAACGACGGTGAAGAGCTTTGCGCCGTCGCGCATCGGAATGCGGTATTCGTATTTGGTGTAAGCGGCGCGAATTTCCGCTGCCGAGCGGTTCTCTTCCTGCTCGCTCTCATCGTCGTCCTGGGCTACAGCCCTCACCGCGCCGAGCAAACCCAAACAGGCCACCGCACACGCCCACACCGCTATACCTCGCCGACGCCAAAGGCTCATCCCAGGTCCTCGATTCGCAGAAAAAAGTGGTTCGAAAACGCCGCACCGCACGATAGCTTTGCGGTCATCGCCTGTCAAACCCGCGCGAAGCGCGCTGAGGGCGGGATTCCCCCGCCTCGTTGCTATAATAGGGAGCATTCTAGTCGTGAGCTGTAATTCAAGAGGCCGCCAAACATGCTGCATCCCTGGCACGATGTTTCTCCGGGCAAGGAAGTCCCCCGCGATTTTCAGGCGGTGATCGAAATCCCGCTCGGCTCCAACGTCAAATACGAACTCGACAAGCCCACGGGGCTGCTCAAGGTGGATCGGGTCATCCACTCCGCCGTGTTCTACCCCGCGAACTACGGCTTCATTCCGCAAACGTACGCGGAAGACAACGATCCGCTCGACGTGCTGGTGCTTTGCCAGGAACCGGTGCAGCCGCTCGCACTGATCAAGGCCCGTGCCATTGGCGTGATGACCATGGTGGACTCCGGCGCGACCGACGACAAAATCATCGCCGTGGCCACCAATGACCCCGAGTTCAGCGAGTATCTCGAAGCCCGCGATCTACCGGGCCATCGCCTGCTGGTGCTAAAGCGGTTCTTCCAGGATTACAAGCAGCTCGAAGGCAAACAGGTGCAGGTGGAAGAGATTCGCCCGGCCTATGCGGCGATCAATGTCATCGAGCAATCGCTGGCGCGCTACCAGCAAAACCGGGAAGAGCTGCTGAAGAATGAAGGCCCGGCGCACAACCGCCGCAAGGGCGATCAGTAGGGCGCCGGGGGTCTAGTAGAAAAATAGTATGTCCGTCCTCTGTCGCCGCGAATAACCTGCCGAAACTGCTTTCTTCACGGCACCCTGGCAGGCACGCAAAGGTGAAACGATCATGATGTGGGTCGTTATCGGTCTTGGCGCATTGCTGGTGTTGGTGTGCATCGCACTTTCCGTTATGGCGGGCAGCCCGAAAGACGCGCTGTCTATGGTGCGCTACGCCTTTCCGCACATGAAGCGCGGCAGCTTGCAGCCGGGTGACACCGCGCCGGACGCCAAGCTGATGCGCCTGGATGGCACCGGAGCGTTTCGCCTGCGCGAGCACCTGCGCGGCCGGCCGCTGGTGCTGGTGTTCGGCAGTTTCACTTGACCGCCCTTCCGTCGCCAGGTCGGCGACATCGCGCAGCTCTTCACCGACTACAAGGATCACGCCGATTTTCTGACCGTGTACGTGCGCGAAGCGCATCCCACCGATGAATGGCAAATGAAATCCAACGTCCAGGAAGATGTTTGCTATGCGCAGCCGCGCAACTTGAGCGATCGCCTGGCCATCGCCAACGACTTCAGCAAGCGCTACAACTTTTCCCTGCCCTTCGGTGTGGATGACATGGACAATGCCGCCAACGACGCCTACGCCGCATGGCCCGAACGCCTGTATATCGTGGACGAACACGGCAAGATCGCTTACCGCGGCGGCATGGGCCCTTTCGGATACAAACCGGAAGAGGTGCGGGCATGGCTGGCGGGACGTTTCGGCGAGATCAAGCGCGACCCAGCGCCCGCCCGGCCGCCCCAGAGTTAGCGCTACTTTTTCGCCGGGGCCGTCGGCCGGATTTTCTCGGCGGGCACGATGCCCTGCCCTTCCAGAATTGCGTAAAACTTGTCGGCTTCGAGATTTTTGATGGTTTCGATTTTTCCGGAGGGCCAGCGAATTTCGAGCGAATCGATCTTCGTCGCTGAGTTCAAACCAAAGTGCACGCGCAGATCGTTTTGCGAAAGGTAGCTGCCGCCGCTGTGGATCTCTTCGGTCTGCGTCACGCCTCCCGTCACCAGCCGAAGGCGCGCGCCAATGGCCAGGCGGTTGCTCTTGGTCCCCTGCAACTCAAAACTGACCCAATGCCGGCCGGGTACGCCGTTGTTCTTGAGAATCATCGGCTCGCCGGCCAGGTCCTCTACGACAATGTCCACATTGCCGGAGTTGAACAGGTCGCCGGCCGCAACGCCACGTGACACGCGCGGAACGCGAAACGCCGGCCCAGCCTCCGCACTGGCGTCGCAGAAAGTGCCGTCCCTCTGGTTCAGCTGGAGCTCCTTGGGCTCCTTGAATCGCGCGCCCGCCGGCAGCGTGTCCACCTGCGGGTAGACGTGGCCGCCGACCACGATGAGGTCCAGCCAGCCGTCGTTGTCCGCATCAAAGAAGACCGTTCCCCACTTCACGTAGGGCAGCGACGGCAAGGCGACTCCGGATTTGTACGAGACGTCGGAAAAATTCCAGTTGCCCTCGTTGCGGAAAAGATTGCTGTACTCGTCGGAAAAATTCGTCACGTACAGCGAAGGCAGGCCATTGTGCAGATAGTCGCCGACCGCGATGCCCATCGAAGCCTGCTCCGAGCCGTCCTCGCTAACCGCCGTTCCCGATTCCAGGCCGATCTCCTGAAACTTGCCGTTGCCGAGATTCTTATAGAGGAATTTCGGCGTGGAGTCGTTCGCAACGTAAATATCGGGCCGGCCGGTGTTGTTGAAGTCTGCGAAAATCACCGACATGCCGTAGTAACCGTTCGGGTCGTCCACGCCGGCCTGTTTGCTCACCTCGGTAAATGTTCCGTCGCCGTTGTTGTGGAACAGCGCATCGCCGGCGCCCTTCAGGCCGCGCGGCCCGCACTGCACATCGAGCCCGCGGTACTTGCAATTCGGCGCGCTGCCGAAACCCGGCAGGTCGTTCAGGTGAAAATCCACGTAGTTCGTGACCATCAGGTCCAGATAACCGTCGCCATCGTAGTCGCCGAACGCCGCGCCCGTGGACCAGCGGCCATCTGCGACGCCCGCCTGGCTGGTGACATCGCTGAACGTGCCATCTCCGTTGTTGCGAAAAAGCTTGTTTCCGCCGAGGCAGGTCAAATAGAGATCGGGCCAGCCGTCGTTGTTGTAGTCGCCGACGGCGCCGCCCATCGCGAAGCAAGGTGTCGCCAGACCGGCCTTCTCGGTGACATCCGTGAACGTGCCGTCGTGGTTGTTGTGGTACAGCGCGCCGCGCGCCGTCTGCCCCTTGATGGCCATATCCACCGTCGGCGCGTTGGTGAAGTAAATGTCAGGATAACCGTCGCGGTCGTAATCGATCAGGATCACCCCGCCGCTCATGGATTCCACCACATACTTGCTGTCCGGCGAAGCCACGTGGCTGAACTTGATGCCGGCCTTGGCGGTGATGTCGGTAAATTGCGGAACGGGGCGTCCAGAGCATTTTACCGATTTGGCGCCGGGCGGCGGTGGCGGAGGAAGCGGGTGCGCCTCCTGAGAGAAGGCGACTTGCCCGCACAGCAGCAGCAACGCGGACGTGCGCAGTGCTCGTTGTAAAACTGCTGGAGCCAACCGGCACGGCGGTCTAGGGTTCACGGATTCTCTCCCGCGCCGGCCGGCGATGCCGCGGCCCGTTTGCGCGCTTTAATGTCCTTGTACGTCTGAAGTTCGCGATCCGCGTCCGTGTTGCGGCCGGCTTTGCGGTACGCGGCCTGCAGCTGGTAGTGGACATAGTCCGTATCGGGGCTTCCGCGCGCGGCAGTTTCCAAATGGGAGATGGCGTCCTCTACGCGGCCTTCATCCAGCAGGATCTTGCCAAGCTGGTAGTTCGCCACGGGATTCGCCGGGCTCGCGGCGAGCACCTCGTTAAACAGCTTGCGGGCGTCATCGGTGCGGGAAGACTCCAGGTACAGAAAGCCCAGATTGTTCTTGGCGTCCAGGTCGCCCGGATTCACCGCAAGTTCCGCGGCGAATTCCTGTGCCGCCTGCTGATGGCGGTCCCAGCGCAGATAAGCCAGGCCTTTCGTGCTGTGGGCGCCGGCGAGGCCCGGCTTCGCGGCAAGGGCGCGATCCGCCGCTTCGATTGCGTGCTGGTAGTCCTCCACTGAAACCCAGAGCTGCGCGACCAGCAGCATCGTCTCCGGCGGCAACGGATTCTGCTGCAACGCAGTAAGCACCACACCGGCCTGCTTTAAATCGCCCAGGCGCACCAGCGAAGCCGCCCAGGCATAGCCGGCAAGCGGATCGCGCATGCCCGCTTCGCCCAGGGGTGTGAGCGCTGCGACCGCATCGTGATAGCGGTCGAGTGAAAAAAACGAAATGCCCAGGAGTGCCCGCGCCGGTGCGTCCTTCGAATTCTCCTGCAGCGCAAGCTGCAGCGCGCGCGTGGCTTCCGCAAAATCCCCGGCGCGATACGCCGCAAGCCCGAGCGAGCGTTGCACGCCCGGGCTGCCCGGATCCCAGCGTGCCGCCTCCTGAAAGCGCCCCACGGCCGAGCGGTACACGCCCAGGGCGGCCTCCGAGGCGCCAAGCTCAGAGAAACCAAGCGCCAGCAAGGTGCGGAACGTCTTTTCCGCGCTCTCCGCCTGGCGGCGCTGCGCTTCCGTGAGACCCGAGCGCTGCAGGACGGCGGGATCAGGCGCGGCAAAAATGTCGCCCTGGGCCTTGCCGGATGCGAGGTAACGCTGGTCGTCGGGCGGAATCACCACGGCGGGCACCCCGGCGCCACCCTCAATCAGGTGCGTGCCGATCGATTGCTGGCTGAGAGCGAGCACCTTGTTTTGCAGTTGGCGGCCCTTGGCCAGGAGTTTTTCGCCTTCTTCGCGACGTCCCGAGGAAACCAGGATGCGTCCCAGCGTGATGTAGGCCTTGCGGACCTGAAAGACGGCGCGGTCTTCGTCGTTCCCGGTGAGTTCGATGGCCTTGCGAAGGTCTTTCTCGGCGGCGGCGGTGTCTCCCGCAGAAAATGCGTTCAGCCCGAGATAGAGCCACGGATCGGGGGCGGAGGGATCAACTTCGGTTGCAACACGGAGACGTGGCGTGGCCTCGGCGGTGCGGTGCGACACGGAGTCCACATAGCCGAGCATGTAATTGGCGAGGTAGTCGCGCGGATAGTTTTCCAGCTCGGCCAGAAATTGCGCGCGGGATTCTTCCGTCGGCGCCCACTCGTTGATCGCCAGAAGGGCCAACCCCAGGAAGTAGTGCGCATGAGGCGTGCGCGGATCGATGGCCAGCGCGCGCTGAAATTCCCGGACCGCGGAGGGCATATCCTGGGCTTCGCGATAGGCGCGCCCGAACATGACATGCACCGAGCCGCTCTCGCCGTACTCCCGCACGATGCGCTGGAAGGTTTCCCCAGCCTGGGCTCGCTGCGCGGAATCCTTGGAAGCCAGCGCGCAGGAAGCCCAGTTGTAAAGGTTCTCGAGGGAGGGATCCGCGGCGGCGACCTTCGCCAGGTATTCCGCGGCTCGCGTGTAATCGCGCTTGATCATCCAGGCGCGCCCCGCGACGACGGCAGCACGAGGGTCGCCGGGCGCGGCGTGAGCGATGTTGGCCAACGCGGCATCCGCTTCGAATTCCCCCACCTGCGCGATGGCCAGGTCTACGCGCGTCTCCGGCAGATCCTGGAAATCCAGCGAACGCTGGTACAGCTGCGCCGACTCCGGAAACGCGAACTCCACCAGGCGCAGCTGTGCCAGGGCGCGAAGCGCCACCGCGATCAACTGTTTCGCGGCCTGCGAGGCCCGCGCGGGGTCCGTGCCGTGCGCTGCGCGTACTGCTTCCACACGAATGCGCAGTTGAGCTTGCAGGTCTTGCGAGGCGGGAGCTTGCGAGGCCGGGGACTGACCGGCAAGGCCAATCGCCGGAAGCAACCCCATCCCGCCGGTCAAGCAGGCAAGGGTCAACCCAGCGACCCGGCAATAACGGGAAAAGTGAATATGGAAATTCACGCGAAAGTCAGGCGAGGGTGCGAGCAAAATTACGACCTGGAAAAAAGATAAACGGCGGGGCTTGAAAGTTCAAGCCCCGCCGTTGGGGTGTACGAACGCTTGGGGAAGCGGTCGTCAAAAGGTGAACTTGAGGCTGTACTGCAGCTCACGACCGGGTCGAACTGATCCGGCTTGACCGAAGCTGCCGTTCTGGCCCGCGGCCTGACCGGTGATGATGTTGTTGGTCGGGCTGCAAGCGGTGTTGCCGCACTCCAGACCACCGGCGTTGAAATTCGTGCCGGGGATGCTGTAGAAGTTCGCGTGGTTAAACAGGTTAAAGAAGTCCATCGCGAACTTGAGGCGGTACCGCTCCTTGAAGTTCCAGTTCTTGGCCAGCTGCGCATCCACGTTGCGGTAGTGCGGACCGAAGCAATAGCCGCGAGGCGCGTCGCCAGGCGTGCCGATCACATGGCCCACGAAGGTGAACGCCGCGGGATTCAGGATCTGGCGGCCGTTCTCGTTCGCGTTGCAGCTGATGCTGGTGATGTCCGGACGGACGTTGTTGTTGAAGCCCGAGCCCATGATCGAAGTCAGGGCCGAGCCGTTCAGGTCGCCGGCGTTGTTCGAAAACACCGTCAGCGAGGCGCCGGATGTGATGGAGATGATGCTGTTCAGTTCCCATCCGCCGAAAGCTTCCCGCACCAGTGCCGAGTGGTTCGCCAGCTTGGGCAGGAAGAACACTTCGTTCGCCACAAAGATATGCGGACGGTTGATGTTGGTGTTGCCCTTGTCCAGCGCGCCGTTCGACTGATCGGTCGTGGCTTGCTGGTTCACGCTGCCGGAGGAGTTGTCCAATTCGACGTTAGCGATGGAGTGTGAATAGGTGTAAGCGGCCTGGAACTGCGAGAAGTTGCTGGTCTGCCACCGGAACAACGTCTGCAGCGAGTGGTAGGAGCCATGGCCGTTGCGGGCAAAGTCCTGGATGCTGCCGAAGTTACCCGCCGGGCGCAGCAGGTTCTGCGCGGAACCGGTCAGGAACGCGGCGTCAACCCAGTCGGACTTAGGAACCGCATTCAAGTCCAGCATGGACGTGCCATGGATCAGCGTGTTGCCGACGTAGCCGACCTGCACCGTCATGTTGCGGGCAAACTGCCGCTCCACGCTCAGGTTCCACTGCCAGCTGTTGGGGAGCACGGCCCGCGGATCCTTGGCGCAGCACGGCGAAACCGCCGGGTTGTTCAAGGGAGACGGCGTGCCGATGGTCCGGATGTCCTGAGCGTTGATCACGAAAGGAGCGTTGCCGGAGCGCTGCTCGTCGATGCCGACCGGCTCGCGCTGGTAGAACTGGCCAACGCCGACGCGGATCGCCGTCTTGCCATCGCCCTTCGGATCCCAGGCGATGCCCAGGCGCGGCGCGATTGCATGGTTGTTGTTGTTGACCAGGGCGCGGTTCGGGCCCGGCGTGCCATCGGAAAGCGGCAGGCTGACGCCCAGCGAAGCGAGGTTGGCCACCGCATCCTGACAAGGCGTGGTGCCCGGCACGATGATGATGCCGTTGCACGCATCGGAAGCCGGCCGGTTGGGATCATAGGCCGCCAGGCTGAACGACGTCAGGTGGTTATTCTCGGCGTACGGTTCGCGGTAGAAGGACCACCGGAAACCGTAGGTCAAGGTCAGGTTCTTCTTGAGCTTCCAGGTGTCGCCAACGTACCACTCGAAGTCGTGCCAGATAATGCGGGCCACGTTGTTCAAGCTGGATTCGCTGGTGATGTAGACCTGGCCGGGAACAAGGATGTTGGCCAGAGCATTGCCGGTCGGGGTGCCGGGGACGCAAGTCACCGGGCTGCCCGACGGGCAGGTGTTCAGACCGTTGTCAGCCGGGTTGAAGCTCGGCTGATCCACGCCGCCGTTGTTGTTTTCGATCTTGGCGTTGGTGCCGTAGAAGGCGCCAAACTTCCAGAGGTGGTTGCCCTGCACCTTGGAGAGGTTGTCCTGGAAGGTGTAGAGGTCTTCGTGGTTGGCGTAGGGGGCAATCGACCACATTTCCTGGCCACTGCCGTAGGGCGAAAGACCTCCCCAGCCGCCGGCGTTGAAGCCGGGCAGGGCCGGCAAGGACTTCAGGGACGTGGGCCACGCGGAAGGAATCGCCGCGTTGATGGCGCTCACGAGGGGTACGGCTTCGCTGTTCAGCGAGGTCACGATGGCGTTGTAACCCCAGCCAAATTCGAGGTCGTTGACCATCGAGTTGCCGATCTGCGTGGTCAGCTTGGCCATGACGCTCTTGGACGGCTGACTCCAGTTGGCGTTGACCGTCGGGAAAATGGAGTCGCCCCAGAAGAGGTTCGGGTTCGGCGAAGGGCTGTCCCAAGAATCGTGGGTCCAGCGGAACGTGATGCGGTTCTTCTTGGTCACGTCGTAGTCGCCGCGGACGTTCCATTCGCTCCAGGTCGGCCGGCCGTTTTCCGATTGCGCCCAGTTGTTCGCACCGGCAAAGCCGTTGCCGCCATTGTTCGGGTCCGGATAGAACTGCGCGACCAGCATGCCGGCGGGATCGGGATTGGCAAACTTGAAGCTGTTCGTGGTGTCGCCCGGAATCCTGGACGTGGCGCTCCAGGTTGAACCGGTCTTGGTGAACGTCGCGGGCGGAACGGCTCCGCAGGTCGTCGCGTTACCGACATCGCCAGCGCCTTTGGTCGGGTTGGTATTCAGGTAGTTAAGCGCGGAGGCGACGTCAGCACTGAAGTCGCCAACCTTCTCTGCCGCGGTCGGCACGCAGGCCGCCACGGAGGTGCCGCGGACTTCGCGGTTCCACTCCTGATTCCACCAGAACCACAGCTTGTTCTTCACGATCGGGCCGGCTACGTGATAACCCCAGTCGTTGCGCCGGAGTTCGGCCTTGCCCGTGTGGTTGAAATTCGAGAACCAATCGTTGGCGTCCAGCTTGTCGTTGCGGCCGGAATAGAAGACGCCGCCGTGCCACTGGTTTTCGCCGGAACGCGTGGTGATGCTGATGATGGCGCCGGAAGCCTGGCCATATTCCGGACCGTAGGCATTGCGGATCATCTTGAATTCGGCAATGGTGTCGGTCGAGGGATACACGAGAATGGTGCGGCCCGAACCGACGTCATTGTTATTCACGCCGTCAACCAGGAAAAGGTTGTAGTTGTAGGGGTTGCCGTTCACGGAAAAGTCCGCGCCGCCGGTCAGACCCTTGTCGCGCGAATCGAAGCTGTTGGCCGCCGAAACGCCCGGGGAGAGCGTAACCAGGCCCATGAAGTTTTCCCCGTTCAGGGGCAGCTCGCGAACCTGAGTGCCGCCCACGATTTCGCCAACCGCGGCGGAAGTGGTCTGCACCTGCACATCGCTGGCTTCCACGGTGATGGTTTCCGAGGAGGAGCCCAGCGAAAGCTGCACGTTTTCCTCGGTAACCGTCGAGGTGTGAACTTCCACACCCTTGGCAATGTATTCCTTAAAGTTGCCGGCCTTCACATGCAGTTCGTACGTACCCACCGGAACCTGCGCCACGGTGAAAGCACCTTGATCATTGGTGGTGCCCGTGTACAGCGCGTTGGTGCCGACGTTAATCAGTGAAACCGCCGCTCCAGGAACGGCCGAACCGCTTGGGTCCGTAACCGCGCCTGTTACCGTGCCGGAATACTGCTGAGCCAGCAGTGTGCCGGAGGCGAACAGCATGGCGATACAGAGAACGAGCGCGGAGGCAAAAACGGAACGCCAACGCACACGGCTCTGCTTTGCTGAATTTGAAATCATGCGCAACCCCTCGAGTACAATTTCTTCTTGCCGCAGCAAGAGCATCCCGATTCGCCAAGCGCGAACAGCCAAGCCATGCGACTAGGGGAAAGGATGCAGGCGCTCCGTTAACGCTACCTACCCCAGGCAGTGATATAGAGCGGCCTAGTCTTTTTGTATTAGGCGACACCCCCCAAGGGTTGTCAAGCGGAAAAAACGATATTCCGGATTGCGATAACGATATTCTGAGCGCCGTTCTCAGAGCTTTTCGCGACAAGGCATCCGACCGGTGCTATAGCGCAACGCCTTGCCAGCCAGAACGTTAGCGCTACCGCCACGCAGCCTAAACTCCGCAGGTGCCCCGGCCCCGGGTTCGCGCACCCACCGGCGGTCGCGCAGGAGGCTTGCTGAACCGATTTAACCGCGAGAACTGAGATAGAATGCGGATGCGCGCGAACGTGGTGCAAGACGCGGTTCGCGGCGGACTGTCGAGGTCCAGATCATTCCTTCGTCTGGGAACATGAGAAGCAAACGCGCCCTAGGCAAGAGGGAGAGCCAGGTGACGCTGAAGGCAGTCGCCGAGCATCTCGGCCTGACCCCTGGCACAGTTTCGGCGGTCCTTAATAACTCTGCCGCCTCCCGTTCCATTCCGGAACGCACCCGGGCCCGCATTGTCCAGGCCGCGCGCGAACTCAACTACCGCCCCAACTTCATGGCCCGGTCGCTTCGCGTCCAGCGCACGTACACCATCGGCGTGATCCTGGAGGAGATCGGCGACGGCTACGGATCGATGATCGTCAGCGGCATCGAGGAGTACGTCCGCGAGAAGAACTACTTTTTCCTGACCGTGGCCCACCGCCACGACCACGGCCTGCTGGAGAACTACTCGCAGATGCTGCTGGCTCGCGGCGTCGAGGGCTTCATCACCGTGGATACATCCCTGCGCAACGTGCCTTCGCTGCCGACGGTTGCGGTCGCCGGACACCGGCAACTGGAAAACGTGACGAACATCGTTCTGGATCACCACAAGGCGGCCTTTCTGGGCTTGCGGCATCTTCAGGAACTGGGGCATAAGCAGATCGCTTTCCTGCGCGGGCAGCCGGAAAGTTCAGACTCGGAAGCTCGCTGGACAGCGATCTGTGAGGTGGCGAAAGAGTTGAAAATCGAGATCGCGCCACAGCGCGTGGTGCAGCTGTCCGGCCTGGATTCGACGCCCGAACTGGGCTATCCCTTCGGCAAGGAACTGCTGGCACGCGGAGTCCCTTTCACCGCGCTCTTCGCCTACAACGACATCTCCGCCATAGGCGCGATGCGGGCGTTTCAGGAGGCGGGTTTACGCGTGCCGACCGATGTTTCCGTCGTGGGCTTCGACGACATCGCCAGTGCCACATTCTGCTTGCCGGCACTGACCACGGTGAAACAGCCGCTCAAGAAGATGGGGAGGATTGCGGCAGAAACGCTGCTCGCGCGAATTGAGGAAAATGGCGATTTCGCCCCTGAGATTGCGGTCGCGCCGGAGTTCACCCTGCGCCAGTCCACGGGCCCGGCGAAACAACTATAGATTTTTGCGGCCAATCTGAGGTCAGAGGCGGGCTCGGGTTAGCGCCGTGCGGCGGCCAGGGCTGCCTTGCGTTGCTGCTGCACCAGAAAATCTTCGTACGGCCCCTTGAAGTCCTCGATGTGCCCGTGTTCGAAGTGCCACAAGCGCGTTGCCACCTCGTCAATCACATCGTGGTCATGGGTCACCAGCAGCACGGTGCCTTCGAACTTCTGCAAGGCAATGTTGAGCGCGTTGATGGACTCCAGGTCCAGGTGGTTGGTCGGCTCGTCCAGCACCAGCACGTTCGGCTTCTGCAGCATCAGCCGGCAAAAGAGAATGCGTGCCGTTTCACCGCCGGACAGGGCGCGGATCGGCTTGGTGGCGTCGTCGCCGCTAAAGAGCATTTGTCCCAGCAATCCACGCAACTCCTGCTGCCCGGCCATGGGATCCCACTGCGCCAGCCATTCGATGACGGTGGTGTCGGTTTCCTTGTCGAGCGAGTGCTCCTGCGCAAAATAGCCCACGGAGACTTCGTGCCCCCAGCGCACGGTTCCTGCATCCACGCCAAAGTGCCGGTCGGCCTCGTCAATGAATCCCGGCGCGTTGCGCACCAGAGAACGGATCAGCGTCGTCTTGCCCACGCCGTTGCGGCCCAATAACGCGATCTTCTCGCCGCGCTCCAGGTTCGCAGAAAAACCGTCAATCACCTTCAAATCACCGTAGGACTTGCGCACCGTCTTGAACTCCAGAGGATGCCTCCCCGACGGCTTCTTCATCGCAAAATGCAGGTACGGCCGCTGGATATTGGACTTGGCCAGCACCGTCGTCTGCAAACGCTCAATCTCCTTCTTGCGGGAAGTCGCCTGCGCCGAGCGCGTGCCAGCGCCGAATCGCGCGATGAAATCCTGCAGCTGCGCGATCTTCTTTTCGCGCTGCGCGTTTTCCGATTCGATGCGCGCACGAACCGAGGTCTTGGCCATTACCATGTCGTCATAACCGCCCACGTACATCAGCACCGACTCGTAGTCGATGTCGGCCGTATGGGTGCAGACACTGTTCAGGAAGTGCCGGTCGTGGGAGATGACAATCAGCACGCCCTCGTATGCCGTCAGATAGTCCTGCAGCCAATGCACGGAATCGAGGTCCAGGTAGTTGGTCGGTTCGTCCAGCAGCAGCGCCGCGGGATTGCCAAAGAGCGCCTGCGCCAGCAACACGCGGACTTTCTGCCCGCCCTGCAGCTCGCCCATCTTGCGTTCATGAAGCTCGCTTGGCACGTCCAGGCCGTCGAGCAATATCGCGGCATCCGCTTCCGCCGTGTAGCCGCCCTCCTCGCCGACAATGCCTTCCAACTCGCCCAAACGCATCCCGTCCGCATCGGTCAGCTCCTCATGCGGCTTGTTGTACAGAGCTTCCCGCTCCTGCAGCGTCTCCCAGAGCGCGGCGTTGCCCATGATCACCGTGTCAATCACGCGGTGACCATCAAACGCGAACTGATCCTGCCGCAGGACTCCGATTTTCTTCGGCCGGGTCACGCTGCCGCTTGTCGGCTCGATTTCGCCGGTCAGAATTTTCATCAAGGTGGACTTGCCCGCGCCATTCGGCCCGGTGATGGCGTAGCGCCGGCCCGCCATGAAGGTGCAGGTCACGTCGTCGAACAGCACGCGCCCGCCGTAACGCATGGATACGTTGTTAACGGAAATCATGCTCCTATTTTAGCGTGGAATGGCCGTTCTCTCCGAATGGAAGCCCCGTTTGGGGTAGCTCGCTTGTGCGTCAGGCCAGACCGGCCGCGCGTGGCTATCATGGCGGGCTAGCGTATGGCCACACAGAGCAAATTCGCACTCAACCGGCCCGCAACCGCTGCCGGCAACGGCGTCTCCAATTTTCCGACACAGCCCCTACCCAAGGAAAAATTCCCTTCGGCTTCGAGCGATCCCGACGTCGCCTATCAACTGGTTCACGACCAGTTGCTGCTCGACGGCAACTCCCGGCAAAACCTGGCCACCTTCTGCCAAACCTGGGTCGAGCCACAAGTCCGCAAACTCATGGACGAGTGCCTGGACAAGAACATGGTGGACCGTGACGAATACCCGCAGATGGCCGAGATCGAAGCCCGCTGCGTACGCATGCTCGCCGATCTCTGGGCATCGCCCGACCCTGCAAAGAGTATCGGTTGCTCCACCATCGGGTCCAGCGAAGCCGCTATTCTCGGAGGAGTGGCCATGAAGCTGCGCTGGCAGCGCCTGCGACAACGCCGGCGTAAGCCAGCCGATAAACCAAATCTGATCTGCGGTCCCGTGCACGTCTGCTGGCAGAAGTTCGCAAAGTTTTTCGATGTCGAGCTGCGCCAGGTTCCGTGTGAAGGGCAGCGGTTAATGATGTCGGCCGAGGAAGTGTTGCGGCGCTGCGATGAAAACACCATCGGTGTGGTACCTACGCTGGGGCTGACGTACACCCTGAAATACGAACCGGTGGAAGCCATTGCTACCGCGCTCGACGACCTGGAAGAACAGCACGGGCTGGACGTACCTTTGCACATTGACGCCGCCAGCGGCGGCTTCGTCGCTCCCTTCATCCATCCCGGCTTGCTGTGGGACTTTCGCATCCCGCGCGTGAAGTCCATAAATACTTCCGGGCACAAGTTTGGGCTCTCGCCGCTCGGCTGCGGCTGGGTGGTCTGGCGCGAACCGGAGGATCTGCCGGAAGAGGTCGTCTTCCGCGTCAAATATCTGGGCGGGAACATGCCGACGATCGCCCTGAATTTCTCGCGGCCCGGCGGACAGGTCGTTTCGCAGTATTACAACTTCGTGCGACTCGGCAAGGAGGGCTACACAAAAATCACCGAGAGCTGCGCCGAAGTTGGCCGCTGGTTCGCCGAACAGGTTCGCGAAATGGGGCCGTTTGCATTGATGTATGACGGCCGCGGCGGTCTGCCGGGCTGTTGCTGGACGCTAACCCGCGATGCGGCCGAGCATTTCTCGCTCTACGACATTGCCGATCGCCTGCGGGTGCGAGGCTGGCAAGTCCCGGCCTACCCCATGCCGGCCAATCGCAAGGACCTGGTGATCCAGCGCGTGCTGGCGCGCTTCGGGCTCAGCCGCGACCTCGCTGGACTTCTCGCCGAAGACTTGAAGCGTGCGGTCACGCATCTCCGCAAGCACGCTGCCGGCAAACCGCTCACGCGCCAGGAAGCCAGCGGCTATCACCACGGTTAGGAAACTCAGTATCGCTGCAGCTCAGTTGGCTCGTACATTCCCGCGTAGTCTTCGGTTTCGTTCGGCTGTTGGGCCCCGAGACGCGTGTATGAGACATGGTTTTTTCGCGTCCGCGCCGGTACCGCCGTCGCAGGGGCCGCGCCCAACGGTTGTGCCCGCTGGCGTAGGAGACGCAGCAGATTTCCTCCCAGGATCATCGCTTCCGATTCCCGCGGCAGCCTTAACAGCTTGATCTTCTGCAGTTCCAGACCCGGATGGAGCCACGGACCATCGGAGCCAAACAGCAGCTTCCTCGGGCCCGCGCGCCGCACCGCTTCCACGATGTAGTCAAACCGCCGCACCCCCGAGGTATCGCCATAGACATTCGGGTACCGGATCATCTGTTCAATCACGCGCGCATGCGCTCCCCAATCGTCCATGAAACTTCCCAGGTGCGGAATGATGAAATTCACGTCCGGATATTCCGGCGCGAAGAGGTCCACGACCTGCGTCTTGTTGGCCACATCCACGAGCAGCGGGATGCGGTACTTGCGCGCCGCCTCGCACACTTCGCGCGTCGGCATTGCCTCGAAGGCATGAACCTTGATGCCGCGGAAATTCCAATGGGTAACCGCCTGCCCGACCATCTGGTCCACTCGCCCCGCATCGCGCTTCGGGTGCACGAAGGCAAACCCGATCAGCCGCGATGGGTGCCGGGCCACGATTCGCGCCACCTGCTCGTTGCCTTTCGCGTAGTCGCTGCGAAACAGCGAAAACACCACGGTCTTGTGAATGCCGGCGGCCTGCGCGCGCCGCAGGTAGTTCGTCAGCGATGCGCGCGTCGTCCACGGCGCGGTCATCACATCGCCGCTTCCAGCGTGGCAATGGCAATCAATCACCAACATAGTTCACCCGGCCCCTTCCGCGCGCCGCATCCGGGCCATCGCCGCCATGAACCAGATTGAGGTGGCAATTCCACGGTGGAAGTTCGGCAGGTGCAGCTTCTCGTTGGGCGCATGCATGCGATCGTCCGGCAGAGCGAAACCCATCAGCACCACCGGCAGGCCCAGCACTTCGCGCAGCGGGTTCACCGGTCCAATGGTCCCGCCGGAGCGCAGAAACACCGGTGCAACGCCAAACGCCTTCCGGAAGGCAAGCGCCGCCGCGCGATTTGCGGGATGCGAAGGGCTCATCAGCACTGGCCGTGCGCCGGGACGCACGCGCAACCGCGACCGCGCGGTCGGAGGCGTCACCTTTCGCAGCCATGCGCGGCACAACTGCTCAATCTCCACCGGATCTTGCTCCGGCACCAGACGAACGCTAATCTTTGCCGAGGCCTGCGCGGGAATGATTCCCTTTCCTCCGGGTCCTTGGTAGCCCGCTTTAATTCCATTGATCAGCATCGCCGGCCGGATGGTGCTTCGCTCAAATAACGAAAAACCCGGCTCCCCCCAGCCGCGCGTCGCGCCCGAATCGCGCAACATTTCGTCCGCTCCGGGCGCGTGCTCGCGAAAATACTCGCGCTCTTCCGCCGAACTCGTGCGCACGCGATCGTAGAATCCCGGGATACGCACGCGGCCATTGTGGCCATGCACCTGCGCCAGGATCTCCGCGAGCGCCTGCGCCGCGTTGTGCACCGCTCCGCCGAACGCGCCCGAATGCACATCACCGCGCAGCGTGCGCACCGTCAACTCCATGCTCAGCAATCCGCGCTGCCCGTAAATCAGGGCCGGCTGCTTGGCGCTGATCATCCGCGTGTCCGAGACGACTGCGCAGTCTGCCGCAAGTTCGTCGCGGTGCTCCCGCAGGAATTCCGCGAAGTGCGGACTTCCGATCTCCTCTTCGCCCTCAAATGCGCACTTGATGTTTACCGGTGTCGCGCCGCGCGTCGTCAGGTAGGACTCGACCGCCTTCAAGTGCAAGAACAACTGCCCTTTGTCGTCGCTCGCCCCGCGCGCGATCAGATCGTCGCCGCGCCGCGTCGGCACGAACGGCGGCGACCGCCAGCTTTTCAGCGGGTCCACGGGTTGCACGTCGTAGTGTCCATAGATCAGCAGCGTTGGCCGCCCGGCCTTCTGCTGCGAAGCGGCAATTACCACTGGATGTCCCGGGGTCGCCACCATGCGCGCCTGCAGCCCTATCCTCTTGAGATGCGCGGCAAGCCACCCGGCACACCGCTGCACCGATTCGCGGTGCGCCGGAGAATTGCTGATGGATGGGAACTTCAGAAACGGGAGGAGCTCCTGCACAAAACGCTCGCCGTGCAGCCGCGCGTGAATCAGCGCGGGTCGCGCCAGGCGTTCGAGCGGTGAGGCGTCGCGCGGATGCCCGCGTCCTTGCAGGCGGACCGGGGACACAACATGGGTCGCCGATGCGCCATTGCTCGGCGGATTGTCGCGCGGATGGCGGGAGCGCGAATCAGGTGGCGGACCAGGAGCCATCCTGGATCACCCATTTGCGCAGAATCTTGATCGTGTGTGGAGTCAAGCGCACCGCGTGCCCGCGCCCGCTCAGTATTCCCACCAGCAAGCGCTCACTTCCCTGCTGCACCCAAACCGGCGAACCGTCCTGCCCCTTACGAAACGGCAGGTCGTGTCCAAACGAATTTCGTTCCACGGACGTCACGCTGCCCAGCGTGGACCATTGGGTGTTCTCCGAAATTGCCCGCGCAGCCAGCTCCGTTTCGTCCACGGCTTTCCCGGTTTCGCTTTGCGGGTAGCCCGCCGTATAAACGATCGCGCCTTTCAACTTGTCTTCCGGCAACGGTGCGATCTGATACGGCGCTTTGCCCCAGGCCCCAATCGGCAGCGGCCGCGGCAACGTCAGCAAGGCGAAATCCGCATCGCGATTTGCGGCCCGCGAAACACGCCACCGCGCGCTTGTTCGGAAACACCGGGGGTCACGAATCATGTACGACCCGAACGGCAATGCGCCTCCGCTGCGCCCCGGAAATACCGCCACCGACTTCGCCCGCAAGATTGGATCTTCCAGCCGCTGGCCAGCCGACTCCGCTTCACTGACCGTAGATTCGCGCAACCGCGTGTACAGACAGTGACCCGAAGTCAAAATGTGCCGCGGGCTGATCAGAAGTCCCGTTGCCGCCAGCTTCCCCGCGTACGCCGAGTGCGGCAGCTGTGCTTCATCTGACTCCAGCGAAATCTCCAGCGAGCAAATCCAGCGTGACGGTGGAGCTTCCGAGGAAAGCACGAAGAAGTAACCGTCGTGCGATAGGTCGCGCAGCTCCGCTCCGCTCGCGCGAGCCTCGCCGGTCTCCATGTTTTGCGCCGGGCCGCTCTGCCAGGCGAAATGTCCGTCCTTTTCCGCCACGACGGCTCCAACCGCCGCATCCGGTTGCTGCGTGAAATCGAGCAGGATTTCCACGGCGCGGCGCCGGGTTGCGTTCACAGAGCGCGCGCCTAGGCTGCGATCCTGGGCATGATCGTACCCGCGCGCGGCCGTCGTGAACTCGATGCTGCGCCCGAGTCCCGGCCACAACCGGTTCACCGCTTCCATCAACGCGGCCTGCACCGCGCGCGCCCGGCTTTCTGCCACACCGCGCGAGCGCGGCTCCATCTCGGAAAAAATTCCCACCACGCGCACGCCTCGCACCGCGCGCCGGTCTCCCGCGGCTCCCACGATCCGCCGAGCGAGCTGCAGCAGCGGCTTGATATGCGCGTTCTTCAGCGCCGCACGGTTGGCGTCGAAACCGAGGAGCCGCAAATCCGGTTGCGCGTCGCCGCGAGCCGGCGCGGAGTCCTGTGCGACCTGGGCGGAATCGGCGGCATCGGGCAAGACGTCGAGCGCGGCATCTCCGCCTTCGTTGTCTTCGTTCTCGTCGCCGAGCGATTCCTCCGTCGTCTCGCGCACCGTCACATCGTCCAGTTCGCGGACATCCTTCACGTCGCTGGCGCCGGCCGTGCCGCCGCTCAATAATGCTTTGGCCATCGCCAGTGTGTCGTCGCGCTCGACTTCGAGCAGCGGCTCCTGCTCCGACATCTCCGCCGCGAGCAGCAAATCCAGTTCGGAATCGCCCGGCATGGGGAACTCCTCGAGCGAGGTCTCTTCCAGCGCATCGTTCACGCTCCGGAAAACGATGCGCCAGGAGAACCAGGCTCCATTCATGTCAATCGCACTTCCGCTTCAAGCGAAGTAAGCCTGGCTGCGGCGCTCCGTGCTGCCGGGGCACCGCAGCCGTTTCTCTTTAGTGGAACTCGTACTCGCGCGCCGCAGGCACTCTTGCGGCAGTTCGCGGCGGCGCACCAACACCCGTGCGCCCGTTGCGCGAGGGTGGCGTCGGCGCGGTCTGGGACCACGGCAGCACCCGTGCGCTCGCCGGTCGCCCAGCCAGCCCCATGGCCTGCGCGCTGGTCAGCCACTCTTCGGAATTTTCAGCGATCTCCAGCAGTAGCGTTTCAAACTGCGCACGCGTCTGCTGCAGGATGTGCGGTTGACCGAGCCAACGCATGATCTCGCGTCCGGTAACGCCCATGCGCTGCCGCGGCGAAGTGACCAGGCGTTCGTTGTAGTAACGGATCAGGACTTCTTCCACCACGTCCCAGGCGTTGTCGGCGCCAAAGAGCCGCTTCACGTCCGGCGAATTGAGGATCTTGAACGCCTCTTCCAGAAGCTGCATGACTTCCACGCGCAACACGTTCAGGTGACCGAACGACAGCCACTTCAGGTTGTTGCGCAGGTCCAGCCCCGAGCGGCGCACGATGGCGATGGAGCCGAAGCTCGGATCGTAGGCACGCTCCCGGATCACGTCGGAAATCCGCTTGTCGCGCCAGAATAGCGTCACCTGGTGGACAAAGTGCGCGAAGAGTTTGTGGAAGTCCGAGTTCGCGCGCCCGCCCGACGGCACCGGCGCCGAGCCGTAGCCGAAAATGCGCCGGTACGCCTGCCAGCGATCTTTCTGCGTGTAGCGCAGCACTTCGCGACGGTCGAACTGATACAGGGCGAAGGCGCCGGGTCCGCCCGAGAGGCGCACTGATCCCGCGCGGAACAGGTCCTGCAGCTTCTGCACCACGCGGAACACGCCGATCTTCTCGTGCTGATAGAGGTAGTACATATCACCGACGGCGATGATGCGCTCGCTGGTGATGGTTTCGTCGTAAGGCTCGACGCCCGGCGGCATGCGGGTGGCGCCAAACTCCGAGGCCGCTTCCGGGCCGACGCCAGCCAGCGCGCCGAGTCCCTTATCTGGCGGTGGCGTGGCTTTTCCGTCCGCGTCCACCACCGACTGCAGCATGTCGTCAATCTGCTTGGTCAGCGCGTCCGCCAGCTGCGGGTTGGTGATGAGATCCGCGCCCAGCTTGTCGGTCACCTGCTGGCGCAGAGCCGCTATGCGATCGTATAAAGCCTGATAGTCACGTTCGTTCGCCATGTCTCTCTCTCCTTAAGCTGCCCGCAATCTCAATTCGTCGCCGCCGTCCCGCGTCCCGCAAGCTTCATGGGCGAGCGAATCGGTTTCGCCATGTCGCGGAGGAACTTGAGTTGTCGAGACAACTCTTCCACGGCGCGCCGTACCCGGGCGGTCTTGAACCCGCGCACCGTTCCACCGTTCGCGCTCTTCGAAGCCTCCACGAGAATGTGCAGTGTTTTCGCGACCGGCAGGAACGAGTCGCGTACCCCATACCGTCCCGCCGATTGAATGAGCCGGGGTCCTTCGTCCGTCGAGAACGAGTACACCCAGTTCAGCAAGTCCTCCAGGAACATCGCCCGAGAAGGAACGATCTCTTCCTCCCCTCCCAGCAGCTTGATCCGTTCGGTAAAGTGCAGTTCCAGAGCCTGGCGTTCCGATTGCCCGATGAACACGGAGTCCAGCGCGAACCGCAGTTCGTTCACCTTCTCCGTCACCGTCGAGAGCGCTCGCGAGATCAGCACCAACTGGGTGCCAAAGAACGGCTGCACTCCCTTGTCCACGGGCAACTCGAAAAACTGCCGGTTGTTCAGCCAGCTGATCCAGATCGACGTGAGGTAGTCCACCACCATGCGGTAATTGGTTTGATCGGTTTCATCGTCTACGGTGTTGACCAGGTTGCCCTCTTCGATGAGCACGTTCTGTGCATCGTGATACGGCCGGGTGCGCAAGCCCAATTGCACGCGCAGTTCGCCGATCTGGCCGCCAACATAATCCGGATCGGTTTCGATGGGCCGCCCCGCGATCTGCACATGCGGCACCATGACCGCTGCCGGCGGCTTGCCACCAGCCACCTGCGTGGTGGACGTGACCTGCGGGGTCGGTGTGCCCGGGGCAAATTCCACCGTCTCGGTTTCAGAATCAAAGGTCGCCGAAGTCCTCGCGAGCGGCGGCTCGAAGAGAATGCGGAAGATTTGATCGACGCGCGCCACCCGAAGGCTGCCCGGCAGCGAGAGTTCGTTCACCAATTCCGTCAACTGGCTCTTGATCACCGCCTTGGCCGCGGTAATGAATTCCCAATCGGGGTCGCGGCGCAATGGCGTCAGGCCCTCGATCAGCGGCAGCGATTGATCCACCGCTTCCTTCATCCGAAACAGCAAGCTGGCCTGAGCTCCGGTGATCCCACCTGCGAGATCCGTTTGCACGGCGTAACTGCGCGGCACCCACTTCGCCTCGGTATGTCCTTCCACTTCGGAGAGTGTGAAGGACTGGGTCAGGGCGCCCACAAAGCCGGCTGCATCCGTCGAATTCACTTTCCAGCCGAGCACCTCGCCGATGGCTTGCGATGCGCTCTGCCCAAGCGATCCGCGCGTCAAGCCGCCGCCAGCGCCGCCTCCGTACCCGCCGCCTCCGTACCCGCCGCCTCCACCGCCCAGCGGTCCCGGAGGCATTCCTACCTCCTCAGTAAGAAAGGGAAACGTCACCGCGTCTTCGAACGACGACGCCGTCACTCCGAGGTCGTGCATAATTGCTTGGCCATTGTCGCCGGCGCTCGGAGTACTCTTCATCTGTGCCACTCCAGGACGAGGGTGGGCCGGCGCTTCCAAGTTCATTTTGTGCATCGCCGGCGCTGCGTGCGCGCCGGGATGGAAGGTAACCGCAACCGTATCCCCGGCGCTCAGTTGCTGGCCGGTTACAATCGCGAACGAGAGCGATGACGGCGAGGTGACTTGCGGTTGCGAATTGACATTGAGCTGACTCTGCGCACCTGTCGCAACGCGCAGCACCTGGAAATCGAAGTCCGCTTGTGTCAGGCCGAGATTAGCGATCTCGGCGCTGAATTCCAGGCTCACCGTTGTTGCCGTCACCTCAACTTTCGTGATGTTCAGTTCTTGCGACATTTTCTTCTTCCTCCGATCCTTTTTCCCCATTGCGAAAATCTCTTCCCGGGCCTTCCCTACTGCCTCCGCCGCCAGGCTCATCCCCAGCCGCGCGGCCTTTCAGGTCATTCCCGTCTCTAGCGTCCGGTCATCGAGCGCCCGGGAGCTGATCTGCTGCCCGATGTTTGTTGTGTGAAGAGCGATCGGCCCGGTAAGTAGCCGCTCGGCGATCTCTTCCCAACAGGCGAGAAACGCACCCCAGATTCCGTGGAGGGCCGCCCGGCATTTTTCGAGTCCCAGACGTACGGCATGAACCCAAGCCGCCCACTCATGTCCATACTTTCGGCCAAATCCCACCAGCGCGCCGACCTTCTCGTAGGTAAGAAGATCGGAAACGAGAAGATGGGCAATGGCGTGAAACCGGAGTTCAGCACTGGCCAGAGATCGACGTAGTCGAGCGGCATCAAAAGCTGGATCGACGGAGCGAAGTGCCGCCTCCGCTGCATCCAGGCATTCCCGGCAAAAACTCTCGAGTTCGGTGACATCGTCACTCACCTCATCCACTAGAATCACTGCTTCCATCTCCGGCCGGTCCTGCGTCACCGTCCGTTCGACCCCTGCAATCGCATCGCGCAGCTTCCGCAGATCGCTGCACAAATTTTCCAGAGCCGCTTCCAGGGCCATCGTTACCTCCGGCTCAACTCCGTGTAGAAGTTCTTCATGATCACGCCCGGCCGCGCGTGCCTTTCCAGCAGCGCGATCCGGCTGGCTCCGATCAAATAGCGCTCCGGCACGATGCCGGGGTCGGTACCCGCCGCCAGCCGCTTCGCCGCTTCCTGAATGATCTGCTCGTCTTTCGGAGCGAAGGGCATCACTTGCGCGAGGCTCTTATCCCCGAGCGAGGCAAACGGACGGTAGCACATCGCATCCACCGCCAGCGGGCAAGCCTTGGCGAAAGTCTGAATGACGTCGCGCGGGATCGTGCCGTAATGCGGATTCGGATAGACCCGCATCCACGCCCGCGCGTAGTCTTCCGCCTCTTTCTTGAAACCCATGCGCCGCATCATCTCGCAGCTGATCAGCGTGCGGACGTACGGCGTCGGATGTGGCCCCCTCGGGTTGTAGCCAAATGTTGCTTCCGGTGAGCGCCCGACCACGTCCATGAGTGATCCGACGGCCTGCGGGCCGCCCAGCAGGACCGCGCACATATCCGAAAACATTTCGCGGTTCCACCTGGTCCACACCGCGGCCACCGATTTCGGCAGCCCGGCACGCAGCAAGGTGCTGGCAATTCTGCGCGGCACCGGTTTGCTCAATCCCAGCTCCGTCTGCAGGTTGTGACTCACTTCGTGCAGCACCGCGGCCAGCGTCCAGGGATTGACCAGCCGGTGATACGGGAGTTGGATCAGCGGAAACGGGTTCAACTGCTTGCCAAGCCGGCGCAGGGGAATCCCGCGACGCATGGTGGCCGGCGCGAAGCCCGTGCGCATAAAGGCAAAGGGCGGCGGCGCCGGGATCGGGCGCGCCTTGCCCAACCCGGTGAATGCCGTCTTATAGCAATCGAGTGCGATGCGGTCGCAGCTGAGCAGCATGTCCGCGTAGTTCGATTGCCGCTGTCCAAACAACTCAAAATAAAAGTCCCAGATCTTTTCGATCCCGCGCACCCATTGGTGCGCGTTGTCCTTTTTCTCAACCACCCGTTGCAAATGCTCTGGGCGCAGGTCTTCCTGTACCGCGTTGACGGCCCGCGTCACCCCTGCAGACATTTTCAGCAGACCTTCCCGCAGCTTCTTGATGAGGAAGTTGACCGCCTGAATGTGTCCTTCCGAAGGAATCGCCGGGCCCTTGCCAAACTCCTCCCGTTTGAAGGGCCGCAGGGCGGCCGAGTGGCGGGTCACGTTCAGTGACTGCGCCCGCAGCCAGTCCTGCAGAAAGGCCGCGCTCGAGCTCGCCGGCCGCGGTCGACGCGGCCGAAAGGCTGGTCGCCGACTCTCCCTTTCCTGCAGCAGAGTTTGGGCAAGGGTGGCCATCGGCGTTCTACCTCAGAACCTGCCCACAGCAGCGGCAGTACGATGGTCCGCAATGGCAACGACCGGATGCACCACGACCAGGCCGCGTCCCGCCGACTGTCGTCGTATAAGTGCCGCCACCGGGAACCACTCGTGTTCCCCCGCCCGTGACGTAAGTACCGCCACCCCGGTTCACATACGTTGTGCCGCCGCCGGTGTAAGTCGGCGAACCTCCGCCGGTGCGGTAGACCCGTTGGCCAACCCGGTACACCCCGCCGTAGTGCGGACGAACTCCATGCCCATGCCGCCAGTGGAACCGGCGGTCCAGATGGTGATGGCGACGCAGCGCTTGATGCCGATGCCCGCGATGGCCCAGAACGCGGGCGGTTTGCTTGGCCAAGGTGCGAATCGCGGCGCGCGGCGTCACCGGCTTGTGGTGCGCCACCTGCCGAGCGATGCTGTGCACGGTTCGCCGCGCGATTGCCGGCACAGCTCGTAACAGCGGCCGGGTGGCGGGGTTGCGATGCAGCTTCCGCGCCAGGCTTCCGACACTTTTCGTCAGTTGCGGCGTCATCTTGGTTACCGTCCGCGCGATCTTCGGCAGGGCCTTTCGCGCCGCCGGCAACAGCGCCTTCCCCACCACCGGCAGCAGCTTGCTCGCCGCCATGCCAATTAGTGGCAGAAAGTGCTCCGCCGCTTCATCTTCTGTCTCCGATTCCGCCGCCAGTTCGCCCAGATGCTCCATCACGGCGTCCGGATAGACCTTGCGGATCGGGCTTACTTCGTCTTCGCCCTCGAGGAAGTCCTCGCCCTCGAGGAAATCTTCGCCTTCGCCCGCAAGGTGCGCTTCGTCTTCCAGCTCGTCTTCCAGGTGAATCTCTTCTTCGTACGCGCTCGCCATCGTCATTCTCCTGTTCTTCGTAATCCAAAAGGGGTTGAACGGGCTAGTAGCGGGCGCGACGGCGCCGGGCTGCTGCGGTGGATACGCGCGCTCTGGATCCCGCGCCATAGCCAAAGCGACGGGACCGAGGCCGTTTGTAGGCGCGGCTGAGCTTCACGTTGCGATGGATGGCAGCGGTGCAAGCCTTGGGGCTGCTCAGTACCTTGCGCACCTGCTTGGCAGCGGCGCGGGCCGCGGCCTTGCGGGTCACGGGGCGTCCGCTTGCGGCGCGGCGCTTCAGGTCCTTCACCGTGCGGCGGAAAATCGTCGGGACGGTGCGAACCAGGGCCTTGGTCTTGCGATTGCGACGCAGGATGCGGGTCAGAATCGCGGTCCCGCGAATCAGGTGCGGCAAGATGCGGCGCAGCGCGCGACGGTCGCGCGGCGAGATTACCGTCACCGCGGCGGCGCCGGCCATGGCTTCTGCCTCGCCCTCATGCGCTTCGTGCGAAGCCGCCTCGGCCATGACTTCCGCCAACGCTTCGTTGTGCGTCGCTTCGTGGCTGGCGATCTCGTGCGCCATCTCTTCCTCGCCCTCCACTTCCGCTTCGTCTTCGCCTTCCGCTTCGCCTTCGCCCAGTGCGGAGCTGGCCACTTTCCCCAGCATCCCGCCAAACGGGCCGCCAATCGCAGTACCCACGATCGGCGCCGCAACTTTGGCGACCTTCTTCAGAATCGGCGCCGCCCTCTTCAGAAAGCGGCCGATCTTGCCAAAGAACTCTTCGGTCTCATCTTCGCCCTCCAGGAAATCCTCGCCCTCGAAGAAACCTTCCTCTTCGCCTTCGAAGAAACCTTCTTCCTCGCCCTCTTCTTCGCCTTCTCCGAAGAGGCTTCCGGCGATGTTTCCGATAGCGCCGAGCCAGCCCTCACCCTCGCCCTCGTCTTCGCCTTCTTCTTCGCCTTCGAAGAAGCCTTCTTCCTCGCCCTCTTCTTCGCCTTCCTCCTCGCCTTCGCCCAGGAGGCTGCTGGCGATGTTTCCAATGGCACCGAGCCAGCCTTCACCCTCGTGACCGGCCTCCCCTTCGCCCTCGTGAAACTCTTCTTCGAGTTCGGTGGCGATACCGCCCTCGTGGGCTTCGCCTTCCAGCTCTTCTTCCCATTCCGATTCGTACATGTTGGACATTTGCGTCCTCCGTTCAGAAATTCCGGATGCACGATGGAAATACGCCCGCCATGAAAATCGCGCTAGTCGCATTTTGTGGGGCGCCTGAACGAGGTGCCGCGCCTGGGTTTCACTCAGATGAGCGACAAAATTCCGCTCAAAATTTGTTTGTAACGATTCCCTGGCGAAGATCACTACGCAACAATCGTTGTCAGGCGGCCTTACGCGCCCAAGCGTCGCCCAAAACGGCTACTAGCCAAGCATTGCGGGAAAGCTTTATAAGCAACGTCAGTTCTTACAGTAGTGCCGGCTAGGCAGGACAGGGCATACTTGGCGCCCCGGTCTGTGTGCGGTCCACCAGCGAGATTCCAGCGCCGCCCTAGCCAGTGCGACCACGGTCCCGAGGTTTATTCATGCGTCCCCGAACCACCCCTTCGGATTTCAAGGCCGGCGCGCCCGACCGGTCGGATCATGAGCCAGTAAAGGAAAGCGACGGTCCGAGCCCGAACCAATTGATCCGTTTGCTGGCAGGACTCGCGCTCAAGGCGGAAAGTGTCCATCCACAGGACGTAAACGATCACTGCGAAGAAGTTCTCGTGGACGCCGAGTTAGACGGCTTTCGCTACTTGCTGGTGCGCATGCCCAAGCCGACTTCGAACCGCGTGAGCCTCAGTCCGCGGGAGCAGGAAATTGTGCGCATGGTGGCACAGGGCCACCCGAACAAGGTCATCGCCGGGGTGCTGAACATCAGCGGCTGGACGGTGTGCACACACCTTCGGCGCATTTTCGCCAAATTGGGCGTCGGATCACGCGCGGCAATGGTTGCGCGCATGCACGAAGTCGGCACGATGGACCATCGCATGCGTCCGGCAGCGGATGGCCCTTCGTCGTCAACGGCAGCACCCCAGCCGGGCTCCGAAAGCAATGCTTACGAACAGAAGCTAGCCGCGCGGTCTGGCCGCCGCTAGGAAGGCTCGTTCGCCTTGTGGCTCCTGCCATTCTCCTGAAACGAATGATTCCCTTCGCGCACCATTTTGAGAGCGGCAGTCCCTCTGGCAATGGCGCGCAAAACACCTTCACCGAGACCCAGCCCGAAGCGTAGCGGCGGTGCTCCGCTGCCGACCAAGCGCCACAAATGTCTGGTGCTCGGCGCGGGCCTTGCCGGGCTCAGCGCTGCGTATGAACTCACGCGAAAAGGCTGGCAGGTCACCGTTCTGGAAGCGCGGGAGCGCATCGGCGGGCGCGTGCTCTCGCACAAGTTCGAGGAAGAACCATCGCTGGTCTGTGAACTGGGCGGCGAATGGATCGGCAAGGGGCATACACACATGCTCGCCCTGTGCCGCCTTTTCGAACTGAAGACCATCGACCATCGATATGCGCTCTCGTTCTGGCAGGATCAGAGATCTTTGCGATTTTTTCCTCCCGGCAAGTGGCCGCTTTCTTCCAAGGCGCAAGCGAAGTTCGCCGATTTCGGCAAGAAATTTGCCAGGATGAAAGGCGCGGAGCAACTGCTTCTGGACAAACTCGACTGGTGGACAGTCCTGGACTCTGCCGGTTTCGATCTCGGCGATCTTCTGCAGAAAGATTTGATGGATAGCACCGATTTCGGCGAAAGCATTCGCCAGGTTTCCGGTTACGTGGGGGCTTCTGAATATTTCGGCGCAAAAGGACAACCCGCGAATCCCACCGACGAAATGGATTTCAAGATCGAGGGAGGAAACTCCCGCCTCGTCTACACGCTGGCGAATAGCATCGGCCGTTCGCACATTCACACTGGGATCCCCGTGCGCGACGTTCGCCAGGATGATGGGGGCGTGTACGTACAGGTCGGAAGCGAGGAAATTCATGCCGACGCCTGCATTTGCGCCTTGCCCGCCCATCAGATTCCCAAGATCAAGTGGAATGGCAGTCTGTCGGATGCCACCATCGAAGCGGCGCGCGAGCTGCAGTACGCGCGCATCACCAAGACGGCGGTGCTTTGCGCCAAACGCTTCTGGCCCCAGCCCACGCGCGGCGGCTTTTCTGTATTTACCCCGCTGGCCTCGGACTTCGTCTTCGACAGCACGCTCGGACAAAAAGGCAGCACGCGCGGCATCCTGTGCAGCTATGCGATCGGCGACAAGGCCGACGATATCTACGCCGCGCCGCTCACCGAGCTGGGCAACTGGATCGTGCAGGACGTTGCCAGGTGCTCGGGCGAAAACTGGCGCCGTAACGACGACGAAGCCGTCGCGCTGGCCGCGAAACGCCAGGCCTGGCAAGACGACGAGTTCACCCGTGGCGCCTACGCCTTTTATCGTCCGGGGCAGTGGTTCACCGTTCGCAAAGCACTCAGCACACCTGATCGTCGTATCCATTTCGCGGGCGAGCACATCGCCGATGCGCAGGGCTTCATGGAAGGCGCGGTAGTGTCCGGGCGCGACGCCGCCGGGCAACTCTAAAACCAGCCAAATCCGAAAATTCCCGGTGGAACGGCTGTTATGGTCGGCCGGCTACCGGCCCGCCAGCCGGTCTGGCAGACTTTTCATTTTCCGTTTTTGTGCGAATTGCGGTACAACCTCTTCGCCGCTACCTTTGCCCACGGAGGCTCCTTTGCCCTCAGACAGCGCCGCCAGTTCCGTTCGCGGATTTCGCGTGGAGCGCCGGGATATCCCGGATGGATGTGTCGTCGAGTGCTTCGGGCGTTTGACGAGCGAGAATGTGCCGCTGCTGAAGGAAGAGATGCGGGAAGCGTGCGGGGCCAAGGGACGGATCGTGCTGGACCTGGCGGGAGTGCCGATGATGGACAGTTCGGGCCTCGGCGCGGTGGTGACGCTGCATGTTTCTGCGCGGACGCGCGGATGCCGGCTGGAAGTGGTGAATGCCAGCAAGCAGGTAAGCGAGCTCTTCAGCATGACCAACCTGCTCTCGCTCTTCGAAGCCGCAGGCCGCCACGGCGGACGGCACATATAGCCACACTTTCGGAGCGGCCCCTTTTCTGCCCGGATGTGGTGCAGCCAGGTTTGCGGCGCACGCGTAACGGCAAGAAGCAGGACTAAAGTCCTGCGCTATTTCATCTTGCCCTTGCCTCCCGCGTTGTGCGGAGCCGGGCAGATAAGTACAATGGTGCTGTACAGTCAGTTCGTCAGAGCGGGCGTCGTACAATGGCAGTATAGAAGCTTCCCAAGCTTCGGACGTGGGTTCGATTCCCATCGCCCGCTCCAAATCCCACGATGATTCAATTGGTCTTACACGGCCAGGCTAGCTGAATCCACCGCAAAAATAGACCGTCTTGGACCCCGAACGAACCTCACCGCGTCGGAGCGTTCTAATCCGAGAGTTATGTTGTCAAGTCAATTGACTGGGGCGGAGACTGTGAGACCATTGCGGGCCGTGAGCATAGACTCGCCACTGCGAGCCGCCGCCCGTTGAAGGCATAGCGGCACGCTCACCCCAGACGCGAGGTGCAAGCGGCCATGCCGAAAAAGTCGCGGGGAAAA
>DATKLU010000019.1:0-2773 GCA_035542235.1 Dongiaceae bacterium
ACTTCCACGGTGCATTCGTTGCGCCTCGCGAGTGAGCATCGCCTCAAGACGATCGCCTTTCCCGCCGTCGGCACGGGGGTCTCGGGCTTTCCGATGGAGGAATGCGCACAAATCATGCTGGCGGAAGTGCTGCAACACCTCAAGGCGGAAACGTCCCTGGAGAAAATCTATTTTGTTCTGTACGACGCGGCGGCCCGCGACACGTTCCAGGCGGCCTGGGACGATCTGAAGAAAGAGTCCTCCTCGGGAGTTGCCTCCGCGTGACGCCGCTGGCCGAGTTGCTCGCCGGGCGGATCCGGCGCTTCGGCCCGATCACCTTTGCCGAATACATGCGGGAATGCCTCTACCACCCGCTGCACGGATATTACGCGCAGCCGGAGGCGCGGCGCTATCACGACTATTTCACCAGCGTGGATGTGGGCCCGATTTTTGGGCGACTGCTGGCGCGCCAGTTTGCGCAGATGTGGGAACTGCTGGATCGTCCTCAGGAATTCCTGCTGGCGGAGGCGGCCGCCGGGACGGGGCGCCTGGCGAGCCATATTCTGGAATTCGCGCAACTCCGCTTGCCGGAGTTTTTCGCCGCGCTCACGTATGTCGCAGTGGAGCGCTCCGCCGCGCGTTGCGACCAGCTCGCGTTGCGCCTGAAGGCGTTCTGCCAGGCAGGGAAGTGCCGCGCCTCGCTCGAATTTCCCGCCCACATTCCCAACGGGTGCGTTTTCTCGAACGAATGGATCGATGCATTGCCGGTCCACCGTGTGGTCGGACAGGATGGCGCGCTGAAGGAACTTTTCGTTATCGCTGAGGACGCATCCTTTTCGGAAGCAGCCCTGCGGCTCTCGACCTGCGCAATCACGGAGTATTTTGCGGCGCAGCAGATCTCTTTGCAGGAGGGCCAAATCGCCGAAGCGGGCCTTGAAGCCTGCGACTGGGTCACGGAAATCGCCCGGCGGGTTGGCCGCGGCTTCGTGCTCACGATTGACTACGGCCACGAAGCTGGCGAACTTTTCGACGAGCATCACATGGCTGGGACGCTCCTCAGCTACAGGCAGCATCAGGTCTCCGGCAATCTCTTCGCCGCGCCCGGCGAGCAAGACCTGACCGCTCACGTCAATTTCACAGCGCTGCGCCAGTGGGGCGAACGCCAGGGTCTACAGACGCTCGGCCTGGTTTCGCAAACGGCTTTTCTCTTGGCGTTGGGGAAGGGAAACGATTTCGCCGATCTTTACGACGACGGAATGGACGAAGCGGCTTGCACGCGTGCCCGTCTGCAGCTCAAAACCCTGATCTATCCGGAGGGCATGGGCGAACGCTTCCAAGTCCTCATCCAGCAAAAAGGCGTGCCAGGCGCGAAGCTGACCGGCTTGACCCCGCTCTAGCAGGCAGACTTTATAATTCGTGTGTGCCACTCAGCCTATGGATTTGGCCGTTTCAACGTAGGCTTATCACCCGAAGAGGGATCGGAGATGTCCGCCTTGTTCTTCGCGGGCGCTTGTTGAGTGGGGGTCTCCGCCGGAACCGCGGCGGGCGTCGCGCCCTCCGAGTACGGCTTCTTGATCAGCGCTTCCACCACCGATTGCGCCCCACTGGTGTTGTCATTCAGTTGCCGAGCCTTGTTGTATTCGTTCAAAGCACGCTCGCGCTGCCCGAGGATGTCGAAAATCTTGCCCAGGTAGATGTGGCTCCAGACTTCGGTCCACTTTTCCGATGGCTCCGGCACCGTCGCCAGCGCTTCGCGGAATGCGTTCGCCGAAGCCTGGTAATTCTTCTGGTAAAAAAACGCCTCGCCCATACGGAAATTCGCCAGCGAGCGGTTGGGCTGGATGCTCAGCGCGCGCTGGTACTGCACCACGGCATCGTAGTATTTGCCGACTTCCGCGAGCTCCTCGCCGCGCGCAACCGCGGCGCGTGCCCGGAGGTTCGGCGTGCTCTTCAAAATCAGATTGTTGGGATCGATGCGGATTCCGCCGGGCTTGGGCCGCCCAAAGGTCTCTTCGAAGAATTGCGTTTCCGTGCCGACCACCTCGATGGTCTTCATCTCCGGATTGCCTTCGGTGTCGATGCGCAGTTGAATCGGCATGCTGAAGGTATCCAGCGGCTGCTTGATCTTTCCGACGATCCGGAATCCCTTGCGCGTGCGGTAGACGACGTACTCGATCGAAAATTCCGGCACACCCGTGGAATTGAGCCATTGCGCGAAATACCCGCGCAGGTTCGCGGGCTCCTGCCCAGGCTTCACGTTGCGGGCGGCGATATCGATCGCCATGGTTTCGAAATCGTTCATCGTCGCTGATTTTCCCTGGTACCTGGTATAGAACGAGTGCAGCAACGACCGGAACGCCACATCGCCCATCAGCCCGCGCAACATGTGGAAGAGCATCGCGCCTTTGTTCATCACCACGGAGCGGTATTCGCTCGAATACGGCGCCAACTGCGCCGATTGCGCAACGGGCGGCGAATTGTCGTACATCAGCGCGCCGACGGCGAATTCATCGAGTGCGCGCAGGCCGGCTTCTTTTCCGACGCTCTGCTCCGCGTAGAGTTCCTCGGAATAGCGCGCCAGTCCATCGCTGATCCATACGTCGCCCATGCTTGCCGGCACCACCTGATTGCCCCACCACTGCGTGGCCACCAGCCGCGCCAGCGTGCGGTCGCTGTATTTCGGGTCCCACAGGTGATGGCTCAGCATCACCACGCCGGGTCCGGAAAAATCGCGCAGCGTTCCGTCGGGTAGCTCGATCACGGTCATGTCGGGTTCGGGTAACGCGCCGAACAT
>DATKLU010000020.1:0-56285 GCA_035542235.1 Dongiaceae bacterium
TTTGCGCAGACCGTGCCGGACAAGGTCGGCCAGCCCTCTTCCAGTCTGCCGACGATTCTGCAGAACGTCGCTTTTCGCCCGGAACTCAACGCGCAGATGCCTCTCGATACCGCTTTCACCGACGAAAACGGCCAGCACGTGCAGCTCGCGCAATATTTTCACCAGCAAAAGCCGGTTCTGTTGGCCTTCGTCTATTACGGCTGCCCCATGCTCTGCACCCAGCTGGAACAGGGCGTTGTCGGTTCCTTGCGCATGCTTTCCTTTAATCCCGGTCGCGATTACGACGTCGTCTTTATCAGCTTCGACGACCGCGACAGCACCGACCTTGCCGCCGGAAAGAAAAAATCCGCGCTGGAACATTTCCGCCGCCCGGAGACAGCTTCCGGCTGGCACTTCCTTACCGGCTCGAAGGAATCCATCGCCGCCGTCACCAACGCCGCCAATTTCCGTTTCGCCTACGACCCCAAGAACAATCTCTTCGCGCACGCCAGCGGCATCATGCTGCTCACTCCGGATGGCCACATCTCCCGCTATTTCTACGGAGTGGAATTTCCCGGACGCGATCTGCGCCTCGGTCTGGTGGACGCCTCACAAGGCAAGATCGGCACGCCGGTGGACAAGATGGTGCTCTTCTGCTTCCAGTACGATCCCTCCACCGCGCGCTACAGCGCCACCATTCTCGGCATCATGCGCCTGCTGGCGGTGCTCACCGTCGCCGCTCTGGTCTTGATGTTTGTGATTTTCCGCCGCCGCGAAAAGCACGCGGCGCATTCGAATTTGAGCCAGCAAGGAGCGCACTGAACCGTGCAGTCGCAACTTCCATTGTATCCGGAGCAAGCTTCTAACTTCGCTCCTCAGGTGGACAACCTGCTGTTGTTCATCGTGACCATCTGCCTTGTCTTTGCCGTCGGAATTTGCGCTGCCGTCATCTACTTCTTTTTCCGCTACCAGCGCCGCAACCCCGATGAGATCGGCGTGCCCATCCACGGCGACCTGCGCCTCGAACTTACCTGGATCGTGCTGCCGTTCTTTCTGCTCATGGCCATGTTCGGCTGGGGCGCGGTCATCTACGTGGACTACCGCCACACGCCCACCGACACCCTCGACGTTTACGTCATCGGCAAACAGTGGATGTGGAAACTGCAGCAGCCCAATGGCCGCCGCGAAATCAATGAACTGCACGTCCCGTTGGGCCGCAATGTCCGCCTGATCATGGCCAGCGAAGACGTCATCCACGACTTTTCCGTGCCCGCCTTCCGCGTCAAAATGGACGTGGTGCCGGGCCACTACAACACCATGTGGTTCCGTCCCACCAAGCCGGGCAAATATCATTTCTTCTGCTCGCAGTATTGCGGCACCAACCATGCCGTCATGGGAGGATGGGTGACGGTGATGGAACCAGGGGATTACGCCACGTGGCTTTCCGGCAACACCACCGGCGACCCCATCGCGGTCGGGCAACAACTCTTCAACAATCTGGCCTGCAGCACTTGCCATCAGGCCGATGGCAAGGGTCGCGGCCCCTCCTATCTCGGACTGTACGGCTCCAAGGTCAAGCTCGCGGACGGTTCCACGGTTACCGCCGATGACAACTACATTCGCGAATCCATCCTGCAGCCCAACGCCAAGATTGTGGCCGGGTATCAGCCGGTGATGCCCAGCTTCCAGGGACAGGTCACCGAGGATCAGATTGCCGCGCTGACCGCCTACATCAAGTCCTTGAAGGATCAGCCGGCGCCAGGTAAGCCGGCCGCCGGTGACTCGGCAACGGGGATGAAATAGTTATGAGCAGCGCAACCACAACGCCTGCGACCGCGGAGAAGCTTCCGCGCGAGCACTATCTGAATGCCACTTACGGCATTCGCTCTTGGCTCCTGACCACCGACCACAAGCGCATCGCGCTCCTCTACCTGATCTCGGTCACCTTCTTCTTCTTTATCGGCGGCCTGTTCGCCGCGCTCATCCGTATCCACCTGCTCACCCCGGGTGGTTACCTGGTTACGCCGGAGACCTACAACAAGCTCTTCACCATGCACGGCGTGGCCATGATTTTCTTCTTCCTGATTCCGTCGATTCCGGCAGTGCTCGGCAACTTCCTTATCCCCATCATGATCGGGGCCAAGGACCTGGCGTTTCCCAAGATCAACCTCCTTAGCTGGTACATTTACCTGCTGGGCGGCGCCTTTGTCCTCTATTCCTTCGCCACCGGCGGCCTCGATACCGGCTGGACGTTCTACACACCCCTGAGCAGCATCTACTCCAATTCCGCCGTCACCCCGGCGGTGCTCGGCATCTTCATCAACGGCTTCTCCTCGATTCTCACCGGCTTGAATTTCATCGTCACCGTGCACACCATGCGCGCTCCGGGCATGACCTGGTTGCGCCTCCCGCTCTTCGTTTGGGCCCACTACGCCACCAGCTTGATCTTCATCCTCGGCACTCCGGTCATCGCCATCACGCTGCTCCTCGCCGGCCTCGAGCGCATGTTCCACTTCGGCTTCTTCAACCCGGCCTATGGCGGCGATCCCATTCTCTTCCAGCACCTGTTCTGGTTCTATTCGCACCCGGCCGTGTACATCATGATTCTTCCGGCCATGGGCGTGATCTCGGAAATCATTCCGACCTTCGCCCGCAAGCCGATTTTCGGTTACGACTTCATCGCCGCCTCCAGTATCGGCATCGCGGTCATCGGCTTCATCGTCTGGGCCCACCACATGTTTCTCACCGGGCAGTCCACTTACTCCGCGGTGGCCTTCTCGTTCCTTACCTTTCTGGTGGCCATACCTTCCGCCGTCAAGGTCTTTAACTGGACCTCCACCCTCTACAAAGGCTCGATCGCCTACGATACGCCGATGCTCTACGGCCTCGGCTTCATCGGACTGTTCACCATCGGCGGCCTCACCGGCTTGTTCCTCGCCTGCCTGGGCCTGGATATCCACCTGCACGACACCTATTTCGTCGTGGCCCACTTCCACTACATCATGGTGGGCGGCGCCATCATGGGCTATCTCGGCGGCATCCACTTCTGGTGGCCCAAAATCACCGGACGTCTCTACCCTGAATTTCTCGCGCGCGTTGCCGCCATCGTGCTCTTTATCGGCTTCAACCTGACGTTCTTCCCGCAGTTTATTCTCGGCTACCTCGGCATGCCGCGCCGGTATCACGATTATCCGCCCGAGTATCAGGTGCTCAACGTGATGTCCACGGCGGGCGCTTCGATCCTCGCGCTCGGCTATTTGCTGCCCATGGTTTACCTCACCTGGTCCATGCGCTATGGCAAAGTGGCCGGCAAGAATCCCTGGCCCGCCACCGGCCTGGAATGGACCACCGATTCGCCGCCGCTTACGGAAAATTTCCATGAAACGCCGGTAGTGGATTGGGAAGTCTACGATTTCGAACATCGTCCCGAGCTCGGGCTCAAGGGCGCCATCGGCAAGAAGCCTGCGCCCGCGCACGGCGACGACTAGGAAGTTTCAGAACAGGAGCACCGCGTGCATCGCACCGGAGAGCTGTACGGACAATTTCAGACACTGGACCAGCAGAAGGAATCCGCCACGCTGGGCATGTGGGTCTTTATCGCCCAGGAAATTCTGTTCTTCGGCGGCTTGTTCCTGGCCTACACCATCAATCGTCACACCTATTCCACCGCTTTCGGCGTGGGCGGCAACATGCTCTCCCTGCCGCTTGGTGCGGCGAATACCGTCGTACTCATCCTCAGCAGCTTGACCATGGCCATGGCCGTGTGGTCCGCCACCACCAGCAAGAAAAAGCTGGTCTCTTTGTTTCTGGTCCTGACCCTGGCTCTGGGCTGCGTGTTCCTCGGCGTTAAGGTCATCGAATACAAGCAGAAGTTCGATCACCATCTGATTCCCGGCCACGGCTTTGATATTGCCTACTGCTCCAAGAATCCCGCAGCCTGCGGACTTACCGGCAAGGAATTGGCCACCGAAGTCGAAGAAATCGAAAACGGACTCAAAGCCGACCCGGATTTGAATGCCCACGCGCAGCTCTACTATTCGCTCTATTTCGCCATGACCGGCCTGCACGCCCTGCACATGATCATCGGCGCTGGTCTGCTGCTGTGGCTCATCCAGCAGTCCATGAAGGGCCGCTTCGATGCCGCCTACAATACCCCGGTGGAAAACATCGGCTTGTACTGGCACTTCGTGGATATTGTCTGGATCTATCTCTTCCCGTTGCTGTATCTGATTAACCGGCACCTGGCGTGATGGGAGAACCGCGTGTCTGAGCACATCGTATCGCCGAAAATTTACGGGCTCATCTTCCTCGCGCTGATGGTCGGCACGGCCCTCACCGTCTGGGCCGCCTATCAGAATTTCGGCCCGTTCAATATCGTGATCGCACTCGGCATCGCCACCATTAAGGCCAGCCTGGTCATTCTTTTTTTCATGCACGGCAAGTACAGCAGCAAGCGCACCAAGCTGGTCATCGTCTGCGGATTTTTCTGGCTGGCCATCATGCTCGGCCTCACCCTGGCGGACTACTCTTCGCGCCACCCCGAACCCAGCCGCACCCAGGTCTTGCCTTCGGCGCCTGCAGCCTTCCGCGCATAGCTCGTTCTGCCTTCCGCTCAGCTGCATCGCCCAGAGACACCTCTGCCGTGTTCGGCAATTTTGGGGTGTTTTAGGGTAGCCAGAACCGGAGGTGATCCGGCTCACCAGTTGGCAGAAGTGAAGGGGAGAAGATAGCCGGCCCAGCCCTCAATCCCCTAAAGGGATCCTCGGCTAGCTCCTCCCACAGACTCTGAGGGGTGCAAGCCGCGCGCCATTCCTAACTCCTTTTGCTTCAACGCCGGGCCATCCGGAATGTTTGTAAAAATGCACTACCCCCGCGAAAAATTACCGGTCCGGAAAAGCCTGTAGGCCCTTTCTCCTCTATCGGTTACAAACCCCAACCGTTAACTACGTTAAACCGCAAAGTTGCCCGCTACCCTCTCACCTGTTATTGTTGGGAGTTATTCTGGCCTCAGTGTACCTACTGGGTGCCGGAGCTCCTGTGGAGGGAGCTCTTTAAGACCATGGGCCTGACCAAACTGGTTGTCCGCGGCGCGCGGCAACACAACCTGAAGAACATCTCGCTGGAAATCCCGCGCAACTCGCTCACGGTTATCACCGGCCTGTCCGGCTCCGGCAAGTCCTCCCTGGCCTTCGACACCATCTACGCTGAAGGTCAGCGCCGCTATGTGGAATCGCTCAGCGCCTACGCGCGGCAGTTCCTGGACCAGATGGAGCGTCCCGAAGTGGACGTAATCGAAGGGCTTTCGCCCTCCATTGCCATCGAGCAGAAAACCACCACCCGCTCGCCCCGCTCCACCGTCGGCACCATCACCGAAATTTACGATTACCTGCGCGTCGTCTACGCCTCTGTCGGCGTGCCGCATTGCCCCGGCTGCGGCAAGCCCATCCAGCGCCAGTCCAGCGAAGCCATCGTCCAGGCCATCCTCAGCGGCGATCTCTGTCAGCCGGACGACCGCGTGATGATCCTGGCCCCGATCGTGCGCGGCCGCAAAGGCGCCTACCGCAAGGAGCTGGAGAAGCTTGCCCAGGATGGCTACGTGCGCGCTCGTGTCAATGGCGAGCTCGTTCCGCTGGATGATCCACCGCAGCTCGATAAGCGCAAGAATCACACCATCGAAGTGGTCGTGGACCGCCTGCTGGTCAAGCAGGGCATTGCTTCGCGGTTGGAACAATCGATCGCCACCGCGCTGAAGCTGGCCTCCGGCTTGGTCACCGTGGCCGTCGTCGGCGGCAAGGAATTCACCTTCAGCGAAAAACTGGCGTGCCCGGATTGCGGCATCAGCGTCCCGCAGCTGGAGCCGCGTTCCTTCAGCTTCAATTCGCCTTACGGCGCCTGCCCCGCCTGCAATGGCCTGGGCTCCAAGTACGACTTCGATCCGGCCAAGGTGATCGTGGATTGGACCCGTCCGCTCTTCGATGGCGGCCTCGGCCCAGGCTCCAGCTCGGCTATTCTGAAGCGCACTTTAGAGCTTGCGGCCTATGCCCACGGCTTCGATCTGGAAACCCCGTTCGAAAAGCTTCCGGCAAAGACCCAAGCCCTGATTCTCTATGGTTATCCGCCCGTCGGCGCGCCGGCGAACGGCAATTCGCCCGCCGCGCCGGTTCCTGCCAAGGGCAAAAGCAAGGCCGAAAAAGGCTTCCGCTTCCAGGGCGTCTTGCAGCTGCTCCAACGCAATTTCGAGGAATCGGGTTCGGATTCCTACCGCGAATGGATGACGCAGTATATGTCCGCGACGCTGTGCAACGTCTGCCACGGTAAACGCCTGCGCCCGGAATCCCTTGCGGTGAAGCTGGCCGGCTGGTCCATTGCGGATTTCACCGCGCTCTCCCTGGCCGCGGCGCGCTCCGCCGTGGATAAAATGCTGCAGCAGTTGACGCCGCGGCAAAAGGAAATTGCCGCCCGGCCCCTCGAAGAAGTCGCCGAACGCCTGGAGTTTCTGCTGGCCGTCGGCCTCGGCTATCTCAGCCTGGATCGTTCGGCCGCGACCCTTTCCGGCGGAGAAGCGCAGCGCATCCGCCTGGCCACCCAGATCGGTTCGCGCTTGCGCGGCGTGCTCTATGTGCTCGATGAACCCTCCATCGGATTGCACGCCCGCGACAACGAGCGGCTGCTCGGTTCGCTGGAGCGCCTGCGCAATCTGGGCAACACCGTGCTCGTCGTCGAGCACGATGAAGACACTATCCGCCGCGCCGATTTTGTGGTGGACCTCGGCCCCGGCGCAGGCAATGCCGGAGGCTATCTGGTGGCTCAGGGCAAACCCGAGCAGATCTCGGCCAGCGCCGAATCCCTCACCGGCCAGTATCTTTCCGGAGCGGCGAAAATCCAGGTTCCTGCCGCGCGGCGCGCCGCCAACGGCAAAGCCATTCAGATTCTCGGCGCGTCGGCCAACAATCTGAAGGATATTGACGTCACCATTCCGCTGGGCCTGCTCACCGTGGTGACCGGTGTCTCCGGCTCCGGCAAGTCCACGCTGGTCAACGATATTCTCTACCGCGCGCTCGCGCACAAGCTCTACCGTTCGATGGAGCCGCCCGGCGCGCACCGCGAAGTGCTCGGCACCGAACACATTGACAAGATTATCGAGATTGATCAGGCGCCGATCGGGCGTACCCCGCGCTCGAATCCCGCAACCTATAGCGGCGTCTTCGCCCCCATTCGCGAACTGTTCGCCATGCTGCCGGAGGCTCGCGAACGCGGCTACCGGCCCGGCCGCTTCAGCTTCAACGTCAAAGGCGGCCGCTGCGAAGCTTGCCAGGGCGATGGCTTGCGCCGCATCGAGATGAATTTCCTGCCCGATGTGTACGTCACCTGTGAAGTTTGCCGCGGGCGCCGCTACAACTCGGAAACCCTGGCCGTGCGCTTCAAGGGCCATTCCATCAGCGACATCCTGAACCTGCAGGCCACCGATGCGCTGAAGCTTCTCGAAAATATTCCGCAGATCCAGCAGAAGCTCGCGACCATCGTGGAAGTCGGTCTCGGCTACCTGCAGCTCGGACAATCGGCCACCACGCTTTCCGGCGGCGAAGCCCAGCGTATCAAGCTGGCCCGCGAACTCTCCAAACGCCAGACCGGCCGCACCCTCTACATTCTCGACGAGCCGACCACCGGCCTGCATTTCGACGACGTGCGCAAGCTGCTGGACGTGCTCCAGCGCCTCGTCTCGCTCGGCAATTCCGTGCTGATCATTGAGCATCACCTGGACGTCATCAAACAGGCCGACTGGGTGATTGATCTCGGTCCCGAAGGCGGCGAAGGCGGCGGCCGTCTGGTGGTGCAAGGAACCCCGGAAACCGTAGCCCGCCACAAGAAGTCCTACACCGGCCAAGCCCTGGCGCGCGTGCTGGCACTCCCTCCGGCAGGCGGCAACGGCCACAAGTGAGATTGCGCAAACCACGCGCGGCCTTTAGAGTGAAGCGGCGATGAACACCATCTACAAGACCCTGCCTTTGCTCCTGGGTGAAGTCGCAACGTATCCGCTTGCTTCGCGCAAGAGCAAAGTCGCGGTGGCAAGTTTTGCCAAAGCCGTCCCGCCCGGCGCTTCGCTCCCGCAATTTCTCGATTCGCTTCCCACGATTCTGGCCGGCGAAGATTTGCGCCAGCTTCTTTCCGCGGTCCACAAAGCCAAAAATGCCCGCCAGACCATCTTGTGGGGAATTGGCGGCCATGTCGTCAAGACCGGTCTCGGCCCGGTCCTCGCCGATCTCATGCGCCGTGGCTTTGTCAGCGGAGTGGCCATGAATGGCGCCGCCCTCATCCACGATTTCGAAATCGCGCTGGCTGGCCACACATCGGAAGACGTCGAGACCGGTCTTGCCGACGGAAAATTCGGCATGGCCACGGAGACCGGACTGTTCCTCAATCAAGTTGCCAGCACCGCGGCCTACGCCGGCATCGGCTATGGCGAAGCCGCCGGAAGATTTCTGGCTCATCGCCAGCTGGAAAAACACCACACCGCCGCCAGCATCCTCTGGAATGCCTACAAGCTCCACATCCCCGTCACCGTGCACCTTGCCATCGGCACGGATATCCCGCACGTCCATCCCGCCGCCGACGGCTCCGTTCTCGGCTCCGCCACCCACCACGACTTTCGCCTCTTTTGCGGCCTGGTGAAAGAAATGCACCCGGGCGGCGTATATCTGAATTGGGGCTCGGCCGTGCTTCTTCCCGAGGTCTTTCTCAAAGCCGTTTCCGTGGTGCGCAATCTCGGCACTCCGCTCCGCCCCATTACCACCGCGAACTTTGATTTCATTCAACACTATCGCCCCGTGCAGAATGTCGTAAAGCGCCCCACTGCTCCGGTCGTCGGCGCGAACCGCGCCATCTCCAAGGGCTTTGCCATGACCGGGCACCACGAAATTCTCTTGCCCCTCGTCGCTGCCGCGCTTGTCTCCGGCTGGCCGGGCCCGCATGAGACCGGGCCGAAGTCAAAAGCATCCAACAAGCGTCGGACGAAAAGGCGCGCCGCCAGGTCGAAATGAACCCTTTCGAAGAAAATCCCAAAGCCGGCGATAACCCGCTCCCGCCGAAAGACGATTCCCGCGATTCTCCCGACGAGTCGCTCGATGATCTGGCCTCGCGCATCGTCATTCACTCGGTCGCTCCGGAACCGGGACTCTCCGTCTCCAGCAGTGAGCTGCCGCTGACTCCCGCGCCTCCTCCGGCGCCCTGGTACGCCTTCCTGCCGGAAGATTTGCGTGTCAGTTGGTCCTGGCTCCATTTTCTTGGCTTCTTCATTTTTGCTTTCGGCTCGCTCATCGTCCTGCAGGCGGCGGTTTTTATCTATTTGGCAGGTGGCAGGAAGCTCTCCCAGGCGCAGCTCGAACAATTGGTGCAGGAACATGCCTTGCTTATGGTTGGTCTGAACGTCGCGCTTTTTTTTCTGATCATGATTTTTCTCTACGTCACGGTCGGCGTTCTCCGGGACGCGCCCTTTTGGCGCACCATCGGCTGGCGTCCGCTTCCCCGAGACGGTCGTGCCCCTTCGAACGTCTGGGTCTATCTTCTGTGCGGGGTAGGCTTGGCGATTTGCGTCGGCCTCGGCACCGCCGTTATGAAAACGCCCACCGACCTGCCCATCGAAAAAATGTTCAAGGGCCGTGCCAGCGCGATCGCTCTGATGGCCATGGCCGTGTTCGTCGCGCCGCTGGTCGAAGAGACCGTCTTTCGCGGCTACTTGTATCCATTGTTCGCGGGCCACCTGTCGCGCCTCGCTCGCTCGTTTGGGCAGAGCGACCAGGAAGCGGTCCACACCGGTATGTGGATCAGCATCGTCCTCACCGGTTTTCTGTTTGGCTCGCTGCACGGCGCCCAGCTCGGGTGGACCTGGAGCATTGTCTTGCTGTTGGTAACCGTGGGCATGGTCTTCACCTATGCCAGAGCCCGCAGCGGAACCGTGCTTGCCAGCTTCTTGTTGCACCTGGCATACAACTCCACCATCGCGCTGGTATCGCTGGCCGCCACCCGCGGCTTCACTCGCATGCCGCCGCATCCGTAGCCGCGATCTTGTCTTACCCGTGAAATTCACAAGAAGAAGGGACGAGAAGAATGTACGTTGCGCAGCCGATTGAATGGACAGACCGCGGAGTGCTGATGCTGGACCAGCGCCGCCTGCCGGGCGAAGAAATCTCCTACACCTATACGACCTATCAGGACGTGGCCAAAGCCATACGCGAAATGGTCATTCGCGGCGCGCCCGCCATCGGCGTCGCCGCCGCCATGGGCGTGGCCATTGGCGTCCAACGCTCCACCGCCCAGTCGCTCGCCGAATTGCAAGCAGAGTTTCCGGTGATCGTGGATACTCTCGCCAAGACGCGCCCCACCGCCGTTGATCTTTTCTGGGCGCTCGACCGCATGCGGAAGCGTTTTGCCGAACTCGCCGCGCAAACCAACGATCTCGCTCGCATCCGGACCGCGCTGATCGAAGAAGCCAAAGCGGTCCACGCCGAGAAGCGCGCTACCGACGAAGCCATCGGCCGCTTCGGCGCCGAATTCATGCCCCGCGATGGCCGCGTTATGACCCAGTGCAACGCCGGCGCTCTCGCCACCGGCGGCATCGGCACGGCGCTTGGCGTTATTCAGGTCGCCGTCGAGCAGGGAAGAAAACTCCACGTCCTGGTTCCGGAAACGCGCCCCTATCTCCAGGGCGCGCGCCTCACGGCTTGGGAGCTGCATCGCAGCAACATTCCTCTCACCCTGATCACCGACAACATGGTTGGCCATTTCTTGAAAACCGGAAACGTTGGCGCCATCGTCACCGGCGCCGACCGCATCGCCGCCAACGGCGACACCGCCAACAAGATCGGCACCTACCAGATCGCGGTCCTCGCCAGGGAACACGGCGTCCCGTTTTATATCGCCGCGCCCGTCTCCACCTTCGATCTCTCGCTCGTCTCGGGCGAGCAAATTCCCATCGAGGAGCGCTCCTCCGCCGAAGTCACCGAAATTCAGGGCGTGCGCATCGCCCCTGATGTCCATGCCGCGCACCCGGCGTTTGATGTCACGCCCAATCGCTACATTGCCGCCATCTTCACCGAACGCGGCGTCGCCAAGCCACCGTACACCGAATCGCTGGCCCGTCTGGCAAAATCCCCTGCCTCCCTCGCCTGAGCCTTTCCCGGCTCAGCGGTAATTTTCCAGCAGCATGATTTGCGATTGCCGCCAGCCCTGCTTGTCGAAAACCAGTGTTTTGCCGTCGCGTGTCGCGGAAAGCCAGAAGGGAACGGTATCCAGATGCCCAACGGTTTTCACCCGGCGAGACTCCAGATCGAAGAAGTTCACCACCGGCGCCCCGGTTCCGGAAGGCGCTGCATAAACGATTCCGCCTCGTACGACCGACCATGCCGCCCAGCTCACCGGCCGCAGCAACGGCGAAACCGGCGACTCTCTGCCGCCGTTCACCGGGACTTGCCAGATTTCCGGGTTGGCGTAGGGCGTCTTCGCGAAATACAGGGTCTTTCCGTCCAGCGATTCGAACGCCGCATGGCCGCCTTGCTGTGTCACTTGCACTGCAGCGCCGCCGCCGGCTGGAGCTTTCCATATCTGCCAGCCGTGGCCGCGCGTGGAAGCGAAATAAATCCATCTCCCATCGTTGCTCCAGCTGGGGCAGCGATTTTCCGAGTGGTCGTCGGTCAATAGCCGTGCCGGGCCACCCGCGATTTCCGCCACGTAAATCTGCGCACTTCCGTGGGCATAAGCGTCAAACACAATGGAACGCCCATCCGGCGACCAGCGCGGCGTTCCGGCATTGCCCACGGTCGTAAGCTGCCTGGCGTTCTGGCCGTCGCGGTCGCTGACCCAGATCTCCATTGCGCCTGAACGGTCGGACATAAAGGCGAGTTGCTTTCCGTCCGGCGAAAATTGTGGACCGGGGCCTTGGTCCGTCTGGCTGGTCAGCGAAATGAGGGGGCGGTCGGAACGGCGGTTCGTCCCGTCTGGTTCTGACACGTCCATTTGCCAGATGGTCAGATCGTGCGATTCGCGTTCGTATGCCAGGCGATCTGCCGTCCGGGCGACGGCCGGGTAGGCGCCGTTGTCCATCACCTGGGTCGCGGGCTCCCTCGTTTGGGCGGACACTCGCCAAAGACCCGATTTGCCGCCGCGCGCCGACGCGAAAATGACCGCGCGCCCGTCCCCGGTCCATTGCGGCGGCCCGATGATGGGCGCGGCCTCGGCCGCAATCAGCGTCGGATCTCCGCCCCGCGCCGGCACGCTCAGAATCTCCTCCGGGAACCCGCCGTCGCGCCTTCTGACAAAGAGCAGCGTGTTGCCGTCCGGCGAAAGGCTCGGCCCCCAATCCTGCGCGTTCGGCGGAGATTGCGTCACGCGGCGCGGCGGGCCTCCGGCAAGCTCCGCTGCGAAGATCCCGCTGCTGGAAGTAAAGAGCAAGCTGCGGCCATCCAGCGACCATTCCATGTACCCGGCGACGGGGCGAATGCCTCCAGTAGCCACTTCGCGTTCGGGCCTCGTCCCTGTTCCGTTGCCTGTTGCCACCGCATAAAATCGAATGACGCCGCCCATGTTGCGGGCAAAGGAAATCGTTCCGCCATCCGGCGACCACGCCGCGCAGCACAGGTCGCCTCCATGCGCGAGTTCTTGTTGTTGCTCGCCGCCGGAGTCTTTGATCACCAGCGCCACATCGTTCCCGCCGGGTGAGGCTCGTAAATACGCCAGCCGTTTGCCGTCCCCCGAAAGGGCAGGTTGCCCCGCGTTTTCCGCGATTCCGCTCGCCACCGAAAGGCGGACCGGCGCAATCGGGGCCGCGTTGTGCGTTGCGTACATTCGCGCGACGAACGTACCTACAAGTAAGACCGCCGCCAGGCCAAGCGCCCACGCCAGCAGTGCCTTTCGCCCCGCCACCGGCTTTGCCGGCGCACCCCCGGCTTGCGGAAGCTGGGCGGTTCCATACAGCAACTCTCCCGGCGCTTCCTTTTCCGCCGCGTCGCTCGCCACCCGCGTGTTGGCGTTTCCCACGTCGGCAATCAGGCGGTACCCGCGTCGCGGTAACGTTTCGATATAGCGCGGTTCGTCCGCTGAATCGCCCAGAGCTTCGCGCAACTTGTTGACCGCTGCGTTCAGTCCATGGTCGAAGTCCACAAACGTATCGCCCGGCCACAAATGCGAACGCAACTCCTCCCGCGTGATCAGCTCTCCGGGGCGCTGCAGCAGCAGCGTAAGGATCTCGAATGGCTGCCCGATCAGCTTTACCCGCACGCCGGATTTTTTCAGCTCGCGCGTCCGCAGGTTGGCTGTAAACGGACCAAAATGTACCACTTCGGTACTGCTCGGTTTTTCCATGGTGGGTTGCGAGCGCGCCACGCCGCGCTCCTTCAATCTCTGGTACGCGATTGCCTTTGCATTTGTTCCCACGTGATCGGCTCTAACCGCCATGCAATCATGCGCTTAACGAGTGAGGCGCGATGTACAACAAATGCGCAAGGTCCGGCGCCGCGAATCTTCCCCTCAGAAGTAATGACGTCTCGCCAGCGCCAATCGTTTGGCCTCCAAATGCAGAACGGCGAAGAAGGGTCTCCCCGTCTTCGCCGCCTCTGCCACCACCATCCAGCAATTTTGTCGGTCTCTGCCGCCGCTAGGCCGCAGCCGTGTCGTTCTGCATCACCCCGAACACGTTGCCCTCCGTGTCCTCGCAGTAGGCAAAGTACCCCACTCCCGGAATCGCCGTCTTCGGCGTTAGTCCCTTGCCCCCGGCCGCCTTGATTGCCGCCAGCGATTCCTCCACCGAGTCCACCTGCACCGTGTTCGTGGTGCCCCGGATCATGTCGTTCTTCCGCAGCATCCCGCCGTTGATTCCCGCCGCGCCGCAATCGCCGGTGGACACCAGCCAGTACTCCATCGGTCCTGGCCACTTTTCGAATTTCCACCCGAACACCTTCGAATAAAAGCCCGCAACCCGGTCGGTGTCTCCCGCCGGAATTTCAAAATGCACAACTCGACCCATGGCGCTTCTCCTTCGGTTGAATTGGTAAGAAACGGAAATCGCGATTGCCGCGGCTAACGAACCGCCGCGGTTGCCGGTGCCGCGCCATACCGCTGCGTCGCCCAGCCCACCAGCATCCCCACGATGCTGCCCGGCAGAATGATTGCGAAGTAGTAGCCGTGCTGCATATAGGCCACCAGGAATGCCAGCACGAAACCCACGGCCAGCCCAAACAGAATTCCCAGCGGCACCGAATTCACCTTGCGCGCGAAAATTCCCGCCGCCACCCCGGCGATCACTCCCTTCAGCGTGGACCCGATCACGATCCCCACCAACTGCGAGCGCACTGCGGGCGTAAACCAGGCCGTCGCGCCGTCAATCGCCCCCAGCAGCGCGCCAATCAAGAGCCCCAGCAGAATCTTGTTCATCGTGTTTTCTCCAGAAGCTGCGTTACGGCCTGGCATTTTCTACCCCTCTGGAGTTCTTTACAACGTGCCGGTGAATTTCTTTGCGCTGCGGCAAAGATTTGTTGCGGGTCAACGGTGGGGATACAGAATGAACAGAGTGCGCATCAGCAAGTACATTGCAATCAGCAAGATGGCTGCCTGGTAGCGCTGGTAGAAACGCCCCAGACGGTCGGCAAGGCTCTCCCGATAGGCCGCGACACGGTCGCCGTCCAGCACCCTCGCCACCTCTCGGGAAAGCTCCGCCACCGTTGCGTAGCGGTCGGCCGGCTCCTGCGCCCTCGCCTTGGCGCACACGGCGCGTAGCTGCTTCCATTGGATCGCCGAACCCCCGCCGGCCGCGCCTTCCGCTACAAATTCCAGCAACTTGCCCAGCGAAAACACATCGCTGCGCGCATCGATCGCCGCCGCCCGGCCCGCCGCCTGCTCCGGTGACATATACCCGGCCGTCCCCATCACTGCGCCGTCTGCCGTCAATGCCGTCGCTTGCGTCGTCGCTTCATCACCGCTGACCTGCGCAGGATCGCTCGCCGCGATCTGCGTCGCTTCTGCCTCGTTGCGCCGCACGCCTTCCGAACCCAGCACTTTGGCCAGCCCCCAATCCATCACCAGCACTTCTCCGAAGGCCCCCACCATCACATTCGCGGGTTTCAGGTCGCGGTGCAGGATTCCACGCGCGTGGGCAAAGGAAACCGCGTCGCAAACCCGCAAGAAAAGTCGCAGCCTTTCCGGCAATCCCGGCGTGTGCGCGAGAAATTCATCCAGCCGCGCGCCGTCCACCAGCTTCATCACGTAGAACGCTCTCCCGTCGGGCAGCCTTCCCGCATCGTGCACCGGGACGATTCCTGGATGCTCCAGTTGCGCCAGCACCCGCGCCTCGCGCAGCAAGCGCTCCGCAAAGTCAGGCTGCGCCTCCGGCATATCCAGCACCTTTAGCGCCACCCGCCGCCCCAGGCTTTCGTCCTCCGCCGCGTACACCGCGCCCATTCCGCCGCGCGCCAGGAATTCGCGCAGCGTGTATCGCGTGCCCGAAAGGTCCGGTGCCGCCGCGCTCTTGCGCAAACGTTCCATGGCCTTGTCGCTAAGAAACGTCATCAGCCCTGCCCGCCGAACAGCGCCTTCGCCTCTCGCACGAATTCCTCTTCCGAGCCGCACAGCGACCGCAAGCGCTCCTGCGCCAGCCGGCGGAACTCCCGCCGCGCCCACGCCAGTTGATTGGTCACGTCCGCCGCCGTAATCCCGAATCGCCCGGCCAGCTCCGCATAGGAAACCTCGTCATCCTCGGCAAGCTCGTACCCTTCGAACAGCGCAAACGCGGTCGCCTTGTCTCTCTTTGCGCAGAGCGTTTTCAAGTCCTCCACGGCCTCGGAAAGCAGGCTGCGGATCCACTCCTTCTCAAAGAACTCTTCGAAACGCTCCTGCGAAGCGATCAGGCCGGGATCAATCGTCTGCCCGTGCAGTTCGCTCTCCGCACCGGAAAAGTCCAGCGCCAGATGTACCACGTCGCCTCCGCGCTTCTGCCGCGCCCCATGCTTGATCTCGTTCAGCACAAAGCTGTCCACGCACAGGCGCAGAAATGTGCGCAGCCGGCTCTTCCGCGCGTCGAATTGCCCAAGCAGTTGCCGCTCCAGCAGTTCGGCGAAGAAGCCCTGCGTCAGGTCCTGCGACTCTTCCGGGGATTTCGCGAATTTCAGGCGGATATACTTGTAGACCGGCTTCCAGTAAGCCGCGCACAGGGTTTCGAGAGCCAGCGCACGCTGCCCGGCGTCGTTGCCGCGCGCCGCTTCCAGCACCGACCAGCGGGTGGCCGGAAAATTGCCGCCGTTCATAACAGGGAGTCTACGCAGGGAACGAAGGGCCGGGCAAGGGCGCGGGCGCTACTCGTAGCGCAGTGCTTCCACCGGGTCCAGCCGCGCGGCCTTCCAGGCCGGATAGATGCCGAAGCCGATCCCGATCAGGGCGCACAGCACCAGCGCCGTGATCACCCAGAATGCGGAGAGTTCAGCCGGCATGTGGATTCCGTACTTCAGCAGCAGCGTAAGTCCCGCGCCGAAAATAACGCCAAGTATCCCGCCCAGCGCGCTCAGTGTCACCGCTTCAATCAGGAATTGCATCAGGATGTTGCTGCGTTTTGCGCCGATGGCTTTGCGCACTCCGATCTCGCGCGTTCGCTCGGTCACACTCACCAGCATGATGTTCATCACCCCGATGCCGCCCACCAGCAGGCCCACCGACGCCACCGCGAACATCAGGATGAAAATCAGCCCGCTGATCTTGTTCCACAAATCCAGAAAATAATCCGAGGTGAACAGCGCAAAATCGTCGGGCTTGTCGTTGGCCAGACGCCGCTTGCGCCGCAGCAGGTCGCGTATCTCTTCCACCGCTTCGGCCACGTACTTTGGATCGGAGGCTTTCGCGAAAATCACATAGTCGCGTTTGTTGGGATAGAGCTTGCGCAGCGTGGTCACCGGCATGAACGCGATGTTGTCTTCCGGGTTCGATCCGCCGGAAATGCCCTGGCGCCGCTTCTGGAGGGTGCCGATCACGGTGAATAGCTGACCGTCGATCGTCACTTCTTTGCCGACGGCGGACTCCGCGCCTTCCGGAAACAGCAGGTTCGTGGTGTCGTATCCGAGCAGCACCACCGGCGCGCGATGCTCGGTGTCCGTTTCGTTGAACGCGCGCCCAGTGGCGATCTTCATATCGAAAATCTGCGCGATGGAAGGCGCGTTGCCCTGCAGGATCACGTTCTTGGCGCGGCTGGCCCCGCGCCGCACGTCCGAAGTGCCCACGCCAAATTGCGGCTGAAAAATCCGCATGGAAGGCGAAGCCGCTTTCACGTGCGGCAACTGCGCCATATCGTCGGCGAATTCGGGCAGCAGTTCCTTGCGCGTGAACCATTCGCTGGGCGGCCGGGAAAGCGAGGCCCAGGGAAAGCGGTAGGCAATGATCGTGTCCGAGCCCAAATCCCGAATTCCGCCCAGCACGTTGTCGTTCAGCCCGTTGATGACCGAGCTGACGGCGATCACCGTAGTGATGCCGATCACGATGCCGAGGATCGTCAATCCGGAGCGCAGCAGATTCTTGCGCAGCGTGTCCAGGGCCAGCGCCACCAGTTCGCTCAGCTTGAGGGAATTTTCCACCCGCACCAGGGCGCGCAAGCGCGAAGTTCGCGAATCAGCAAGGGTGCTGGCTGTATTGGCTATCGTGGACATAGGCCTTTCACCCGCTCACTCCGAGCGCAATGCCTCCACCGGATCGAGACGCGACGCTTTTGACGCCGGGTAGGTCCCGAAGAACAAGCCCACGCTCAGCGCCACCAGCAAGCCACCGATGACCGACCAGATCTGCACCGCGGCCGGCAGCGGCGTGACGATCGAAACCAGCTTGGCCACCAGCACTCCTCCGATCACGCCAATCGCCCCGCCAATCACCGCAATCGTGGAGGACTCGATCAGGAACTGCAGCAGAATATCGCCGCGCCGCGCGCCCAGCGCCTTGCGCACTCCGATCTCCCGCGTCCGCTCGGTTACGCTCACCAGCATGATGTTCATGATCACGATGCCGCCCACCACCAGCGAAATCGAAGCAATCGCGATCGTTACCACGAAGAAGGAGGAGCTGATGTCTTTCCACAGCGACAGAAACGAGTCGCTGGTTTCGATCGCGAAGTCATCCTTCGCTCCATAGTTCAGATGATGCCGGCCGCGCATGATCTGGCGTACTTCGTCCACCGTATCCTGAATCTTGGCCGCCGAGCCGGCCCGCACCGTCACTCGCAGCGAATCCATCTGCGTTCCGTAGTTCTTTTGGTAGGTCGTCAGCGGCAGGATGATCCAGTTATCCAGCGATGTGCCGAGAGAAGAGCCTTCCTTCTTGCCCACACCAATCACCGTGCACGGAAAATTGTTCCAGCGGATCTCCTTGCCGACCGGGTCGCCGCCCGTCAGCAGGTTGTCCACAATGTCCATCCCGATCACGCACACCGCTCCGGCGCTCTGTATATCCGCGTCGGTGATGTGCCGCCCTTCGATCAGGTCCACGTCGTAGAGTTCCGACATCTCCGGCGTCCACGCCCGCAGGTTGGTATCTTTCAGCGAGTTCACCCCGCTGCGCACTTCCACCCGCCCGCCCAGCGAGGCGCCGACGCTCTTGCACGACTTGCATAGCTGTTTGACCGCGTCGAAGTCGTCCTGCTCGATGCGTTTCCGCTTCTGGAACTCCAGCCAGTCGTCCACGTTGGTGATGATCGAAGGCTGCTTGGAAAGCCCAAAAACGTCCGCGCCCAGATTGAAAACTTTGGTCGCCACATACTGGTTCGCGCCATTGATCAGGCTGACCACCGCGATCACCGCGGCCACGCCGATCACCACGCCCAGCAGGGTCAGCACGCTGCGCAGTTTGTGCGCCCACAGGCTGGATGTCGCGATAGCCACTGCCTCGCGCAGGTTCATCGAGCCCGCCGATTCGGCCAGTGAACGCCTGCCCGCCACACCCATGGCGCCCGGCCTGGCCGCGAACGACCCCTGGGCGCCTGCGAGCGATGCCGGTGGTGTGACTGGTCGGTCCATGAACGAGAGAGAAGGGGAGTGCCCTCATCCTAGCATACGCATCCGCGGGCGCTGGAATATCGTCTCAACCCACGCAAAGTGCAGCTTAGGGGCGAAACAAAGGAAAAAGGGCGCCCGCTTCGGACGCCCTTTCCCACATTTCCCGTTTCGACCCCGAGCAACGCGGGGTCCAATGGTTAGAACGTGAACTTCAGGCCCAGACGAATCGTCCGGCCATGCTGGTAGCGGTTCGGGAAGCCGTACTGGCTGTTCAGCGTCGCCGGACCGCCGCCGTTCGAAAATGCCGCATTCAGCAGCTGGTTGGCGTTGTACGGGTTCATCGCCGCGGAGTAGAACGGCGTGCCGTTGATCAGCCAGTAGCCGCCCGGACCAATGAAGTTCTGCGCGGTGTTGCTGTCAATCTGCTCGCCGACTGCGGTAACTGCCCGCTCGTTCAGCAGGTTGGTCGCGATCGCGGAGAACGACAGCGTCTTGCCTTCGCTGAGCTTGAAGTCCTGGCTCACGCTGAAGTCGGTCTGGTTGTACCACGGAGTCCTCTGCAGGTGCGGGTTGCTGAAGGTCAGCGCGCCGGTCGCCGGATCCTGCGAGACGTCCACCCACTTGTCGATGTTGTAGGGATACGTCGGGAAGCCGCCGGGGAACGCGTAGCCGACGTCCACGTAGGACGTTTCCGGTGTGCCCTGGTAGAAGACCTGGAAGATGCCGAACTGCGTCGTAAAGCGGTGCAGCCAGCCCAGATTGTAGTAGACGTAGCCCTTAAAGGTGTTCGGCCGGTCCGTCGGCAACAAGCCGCTCGAGGACTTGCCGTTTTCGTTGAAGGAGAAGAACGGCTCGTCGAAGGCGCGGCTGTTGTTCGGCGCGTTGCGGCCGCCGCCGCCGTCGCCCTGGAACGAGCTGGTCAGGCCGGAGTAGTTGCCCCACAACCGGCTGTAGGTATAGGAGAACATCCCCGCCCAGTGTTTCGTTGCGGCCTTGGTCACGCGGAACTCCACGCCATCGTAGTTGCGCTGCGCCGGAATCAGATTGGGGCAGCCGCTGCCGCAGTTGGAGTTGTTCACGCCGTAGAGGAAGTCGAAGAACTTGTCGTAAGTGGCGTTGATGCCCTGGCCGGGGTTCACGATGACGAAGGTTTCACCCACCGCCGGGTTGAAGATGGCTGCGTCTTCGATGACGTGATCGAGTCGCCGCCGGTCGTAGCGCGCTTCGAAGGCCACCGTCGGCGCGATCTGATAATCGAATCCGATGGTGGATTCATGCTGCTTGTAGGGCTTCAGGCCCGGCGCCACGCCTTCTTCCGTGACCGTGCAGGTCGAGCAGGTCGTCGGATTGGCGCGGAAATTCTGGTTCTCCAGGAACGTCAACCCTGCAGGCGTGCCGTTCGGAAAGTTCGCTTCCGTCGCCGAACCGGTTGAATTGTTTGTGCCCGGGCAGAACCGCTGGTTGCTGTCGAATGCCGGCGCGATGGAAGCCACGTCCGAGGTGTCCAGCGCGTAGAAGCACTGGTTCCAGTATTGGCCGCCGAACGAGCTGATCGCCAGGTTCAGCTTCATCTGGTCGTAGAACTGGCCGTAGCCGCCGAAGATTTTCATCTTCCCGCGGCCCGTCGGGTCCCACGCTACGCCGATGCGCGGCGCGATTTTGTCGCTCCAGCTGAAGTCGATCGGGTGCGAAATGCCTCCCGCAGGCTGGTTTTCTGCCGGGAGAAACTCCTTCTCCACACGCAGGCCCAGATTGAGAGTCAACCCGCGCGCGATGGACCACGAGTCCTGTGCGAAGAGCGAGTGGTTGTAGCTGGTTACTCGCCCGCCGTCGCCGAAGTCATACACGCTGACATAGCCATACTGGCCCGCGCACTGTCCGTACAACGCCACGAAAGGTGCGCAGTTGTCCGTTCCGACCTGGCCTTGAGGCTGGTAGGCGGCCGTCGAGCCCACCCAGAACTGCACGTAGGGCTCATTGTAGTGCTGCGCCAGCAGGTTGCTCAGGCGGTTCATCTGGTAGCCGAACTTGAAGTTGTGCGTGCCCCACCAGCCGCTCTTGAACCAGGCCAGATTGGCGTCAATCTGGATGGCCTTGTTGGAATTGACGGTGGTAAATGAGCCGGTGGTGGCGGCGCTGAGGAATCCCTGGGCCTCCTGCAACGAGGCTGGCAGCGGGTTTCCGGTGTTATCGAGGGTGCAGCTGCCCGGGTTGCAAGTGCCGCTGGTCTGCCAATTGTCGATGACGCCGTTGGTCGGATACCCGAAGTCGTGGTAGTTCTCAAAGTAGTAGCCGAAGCGGCCAGTGGCCACCAGGCGCGGCGTGATGGAATAGTCCACGCCCACGTTGGTGGTCTGGTTGGGCGCAGTGAAGCCGATGTAGTGCGCGTAGGTCGAAGGATCGATCGTGGCGCTGACGTTGTCATAGCCCTGGGTGGAATCCGCGAAGGGCAGGTTGGTGCCGTGCTGCTTCTGCAGCTGGTACAGCCAAGAGGAGTAAACGCGCAGCTTCTGGGTGATGACCGCGTCCACGCGCGCCGACGTGTAATAGGTCTGCGTGTTCTGGCCAAATCTCACCACCCCGAGCGGCGAAAGCGTCGGGTCCGGCGAAACCGCATAATTCACCGCTCGCGATACCGACGTAAATTCAGGGTTGAAGCCAACGAACCCGAAAATGCGGTTTTTCCAGATCGGCCCGCCAAAGGTGAACCCGGGGAAAATGTCGCCGGTCCGGTCTTTCTTCGGCTGAAACGACTGATAGGTTGGGTCAATGGCGCCCCAGCTGGTCGGCGTTTGCGAGGAGTTCGGGTCCAGACGCGAGTACGGATTCGGCCCCGCGTCCATGCCGTCGCTCTCATACTGCATGAAGAGCGAGCCGTGATACGCGTTGGTGCCCTTCTTCATGATTACGTTCACCACGCCGCCCAGCGCGCCGCCGTGCTCGGCTTCCACGCCGGAGTTCTTGATTTCCACTTCCTGCACGAAGTCGAACGGCACCTGGGTGTGCGAGAAGCCGCCTGCCAGGTTCGCCGTCTCCTGGCCTTCTACCAGGTAGGAGTTCTCCGAGTCCGAACCGCCGGCCACCGAAAACCCATGATCGCCGCCATTCGAACCGTTGCCCGGCGCGATGCTCCCCGTTCCGTTGCTGATGCCCGAGTTGCCCATCAGCGGCTCGTTGCGGGCTGCCGGAGCAAACTGGATCACCGACTGAAACGACCGGCCGTGCGGAATATTCTCAATCACGTCTTCCGTCACGTTGGTCGTGGTCACGTTGGTCGTCACGTCAATCTGCGGCGATGCCGCGCTCACTTCGACCACCGTGGAGCCCGAGCCGACTTCCAGCGCGAAATCCACGGTCGGCAAGTGCCCGACTTCCAGCAGCACTTCGCGCTTGACGGTCGCAAAACCTTTCGCCGCCACTGTTATGGTGTACGTGCCAGGCGGCAGGTTCGCGAACCGGTAGTAACCGGAGGAATCGGTCAGCACCTGCTTGCTACCGACCAGCGAAGCCGCCGTCACGGAGATCTCCGCGCCGGGAACCACCGCGCCCGAAGGATCCTTCACCGTGCCCTGTAAACCGCCTGTCGTTTCTTGTGCGGGAGTTGCGTGCGGCAGGAGCAGTACTAGGCCCAACAGCAATACAAAAAAGCAGAACACTTTCCGCGCAGAAAGCATCGGTACTCCTTTGTCTGACGTCCAGGTCAGATTGTTCGTGCCAGTGGAAAACAATCAATCAGAGGTCGGAACTGACCGATGGGAAGAAGTGGCAGAGCTGCCACTCCGTGCTTCTTCACCACGCCCCACGATCAGGGTATGCATCATTTTTGCCAAAGTTTATGCATCATTCACATTTTGTGGAAGAAAGCAGCCACCTTATTTTCAGTGATTTAGAAGCGCGTAAGACAGTCGTTAGAAAATGAACCGCATATTCATACAGGTTTTAGAATTTCTATTCTGTATTTAGGAGGGTTTTATTAGTTCTAGAACTTAACTGGTTTTGCGCTTTACCTAACTCGACCTCGCAGCCGCTCTCCGAGCGTCCGCGCCCGCTGGCGGGCGATATCTACAAACTTGGGGTCCGACGAAATCTGGTCCAGGAGGGGCAAGAGCCGTTGCGGCTCAGGCATCAGACCCCGGTTCAGGTCCGATTCGAACTGGAGCAGCGCATCGTTAATCCCCAGCCGGTCGTATTTCATGCGCCGCGCAATCAGGGCGAAGTGCTCCTGCTGCCGGGCCAGCCCCTCAAAGATCTGGAGAAGTTGCGACGCGGTCTGGTTGAGGGTGTAGTTGAATTTCGTCTCGTGCCAGACCGTCCCTTGTTCCCAGCGGAACGTTTTCTCGCCCAGATTGGCGATCTTCCGGTGTACGTCCAGGTCCTGCCCCTCAAAGTGGTGCAGCTCCGCCGCCAGGCTGAAAATCTTGCTGCGCAGCCCTTCACCCACCTCAAAAGGAAGCGGCTCCGGATCTTCTTCCAGCTGCCGAATCTCGTAGGTGGCCGCGTTCGAATCCTCACGCACCGAAAGCTGAATAAGCTCGGGCGAGCTGCCCACGAACACCCGCTTGAAGGTGATCTTCGCGCCTTGCGGATTCGTGGTATTCGCGGCATGAGCCCAGGTCGCCGCCGCCGTGCCGGTCGTCGCCGCGCAAGTGGTTGTCAGCAGCAAGCATGCTGCCGCCACACCGAACGTCGCCAAGACCGTTGAACGAAATCCGCTCATCGCCCGGGTTGCGCTTCCGCTCGCGCCGGCCGCGTTCGCATGGCTGCGCTGACGCCGCGCGCCGCTTTTCGCGGCTCCGGCGCCAGGCCGAACCGCCGCTGAAATTGCGCCTGCTGCATGTGGCACAGCGCCACGGCCAGCGCATCCGCCGCATCCGCCGGCTCCGGCACTTCCGCCATCCCCAGCAGCGAGCGCACCATCATTTGCATCTGCCGCTTATCCGCGTGCCCGTAGCCCGCCACCGACGCCTTGATCAGCCGCGGCGCATAGCTGTGCACCTCGACCCCGTGCTGCGCCGCCGCCAGCAGCACCACGCCGCGCACCTCCGCCAGCCGCAGCGCAGTACGCACATTCAGCGCGGAAAATATGGATTCAACGGCCAGACAGTGCGGGGCAAACTCGCGCAGCAATTCGCAGATCAGCGTGTGTACCGCTTCCAGCCCCGCCCCGGCCGAACCTTCGCGGATCTTGTCCGCCACCTTCAGCGCGCCGTAGCGCAGGGTACGGCAGGACCGCCCGTCAGACTCCACGACGCCATAGCCCGTCGGCCCCGCGGCAGCCGGGTCCACGCCCAAAACACGCAATACACCATCACGCGGTTTGTTTTCGCTCATCGCAAAAAGTGTAAGCCGCGCAACGCTCTGGTGCCAGTGCTTTGTAGGGGTTGTGTTGTGCCCGCGCCCGGGTGCACGCGGCGGCATTTCTGTTAATTCGCGCCGACTGCCGCCTGGATTTCGCTCTCGTCGATGTCGAAATTCGCGTACACGTGTTGCACGTCGTCGTGCTCTTCGAGCGCTTCCACCAGACGCAGCATCTGCTTGGCTTGCTCGCCCGTCAGCTTGACGTAGTTCTGCGGCACCATGCCGACTTCCGCGCTCGCCGGCGTGATTCCCGCCTTGCTCAGCGCTTCCTTCACCGCTTCCAGAGCTTCCGGCGGCGTCACCACGTACCAGCTCGATCCATCATCTTTTAAATCTTCCGCTCCCGCTTCCAGCACCAGGTCCATCAATTTGTCTTCGCTGGCCGCCTCTTTCGGGATGGAAATCTCGCCCTTGCGGTGGAACATCCAGCCGACCGCCCCGGCTTCCGCCATGTTCCCGTTGTTCTTGCCCATCAGGTGCCGCATTTCGCCCACCGCGCGGTTGCGGTTCGTGGTCACCACCTGGATCAGCACGCCCACGCCGCCAGGCCCGTAGCCCTCGAACATCACTTCGTCGTACTGCTCGCCTTCCAGCTGGCCGGTGCCGCGTAAAATGGCGCGCTCAATATTGTCGTTGGGCATGTTTTCGTTCTTGGCTGCCGCGATCGCCGTCCGCAGCCGCGGGTTGGAGTTCGGGTCCCCGCCGCCTATGCGCGCCGCTATCGTCAGTTCGCGGATCAGCCGCGTGAACACCCGCCCGCGCTTGGCGTCGGTGGCCGCCTTCTTGTGCTTGATCGTGGCCCACTTTGAATGCCCGGACATAGCTGTTCCTTCTTGCTTCTGGATTCTTTTCTGCCCCACTCGTGCGGGGATCTGTCTGCGGAGGGCTGAGCGAACCGCAAACCCTGTGACTTGCGGGCTAAACCTTTAGAAGTTTAGCACAGCGTTTCCGCCTCCCGAAATGCAGTTATACTCGATGCGGTCCCGGCTCATCCGTCGTCGCGGCCGTTCCAGGGAGATACTCTCTTTGCGCTGGTTGCTCTCGAACCTCAAGAACAAGGCCGCATTCGCCGCCCGCAATCCCGCGTATGCCGTCAAGTCCCTGGTTCGCGAAGTCGCCCATTCCGATGAGCGTTTTCTTTCCTTAATCACCGGTTGCCCGGCCACGGAGATTCGCCGTTTCCTCAATGAGCCCCTAGATACGCCGGAGTTCGCGGACGCCCTGCGTTCCGCCCAGCCGGAACTTGCCTCTGCCCACGTTTACGCCGCCGACCTCTATGCCAAAAAGATTCTCGTGCAGTACATAGCACTGCGCGCTTTCAAACCCGATGTGGTTGTGGAAACGGGCATCGCCAGCGGCGTCTCTTCTTCCTACCTGCTCCTGGCCCTGCACAAGAACGCGCGCGGGCGTCTCTACTCCGTGGACATCGGCGATACCTCTTATCTCCCGCCCGGCCGCCCCAACGGTTGGGTGGTTCCGGACTGGCTTCGCTCCCGTTGGGAGATGCGCCTTGGCGATTCCCGCCACCTTCTCCCTGAATTGCTCGCCGAACTGGGCTCCACGGATGTTTTTATCCACGATTCCTTGCACACCTACGAGCACATGCTGTGGGAGTTCCGGGCGGCCTATCCCTACATTCGCCCGGGCGGCCTGCTTTTTTGCGACGACGCGCTGTGGAATGCCGCTTGGCCGGAGTTTGTTGCGGAAACGAGGGCTCCTCTTCACGATGTGCTGCGCGGTGTCGGGTTTCTACAGAAGCCGGCAGGCAACGGAGCTGCAGCGTGACCCGTCCTGCCGCCATGTGCCTCCGCACCCCTCCTGCCGCTCCAGGACGGCCATGACCCGCTCCTCACGAAATTTCCTTTGCGCAGTCCTGGCGTTAGCCTGGCGCTGATTCATGCAGCCTGATTCGCGTCTCAAACTTCTCGCCGTAGCCGCTCATCCTGTGCAATATTCCGCTCCTCTCTTTCGCGGTATGGCTCGCGATCCGCAGTTGGATTTTCAAGTTGCCTTTTGTTCTTTGCGCGGTGCTTCGGCTGCCTACGACCCCGGATTCGCCACCGAAGTCCGGTGGGACGTGCCGCTGCTCGACGGCTACCCCTGGCGTGAAGTTCGCGATACGCGCGGGCTGAAGACGCTCATCGAGCAAGGTCGTTTCGACGCCGTCGTCTCCTATCTCAATTATCGGAGTCCCGCCTTCCGAACCGCCCGTCGTGCAGCCAAGTCGTCTGGCGCAGCGTTTCTTTTCGGAACCGACGCGCACCAGCTCGAGCCTGCCGATGGGCGCCGCTGGAAGATCATCGCCAAGAAGTTGTTTTGGCCGCGGCTTTTCCGTTCTGCGGATCAGGTGATTGTTCCGTCCTCCGCCACCCGCGCGATGATCGCGAGCCTGGGCATCCCCGCGGATCGCATTACCCTCACCCCGTATTCCGTGGACAACGCCTGGTGGAAGGCGCGCTCCGCCGAAATTGACCGCAACGCCGTTCGCGCTTCCTGGGGCATCGCGCCCGAGCAAAAGGTCGTGCTCTTCTGCGCCAAGCTGCAGCCCTGGAAACGACCTGCGGACCTGTTGCAGGCCTTCTCTCGCGCCAACCTGCCGGGTGCGGTCCTGGTCTACGCCGGGGAAGGCCCGTTGCGTCCCGTCCTAGAAGCGGAAGCGGCCCGCCTGGGCGTCGCGTCCCGCGTCAAATTTCTCGGCTTCGTCAACCAATCCGGCCTGCCGGCGGTATACACCGCCTCCGACCTGCTGGTTCTTCCCTCCGGCTACGAGCCGTTCGGGGTGGTGGTCAACGAAGCCATGTGCTGCGGATGCCCGGTGGTTGTCAGCGACCGGGTAGGCGCTGCCGCCGATCTGGTCCGGCCGGTGCGGGATGATTTTGTCTATCCTTCCGGTGACGTGGCCGCCTTAGCGCGTGTTCTGGTTGCCGCATTCGCGGACCCGCAGCGGCTCCGGCAAACGGCCCAGGCCGCGGCCCTGCACGTCGAGCGAAACGCTCCGGAAAAGGCGGTCGCCGCCACCATCGCAGCTGCCCGCGCGGCGAGCGAGAGGATTGGTCATGTCCGCTCCTCCTGAATCGCCGACCAAACTCCTCATCTACAGCCACGCCTTCCCGCCCAGTCTCGGCGGAGTCGAAACCTCCGTTCTTTCCTTGGCCACGGGCCTGTGCCTTTTGCCGCCTGTGCGTGGCTCATTCGAAGTCACCGTCGTCACCAACACGGCTCGCGGCGAGCACGATGACTCTTCCTATTTGTTCCGGGTGGTGCGTGGCCCGGGCGCTCGCCAACTGTTCCGCGCGATTCGCGCTTCCGATATCGTCCATGTCGCCGGCCCCGCCTTGCTGCCGATGTTCTTCTGCTGGCTGGCCAAGAAGCCCTTCGTGGTGGAGCACCACGGCTACCAGGCCATTTGCCCCAACGGCCTGCTCCTGCAGTTGCCTGAGTCCCGCATCTGCCCGGGCTATTTCCAGCAGGGCGCGCTGCACCGGTGTTTGCGTTGTGGCGCGGCGGAGAGGTCCACGGCGCGCAGCGCGTTTCGGGTGGTGACCACCTTTCTGCGCCGTGCATTGTCCCGGCGCGCCTCCGCCAATATCGCCATCACCGATCACGTCTTGCGGCGTCACGCTTTGCCTCGAGCCACCCGCATCTACTACGGGATAGAAAACCTCGAGTGGGGTCCGCGAACTCCCCGGCCCGACGGTCGTGCGTTCGAATTCGTCTTCGTCGGCCGCTTCGTCCCGGAGAAAGGCATCGATCTTCTCTTGCAAGCTGCGCAGCAACTGGTTCTGCGTGGACTGGATTTTCAGGTACATCTGGTGGGTGATGGCCCGGAACGCGCGCGCATTGAGCAGCGGATTGCCCAACTCCAGCTCGGCTCCATCGTGCATTGCGTCGGTCCGCTACGCGGGCCGGACCTCGCCCAGTTTGTCCTGCGCACCGGCGCGATGGTCATGCCCTCGGTCTGGGAAGAGGCCGCCGGCCTTTCCGCCATCGAACAGCTGATGCGCGGGCGGCTGGTCATCGCCTCCGACGCAGGAGGTCTTCCGGAAGTCGTCGGTTCGGCGGGCCTGCTTTTTCCCGCGGGCGACGCAGCGGCGCTCGCGGAACAGATGTTCAAGGCGGCCACCTCGCCTGCGCTGGTCGCGGAGTTGGAAAACTCCGCCAGGGCGCGCGCCGTGGAACTGTTCTCCTGGAACCGGGCGGTCGCCGATCACGCCGACGTTTATCGCCGCGTACTCTCCGGTAACCCCGCCTGAAAGGGGCGGGACGCGTGCGCGAAGGCCCAAAGGGCGTGTTAGCCTGAAGAGGGCTCGCGCGGGCCGGATTTCGATCTCAGAGCGAGCGTCATAGGACCGTTTTGCCGCGACTTTTTTCCATCAGCGATAGCAGCGAAGCGCGCCGCAAGGCGCTCTCGACGTTTCTGGTGTTTGCGGTCGGGCTGTATGCCGCCTACCAGGTCTCCGAGTATGTTCTTGCCGACGACATGCCCGGCCTGGCCATCGTTTTCATCTGTATTGCCGGCGGAGCCTTCGCGGTCCGCATCCTCAACAATTGGCGCCAGGGCCTGTACATATTTTTCGCCTGGCTTTCGTTTGAAGACTTCGCGCGCAAGTTCCTCGGCAACAACATGGCCATCTATTTCGCCAAGGATTTGCTGCTGCTCGTGGTGCTGCTCTCATTTTTCATGGCCAGACGCGCCCGCAAGGAGCCTCCCAGCTTTCGTCCGCCGTTCCGGGTGGCTTTGCTCATCTTTTTTTTGTTTGCGGTCGTCGAAGCGTTCAATCCCGCTTCCGCCAGCCCGCTCTACGGCTTCATGGGGCTCAAACTCGACTTTCTCTATGTGCCCTTGATGTACCTCGGCTATTCGCTGATTGATTCGGAAAAAGAACTGCGCCGTTTCTTCCTGTTCAATTGCATCATCATCTTGCTGGTCTGTGGGCTCGGCATCGCCCAGGCCGTCATAGGTCCCTCGTTCCTGAATCCTGCCACGATTCAGGAAGACATTCGGGAAATGAGCACGCTGTATCGCGTCTCGCCGATCACCGGCCAGGTGGCCTATCGCCCCAGCTCGGTGTTTGTCAGCGTCGGCCGTTTTCAGAATTTCATTCTCTTGACCTGGATCGTCATGATCGGCTTTGGCGGCTATCTGCTCCTGCGCAGTCGCAAGGGCCGCATGCTGGCGTTCATTTCCATTGGCGTGATCGCGGGCGCGGCGCTCATGAGCACATCGCGCGGCGTTATGATGTGGTCGGGCGGCAGCGTCCTGATCATTCTCGCCGCATTTCTTTGGGGCGCGCCCTGGCGACAGAAAGAGGTCACCCGCGTCATCCGCTCGGTGCAGCGCGTGATCCTTCTTGGTGGTCTGGCCATCATGGCCCTCAGCATGGCTTTCCCGGACGAAGTCAACTCTCGCCTGGCCGTTTACTCCGAGACCCTCAGTCCCTACAGCACGGCCAGCGAACTCACCTACCGGGCGCGCGATTATCCGCTGCGCAATTTCCTGATGGCTTTCGACGAAGGAAACTGGCTGGTCGGGCGCGGCACGGGCACCGCCTCGCTCGGTGCGCAATACGTCACGCGCATTCTGCATGCCCCGAAAATGACCGCTGCGGTGGAAAGCGGCTACGGTCAATTGGTCGTTGAAATGGGGGTTCCGGGGCTGTTGCTGTGGATGATTCTGGGCTTGGCCGTATGTATTCCCGCATGGAGAATCGTCAGGCAGCTTCGCGGTTCGCCCTGGTTCCCGCTGGCCTTCGTCATTTTCTGGCTGACCTTCCTGCTTTTTTTCCCCATCGGCTACAACAGCCTGAGCTTTTACCAGGACTTTCTGGTCAACGCCTACTTTTGGCTGTTCGTCGGCGTGTTGTTCCGCCTGCCAAAGCTGGCGCTCTCGGCGCAGTATGCCGCGCTGGAATCCGCCCGCGAAGTGCCGGCCAGCGCTCCTGCTATCCCCTCGGGCGTGGCTGGCGCGCGGTCCTGAAGAAGTCGCGGCGCCTAGGGCGGCGTCACTTGAGGCGCCAGCCGTTCCTTCAGCCGCAACGCTGGCCGCTCCAGCGCAAAATAGGAAATCGTCGCCAGGGCCACGGGCGCCACGAGCGCCAGCGGAAACTGCCGCCATATCCCCCAGCTCGGCTGGTCAGCCATCGTGAACAGCTGCTGCCATAGGTAGAGCGAGTAGGAAATCATTCCAAAGAATCGCAGGGCGCGCGATCGCAGGATACGCGATGTCCATTTGTCCGGGCACAAGACCGCTTCCGCAAGCGCTGCCGCCGCCAGAATTTCCAGTAGCGTCGTGTGCAGGGGCCGCGAAACCATTTCTCCGAAGTACGCCCACAAGGCCAGCGCCACCCACAACGCAAACGTCGGCGCCAGGCGCAAGATCCGCCGTGCCTGTTCGCGCCCGGGTTCGCTCGACGCGAACCACAACGCCACGAACGCGCCGATCAGGATCGAATCAAACCGAAAATACGGCCGCACGTAGTAGATCCCGCGCTCATACGGAAAGAGATTCGCGGAGATGGCCAGTCCGCGCCAGATCATGAACCCCGTGCAGACCGCGAGGGTCTTCATGGCCGCATCCTTGCGCGGCAGCAATGCCAGCGTCAGCGGCCAAAGCAGATAAAACTGTTCTTCCAGCGAAAGCGACCAGATGTGGCCCAGGGTCGTGCTGTGACCAAAAAGATTGCGCGCATAAAAAAGACACGCGAGAAACTCCGTGCGTGTCACGTCCGTCACCTGGCGCAGTTGCACCAGCACCGCCACCGATGCCAGCAGCACCGCCAGTGCGGGCAGCAGGCGCAGCGCCCGGCGCACATAAAAGTTGCGAAAACCGATTCGCCCGGTGGCCTCCCGCTCGCGTTGCAGCAGGCCGGTGATCAGAAATCCGCTCAGGACAAAAAACAGCAGTACCCCGGTCTGGCCGAGGGCCAGCGACAGCGTGTTCCCGTTTCGTCCGCGCAGGTGGTACTCAAGAAAATGCCCGGCGGTCACCAGCAGCACCGCCAGTCCGCGGAACCCGTCCAGCTCAAGAATGTGGCCGAACCGGAACCCCTGTGGCGGTCCCACGCGTTCTGCTTCGCGGTCTTTGGTGGCAGCCGAAGCCGGACGGTCCAGGGTGAGGGTTGCAAACCGCAGCGCGTGTTTTTCGGTGAGTGGCATGAAAGCGCAGGCTAGCATTGCCTGCGAGCAATTCTCGCCGCTAAAAATCTAAAATTATTCTTATTGATTTTCGTATTGCCTCACCACGCCACTCGCGCGTTGCAACTGTTCGCGTGTGGTACAGTCGTGCCATGTGCTCGCCATTCGCTGCACAATTTCTCGCGTTTTCCTCCTCCCCGAATTGACGTGCGGATCGAGATCATCTCGCCTTTTGTCGATCGCCAGCACGGCACCGAGCGCGCCATCGCCGAACTTGCCGAGCGCCTGGCTTTTCAACACCTCGATTCCGTGCATCTGTTTTCGCAGCGCGTTTCCGACCTGCGCCTGAGCGAAGGCGACGCAGGCGAAGATCAGGCCGGGCTTTTCTGGCATCGCGTGCCCGCGCTTCGCGGCCCGCACCTGCTCGGGTTTGTGGCCTGGCTTTTTCTGAATCGTCGCGAGCGCTCGCGCGTTGCATTGCATTCGCGCCAGCAAGCCGGAGTGACATTTTCGCCCGGCATCAATGCGCTGGACGCCGACGTGATTCAGGTCCACGCCGTGTTTCATCGCCTGGTGGAATTGCAGTCCGCTGGAAATCAGTCCGGGTTGCGGGGACTGCACCGGCGAATCTACTACGCGCTGCTCCGCTTTCTGGAACGCCGCATCTATCGCGATCCCCGGGTGATTCTGGCGGCCGGCTCAAAACACACCGCCGACCAGATCCAGCGGTACATCGGCCGGAATGACGTGGCCATCATTCCGCACGGTGTGGATCACCGCTGGTTTTCGCCGCAAGCGGTGCAGGCGATGCGCGCCGGCGCGAGGAAAAAGTACCGCTGCGAGGAAAACGAAATCATTTTGCTGCTGATCGGCAACGACTGGCGCAACAAAGGCCTGAATACCCTGCTTGCGGCGCTGGCGCGCTGCGCCGATTTGCCGTTGCGCCTTCTGGTCGCCGGGCAGGATGAGCCGGCGCCTATGCGCGCGGAAGCGGCCCGGCTTGGAATCGGCGCGCGGGTGGAGTTCCTCGCCCCGTTGCAAGACGTCCGCGAACTGTACGCTGCCGCGGACATCCTGACCGCGCCGTCGCGCGAAGACTCCTTCAACTTCCCGGTGCTCGAAGCCATGTCCTGCGGGTTGCCGACGATTGTGAGTTCGCGCGCCGGCATGAGTTACTGGCTCAAGGACGGCGAAGACACGCTGCTGCTGCGCGATCCGGAAGACGCCGAAGAACTCGCCGGAAAACTGCGCGAACTTGCCGCCAGCCGCGAAAGACGCGAGGAACTTGCGCGGGCGGCGCAACAGACGGCGGCACAATTTTCCTGGGATCGGCACGCCACGGATTTGCGGCAATTGTTGCTGCGGGCGGCGGAACGAAAGCACAACGCAGCGAAATAGGTTGCGGCGTCAGCGCGCGGCGCGTCTTGCCCGCGACTCCACGGCGCTGCGCGTGGCTTCGAGCGTGAAGCTCAGCGATTCGCGCGGCACGGCATTGACGAACGGCGCGATCATCCAGCCCAGCCCGGCCGGGATATCGCGCGTCAGCGAAACAATTTCGCTTTGCACGTACACGCCCCCGTCTTTCTCCTCCAGACGCCACCAGGTTTCCATGCCCCAGAGAAATCCGCCGTCGGAGTCGCGCGGCTTTTCCCGTTCGCCGGCTTTGCCGGGATTTTCGACCTCGGCAATGTGCGTGGCGCTGCTGCGGCTGTGCGCGAGTACGGGCGAATCGCGGAAGTAGCGAACATCGTGCTCGGTGTTCAGTACCACGGTGATGACCTTGCTGCGCCGGAAGCGCAGGAAAGCATGGAAGTGATCGCCGTCGCGCCAATCGAGCCGGGAACGAACCACGTCCGGTGCGTAGTAAGCGGAGTGGTGGTCGTAATCCTGCAGGATCGCCAGCACGTCATCGAGTTTCGCGCCGGGAAGAAAAACCACGCCAACCCAGTGGTGAATCATGCCGTCGGGGCAATCCATCTGTATTCCGCCGTCGGACCGCCCGCGTTGCTTGATCTGCACCTGGCCGGAAGCGAGGGCGGCGTAGGCGCGTTTGCGTTCTGCGTCGGGCAGGGCATCAATCCAGAGCAAGCCGGCGCCGCGTTGCAACTCGGCGTTGTTGCGCTGGTCCACGGCGAGGACGTAGGCGTCGAAAGCCCGCTGTGTGGCCGGCTTGAACGCCGGCAACGGAGAGGGAGGGGCGGCGGAGCTGCTGACGGCGCAAACGAGCGACGCGGAGACTGCCAGCATGGCAAGGACAAGCAACGCCGGCAGGCGAAGCTGACATTGGCGTCCGCGAAAGGCGCCAGTAGGCTTGCTGGCGAAGCGGCGGTTAGTGCTTAAGCCGTTCATTTCCTTGACCCGGAACAGGACCCCGAACATCGCTCAGGAAACCCGTCAGGAAATGGGATGCACGAGGAGGGCCGGAGGTTCGGATCGGCTCGGACCGACTGCCGTGGGACGTCAGGAGGAATAAACCGGGTTGGGAAGCTCGCACACGGTCCCTTGCGGGACCGCTGTCCCCGCGCGGCCCCCAACCCGTTGTGCCAATGTACGGGGGTAGCCTTAGCTCGTGAATGGGCCGCTAGACACAAAGGACAGGGTACGTGGGTCTTAGTACGGCCGCTCCAGTAACCAATCGGAGTCGTAGATGCCAGGCAGTGACGCGTAAGTATTTGAAAATAGGTCGGTTGTGCGTATCGCCTGCCGCAGGCAGGCCTTCCGGGCTGTGCTGCTGGAAGCGGTCAGCCGAAGTTGACGCCAGATAGGAACCCGCCGAGGTGGGCGGTGACCGCGACAACGGCACAGGCGGTGAGTTCGAAGCCGACCAGAAACGATGGCGGCAAAGCATCGGGCGGGCGGTTCCGCACACGGACGAGAAAAGTGAGCCAAAGGGCGGCAACGGTCGCAAGGCCAAGCACGAGATGCCAGAGCAGAAGGCCTTTGATGGTTTGTCCTGCGAGCGCGAAGCGCCAAGCGAGCAGACCGGATGCCGCCGCGGCAAGGCTGGCAGGCGCGGCGACGAGAAAATTCCAGCGAGCGGCCGCGGCCAGCGCGGGCTTTCGGAAGACGCGCGCGGCGAGATCGAAAAGCGTGCCCGTGAGATACAGCGCGATCGGGAAGTGGATGAGGACCACGTGTTGCGCATGTTTGGCAAGGAGAGCGGCTTTGGGGTCGAACGGATTGAGCATGGTTCTGCGCCTTTCTGGGAACGCGGAAAACGGAAACTGCGAAACCGAGGAGCCGGGCTGAAGCCCGGCGCCACATGGGGTTGCCGCGGGACAGTTTCGGGTGGTTACAAGAGAGCGTGCTCGATTTCCGGCCACGCTTACTGCACGACGACCTTGGCCGTCATCTTGGGATGAAGCGAGCAGAAGTACGGATAGCTGCCGGGCTTCTCGAACTTGTAAGAGAAGGAATCGTCGGTGTCGAGGGCGCGGGACTTGAAAGATTTGTCGTCGCTGACGACCGTGTGCGGAATATCGTCGCGATTCTTCCAGGTGATGGTGGTGCCGGGCGCGACGGTAATGTCACGCGGCGCGAAGCTGAAGTTGTCAATCGTGACTTGAGTAGCGGGATCGGCCGGCGCGGCGGCGGAAGCCGCGAGTGGCCGAAGCCTGCCGGCCAGGCTGCCCCTGGCGACAACGGTGACCGAAACGGCGGCGAGAAAAAATGCGAGCGTTCTGCGTGCGATGTTCATGACTGTGGTCCTTTCTGGTGACCCTTTCTGACAAACGTTGACTGCTCGACGTGGGGTACTGCGTGCGTCGTTCGAACTGCAGCGGCGTTTACTACGCGCACCTCGCAGCTATGCGAGGCTGGAATCGACGACCGCGAGCGCGTTCTTTCCACGGACGAAATTCACGTCGGTGATGCCGAGCACGCTGCGCAACTGCTCGGCGGGAACTTTCATCGGACCGGGAGAGTCGGCGGTGCCGGGGGCGGGCTGGGGAAACGCCGTGGATGCCGCGGTGTGAAAGGTGACGTTGCCTTCGACCTTTTGCATGGTCTGGTGGATGTGTCCGTTGAGGACGGTGACCGAGCCAAACCCTTTCAAGTACCCCAAGGCGCGCGCGGAATCCTCGGTGCCCCAGCCCCACTGCGGGTACACGCTCCAAAGAGGAATATGCGCGAACACGACGATGGGTGTGCTCTTGGACCGGCCTTTGAGATCGTCTTCGAGCCATTCGAGCTGTTCGTCGCCGAGGGTGCCGAGACCGCCCGGTTTGAGATCAACAACGTTGACGAGCCCGATAAAGTGGACGCCGTTCTTATCGAAACTGTGCCAGCCGGCGCCCTTGGCGTTTTTGGCGTAACGTTCGCGGAACAGCGAGCCGTCGCCGTCGAGCAGATCGTGTTCGCCGGGCACAAAAAAGGTGGTCTTCCCGGTGTCCTTCAGGATCTGGTCCACGGCGTCGAACTCTTCCGGCCTCGAGAGATGGCTGATGTCGCCGGTGTGAATGAGGAATTCGGGCGGCTTGGGCAGCGCGCGGATTTTGTCCACGGCGGCTTTCAGCGTGGCGGCGACGTCGGTGTTGGCGGGCTTGTTGAAGCCCAGGTGGCTATCGCTGATCTGGACGAAGTGCAGATCGCCGGCAATTACATGCGGATCGAGCTCGGCAACTCGGCTGAGGCTGAAGGATTTCAGGATGCCGCCCTGCATCACGCAGAGCGTGCCAGTGCCAGCCCAGGCCATGCATTTCAGAAAGCCACGGCGGTCCACGCCGTCGCGGTTATGGTCGATGAGCAGTTCGTCGGTTTTATGTTTGGTCATTGGGTCCTCGCGTTTGCCTTATGTTGAGAATGCCTTCTGCGCACTAGACCCGACCGGGCGGGAATTTATTCCTGAGAAAAAACAAAAAAAGCAGGAATAAACTGGAGGGCACCAGAGTCTGGTAGTGAGGAAGGGAAGCAGGGACTTGCTGGAGCCCCGGGACAACGAGCGCTTTGAGCGACTGGTGATGCCGCACATGGATGCGGCGTTCAACTTCGCGCGCTGGCTGCTGCGCAGCCGCGCCGACGCGGAAGACGCGGCGCAGGAAGCGATGGTGCGCGCGGTGCGATTCTTCGGCGGCTTCCAGGGAGGCGATCCGCGCGCCTGGCTGCTGCGCATTGTGCGCAACACCTGTTATTCATGGCTGGAGAAGAACCGCCCGGCGGAATTGATGATGGAATTCGACGAGACCATTCACCTGACGGACACCAGCGCCAGCCCGGAAGCGAGCGCGCTGGCGGCCGACGAGCGGCAAAGGCTGAGCGCGGCGCTGGAGAGTTTGCCGGCGCGTTCGCGCGAGGTGCTGGTTCTCCGCGAACTGGAAGGATGCTCGTACAAGGAGATTTCGGCGATTACCGGAATACCGATGGGAACGGTGATGTCCACGCTGGCGCGCGCCAGAGAACGATTGCAGGAAACCCTGCGGCGCGGAGAGGGAAGGGAGGTGCGCTATGGCGTGTGATCTGACGCAAACCCTGCTGCACGGGTACCTGGACGGAGAACTGGACGCCGTGCGCGCGCAGGAATTCGAGCGGCACCTGGAATCGTGCGCGCAGTGTGTGGAGCAACTGGAGGCGCAGGAAGCGATGCGGAGCAGGCTGCAGGCAGGGAAATTATACGAAGCGGCGCCGCGGCAGCTGGCGGTGCGGCTGCGCGCGGAGCTGGCGGGCACCCGCGAGAAGAAGAGTTGGGGAAGCTTGCGGCTGTGGAAATGGGCGACGGCAACGGCGGTTGCGGCCGCGCTGGTGCTGGCCGTGATCGCGGCCACGAATTTGCGCAGCGGACGGGGCGAGGATGCGTTGGTTGCGCAAGCGCTGGATGCGCACGTCCGCGCGCTACAGCCGGGGCATTTGACGGATGTGCTTTCGACGGATCAGCACACGGTGAAGCCGTGGTTCGACGGGAAGCTGGACTATGTGCCGCCGGTGAAGAATTTTTCGGAGAGCGGATTTCCGCTGGTGGGCGCGCGGCTGGATGTGCTGCAAGGAAAGAGCGTGGCGACGCTGGTGTACGGGCGGAGGAAGCATTACATCAGTTTGTTTGTGTGGGTGCCGAAGAGCGGGGAAGCGGAACCGGCGCGGAGCGGTTCGCGGAACGGGTATCAGTGGGTGTACTGGAGCGCGCAGGGGATGGAGTTTTGCGCGGTCTCGGATGTGTCGGCCGGGGATTTACAGAATTTGGCGGAGCTGATGAGGGAGTGAACGAGTAGCAGCGCGGTTCAGTGGTTCGCGGCGGAGATGGAGCCTTTGGGTATCTGTTTCGCGTAGATGAGCCGCAGGGTCACGGAACGGGTTTGCCCGGTGTGCAGCGTGACGTTCTTTTCCCATTCCGAAAAGACGCCGTTCGAAGAGGCGCGCAGGTCGTAGTTGTCCGCGGGAAGTTTGTGAATCGTGAAACGCCCGTGCGCATCGGTGTGCACGGCGTGCGGCGCGTTGCCGCCGGAGGACTGATAGCTGACGGCGGCGTTGGCCACCGGCTTGTCGTTGGGGCCGAGCACCACGCCGGACAGCACGCTGGTGCCGCGGCGCTGCGGGGCGGCCACCACGGAACGCGTGATGAAGAGCGCCGCGGTGAGCAGCGTGGCAAAAACGATCACCAGCGATAGGCAGCGCTTCAGCAGGTTCATAAGCAGGGCAGCTCCATCTTCATTCCGAGGCAGGTCTGTAAGACACAACCCCGAAGCTCCAGTGTAGGAGACGCAGCCGCGCGAGCGACGGGAATGCGCGCGGTGTGCCCAGGGGAAAACCTGGCACACCGTACAGGGGGTCAGAAGCGCGCTTCGAGCTCGAGATCGGCGATCATCTGCTGCAGCCGGTCGTTGGCGGCGTCGCGCTGCGCTTCGGTGTCCTGGATTGTCTTGCGCAGCGCCGCGAGCTGGGTTTCCTGGTCGTCGAGCTGTTTGGTGTAGCGCTGCAGCAAAGCCTTTTCTTCGGCGCTGCCGCGCAGGGCCTTCATATTTTCGCGCAGCCGCCCCTGGTCGTCCACGATGCGCTCGATGTCTTTCTGGCGGTCCTCCATTTCCTGTTCGAGTTTTTCCACCAGAGCTTTTTGTGCGGTGATCTTCTGTAGGGCGGCAGCCATTTCCGGGGTGATGGTGCCGTTGCGCACGAAGAGAGCGATCTGATCGGTGTTGAGGTCGGAAATCTGGTAGATGGCGGAAACCGGATGAACCTCCTCGATGGGGAGAGTGGCGACGGACTTGGGCGCCACGTTGAGGCGGTACCGGAAGACGCCGGATGCTTCTTCTTCCGGGCTGATGGCGGCTTTGGAACGCCAGCCGGGACGAGACGGATGCTCGATGACCATGCTGCGTTCGCTGTTTTCCTGATTGCGCACCGTGTAGACGGTGTTTTGCGTTTCCTCGCTGATTTGGGTGAGAACGCCTTTGGCGATTTTCACGAGGGTGACGTGCTGTGGACGATTGGATTGCTGCGCCTGCACCAGCATGCCGAGGTCTGTCGCGTACGAAAGCAGCCGCCGTTCGCCGGGCTTGAGCGTGTCCGTCAGTCCTTCTCCGGCGAAGGCCCCGCCTTCGATTACGTTGAAGCTCCCGGAATCGAAGGTGAGCGCGCTGGTGTTCTTGATCCACAAGGCGCGCAGCGGGCGGCCGGCCGCGGAGGTGCTGTTCCAGAGAGAGACCCGCTCGGCTTCGATCTCGGTCTGCGCGATGGGCACCAGGGCGGATTGATTCTTGTGCAGCGTGATGTGGTCCTTGAGTTTGTATTCGAAGAGGTCGCCGAGATCCGCGCCGCGAGCGGCAATATCGGTGCGTGCGATGGAGTCTTCCACGACGCCGGGAGCGATCAGCGCGAGGCTCATGACGGAGCGGCCGTTCACTCCTGCGCTGCCCGCACCGTTTCCGCCACCGGAGCCGGAAGAGACGTGGGCTCGATTGGCAACGCCGACGCGCCCGTACGTGGCGCCGAACGAAGCACTTTCGGAATTCAGCGCGACCGTGTTGGCTTGCACGGTGACGGTTTCACTAACCGAGCCCACCTGGAGCCTGGAATCGGCCACGTTGTCGCCGGGCCCAATCTGCAGGTTCGTAATGACCTGGTTTTTGAAGCCGTTGTTATTCATTTCGGCGTTGTAGCTGCCCGGGGCCAGTCCGTCAAAGGAGTACTGACCGCTGCCGTCGGTGTTGGTTCGGGCGATCACGACCCCGGCGGAATTCTTCAGAACAACATTGGCGCCGGCGATGGTGCCGCCGGCTTCGTCGGTGACCCGGCCGGAGAGGTGGCCGTTGCCGCCGCGCAGGGTAGCGGCGTGCGTCTGCGGAGAGAGCTGCACCGACTCGGGAAGCTCGACCACGGGACGACGCCCGTAATAAGGCTCGGAGAGCTGCTGAATGAAGGAGTGCGGGGCGCCGGCAACGAGCGAAAGTTCGACGTCATTCCAGTCTTCACCCACGGTGTTGTCCACGATGGCCCAGGCCTGCAGAAATGGTTTTCTGGAGTCGCCGCTGGGCAGGACGATGCGATAGGTGGTCTTCCAGATGGGTACTTCGCTGATGTAGCTGACGTAGAGATTGCGCTCACCGCTGCCGGTGGTGGAGATGGTCATGCGGCGGAGATCCTGATCGCGCGCGGAGGCCACCAGACCGAGATATTTCCCGACTTCGCCGACGAGGTCGTGGTCGGCGATGCGGATGGCGGTGGAAGAGTTCAGGTCGAGGTTGCGGACTTCACCGGAATCGGAGATGAGGGAGACCTGCTCCATTTCGACAGAGCCGGCGGTGCCCATGCGGGTTTTCTTTTCCACGCTGAGGAGTCTGCCGGAAACCGGCGCGGCATTGCCGTTGCGAATTTCGACGCGCGAGCCGCGGAGCGCGGCCAGGAATTCGGCGACCGTCGGGCGTTCACCAAGGGCCAGGCGCAACGTGGCCAGCCGGCGGGCCAGCGGCGCTTCGCTGTTGTAATCCACGCCGGTGATGCGGCCGCCGGAGAGATCGAGGACGGTGAGCGACTTGAGAACATCGTTGAGTTGCGCGCTGGTGAAATCGATGTGCACATCGGCGCTGTTGCGCACGTGGCCGAGGTGCTCGAAATATCCGACGCCATTCTTGTAAAGCACGACGCGGCGCACGGGCAGCTTGCCGGCTTCGGCAGGCGCAGCGGAAGCGGCGGCTACTTCCTTTCCGACCGGTCTGCGGGCGTTCGCAGGCGGGGACGAGAGATCGTCGGCGAACGCAGGATGAGACGACAACGCGAACAGACACACTACGGCGAACACTTTTCTCATGGACCACCCCCTGGGCCAGATGGAAAGCGATGGGCCTTACGTGAGAATCGAGATGCGGGCCAGGCAGAAGAGAGTTGCCAGGAATGCAAACGTATGCAGCGCAGACAGCGATCACCCGCGCAACGTCGGCTTTTCAAGGTTAAAAAATGGCGCTTAAGTAAATGTTATCATCCGGGGAATTTGACGGTTTGGAACTGGCCGCATATTTTTTCCATGAGCGCGCGCCAATGAGCCTTACCCTAGCGAAAAGCTCGATAAACCTGGGCACGTCGAAGGGCAGAGCATGAAGAAGCCGCGCATACTGCTTTCTTTGATGACGGAAGAAAACGATTACCAGTTGGAGCAGGCTGCCGCCGCAAGGCGAGCCGCCGAAGGCGCTCCGCTGGATCTGCAGATCCTGTTCGCAAGCAACGACACCATTACCCAGAGCACGCAGATCCTGCGTGCCATTCAGGGGGATCCTTCCCTGCGGCCGGACGCGGTGATTCTGGAGCCGGTGGGCGGAACAGCGCTGCCGCAGGTGGCGCGGACCGCGGTGGCCGCCGGAATCGGGTGGGGCGTGCTCAACAACGCACCGGAATATCTTGCCGAACTGCGGCGCACCGCAAAGGCTCCGGTGTTTTGCGTCAATACCGACCAGGAAGAGATCGGGCGCATCCAGGCTCGGCAATTCGCGGCCTTACTGCCGAAGGGCGGAAATCTGTTGTACGTGCAGGGACCTTCGGAACACTTCGCGGCCAAGCAGCGCACCGCCGGAATGCAGTCGGTCTTGCCGTCCAACATTCGGGTCAGCGGACTGCGCGCCAACTGGACCGCGGAAGGCGCGTCACGCAGCGTTTCATCCTGGATGAAGCTGACGGCAGCGAACCGGTTGCAGGTCGATCTGATCGCAGCGCAAAACGATATCATGGCGGTTGCGGCTCGTAAGGTGTTCCAGGATCTGCCGGATTCGAACGAGCGGGAACGCTGGTTGCGGCTGCCCTTCACGGGCTGCGATGGACTGATCAAGACCGGTCAGGCGTGGGTGCGAGAGGGGACGCTGGCGGCCACCGTGGTCATGCTGCCTTCGTCCGGGCATGCTCTGAAGCTGATGCTGCAATATCTGTCGGCACCTGCGAGTGCGCCCGAGAGGACCTCTCTGCCGCCGGAGTCTTACCCCCCCGTGGAACGACTACGTCCCGCAATGCAGCCGGTAGGCTAGAGTTCCGGCGCCGTCTCCGCGGCCGCCGCTTCACGGCAATTTCAAATCGAGGCTGTAGAGGTCGGTGCCGCCGCGGTCCACGGTGGCATAGACCGCGCCGTCCGGCGCGACGCCCGTAAAATGGCATTGCGAGGCCATGGAGGCGAGCAGGCTGGCGAAGCCGAGCACGCGTTCCGGGGCGCCGTGGCCAAGGCGGACGCGATACACGGACTGTTCGGGATCGCTCATTTCCTGGTAGTAGACAAAGTTGCTGTCGGCGGACCAGCGCATGCCTTGCGCGCTGTTGGTCTCGGCCAGCACCGACCAGCTCTGGTCCTTCACCGAGTACAACATAAGCTGGCGAGTGCGGCTGTTGAGGGCGGCGATGTAACGGCCGTCCGGCGACCAGCGCGCCTGCACCATGCCTTCGGAGCCGGGGATGGAAACGATCTTGCCCGCGGCGCGGTCGAGGATGCGCAGGTCGGAGACGTTGCGCTCTGAATATTCGAAGAGAATCTGTGCGCCGTCGTGCGACCAGTCGCCGGAGGCGCTGCTGCCGGCGGTGTTCGCGGGAAGGATGGCGCGGGGGGTTCCGCCGGAGCTGGAAACCACAAAAATTTGGGGCTTTTTGCCCAGGAAGAAAGCGGTGAAGAGGACTTCTTTTCCGTCGGGAGACCACTGCGGCGCGATGGCTCCGGGAGGAATAGCGGTGAGTTCGGCGCGTTCCTTGCCGCTGCGCCGGCTCTTCCAGAGAGCGCCATTTTCGCGCAGGGTGTAGACCAGCCACTCCCCGTCGGGGGTTACGTCCACATCGGTCGCACCGGCATCGGGGAGAATGATGGAACTCTTTTCCGTACCGGGTTCAACGCGAATGACTTGATATTCGGGATGCGTGCCGAGCGCGAAGAAGCGGTCGGAATCGCCGGTGCCGGTCAGGTTGCGATACGAGACCGGGCCGTGCGTGAGCTCGCTGGTGGAACGCCGACCGCGAGAAAAGAGACCGCCTCTTTCGCGGAGGGCCCACACGTTGGAGACCGAGTCCATGACCGGCTGCAGCCGCGAATCAGAACCCGCGGTGAACAGGAAATAGCGCTCGTCGCTGCTCCATGCGCCGGACGTATCGTGCAGTTCGCTGGAGACGTTGGGCAGAATGCGGCGCAGGCCGGAGCCGTCGGCATTGATCTCCCACATTTCGTCGGTGGCGCGATCCAGGTTGGTGAGGGTGAAACGAATTTTGCTGCCGTCTCCGGACCAGACGAGGGAATGCGGGCGCGCCATAAATTTCTGAATTTCCGCGGTGCCGGAGCCGTCGCGGCGGGTGGTAAGCAGGCGGTTGCCTTGGGTCAGCGCGATCACGGCTCCGTTCGGAGACCAGGAAGCTTCGCTGGCGGTGACGTCGCCCAGACGGTGCGGAACGCCGCCATGCGCAGGCCAAACCCACACCGGAATATCGTCGCCTTCGTGATGATAAGGGCCGATGAGCAACTGCGTGCGGTCCGGCGAAACGTCAAAGATGGAGGTGTTCGGAAACGGTGCAGGAAGCTTTTCCACGCTGCCGCCGTGGATGGAGGTGGTCATGAGGTTCCACAAGCCGCCGTCGCGGGAGATGAAATAGAGCCGCGCGCCGTCGGTCACGACGCGGCTTTCCGGAGCAACGCGTCCGGTGTGGGTGAGTTGCGTGACCTTGACGACGCTAGGTTCGGGACTCGGCCAGAAGCGCAGGGCAACGACCAGGGCGACGGCGCATCCGGCGAGGAAAAGCGCGATTCCTGCCGTCGTCCTGTATGGAGCGCGGACCTCCCGCGCGGCGGAGTCTGAGTGCGGAGAGACTTCCTGAACGGCGCGCCCCGATGGAACGGCAGCGATCGTTGCGACGTGCGCCACAGCGTCGCTTACTTCCTGCCCCAGCAGGTCGCCTGCGCCGCCGATGACTTGTACCGGCGCGATAAAGCGGTAGCCCTTCTTCGGAACGGTCTCCACAAAGCGGGGATTTTCGGGGTCGTCATTCAGCGCCGCGCGGAGTTTCATCAACGCCGTGTTCAAGCTGCCGTCAAATTCTACGAAGGTGCCCTCGGGCCACAGACGGTTGCGCAATTCTTCGCGGCTGACGATTTCGCCGGGGCGTTCCAGCAGAAACCCGAGAATGCGAAACGGCTGTTCCTGGAGTCTTAGCGGAATGCCATGGCGTTTGAGAATGCCGGCTTCGAGGTCAGCTTCGTACAAGCCGAAGCGACAGACGCGGCGTTCTGTGGTCTCTGAACTCATGAATCGGGCGCCAGACAAAGACAGCAGATGCAATCACGGCTCATTAGGTTGGTTGACATCCAGAGCCAACCACTTTGTTTGCTGGAGTTTAGCAGAATATGTTTGCTTGATACATAGTTCGTTTGACCCAATAGAAGGCATGCCGCATCCTCGCACCACGGTTAGCAGCCATGAGCCCGAAACTCCAGGTCTTCGGGCACTTGCTGCTCTTGGAGACCGGAGGGGAATCCCTGCCAGAGTGGATTCTTCTCCGAGTCTCCTTTTTTTATCCCCTGCCGGTTTCCCCTCTCGATTTAGACTCCCACTTACATCCTTAGGATTACAATGCACTTGCTGGTTGCGTAGAGGCAGGGCAAGGCGGAAGCAATGGGATTGCTGACATTTCGCAAGTGGCTGGGCCTGAGCTTGGGACTGGCGGTGCCAGGGCTGCTTGCGTGGCCTGCAACCGGGCGTGCGCCAGGGACGCGTGAGAAGGGGCAGGCCATTGCCCGGCCAACTGCTTTGGCCCAGAACCTTGAAGGCCGAATGGTGGAGCCTGCCGAGATTTTTGCGGGGCGGCCGACGGTCCTGATCTTCATGCGGACGGACTGCCCGATTTCGAACCGGTATGCGCCGGTGATCGAGAAGCTGTTTCAAACGTATGGCCTGCGGGTACGTTTCTGGCTGGTGTATCCGGATGCCAAGGAAACGGCGGCGCAGATCTCCGCACATCAGAAGGAATTTCATCTGTCCGCTGCGCCTTTGCGCGACATCCACTTGCGCCTGGCCTCGCTGGCGGGCGCGACCATGACCCCGGAAGCGGCGGTGTTCAACCGGGGCGCGCGCCTGATCTATCACGGGCGTATCGACAATTTGTACATTGACGCGACGCGGGCGCGCGCGAACCCGACATCGAACGACCTGGAGGACGCGATCCGCGCGTCGCTGGCGGGCAAGAGTGTGACGCCGGATCACACCGCGGCCGTCGGCTGCTACATCGCGGATGTGGCAGAGAAGCCCGCTCCGTGAAGCGCGTATATGCCTGCGCGGCCGGGAGCGTTGCGGCAGGCGCGCTGCTGCTTGCGGCGATGTGCGCGCCGCGCGGCGCCGAGGCGAAGAAGGACGAACGCGTGACGTTCACGCGAGATATTGCGCCCATCGTGTTTCGCTCCTGCGCATCCTGCCATCACACTGGAGAGGCCGGGCCGTTTCCGCTGCTCTCCTACGGCGACGTGAAATCGCACGCGCGGCAGATCGCGGACGTGACACAGAAACGATTGATGCCGCCGTGGCTGGTGGCAGAGGGTGTGGCGTTCGAAGAGGATTCACGTCTCTCCGATGCGGAGATTGCGCTTTTCCGGAACTGGGTGGCGGACGGAATGCCGCAAGGCGATCCGGCAGACTTGCCGGAGGCGCCGCGATTCACGGCGGGATGGCAGTTGGGCCAGCCGGATCTGGTCCTGAAAGCGGCGCAACCGTTCACGATCCCCGCCGCGGGCAGCGATGTCTATTGGAATTTTATTTTTCGCTCGCCCTTGAAGACCAGCCGGTATATCCGCGCGATCGAAATTCATCCCGGCGAAAAGCGGCTGGTGCATCACGCGAATCTGCTGGTGGATCGCACGCAGTCGGCGCGGCGGCAGGAAAAAGTTCCGGGCGGCGGGTTCGCAGGGATGGAATTGCAGATTGAATCGGAGTCTTTCGACCCGGACGGACACTTCCTCTTCTGGAAACCGGGCAGCGCGCCCATCGTGGAAGCCCCGGGGCAGGCGTTGCGTCTGGACCCGGAAAACGATCTGGTGCTGAACAGCCACCTGCAGCCGTCCGGCAAGAGCGAGAGCATTCAGCCGAGTATCGGCATCTATTTCACGAACCAGCCGGCGACGAAGTTTCCGGTGCTGTTGCAACTGGAGAACGACCGGGCACTGGACATTCCCGCAGGCCAGGCGAACTTCGCGGTGAGCGACTCTTTCACCCTGCCGGAGGACGTACACCTGCTTGCACTCTATCCGCACGCGCACTATTTGTGCCGGGACATGGTGGCGGAGGCCAGGTTTCCGGATGGACGGGAACGCACGCTGCTGCATATTCCGCGCTGGGACCTGAATTGGCAGGCGGTATTCCGGTTGAAAGAAGCGGAAGCGCTGCCGCGCGGAACGACCATCACCATGCGCTACCGTTACGACAATTCCAGCGCAAATCCGGCGAATCCCAACGATCCGCCGAAGCGGGTGCAGGCGGGAAACCGCGCGGTGGACGAGATGGCGCATCTGTGGTTGCAAGTGCTGCCCGATGCGCAGCCCAGCCGCGAGCACGATCCGCGCATGGTGTTGCAGGAAGCTCTGGCCAGACATCACATCCAAAACAACCCGCGGGATTTCGAAGCGCACTACAACCTGGCGGCGATGCTGCAGGCGCGCGGGGAAATGCCCGAGGCACTGGGGCACTATCGTGCGGCGCTGGAGTTGCGCCCCGGCGATGCGACGGTGGAAAACGCAATAGGAGGCGCGCTGCTGGCGGCGGGGCAAGTGCCGGAGGCGGTTGCCCATCTCACGGCGGCGGTTGCGGAACGCCCGGATTATTTCGACGCACAGTACAACCTGGGAATCGCGCTGGCGACGGTGCAGGAATTCGCGCGCTCGGCGCAAGCGTTTGCGGCGGCGGCCAGGCTGCGGCCGGAAGATGCCAACGCAGAAGCGAACCTTGGGGCGGCGCTGGCGGAACTGGGCGACACGAAAGGCGCGATCGCGCACCTGCAGCGAGCGCTGCAGCTCGATCCGGCCAACCCGCTGGCGCGGGAAAATCTGGAAGCGCTGCGCGGCAACCCCGCAAAACCCTGACGGCAATCAGAAACGGAAAACGTAACCGCTGGTGACGCGGAAGCTGCCCTGCGTCGCGTAGAGGTCTGTAGAGAGAACGCCGACCGGAGGCTGGCGGGGATCGAGGCGCCCGGTCAAATAGTGGATGAGCGTGGTGCCCAGGTTGAAGCGAATGGTGGAGTGGCGCGAAGCGTAGTATTCGGCGCTGCCGCCGAGATCGAACGCGAAGCGCGTCGTACTCTCGTAGTCGGACGAAGTCATGGGTACCAGGGCTTTGTCGTAGTGCACGAAGCCCGGGCGCATTTGCGCGAAAAAGCCCCAGGAACGGCCGGTGTGCCCGACTTTCACGCCAAAAAGTCCCTCCCGCATCGCGCCACGCCCGCCCTCAGAACTGCTGCCCGGAAAGAAATTGAACTCCGAATCGAAATAAACCAGGCGAGAAAGCCGGTAAGCGAAGGTCACGCCCGCTCCGGTTGCGAACGCGCGGCAACCGCTGCAGTTCTGCCAGTCCATCGGCAGGCTGATCGAAGTTGTTTGGACGCCGAAGCCCAGCCGCGGATCGTCTTTCCATGCGGGCCACTCGAGCGAGCGCGACGATCGGCCGAAGGCGGCTCCCGTCTCGCGCGCGTCGGAGTATCGCCGCCAGGGCGGCTGCCCGGAGAGCATGTTGGAAAGCGAGCGGCTGGGGGAAAGCGAGCCGCGCAGGATGCGGTAGGTGGCGGTGTCTTTGTTGGTGATGAGTTTGTCGAGGATGTCCGCCTCGATGAAATCCTCGAGAACGATCCAGCCCATGCCGACGGTCGGCGTCACGATGAAATCCACCCAGCCGGTGTTGTTGGTCGGCGGCTTGTAGGTCTTACCGGGTTCTTTTGGACAGGTCGGATAGAAACCGCAACCGGGAATGTAGGTGTAGCCGCCTTCGTTGCCCAGAGCCGTTTCGCTGAGCACGGGGCCGATTTCGAAGTAGGCGGAATAGACGGCGGCCCAAGCCATGGCTTTGAATCGGCTCTCCCAATATTCGGCGGATTTGCCGAAGCGCGCGCCGCGGCCCTGGGGATCGTTCTGAATGAAAATGTTGCCGGAGACGGAGCCTTCAAGGGGGTGTCCGATGTAGTTGACGATGAAGTCGTCGCCATCGCCCCAGCGATTCATATCGAAATGCTGTGCGGAAGAGAGGTAGTCCTTCCAGAAAGGCTTGTGAAAGAGAAGATAGCGGGCGTACGGATCCGAAGCCAGGCGAAAGCCGTGCTCGAGAAGCAGGAAGCCGAGAGACTGCAGCAGGGCCGGCCGCCAGTGGAAACGCTCGGGCTTGGATCGTTGCGCGAATAGAATGGCGTTGGAAGCATTGGGGAACAGATCCACAGTCCACGCGGTGTAGTGAAGCGCGGGCATCGCCAGGCATGCGGAGTAAGCCTCCAGCAGGGAAGGCGGCGCCTGGCAGGTATTCATCGGAAGCAGGGACAGCTGGCTTTGTGTTTCTGGTGGAGCGGGCTTGTTTTCGCAGCTGCGATCGGAAGCGGTGGCGGAACCGGAATCGCCGAACAGGGACGGCGGAGGCGGCGGGAACGGGACGTGGCGCAGGTCGCGGCAAGTGGATTTGCGCGGAGCCTCGGTGGGAAGGTCGGTGGAGAAGGTGTTGGGGCGGACCTCGAGGGCGCCGGCGTCCGCGAAGAGAAAGCTGCCGTCGCCGGCAGAGTTATCGCCGACGCTCCGGACCGATTGGCTGCGAGAAGTTGTTACCAGGAACAACGCGAACAAAACCAACAAGAAGCTCTTACCCAGCGCACACCTTGTCATGGTCGAGCAGTGGCCTTGCGACGGGCGTGGGTGGGCACAGCCCGCGCCGCAAGCTTGGTTCGGTCCCCTCAGAGAGCGAGTCGCGCGGAACTTGCCCTCGAACATTCAGCGCGGATGCTGTGTGCAATCCGCTGCGCTCATCTCTCCCGAAAATGGATAGACGCGCGATACGACGTTCCGGTTGCCGCGAGATTCGCGGAGCGGCTAGCGAAGTGCGCCAGGCGGCACGCCTTTTTTGCGCGCCTCATCGTAGACGGCCTCAATCTGGGAATTCAGGTCGTCACGCAATTTTTGCAGCTTCTGGATCTGCTCCGCTATCGGGGTTGTGTTGTATCCCTTGTGCAGCTGACGCGCATCGTCGCCGTTGGTTTCGCCCCGAGCAAAACGCTGTAGCTCGTCCAGCTGGTGTTCGGTGTCGGCGAGCTGGGTTGTGAGTTTGTCCAGCCTGGCCTTGAGTTGGCGGGCAAGGTTGGCGTTGGGGTCCTTGTTCGAAGGAGCGCGCGCCGGTTTGGCCGTCTTGCTCTTCGCGAGTGGCTTGGCCGGGGAACCGGAATCCAGATCGTCGTTCGTCCACACTTTTTTCGATTTATTGTCGGGAGCGGCCGCCTGAGTTTGCGGCGGTGTGTCGGCAGGTTGCTGCGCTCCGGCGTTTGCGCCAGCGAGAGCAAGACAAAAGAGGAGAGCGCCGCAGCCGAGTCTCACTGACGAGGTTCGTTTTGAGTTCATGACGCACCCGGTTGCCGTATTCAACCCGTGGCTCGGTAAAAAGTTGTCAGCTGCCGCCAGCGGACTTGGACTTGAGCGCGTCGAGCTGCGCCAGCTCTTCGCGGATTTTGCCGGCGGCTTCGCTTGGCGGACCGATGCGCCGGTAGCCGCTGAAAAACGTCTTTTCATGGACCGCAAAGCTGGAGAAGAGTTTCCGCCCGTCGAAATCGTACTGCGTGAAGGAAGGAAGCCAGACTCCGGGAACCATTTCGTAGCGGTCCTGCAGAAAGCGGCTGCCTTTGTACACCTTGGCAAGGAAGACGCCGAGGGAAATGTCTTCGGTCACTTCGCCTTCCACGCGCGCCATCTGCTGCGATTCGTCGTCAATCCAGACGAAGCCGCGAACCCTGGAGAAAATGGATTGCGAGCGGTTGCTGGGCCGGAAGGCCGGATTGGGCTCCATGCGATACTTCGAAAGGACGCGATCGCCGCGCGGTTCGCGGGCGACGAAAGTGAAGAGGAAGGCGTTCTCCGTGGCCTCGATCAACTCGTCGCGGTCTTTCTGCTTCTTTTGAATTTTCTGGTAAGCCTCGCGCTGCGGCTGGCCGGTTTCGGCGGCCCACAAGAGCGATTTGAGAAGTTTCTCCAGTTCGGCGCGGTAAGACTCCTGATCGGCGGGTTTGCCGTCCAGGCCAAGCGGGATTTTGGCCACGCCGGTGCCGGCCGGAATCACGCGGAAGATGCGCACGCTTTGCGGGTCGCGATCGCCGGACTCCTTGCGCGATTCGACGCGTTCGATCCGCTCGTAAAGGTACTGGGCGCGCTCAGCGTCTTTCAGGCCAACCACGGCGTGCGCCAGCACCGCACCGTTGGCCCGCGGCGGCCCGGCTTCGATGATCGGTGGGTTTTGCGCAAGCAGGATGGCCGAGTCGGCCAGGCCGGCAGCCGCCAGCCCGGCGAGCAGCAGAAGCAGCTTCTTCGCGTCGCGCACGCAGGTCCTCCAGGAAAGACTTTACCGGAGCGGCTGAGCTCTTTTGGATTCTACGCCAGGAATTGGTGTTGCATTGGTCAAGGCGAATGCCGGAGCGGCACCGGGCTACCTGCTAACTTATTGAAAATAATAATCATTGCCTGGCACTGAGAAGATCAACGCAAATTTGCATTTCGGGTGTGATGCGGCATGAGAAAATAAAAGGCCCGCGGGAAGCAAAACCCGCCTTTTTTACGTCTAAGAAGGAACGAAAGGGTCCCCTGCCGCGTAATAAAGATACGGACCCGTACGTCATGGTTGGGCAGGCCGTCTCTCGGGATACGCCGGAAAAAAGAGGAAGAGCACTTTGGGCGCCACTCCATTGGAAGGATTGAACCAGGTACGCGCGCTTGGCGGCGCGGAACAAAGCCGCGTGTCGGCGATGCGCGGACGGGTGCGCGGAGGGCTGGTCACCTTCCTGGAAACGCTGCGCCTGGCGCTGGACTCGCTTCGTGCACACAAGCTGCGCAGCTTCCTGACGCTGCTGGGCGTGATTCTCGCGGTGACCACGCTGGTCACGGTGATGAGCTTCGTTTCCGGCATGAACTTCTACGTGGCAGACAAGATCGCCAACCTGGGCGCGAACGTTTTCATCGTGGACCGTTTCGGCATCATCACCAGCAACGACCAGTGGATCAAGGCGCAGAAGCGGCCGTTGCTGACCATGGACGAGTACGAATACCTGCGCGACAACATGAAGACGCCCAATGCGGTGGCCGCCCTGGACGACCGCAACATTGACGTCAAATCCGGCAACGAACGCCTGGAGCGCACCGACGTGATGGGCGCGACCCCGAATTACACCGACGTGCGCAACATCGAAATCGCGCAAGGGCGCATGATCACGCAGTCCGACGACGACCACCGCGCGGAAGTGGTGTTTATCGGCGCGGACGTGGCCAACAAGCTTTTCCCCAATGTGGACCCGATCGGCAAGACGCTGCGCGCGGAAACCCACGAATACCAGGTGATCGGCGTGGCCACGGCCATCGGCACGGCTTTCGGGCAATCGCAAGACAACTTCCTGATCATGCCCATCCACACCTACCAGAAGGAATTTCACCGGCAGAACGACTGGGTAGGCATCTTCATCCAGGCGCGCAATGCGGAAACCATGGACGCCAGCAAGGATGAAGCGCGCATGCTGATGCGAGCGCGGCGCCACCTGGCGTACGACGCGCCGGATAACTTCGCGATTCTCGGTTCGGATTCAATCATGGCCTTGTGGCACGACCTGACCGGGTCGCTGGCCACAGCGGCGGTGGGCATCGTGAGCGTGTTCCTGGTGGTGGGCGGCATCGTCATCATGAACATCATGCTGGCCAGCGTGACCGAGCGCACGCGCGAAATTGGCGTGCGGCGATCGCTGGGCGCGCGCAAAGTGCACATCCTGCTGCAGTTTGTGACCGAGTCCGGCGTGCTGGCTGCGGTGGGCGGAATTCTAGGGCTGGTCGGCGCGTATTTGGTCGTGGCGCTGGTGCGCGCGGTGACCTCCATCCCGATGCAGACACCCATGAGCGCGGTGATCATTTCGCTGGTGGTTTCGACCGCGGTCGGATTGTTTTTTGGAATTTATCCCGCGATGCGCGCGGCCAAGCTGGACCCGATCGAAGCGCTGCGGGCGGACGGGTAAAGCGCAGCCATGGCACAGGCACACGGCGAGAATCTGAAACAAGCGATGGATACCTTGCGCGCGCACAAGATGCGCAGCGGGCTGACGGTGTTCGGCGTGGTGCTCGGCGTCAGCGTCATAATGCTGGTGGCGGCGCTGCTCACCGGTTTCGACCATCAGATCCAGGAAAACATCAAGCAGTTCGGCGCGGACACCGCGTTCATTTCCAAGTGGGATCAGGGCTTTCACGGCGGAAGCGCGCCTCTCGAAGAGCGCCTGCGCAAACCGCTGACACTCGATGACGCCAACGCGCTGAAAGAAGCCTGCCCCGCGGTGAAGGACGTTACGGCGTTCCTGCAGCCGAACTGGAACCAGGCGCACACGGTGCGCACCAAGGCCGGGGAAGTCACCGCCATCGATTTCCGCGGCGTCATGCCGAACTTCGGCCAGGTGTACGCCAACGCGGCCACCCTGGAAGGGCGCTTCATCGGCGAGGGCGACGACCTGCACAAAGAGAAAGTGGTAATGATCGGCGAGAACGTCGCGCCGGTGCTGTTTCCAGAGGGTCACGCGGTTGGCAAGGACGTGCTGATTGACGGCCTGCCGTTTCAGGTGATCGGCGTGGTGGAAAAGCCCAAGGGTGGTTTTGGAATGGGCGATGAAGACCGCCGCGTGCTGATTCCGATCAGCACCTTCCGCAAGATTTATCCCGCCGCCGACGAACTTGGCATCCGCATGCAGGCGCAGCCGAACATGCTGGACCAGGCGGTGGACCAGGCCACGGAAGTGCTGCGCCGCCGCCGCAACGTGCCCTACGACGGCAAGAGCAACTTTTCCATCCGCACGGCGTCCCAGGAAGTGGACGAATTTCATAACATCATGATGATGGTGTATCTGGGCACCATGCTCCTCAGCGCGATTGGCCTGCTCATCGGCGGCGTCGGCGTGATGAACATCATGTTGGTCAGCGTGACCGAGCGCACCCGCGAAATCGGCATCCGCAAGGCCATCGGCGCGAAGAGCAAGGACATTACCTGGCAGTTCCTGCTGGAAGCCATGACCCTGACCGGCGCGGGCGGCTTGCTGGCCCTGGTAATTGTAAACGGATTGGTGCTGGTGATCCGCGCGACCGTCGGCTGGCAGGGCATGGTGCCGATGTGGGCCGCCGCGTTGGGTGTCAGCGTCAGCGTCAGCATCGGCCTGATCTTCGGCGTATGGCCGGCGGTAAAAGCGTCACGCCTCGACCCCGTCGAAGCCCTGCGCTACGAATAGCCCTTCCTAAGAACGGCCGACCTAACCGCAACTGCGCTTTCGTACAGGTTAACTCCTGCGAGAGTTCTTGCCTGCTGCCGGGTTGAATTGCTCAGAAAGCTGGCCGCATGCTGGAAGGCAGCACGATGAGCGCGGACCGGGCGCCGGAGGGGGCCAGCCTGGGCCGAAGGTCAGCTCCAAACACCTGGAAATGGAGAATACCAATGAAGAGCCTAAAGCGTTTGCTTCTGGCAGTGTGCGCGTTGACGTTTGGCGCGGCACTGGTGAGCGCAGCTCCCGCCCCCGGGCGTGAGCATCCGGCCTACCTGCACGCATTGAGCGATTTGCGCGCGGCGCGGGCCCACCTGCAGCGTCCCGACGGTGGCGAATTGCGGGAGCAGGAGAAGAAGGCCATCCACGAAATCGACGAAGCGATCAATGAAATCAAGAAGGCATCGATTGACGACGGCAAAGACCTGAACGACCATCCGCCGGTGGACGTACGGATGGACTGGCCAGGCCGGCTGCACCGTGCGCTCGAATTGTTGAACAAGGCGCACAACGACATCTCGCGAGAAGAAGACAATACGTTCGCGCAGGGCCTGCAGCAGCGCGCCTTGGGCCACATAGACAAGGCGCATCACCACGTGGAGGAAGCGCTGGAAGTCGTCAGGTAACCGCGGTTGCGGAAAATGCGAAGTTCCGAAACGCCCCGGGGAAAACCGGGGCGTTTTTTTTTGTGGCGCTGTGCTTGGGAACGAGGCTTACGCCGAGCGCAGCAGGCGCGTGGCGCGGTCGCGCAGCGAAACCGGCGCTTTGGCGGCGGCCGCCGGCGCCACCGCCTTGCGGCGGGCCAGCGGGTAGAGCAGCTGAGCCAGGTCTTCGCCGGAAGCGATGCGCTGATCGGGCTCCTTGGCGAGGCAGCGCAGAGCGATTTCGTCGAAGCCGACAGGCAGCGAGGGCTGCAGGTGTGAAGGCGCGGTCGGAGTAGAAGAGAGCACGCGGTGACAGATGCCCTGCAGCGAGTCCGCGTCAAACGGGCGGGTGCCGGTGACCATTTCGTAGAGCACGACACCGAGCGAGAAGAAGTCCGAGCGCGCGTCCTGGGGACGGCCAAGGATCTGCTCCGGGCACCAATAGGCAGGCGTGCCGGCAAGTTTGCCGCCGGCCACGTCGGGCCGGGCCACGCGGGCCATTCCGAAGTCGGTGAGCTTCACGCGGCCCTCCGCGGTGATCAAAATGTTGGCGGGTTTGACGTCGCCGTGAATGACCCCGCGGGCGTGCGCGACCGCAAGACCTTCCGCGGCCTGCGCGGCCCACTTACAAGCTTGCGGGAGAGGAACTGTTCCTTTTTCGAGCACGCGGTCAAGCGGTGTTCCGTTGACGAACTCCATGACGAGATAAGGCGTCTGCGTCGATTCCTCGATGCCCATGTCGTGCAGCGTGATGATGTACTGGTGAGAGAGCTGGCCAACGACGCGCGCTTCGCGCAAAAAGAGATCGCGCGCCTCGCCACGCGCCAAATCCGAGGGGAAAAGCTTCACCGCGACCGGACGACCGATCAGCGGGTCAAAGCCCTTGGCGACGCGGCTGGTGGCGCCGACGCCGAGTGTTTCGAAGAGTTGATAGCGACCGACTAATTGCATGGGGACATTCCTTCCTGAGGTCCCAGTCTGCGGTGCAAGAGTGGGGCCGCAAAGATGACGAAGGTTCTGAATTGAGGGGACGAAGGTACTATCCGTAAGAATATTTAGAGATTATTGAAAATACGGCAGTTAGCAGGGCTTACTGGGCTCGGATTTGTCGGTTTGGACGCATCCGGAGGGTAACTGGCCGGGCCTGGGAACAAAGGTCGCGAGCGACGGCGCAGCTCTCAAGCGCGCCGGAAAATCATGTATGTAAACTTTCATCGAGGGATGCCAGAAGCCGTTGAAGCCGAAGAAGTACATTTCATTCAGGGCCTCCTGCGGCGGCCAGCCCTCGTAGGCCATGCGATAACTTGCCACGAAAACACCCGTGCGGTCATCGCCGAAGCGGCAGTGTACATAAACTTTTTCGCGCGGCGTGTTGTGGAACAACCCCAGGAACTGCGCCAACTGGTCGTCGCTCGGAGGAGACCAGCCGTCCACGGGAATACTGACGAATTTCATGCCCAGCGATTCGGCCTGCTGCTTTTCCCACGCGCGTTTCTCCGGATCTTCCTTGCGCAGGTCCACGATGGTGGTGACGCCGAGCTTCTTCAGCTCCTGCAACCCCGCGGCGCGCGGCTGTGCGCCGCGGTACAAAAATTCCGCGATGCGGCCGCCATTGGAAATTCCCGGGAGATGGACGCGATCGCCGTAGGCCAAGCGCACGGCCGGCGCATCCGGCGCCGGCTGTTGCGCGCGCAGAGGCGCCGCGGAAAGAGCGGCAAGCAGCAAAAAGCCGCTAAAACAGCGGGGAAAACGAGATGGTTGAGAAGTGCGCATGGCGTAACGGAATTGCTCACCACCAGCTTAGCGCGATTCGGCAACGACGGAAATGAGTACGCGCGGCCCGAGTAGCGCGGCCTTCCCTTTGGCGATTGCAAAAATGGAAAAAACCTGGCGCAGAGTAACGTCGGAGACATAAACCCGCGCAGCGCGCGCGTTCGAAACCGAGGTTGCCACGGAAAAAGTTTTGCACCACTTTGCACAGTCGTGCACAGGCGTGCGGCGGCGAAGTTCAGCGATAATGAGCGGTGGAAATTCCGGAAAAGTTGCTAAAAGCATCGCGGCAAAGAAGTTAGGCGCGCAAGGTGCGAAGCGGAGACGCGGGAGCCGGCGCGATCCGCAAACGGACCACAAGATATGGGCATATTGGGAAAAACTTCATCCACATTTTGCGTTTTTCTCTTGACAGGATTTTTGCTCGCGTTGATACTGCGAATCCAGATTCGGGGGATCGTGGAAGCGCCAG
>DATKLU010000021.1:0-73100 GCA_035542235.1 Dongiaceae bacterium
GTGATTCAGCGGAACGCGCTGATGAGCTGGCAGCGGGTGCATCCGCAGGCGGAAGTCATCCTGTTTGGAGACGAAGAGGGCGCGGCGGAGACGGCGCGGGATCTGGGGATCCGGCACGTAGCGACGGTGCAGCGGGAAAGCGGCGGCCCGAAAGTGTTGCGCTCATTTTTCGACGCCGCGCAGCGCATGGCGCGGCACGAACTTCTCTGCTATGCAAATTGCGATATCGTGCTGACGCGGGATTTTCTGCACGCGGTGAACGCGGCGGATGCGGTGCACGACGGATTTCTGATGGTGGGGCGGCGCTGGAATCTGGATTGGGGTGTGCCCATCGCCTTCGCGGCCGGCGGATGGGAAGAGTTGCTGCTGGAACGCGCGCACGAAACGGGTGAACTGACCAGCGGCGACTGGATCGATTACTTCGTTTTCCGCAAGGGGTTGTATCTCGGCAAGCTACCGGAGCTGGTGATCGGGCGGGTGCATTGGGATCAGTGGATGGTGTGGAAGGCGCGCGAGAGCGGTGCAGCGGTGGTGGACGCCACCGAAGCGGCGACCGCCATTCACCAGAATCACGACTACACCTACCATCCGGGCGGGAAGAACGGCGTGTGGTCGGACGAGTATTCGCGGAGAAACTACCGGCTGGCAGGCGGGCGCTGGCACTTGCGTACGATCGACGACGCCACGCACGTGCTGGGGCCGGACGGGCTGCGAGAGAATCCGCGGCTGCGCAAACGCACGGCGCAGCGTATGCTGCGCACCTTGAAAGAGGCTGCTTGGATGACGGCGATGGACTGGACTCGCCCGGCGCGCGCCGCAGTCGGGCTGCGGAGACACAACGGATCTGCGGGCGCTCCGTAAACTAAGCGAACCTAAAAGTGGAAAACCGCGCCGGCGCCGGCCTGAATGTTGTTCTGTGAGCCGCCGTAGAGCATGCTACGAACGTAATCGCCCTCGACCCGGAAAGAAAGGCGGGGATTGAAACGCAGGTCCGCGCCGCCGCCCACCTGAAACGCAAAGCCATTCTTGCCGTTGTTGGCGGTTTGCGGCTCCATGTGCAGGCCGCCGACCAGCGCGTGCGCCCAGGGCTCCCAGCGTTTGCGCAGGGGACGCCAGGTGATGCGCGGGCCTCCGGTGAAGAGCACATAGCGGGTCTTCGCGCCGCTGAAGACATCGCCACCGAACGCGGCAACCAGGCTACCCTCCAGGCCGAACCAATCGTTCAAGTTGTAGCCAAGCGCGCTGTGCAGACCGAAGAGATTGGCAGAATAGAGATTGGATTTGAAGTGCGCGTACTCGAAGCCGATCGCCAGGTCCCAGCGCGTGTAGTCATCGCGCGCACCGGGGCCCTGTGGACGAGGCGCTTCCGGCAAAGCGGCCGGGGCTGGAGCTGCGGGCGGGGCGAAATGGAAATTGGCGCCATCGAGCGTCGGAGCCGGAGCCGCAGGGCCGAAGGCCAACGAATCCACCGAGAAGCTGACCGACTTGGCCGGCGAGGCAATGAGGAACGAAGTTTGCTGCGCGGGCAGCGAAGCGCAAGTTGCGAGCACCAACAGAGCAGCCAGAACGAGCCGTTTCATTGAGCAATCCTTGAGGGGCAATCCCCACACGTGATGCGGCCAGGCACCTCTTAACGGTAAACAACGGCCGGGGCGTTTGTCTATGCCGATTCGCACCCGAGCGGCAGAAGAGCAAACCACTCATCGGCAGTTCGGGAAGCGGCGGCGGGACGCCGGCTCAGCGACCGTGGCGGAGATAATCGTCGGTCTTGCTCAGCCAGTCCGCGCGCGGCGGGGTGAAAACGTCCAGGTCGAGCGTGTCTTCCAGGGCCCATGCTTCGTGCGGCATGTTGGAGGGAATACACAGCACCTCACCGGCGCGGACGACGATCTCCTTGCCATCGATCGCAAATTTCAGCGCGCCTTCGAGGATGTAGGTGAGCTGTTCATTGTGGTGCTGATGCAGCGGGACGTGGCCGCCTTTCTTGATGAAGACCCGGGCGATCATCAGCTGCTGGCCGTGAATCATTTCGCGGTCAATGAGCGGGTTGAGCGGTTCGCGCTCAACATCCTTCCAGGCGATATGCTTGGGTTCGAGCTTGCCGCTCACTTGGAGCCTCCATAGAGCTTGGCCGCGTTGTCGTGCAGGTATAGGTGCGCGAGTTCCAGGGCCTTCTCTTCGGTGATGGCATGTTCGGTGACCAGTTCGGCCAGGGCGCCGGCAAGGGCGGTGCGCGTGGTGTGGGCCGCGAGCCAGAAGCTTTCTTCGGCGCCGAGAGCGTCGTTGAAAGGGAAGGCGTCCGAGCCGAACATCATTTTGTCCGGAAACAGCATGAGGAGCTGCTTGAGGACCAGTTTGAACTGCGAAGGGTAGAGGATTTCAGACTGGAACGAAGTGTCGAGATAGACGTTCTTGACCGCGGTGAGGAGCGCGGCTTCCTTTTCGTAGGGCCAGCCGCCATGAAGCAGGACAAAGGTCGTGTTCTTGTAGCGAGCGTCGCGCACCACGTTCTCGAGATTCAGCACGTTGCCCTGGCGCAGGCTGAAATAATCGCCGATGCCGACCGCGGTGTGGAAGTGCATGGGCAGGTGCAGCTTGCCGGCCTGGTCCACCAGAACCCGGAAAATGTAGTCCTGGAAAACGCGGTATTCGTCCGCGGAAGGTACGCCGCCGGCGTGATACTTCGCGTAGATGGCTTCGGCTTGCGCGCGCGGAGGATCGGAAAAATAGAGTGAGCGGAAGTACGCAGCCTCAAACTTGATGGCGACGCCGCCGCGCTTCTGATTGTCGGCGACGGTGTTGCGCACGAAAGCTTCGTAGCCGGCGAGATCGGCGGGCAAGGCGGTGCCGGCATTCATCTGCTGCTTGTAGCGCGCCAGCATCTTCTCCTGCAGCGGGATGTAGACGCCCATGTCCGGTGTGCTGGCGGTCTGGTCGCGATTGTCGAAGGGATAGAAGAAAGAATCGCCGAAGAACACCCAGTGGAAGCGCTTGCGATCGAGATACGGCGCCATGAAGGCCCGGTTGGCGAGGCAGACTTCAATGTTGAGTTTGTCGAGGATGCCGTTGAAGTAGGCAGGGTCGCCGGATTCTTTGTACTTTCGGGTGCGGTCGGCAAGCCACTTGGCATGCTCGGGCTTGAAGTCGTCGTAGGGATAGTTGAAAAGGAATTTCGCGGCGGTGACGAATTCAGGGTTGTCGGCGCGGGTGCGGAAGATATCGCTTTCGTCGGGCGGAGCGGCCATGGCGTCCACGTCGGTATCGTCCGAGAAGCCCGGGTGAGCGTGATTGTCGTAGAGCGGGATGGCGTTGATCTTGGCGAGCAGGCGGTCATAGACCTTGGGCAGCTCGGCGGACGGGAAGGGCGAGGACTGCGCGGCGGAGGCGGAGGCCAGCACGCAAAAGAGGATGGCTGCGGCGAGCGAGTGTGGCAAACGCTTCATTTTTATCCCTTCGACGAGCGGCGATGCTTGCACTAGAAATCGTAATTGCGTAGCCGGCGCTTTGCGCGGCGGCGGCCGGCGATTCAGGCGGTCACGCCTCGCCATCTTACCGAGACGCGCTGAATGCGGTCGAGCGCGTCTTCCAGCAGGGTGCGCGCGCTGACCAGCGAAAACCGCAAAAAGTTCCTGCCTTCCGCGCCAAACGCAGCTCCGGCGATGGCCGCGACTCCGGCTTCCTCCAGCAACAGCTTCTGTACTTCTTCCGCCGGCAATCCGGTCTCTTCGATATTGACCCAGGCATAGAAGGCGCCGTCCGGCGCGTGGCAGCGGAAGCCGGGAATTCTCTGGAGCGAGCCGACGAAAAGATCGCGGCGGAGTCGGTACTCGGCGACCATGGCGTCAACCGCATTGCTGGTATCGCGCAGCGCCTCGATCGCGGCGATCTGGGTAAATTCCGCGGCGCAGGTAAACGTGTTCAGGACCAGCAAGTCCATCGCGTCAATCACGTGTACGGGCGCAACGGCGTAGCCGAGTCTCCAGCCGGTCATGGCAAAACTCTTGGAAAAGCCGTCAATGATGACGGTGCGCTCGGCCATGCCGGGCAGCGCCCAGATGGAGTGATATTCGCCGTTGAACAGGATGCGCGCGTAGATTTCGTCGGTGAGCACCCAAAGATCGTGTTTGGCGGCCAGCGCGGCAATGCCTTCCAGGGCCTGGCGATCGAAAACGGTGCCGGTCGGGTTGTTGGGCGAATTGAAAATCAGCACCCTGGTCTTGGGCGTGATTTTCGCGGCGATCTCCTGCAAATCCGGCTGAAAATGATTCTTTTCGGCCAGGGCGAAGGACACGGCTTTTGCGCCCAGACCGCGCGTGAACGATGGATAAATCGGAAACCCCGGATCGGGGTATAGCACCTCGTCGCCGGGTTCGATGAGCGCCATCATGGCCAGGGCAAGAGCCATCTTGCAGCCCGGAGCGACGAGAACCTGCTCCGGCTGGACGCTGAGCCTGCGGGTGCGGCCAAGGTAGCTTGCGATCTCTTCGCGCAGCGCGGGGATGCCGCGGGTGGCGCAGTAGCGATCCCGGCCGGAGGCGACGGCGTTGCGCACGGAGTCAACCACCGGCGGCGCGGGGTGGAAATCCGGCTCGCCCAGTTCGAGATGAATAATGGACTTGCCCTGGCGCTCAAGCTCTTTGGCGCGGGAGAAGACGGCGAGCGCGCCTTCGCCGTTCAGCTGTGAAACACGGGTTGCGATACGCCGTTGGCTCATGGCCGAGAGTTTATCACTTTGCGCGCGGTCATTTCGCCGCGGGCGGCGGCGTGACCGGAATGCGCAAGCCGTCAATAAAGCGCGGAAACATCTCGAAGGCCGCCGCGGTGAGAAACAGCTCGACCAGCTGCGGGTCGGAAAAGTGGGCCTTCAGCGACGCATAGAAGGCGTCGTCCACGTCCTCCGGGCCGCGATGCAGGCGATCGGCGAGACGGAATCCAAGCTTTTCTTTTTCCGTGTAGGGACCGTTTTCAAATTCGGCCACGCCCGCGATCTGCGGCTCGCTGGCGCCTTTTTGCCGGGCGGAAATGGAATGGGCGCGCACGGCGTAGGTGCTGTTCATGTGCTGCGAGATGCGGACGGCGACGAGTTCCTTGTAGAAGCCGGGCAGCGCGCCATCAGCGAGCAGCGGTTTGAGAAAGCCCGCGACGCCGGCGGCGATTTCCGGACGATAGCCGAGCACCTTGAACATGTTGGGCACGACGCCGCGCGCGGCCAGCAGCGCGTCATAGATTTTCTGGGAATCGGAGGAAGCGTCTTCGCGCTGCAACAGCGGAATACGGGAAGAATCGGACACGGGTTGGCCTCAGTGGACGTCGAGACGTAAGGATACAGGAGGAGGCAACGCAGCGGGAAGGATGCGGTTCTTGTGGCGTGAAATTCAAAGAGAAAAAGCCGGGCTGAAGCCCGCTCGCCGCGGCGAGGCCTCAAAAAAAATGGGGCGCGACGGATCGCGCCCCAGGTCGAAGCAGGTCTGCAGCCGGTTAGAAGGAGTAGCGCAGCGAGAACTGAATGAGCCGCGGCACGCCCTTGGTGCTGGTGATGAAGCCAAAGCTGCTGGGGTTTTCCACGTCGGTGGAAACCGGGTTGGCAAAGTTGGCGTGGTTCCAAATGTTGAAGAAGTCCGTGGTGAAGCGCACATTCTGGCGTTCGCCAATGCGGAAATTCTTGATGAGCGAGAAGTCCCAGTTCTGCTGGTAGGGACCACGGTAGATGTTGCGGCCGAGGTCGCCGAAGCCGGTGGTGCAGAAGTTGGAATCGCTGGCGCATTCGGTCGGGTAGAGCTGCGGCGCGGTGGTGAAGTTGTTGATGTCCACGTAGCCGTTGAGCCGGTCGTGAATGTTCCCGTGCGTGTAGCCCGCGGCAATGCTGCCGCCGGAGGCCAGGCTGGCACCGAGCAACGGCGTCGAGCCCGCGCCAAGGAACGCGGTGGCGGCGCCGGAATCGTAGATCGAGAACGGCAGACCGGACTGGATGATGGTGACGCCGCTGACCGCCCAGCCGCCGAGCACGGCCTTCTTGAAACCCGCGGAGTGGGCAAAGAAGGGCAGGTCATAGACGTAGCTGACCGCCAGACGATGCGGCCGGTCGAAGTCGGAGAGGCCGCGCGAAGCGTTGATGTTGCTCTGATCGTTGTAGGCGGTGTTGAACGCAGTGTTGCCGGTCGAGGTGGCGTCCGTGGATTTGGACCAGGTGTAAGCGGCCTGGAAGTAGCCACGGCCCCAGCGGCGCGAGAGCGTGGTCTGCAGCGAGTGATAGTGCGAGTAGGCGTCGTTGGCGAAAAGCTGGTAGCCGGAATAGCCGTTCAGGCCCGGCGTGGGCGTGCGCGCGATGGCGTTGGCAAAGGTGTTGGCGGTGATGGCGTACTGCACGCCGCCGGCCGCGGTTACGATGACCGGGTTCGTGGGCGTGGCGTTTAGCGACTGGATGGCGTCGCGCGTCTCGCGCAGGTGAATGGCATGGGTGCCGACGTAGCCAACTTCGAGCACCCAGCTCTTGCCGAGCGAACGCTGGATGGTGAAGTTCCACTGCTGCGTGCTTGGCGCCTTGAAATTGCGCGGCACTTCCAGCATGAAGAGCCCGACGGTCGAACCGTCATAGACCGGCGTCTGCGTGGTGTCCAGCGTCGGATTGCCGTTGCCATCCACAAATCCCTGCAAGTGCGAATACACCGGGATGTAGGACGGGTCGAGAGTGCCGGCCGGGGGCAGGGCGTTGGGGGGCGTGCCGAAGAACGTGCTCAAGCTGCCCGGGCCGCCGCCGCCGAAAGCGATCGGGAGAAAGGGCGACTGGAAGCTGAGCTGGTCCACGGTGCCAACGTCTTCGCGCACAAAATAGATGCCGTAGCCGGCGCGAATGGTGGTGGTGTGGTGGCCGAAGAGGTCGTAAGCCAGGCCGATGCGAGGGCCGAGGCCGGTCGAGTAGCGATTCTTCATGGTGCTGTTATCGGCGGTGCCCGTGAATCCGGGAATGTTCAGGTTGTTGACGCACGCCGGATAGACGAGGGGATCCTGATTCTGCAGGGTCAGTGACGATTGCACGTTGCCGATGTGGCAGGCGCCATCGGTCCAGGCGCCCATGAACTCCGTGCGCAGGCCGAGGTTGAGCGTGAGGTTCTTGGTGGCTTTCCAATCGTCCTGCACGAAGAGAGCGAAGTCGTTCTGGCGGTATTTGTGGTTGTATACGCCGCCGCCGCCGAAGCTGAAGTCCGGAGCACCGACCAGCAAGCGCTGCCAGTCGGTGAGAGCGTCGGCCGAGCTGCCGGCGCCGAGGTCGTTCACGAAGAAGAGCTGCCCGTTGAACACCTGCGGGAACAGCTTATCGAGGTTGACGAGATCAATTTCTCCGCCGAAGCGCACCACATGCGATCCATGCACCCAGGAGACGGTGTCCAGGAACGTGTAGTTGTTCTGTTCGTTGGCGGTATTGGCCTGCGGCGTGGGGCCGATCTGGAAGCCGGAGCTGCCGAGCGTGAACTTATAGATGCTGCTGGTCAGGTTGTTGGTCGGGCGATCAATGCTGAGATCGGACGCCGTGACCGGATCGTTGTTGATGGCCGAGTTGTTGATGTGATTGAAGCCGAAGCGGACTTCGTTGACCAGGGTCGGCGAAAACAGGTGGGTTTCCGTGAAGTTCAGGAAGCGGCTGTTGACCGGCAGGGTATAGGGAAAATTGAGGTCGGACGCGGCGATGGCCCCGCCGAGCGAAGCCTGCAAACCACCTGCACCGAAGGGCTCAAACGTGGAAGAGTTTGAGAAGAAGAAACGCACGGCCAGCTTGTCCCCGCCGCTGTTGAATTCGCGGTCCCAGTTCGCGGTGAACTGGTCGTCGGTGAATTTGCCGGGCGAGCTGTAGCTGAAGGTGCCGAAGCCGGAACCATCATCGGGCACGCTGGGAATCAGGTAGCCGTTCGATTGCCCGCCGAACTGGTTGCTCTTGAAATTGAGCAGTGCCAGGCTCACCGGATCCAGGCCGGTCACGCCGCTGGGCAGACCGAGCGGGAAGAACGTGGAGATCAGCGAAGCTTCCGAGCGATCCAGCGGAATCGCCGGAATGCGGGTGCTGATAAAGGTGCCGGGCGCTTCTCCGCTGCGCTGGCGCGTGCCCTGATAGTTCACAAAGAAGTAGCCGAACTTTTCCGTGCCCACCGGGCCGCCGAGGCTGGCGCCGAAAATATTCTGTTTGAGCACCGGCCGCGGGCTGCCCTGCGCGTTCAGGAAGTAGTCGTTGGCGTTGAGCGCGTCGTTGCGAAAGAACTCATAGGCATCGCCGTGCAATTGACGGGTGCCGGATTTGAGAATGGCGTTGACGTTGCCGCCGCCGTTGCGGCCCTGGCTGGCGTCGTAGAGCGAAGTCTGCACCTTGAATTCCTGGATGACGTCCGGGTTGGGGAGCGGCGTGTTGGTGAGTTCCGCGACGTTGTAGTCGGTGGCGGAAACGCCTTCGATCAGGTAGTTGTTGTTGTCTTCGCGCTGGCCGTTGACGATGATGCGCACGTCGCCGCGGCCCAGGCCGGTGGAGCTGTTAAGTTCGCTCTGCGCGCCGGCGGAAAGCGTGAGCAGCTGCTGGAAGTTCTGCGTGGCCAGCGGCAAGGTGCGCACGGCGTTGGAACCGATGGACTGGCCGGTGGTGGCATTGGTGGTCTCGACGTTGGTGACGTCGGCCACGATTTCGACTTTTTCGGAAACCGCGCCGGGCTTCAGAGCAATGGCGACCTTCGTGGTTTCCGTAACCCGGACTTCGATGTTGTCGGCTTTCGCTTCGGAAAAACCGGACTTGTTCACGACCACCGAATAGCTGCCCGGGGGCAGAAGGGTCGCGACGAAGGAACCGTCGGTACCGGTTGGAATTTTGCGGACTACGGCTTCGGTAGCGGAGCTGATAATCTGCACTTCAGCATCGGCAACACTCGAGCCGGAAGAATCGGTAACCTGGCCGCTGATCGCACCCGTCGCGCCACCCTGCGCGCGAGCCGCGTCCAGCAGACCCAGCTGAACGAACAAAAGCAAGAGCACCCCAACCACGAACTTCGCACTACGAGACATGAATTTTCCCCCAGCGAAATAACTGCGCCGGAAACTCCAGGCGATCCCACCCCAATGTTCGCAACACCAGCGCGCGGACAGTCAGGACCACGAGGAACAGCGCGAGAAGGACTGCGTACTCCCCCTCTTTTCAAGCTAGTGTTTCACTTTCGGGGTGTCAAGGCAGGAAGGATGCAAAATTTCCATCTCATATATCGAGGCAACGGGCGGGGAAAACGCGGGAACTGCTTGTGTTTCCAAGCATTTCCGGGCGGCCGGAGTTGCGCTTGACCCCAACCCTGCGAGCGCCCAGGATGGAGAGAGACCAGTCGCCGGGAAGCGCGTAACCGTGGGGGTTGGCAAGGCGTCCCACGTTCAGGCGTCCCCGCCAGGGGGTTGTGATGGCAGCCAGGCTCCGAACTTTGCTCCTTTTCGTTTTGCCGCAGGTGTTCCTTGCGAGCGCCTTCGCCGCGCCGCCAGCCCACGCCGATTCCAGCCACGTGCGCATCGTACGCGTCAGCTATGTGCAGGGAGACGTGCGCTTCGCGCGCGAAGTGAAGGGCGATCCCCTCACCGATTCGAACAATCAGTGGGAGACCGCGGTGCTGAACCTGCCGATCCGCCAGGGCTACGTGCTGGCGACGGACGACGGCCGCGCGGAAGTGGAATTCGAAGACGGGGCCAAGGCGTTCCTGGCCGAGAAAACGGTGCTGGAGTTCTATGACCTGTCCAGCGAGGACGGGGGACTGACCACCCGGCTGGTGCTGCGGCAAGGCTCGGCGGAATTCAATGTGCACCCGGCGAACGGAGACTACTTCAGCGTGACCGGGGGCGATTTCAGCGTGCAAGCGGATGCGCGAGTGACCTTCCGCATGAACAATTTCGACGACGGAAGCAACGTGAGCGTGCTGCGCGGGCGGCTGACGGCGCTGGTGAACGGCAAGGAGACGCCGCTGAAGAAAGAGCAGACCCTGGCCATGACCGCGGGCGGCTCCATGAATGTGGAACACAGCGCGGACCGGGACGACTTCGATCAGTGGGTGGCGGGGCGCATCGAGACCTCGACCGTGGCGACGCAGGCGGCCCAGCAGTATTACAACAGCGGCGGCTACGTATCCGGCTTCAACGACCTCTACACCTACGGCGCGTGGTTCCCGGTGGCGGGATACGGCTATTGCTGGCGGCCGTTTGGCGTCTCGGCAGCCTGGGCGCCCTTTGATTTTGGTTCCTGGTACTTCGACCCGGTGTTCGGCTGGAGTTTCCTGGGGCCTCAAGTCTGGGGCTGGCTGCCCTATCACTACGGCGGCTGGCTGTTTCAGCCGGGAGTTGGCTGGGTCTGGAATCCGAATTACCTGGGCGGCGGTCCTGGAGTCGGGCGCTGGCGGCCGGTGACCGGCGTGTGGATGCGCGCCAGCGGAACCACAGCCATCGTGCCGGCGCACCCGCTGGACACCCGCGGCAAGACGCCGATCAATCTGGCGCAGGGCACGTTCACGGTGACGCAGCGCGGCGTGGGCGATCGCCTGGCTGCGCCGGCCAGCGACAAATGGAAAGTGGAGAGCCGCCCGGCGAAGGACCTTCTGCAGAATCAACTGGCGCAGGCGGCGGCGCCGGTGCGCGTGTCGCGCACGATGGTTGCGAACGCGGGCGCGATCGCGGAATCGGGCATCGTGTATGACCGCGCGCAAGGGCGTTTTGTGAACAACGAAGCGGCGATCCGGACCAACGCGGAAGCGAACGCGACCGGCGCGATGGCGCCCGCGAACGCGGCTCGCGAAGCGCAAGGAAACATCGCGGGCAGCGCGCGCGGCGGCGTGCCGACGACAGGAGTGCCCATTCGAGGCGACCGGATGAACGGGCGCGAAGGCCAGAGCGCCGCGAACGTTCCGGCAGCAAGCGGGCGCGCGGCAATGCCGCGGCCTCCGGTAGCCCCGCCCAGCGTGCCGCGTTCGATCGTGACCGAGCGCGTCTTCAATGGCGGCGCTTCCGCGAACGCAGGTGGCGGACGCGGCGGTTCGCCCTCTGCGGGCGGCGGCTCTTCCGGGTCGGCTTCGCGGGGCTCGGCACCGTCGGGCGCGTCTTCTTCCGGATCAAGTTCCGGATCAGGCGCAGGGCGCAGTTCCAGCGGGAGCAGTGGCGGCGGTGGTGGAGGCGGCGGCCGGCCGCACTAGTTTCCTGGCGTGCCACTGCCTGGAAAAACAAAAATGCAGTCGCAAGGTGCGAGTGTGTGTTTTTCCTGCGCTATTTGTGTGCTTGCAATAACCCGCCTGCGATTGCAGAGGAGCGGCGCCAGCGAGGTCAGGACTTCGAGGGCTTGCCCTTGATCCTGATGGCCTTCTTCGAATCCGGGTCGTAAAAAACGGTGACCTTGTCGCCGTACTGGTAGCCGCCCTTTTCCATCAACTGATTCATCTTGGCGGAAAGCTCGGGGGTCAGCGGGAACGTCTGGATAGCCATGCTGTTGTTCTTATCGCGTACGGTAATCTGTGTATTCGTGGCGTTCACAACGGTGCCTTCAAACTTTGGCGGCTGCGGCCCTTTGTGCGGCTTGAGTGTCTGCACCACGATGGGCGCTGCGGTGTCCACGACGACGGGCACTACCGGGATTTGGGCGTTCGCGACGCTTGCGACGAACAGGCCGAAGCCTGTCAGCAGAGCGGCGCGCAGCACCCCGGATTGTGCCGGGCGGTTCATTCCACGTCGTCCGTAGCAATGCGCAGCGACTTCAGAAAACGAATATCCTGCGGGGTCATGGCCAGCTTGGCCACGGTCTTCTTTTCCACCGCTTCGGTTTCCTGGAAGGAATCCTGGTCCACCTGGATGCGCAGCGACTCCAGGAAGCGGCGGTCCAGGGTGGTTAGCTTGGATTCGGGATTGCCCGCGGCATCGCGCCGCGCCAGTCCGATGGTCGCATCCAGCTTCAGCACGATGTCATAGCCGTGCGCGCGCACTCCGGCAATTGCTCCGGTGATGCGGTCCGACTCGGAGACCGTGTCGTTAATCGCATGGCCTAATTCGCGCAGAAGGTTTTTGAGGCGATCATCAAGTTGCAAGGCTGGCTCTCCCCTACCGCAATCGCGATTGTAGGACTCTGGATAGTTGGATACAAGAGCAAGGCAAGCCGTTGTCTCCAACTGGTTCACAGGCGGCGCGCTGGTGGCCATTGGTACAGGCGGCGCAATAGGCCGCACGGCGAATCCTACGATAAGATGCGGACATGGCCGCACGCAGCCAGCTTGCGCGGGAGTTACCGGCATCACCACCGAGGCCGCGCGGCGGATTTGCGCGCGTGTGGCTGACGCTGCGCCAGTTGTTTCACGAAATCGTGGGTGGAATCTTCGCGGTGCTGGCGCTGGCCTGGATGCAAAGTGCGGTGCGCGCCTACACCCGCGACGCGGCGCGCTGGCTGGTCTTCGCGGCATGCGCGGTGGCCGTGGTGCTGGCGGTGTTTTCGTGGACGTCGTTTCGCCGGTCGCGCCGGATAGGCCGGCTCGAACCATGAGCGATTCGAAAAAAAACAAGCCTTCCGGAAATGCCGGTGAGCGCAAGCCCGAATTCCGCACGCTTTCGGGGATTCCGGTGGAGCGCTTGTACACGGAGGAGAGCCTGCGCGGCCATCCGGCGGCGGAGCATCCGGGCTTCCCCGGAGAATTTCCCTACACCCGCGGCGTGCACGCCACCATGTACCGCAGCCGTTTGTGGACCATGCGGCAGTATGCCGGCTTCGGCACCGCGGCGGAATCCAACCAACGCTATCGCTACCTGCTGAGCAAAGGCCAGATGGGCCTTTCCGTGGCCTTCGATTTGCCCACGCAGATCGGAATGGATTCCGACCACGCGCTGGCGGCGGGCGAAGTGGGCAAGGTTGGCGTGGCCATCGATTCCATCGAGGACATGCAAACGCTTTTCGACGGCATCCCGCTGGACAGGGTTTCCACCTCGATGACCATCAACGCCACCGCGGCGATCCTGCTGTGCCTGTACGCGGCGGTGGCGAAAAAGCAGGGCGCTTCGCTGGAAAAGCTTTCCGGCACCATTCAGAACGACATTCTGAAGGAGTACATCGCGCGCGGGACGTACATCTATCCCGTGCGGCCGGCGATGCGCATCGTCACCGACATTTTCGCCTGGTGCAAGGACCACCTGCCGCGCTGGAACACCATTTCGATTTCCGGCTATCACATCCGCGAGGCCGGCTCGACCGCGGTGCAGGAAGTGGCGTTCACCCTGGCGGACGGCACCGCCTACGTGCAAGCCGCGCTGGACGCAGGGCTCGCCGTGGACCAGTTTGCGCCGCAGCTTTCGTTTTTCTTCAACGCGCACAACGATTTGCTGGAAGAGATCGCCAAGTTCCGCGCCGCGCGGCGATTGTGGGCCGGCATCATGCGCGACCGTTTCGGAGCCAGGGATCCGCGGTCGCTGATGCTGCGCTTCCACGCGCAGACGGCGGGATCCTCCTTGACCGCGCAGCAGCCGGAAAACAACATTGTGCGCGTTTCGATCCAGGCGCTGGCCGCGGTGCTGGGCGGCTGCCAATCGCTGCACACCAACTCGCTGGATGAGGCCCTGGCCCTGCCGACGGAAGATTCGGCGCTGATCGCGCTGCGCACCCAGCAGATCATCGCGCACGAGACCGGCGTGGCGAACACGGTGGACCCGGTGGCGGGCTCCTATGCCATCGAGGCGCTTACCGGGGAAATCGAATCGGCGGCGCGCAAGTACCTGGAAAAGATTGATGCGCTGGGCGGAATGCTGCAGGCGATTGACTCCGGTTTTGTGCAGAAGGAAATCCAGAAGGCGGCATTCGACTACCAGCGGGCGGTCGAAACAAAAGAGCAAGTGGTGGTCGGCGTGAACGAGTTTCAAGCGGAGGAACAACGCCAGACTCCCACGCTGCGCATCGATCCGGCGCTGGAGCGCGACCAGGTGGCGCGGCTGCAGGCGCTGCGCGCGCGCCGCAATGCAGTGGCCACCGAGGCAGCACTGAACGAACTCCGGCGCCGCGCACATACGAGCGAGAACCTGCTGCCCGCGATCCTCGGCGCGGTTGAAAGCCTGGCGACGGTCGGGGAGATTTCGGACACCCTCCGGCGGGTCTTCGGGGAATACCAGGAGTCCGTCGTTCTGTAAACCGCATCCGGCCGACTGAACTTGCGAACAGCTGTTATCCGCACACGCCTGTAGTATTCTGCGGCGGTCCCATGAAGTTAATTCTCGCCTCCGCTTCTCCCCGGCGTGCGGAAATTCTGCGCAATGCCGGCTTCGCGTTTTCCGTGCTTTCCTCCGCGGTGGATGAAACGCCGATGCCGGGCGAGCAGCCGCAAGCGCTGGTGCGCCGCCTGGCGGCTGCCAAGGCGGAACTGGTTGCGGCGCGCGCCATCGGCCCGGCGATCGTGATTGCCGCGGACACGGTCGTTGCGCTCGACAGCGCCATCCTGGGCAAGCCGCGCACCTCCGACGACGCGCGTCACATGCTGGAACGCCTTTCCGGGCGCACCCACACGGTGCTGACCGGAGTCACCCTGATCCGCTTGCCGGACATCGAACGCCGCGATTTCACGGAAAGCACGCAAGTACATTTCGCGCAGCTTTCCCCGGAAGAGATCACTCACTATCTCTCGACCGGGGAGCCCTACGACAAAGCCGGTTCGTACGCGATCCAGGGCTACGCCGGGCGTTTCATTCCGCACATTGAAGGCTGCTATTTCAACGTAGTCGGCCTGCCGCTGGCGCATCTGGTGCGCGAGTTGACGGCGCTCGGTTGGTCTGAAGAGAGCTCGTAGCGGAATTGGCAAAAAAAGAGAGGCGCTCCCGCTTGGGAAGCGCCTCTCTTTTTTTCTGCCGAACCGTTCGACGTGAGGCTACTTCTTCACGCCGCCCTGGGTTCTGGTGTTGTGCTTCTTGTTGTAGATGTTTTTAGAGGCCTTGTTCTGTTCCTTGTTGACCTGAGCCTTCTCCGCGGGCGTCAGCTTGCCGCCATTCGCGGCGCGATCGGCCGCGACCTGCTGGTTGATGCCGCGCTGCTGGTTTTCCAGCTTTGCGGTCTCGCCGGCCGTCAACTGCCCGCTCTTGATGCCTTGCGCGATGCGATCCTGCTGGTTTTCACGGCGCTGGCCGACTCGATTGTCGCCGTAGTGCGCGGTGTTGGCGTTGTGCTTGTCGTCGTAGATCTGGTTGGAAAGCTTGTTCTGCTGCTTGTTGATCTGCGCTTTTTCCGCGCCGGTCAACTTGCCGCCGTTGGCCGCGCGATCGGCCTTGATTTCACCGTTGATCGCGGCTTCCTTGCTTTCCAGCTTGGACGTTTCACCGGCCGTCAACTGGCCGCTTTGCACTCCGTTGGCAATGCGGTCCTGCTGATTTTCCTTGCGCTGGCCGATTTCGGTCTTGGGCTTGGGATCCGCCGTGGGAGCAGGCGCTTGCGACGCATCCTGTGCCAGAGCCACTGTTCCCGCCATCAGCACCGCAGCCGGCAAAATACTCCACTTCTTCCACTGAAAATTCATCGCTTCTCTCCTTGAAGACTGAGGGTTTCCCGGGGCTAGCCGGTTAAACCCGGCTGGTTGCGTAAAGTTTCGTCGTGGTCACGAAATGCGCGCGCCAGGAGAAAGATGGCGAAAAGACGGCGAAAAATGGAAAGGGCGGCTCTTGGGCCGCCCTTTGCGAAAACCGACTGGTTCAGAAAACTTCTCAGGCCTGGGGTTTTTCTTCCGCGGGCTTCTCGCTGCTCTGCGCCGGAGGATTGCCCTTCTGGTTGCCGGACATACCTTCCTTGAAGCCGCGTACGCCTTCGCCGAGGCCGCGCATCAGTTCCGGAATCTTCCGGCCGCCAAACAAGATCAGCACCACGACCAGAATGATCAGCCAGTGCATTGGAAATTCCATAAGGCCTCCTGCAACTCCTCACTGTACCACGCTCACCTGTGCGGGGAACGCGCGGAAAAGCGCATGAAATCAGAGTATAACACGATCGTCGCCCTGCCGCCGCGTCACGCGCTCGCGGTCCAGGTATTCGAGAAGCGGGATGGCGTACTTGCGCGAAATGCCGGTCATATCCTTAAAAGCCGCAACCGAGATTCGCTCGCCCTTCGCCTTCTTGAAATCGGCTAGCTGGGCGCGCAGCGCGCTGAGCGCGGTGTGGTGAAAGACCAGCTCCGGCGAGATACGCGCCAGCGCTTTTTCCCGCAGCAGCATCTGCAGCAGCTTCTCCGCGCGGCGGGCTTCCACGGGAAGCTGCGCGAGGACTTGCGGGAACGACGGCACGGCAAGTCCCGCGCTGGAAAATGCCTTTTCGATCTGCTCTTTGGCCTGCAGCTCTTCGGGCAAAAGCGAAATTTGCGCGCCCTGGCGCTTCACAAATTCGCCGTGCAACTCGATTCTTTTTTCCGCGGCCAGGGATTCGAGAGCCGCGCGGAAAACCGCTGGCGGCAAGCGCCGCGCCAGCTGCGCCCGCAGATCTTCGCGTGCCATTCCCTGCGCCAGCGAATTTTCCTTGTGGAAGGCTTCCAGGCGTTCGGCGATCGCCTGCCGCAGTCGTTCGAACCGCAGGCTATCGAGAAGCAACGGCTGGTCGCCCGAAATCAGCTGTGCTCGTTTCTCGTTTGCCAGCGCTTGTGCCGTTTCCAGAACCTGCTGGCTGGTCCAGCCGGTTCGCGCGGGGACTTCGCGAAGGGGCAAAGCAAAAAGGGCGCGTTGCGCGAGGAGTTCGAGAATTTCATTTCGCGCGCCGCGTTCGACGGCCTGCAGGAATTGCCGCCGCAGGTCGCCGCGTCTTGGCCGCCGCGCCAGCGGATCCAGAATCGTTCCACCGCCGAGGGTGGTCAGCGGCGTGGAACCGCGCAGGATGAAGCGGTCACCGGGTAGTACCAGCGCACTTTCTTTCAGGCGCAGCTGGGCGAACGCCGCTTCGCCGCCGCGCAATTCCGCGCCTTCCAGCAAGATCACCTGGGCCATTCCTGCAAACGATCCAGTATGAACATGTACCTCGGCGCGACTCTTCAGCGCGCCGGCCGCGCGCAACAGTTCGAGCTTGACGTCCACACGCCGGGCGGCACGAAAGCGGCCAGGCGCGGCCAGGGTCATTCCCCTGCGCACGGCGGTGTGCTCGATGCCAGGTAAATTGACGGCCGTGCGCTGCCCAGCATCGGCGCGATGCACGGCTTTTCCGCCGGACTGCACGCCGCGCACCCGCAAGCGCCGGCCTGTGGGAAGCAACTCCACTTCGTCTTCAGGCCGCACGCTGCCGCCAAGCAGCGTGCCCGTGACCACCGTGCCAAAGCCTTTGACCGCGAACGCGCGGTCAATCGGCAGGCGAAAATCTCGCTCGGTGTCCTTGCTCGCAACGTTGCGCGCCGCGTCGTTCAAGGCCCGCCGCAAGTCTTCGATTCCCGCTCCGGTTTTCGCGCTGACCGCCACCAGCGGCGCATCCTGCAAGAAGGACCCGCGCAGAAACTCTTCCAGCTCCAGGCGGACCATTTCCAGCGCATCCGTATCCACCAGATCGGCTTTCGTCAGCACCGGAATTCCCCGCGAAATTCCCAGCAGCCGGCAAATCTCAAAGTGTTCGCGAGTCTGCGGCTTGATGGATTCATCCGCGGCCACCACCAGCAGCAGCAGATCGATGCCGGCGGCTCCGGCCAGCATGTTGCCGACGAATTTTTCGTGACCCGGCACATCTACAAACCCGAAACGCGCATGCTCCGTTTCCAGGAAGGCAAAGCCGAGATCAATGGTAATGCCCCGCCGTTTTTCTTCTTCCAGGCGGTCGGGATGCGTTCCCGTAAGCGCTTCCACAAGCGACGACTTGCCGTGGTCAATGTGACCGGCGGTTCCAACAATCAGACTTTTCTTGGGATCGGCCATCAGCGGAACAGCAAGCCTTTAACGCCCGGAGGAAAAGCTACTTGACCGAAGCGATCTCGTCCACAACGGCCTGGGCGGCCGCGCGCGGGTCCGCCGCGGCAATGATGGGCCGGCCAACCACGATGTAATCCGCGCCGGCCTTGATGGCCTGCGCCGGGGTCGCTGTCCGCGCCTGGTCGTCCTTCTTTTTCGCGGCGTCTTTTTCCGCCGGCCGCACGCCTGGCGTAACGATCAGAAATTCCCGCCCACAAGCTTTACGAATTGCTTTCGCTTCCTGCACCGACGCCACCACGCCGTCGGAGCCGCATTTCTTTGCCAGTTGCGCCAGCTTGACCGCGCGGGCCAGCGGCGAGCCGCTGATGCCCACTTCGCGCATGGTCTTCTGATCCATGCTGGTCAGGATGGTGACCGCCAGGAGTCGCGGGCGGTCCGCGCCCATTGGCACTCCTGCGCTGATCGCTTGCGCCGCGGCTTCCAGCATGGCCGGTCCTCCGGACGCATGCACGTTGACCAATTGCACGCCGGGCATGGCCGCCGCGCCAAGAACCGCGCCGGCAACGGTATTGGGAATGTCGTGGAATTTCAGATCCAGGAAGACCCCGTTGCCGAGAGCGGCCACTTGCTTGACGGCTTCCGGTCCGGCGCTGGTGAAGAGCTGGTTGCCGATCTTGAACATGCCGACGACATCGGCCACCGTGCGCGCGAACTTCAGCGCGGTAGACAATGAGTCGAAGTCCAGGGCTACGATCAGGCTGCTTCGGGGATGGGCGTCAAAGGTCACTGGACTCGGCTTCCGTGACCCCGATGGTCCCAGGGTCAGTGTTTCTTCGGTACTTCCAGCAACTCCAGCCGGACCTGGCTGACGCCCGAGTGGATCAAGCCGATTTTCCGGGCGACGCGATAGGATACATCAATTTCGCGGCCTTCCTGGTAGGGCCCTCTGTCGTTGATGCGTACAAGTTCAAACTGCCCGGTGCGGGGATTGACGAGGCGGACGACGGAGCCAAAGGGAAGGTTTGGGTGGGCGGCGGTCAGGGATTCGCAGTCGAATCGTTCGCCGTTGGCGGTCTTCCGGCCGTTGAACTCCGGGCCGTACCAGCTGGCATTTCCTACCCAGGCCTTGATGGGCTTCACAGGCTCACTCTTGTAGGCAACAAGGGGAGCTTCCATCACTGGAGCCACCAGGAACATCAGTGGCAGCCAGCGAACCGCAGCCCAGATCATGAAGAGAGGTCGTTTCATAGTGTTGTGTTTTTGCTACAAATTCCAGAAAAGTGTAGCGAAAAAACGTCATTATGTCAACCAATTTCGGCTGGAAACTTACCCCTTAACTCATTGATAGTAAATAGCTTAGACTCAAAAAGCGCCTCTCGCAGCTCGCTTCGGAGTCGCTCACTGGTCTGCGGGTCAGCAAAGCTGGCCGTGCCGACCTGTACCGCCGCTGCCCCGACTGTCACATAGTCCAGCACATCGGCTGCCGTCTCGATGCCTCCCAGGCCAACCACCGGGATCTTCACGGCTTTGCTCGCTTCCCAAACCAGGCGCAGGGTGATTGGCTTGATCGCCGGACCGCTCAAACCGCCCGTCAGGTTCCCCAAACGGGATCTTCCGGTCCGATAGTCCACGGCCATAGCGGGGTACGTGTTGGCCACGGTCAGCGCGTCGGCGCCCTCGGCCTCGACCGCCTTGGCCATAAGTCCAATATCCGCAACGAGCGGCGAGAGCTTCACCCAAAGGGGGCGGTTGGCCGCCGCTTTGCGCGCCGCACGGACGACCTCTGCCGCCATGGCCGGATCGCCGCCGAACTGCAGACCGCCCTTTTTGACGTTTGGGCAGGAGATGTTCAATTCATAGCCTGCCAGGCCCTCGGCGTCCTCCAGGACCCGGATGACCTGGGCGTAATCCTCCAGGCAGTAGCCGAACACGTTGGCCAGCACTGGTACGTCGAATTTGCTCAGAGCAGGGAGTTTCTCCTTAACAAAGGCCCGCACCCCGACGTTCTGCAATCCGATGGCGTTCAGCATGCCGGACGAGGTCTCGCAGAGGCGGGGCGGCGGCGCGCCTTCCATGGGCTCCAAGGAGAGGCCTTTGGTGACGAACCCGCCGAGGCTGGTGAGGTCAACCAGGTGGGCAAATTCGAGCCCGTAGCCGAAGGTACCGCTGGCGGCAAGGATAGGATTGCGAAGGCGGATAGCGCCGATGGCCACGCTCAGGTCCACATCGGCAGGGGAGCGGCCGAACTTGGCAGCGCTGGGAGAAGTCACTTCGCCAGTGAGAATAGCACGAGCGAGGCAGGGCCGTCAGGGCTTTGCGGCGCCTGACTTGGCGGCCGAACCCGGAGCAGTTTCTGGTTTCAGCGCTTCGGAAAGCACGCGACCATCGCGCGAGGAAAGCGTCACTCCTACCATCTCTCCCAGTGTCGGCGCGATGTCTGCGGGAGTCACCCGGCCAAAATACTGACCCGGCTGAATGCCCCAACCCATGAACAGGAGGGGCACGCGCTGGTCGTAGTAGTAAGGCGTGCCGTGTCCGGTGCCGTAATCGCGCGCCTTGCCCGCCGGTGCGGAGCTGACCAGCCAATAGGGCTTGGGCACGATCAGCAGGTCTCCGCTGCGGCCCGGAAAATAGCTGGCCGCCTCTGCGGCGCGGATAGCGCTCTGTGTGGCTGGGCGGTCCAGCAGCTCTTCCGCGCGGTAGACATCCGCCACGCCGGGAACGGAGCGAACCCCCTCCAGCACGGCTTTGATTGCGGCGGGATCGCTTTTCAACCGGTCGTAGGTGCCATTGGAAAAGTACACTTCGGTCCCGGCCACCCGCGCAATCACCGGCTTGGTGTAGTTGAAAGGCTCCAGCGCTTGCTCGATCTTGGCCTGCACCTCCGGGACATGTAGCACGCCCGCGTCCGCTCCGGTGCGCTGCATGTCCTCTGGAACCGGCACCACGCCGTGATCTGCGCTGAGCGCCACCACGTAATTGCCGCGCCCCACTTTGGCATCGAGATGCTGAAACAGACCAGCCAAATCCTTATCCAGCCCGATCAGGATTTCCTGAATCTCCCAGCTGCGCGGCCCGAAGGCGTGCCCCGCATAATCCACCGAGGAATAACTGATTCCCAGAAAATCGGTTCCGCCGGCCTTGCCCAGGCCCAGTTGATCGACGGCGTTCTCCGCCAGTTGTGTGAGGTAGGTATCCGCGAAAGAGCTGGTCGCCCATTCATCGTAAAACGCTGCGTCCGGCCCGCTGCTGCCCTCATTGCCTTTCAGTTCGTGCGGAAAGGTCAACGTCCAGCCGGGAGGCGCCACGGCTCCCGTCGCCTGTTCATCGTATAGATAGGAAGATTTCGGCAGTGACAGCGCCCATGTTTTGCCGTAGTCCGCCTGCATGGGGTGCGCCTTCACAAAGTCTTCGATAAATGGCATCGAACCATAAACCGAAGAGGTAACCCATGAGCCTCCGTCGAACCAAGTGACCGCGTCGCCTTTGTGCCCGGCCATGCTGATCGCGGCGCGCGCCTTCAACGAGAACGCCACCACGCGTGTCGCGCCGCCGCCCTGGAAGCGCAATTCATCGGCGAATGCCGGGACGCGCATGCGCCACGCGGAATCGCCGCCCTTGGTCGAGCCGCCCGCGTAAGCGCTGTTTTTGGCCTTGGGGTCCGAGGTGCACGTCACCATCGCCTGCGCATCGCGATCCCACCACTGGTTGGCCACCATTCCGTGCGTCGCGGGAAACGCGCCGGTCGAAATCGTGGAGTGACCGACGCAGGTTTCCGTCGCCGCATAGTTGTACGCCGCTTCCCGGAACCACGCGCCTTCCTGCACCAGTCGCTTCAGGCCACCGGTCCACTGTCCTTTGAACTTGTCCACGTAGTCCGCGCGCATCTGGTCCACCACCAGCAGAACGATCAGCTTGGGCCGCGCATTGGCGGCAGCCGTTGCAGGGGCTGTTTTCGCCGCGGCCTTGCGCGCCGCCGGAGCAGCCGCAGCCGCGCCGGCAGACGAAGTCTGTGCGGCAACCGCCCCGCCGCAACCCAGGCATACCAGAAGCGCCAAAGCCGCTATGGCCCACCATGCACGCTTGCTCGTCATATCCGCCACCTCATGATTTTTCTCTTGGAAAAAGTCTAGCACGCGCGGCCGGCCGCCCTCTTCGCACCCAGCCTTTATGCTAGAATCCGCGCCATGAAAATTGTCGAAAAAGCGCAACTCATGTCCGCGGCGGAGATTGACCGCACGCTGCAGCGCGTGGCCCACGAAATCGTGGAGAAAAGCGGCGGCACCAAACAACTCGCGCTTATCGGGATTCGCCGCCGTGGCGTCCCTCTCGCCAAGCGCATCGCCCAGGCCATGCGCGGCATCGATGGCGTGGACGTTCCCGTGGGCACGCTCGACATTACGCTCTATCGCGACGACCTTTCGAAAGTCGCTCCGCAGGCGGTCCTGCAGTCCTCCGACATCACCTTTGGCGTGGATGGCATGGACCTGGTCCTGGTGGACGACGTGCTCTACACCGGCCGCACCATTCGCGCGGCCATGAATGGCCTCTTCGACCTCGGCCGACCGCGCCGCGTCTCCCTCTGCGTGCTCATCGATCGCGGCCATCGCGAAATGCCCATCGAAGCCCAGTACGTGGGCCGCGTGGTGCAGACCAGCGACACCGAAATCATCGAGGTCCGCCTGCGGGAAATCGATCAGGAAGAACGCGTGGTCCTGGTGGACCGCGTCGAATAGCCGTATTTTTCGCGAAAATCTTCCACAGCCGGTCGTTTTTCACTGCCCTCGCCTGCTGCATCCGCGCCCGTTTCATGAGAAACTACTTGCTGGTGTGACGCCCCGTTTCCGCGACCTTCTCGCCATCGAACCGCTCTCCGCGGACGAAATCACATTTCTTCTCGACCAGAGCAAGCCTTTTCAGGAAATCCAGCGACACCCGCTGAAGAAACTCGCCACGCTGCGCGGCAAGACCGTGGCCCTGGCGTTTTTTGAAACCTCCACGCGCACGCGCATCAGCTTCGGCACCGCCGCTTCGCGACTCGGCGCCGATTCCATGAACCTGCAGGCCGAAGCCTCCAGCCTGAAAAAAGGCGAAACGCTGCTGGATACGGCGTTCAATCTGAACGCGATGAAGCCGGACTGCCTGGTCATGCGCCACGCCGCATCCGGCGCTCCGGCCTACGTGGCCCGGCATCTGGACATCCCGGTAGTCAACGCCGGGGACGGTACGCACGAGCATCCTACGCAGGCGCTGCTCGATGCGCTGACCATTCGCGATCGCAAAGGCAGCATCGAGAACCTCAACGTCACCATCCTCGGCGATCTCTCGCATTCGCGAGTGGCGCGCTCCAATATTCATCTCCTCGGAAAATTCGGCTGCCGCTTCACTTTGTGCGGGCCCGCCATGTGGGTTCCCCGCGAACTGGAAAAGATCGCCCCCGGCACGCCAATTCGCAGCGCGTATAACATCGACGAAGCCCTGGAAGATGCCGACGTCGTGATCATGCTGCGCGTGCAGACCGAGCGCCAGCACGAACCTTCGATCTCCACCAACGATTACATTCACGGCTACCAGCTCAACTCCGAGCGGCTGAAGCGCGCCAAGCCCGATGCGCTGGTGCTGCATCCCGGTCCCATGAACCGCGGCATCGAAATCACCCCGGAAGTTGCCGACGGCCCGCAATCGTGCGTGCTGGAGCAGGTGACCAACGGCGTGGCGGTGCGCATGGCGGTGCTCTACCTGCTGATCGCGGGCGATCCCGGCGACGGCTCGCACCCCGCCACTCCTTCCGCTCCCGCGCACAATCGCCGCGCCACCGATCGCGCTCAGAATCCCGCTGCTGCAGGCACCGCGGGCAAGGACTCCTAAAGATGCTGCTGATCAAGAACGGCCGAATGATCGATCCCGCCTCGAAGACGGATGGCGCATTCGACGTGCTGCTGGATGGCGAAATAATCAAGGAGGTCGGCGCGCCGGGAAAGTTCAACGGCTCGCAGAATCTGGAAGTATTCGACGCCGCCGGCATGATCGTGGCGCCGGGATTCATTGACCTGCATGCGCACCTGCGCGAGCCCGGCCAGGAGTCTTCCGAAACCATCGAAACCGGAACCAAGTCCGCGGCGCGCGGCGGATTCACCGCCGTGTGCTGTATGCCCAACACCAAGCCGGTGCATGACAACGCGTCCATCACCCGCTTCATCGTGGACAAGGCACAGCGCGTGGGCGCGGCCCGCGTCTGGCCCATCGGGGCGGCCAGCGTCGGCAGCCAGGGCGAAGCCATCGCGGAAATCGCCAGCATGAAGGAAGCCGGCATCGTCGCGGTTTCCGACGACGGCAAACCCATCGCCACCGCGCGGCTGGCGCGGCAGGTCATGGACTATTGCCGCTCGCTCGATCTGCCGGTCATCGAACACTCCGAAGACGTTTCTCTGGCGGCCGGCGCGGTGATGCGCGAGGGCGTGACCTCCACGCGCCTGGGCTTGCGCGGCATGCCCGCTGCCGCGGAATCGGTCTGCGTCGCTCGCGACGTCCAGCTGGTGCAACTGACCGGAGCGCGCCTGCACATCGCCCACCTCTCCGCCAAAGGCTCGCTGGACCAGGTCCGCGCCGCGAAAGCCCTGGGCTTGCGCGTGACCTGCGAAGTGACGCCGCACCACTTCACCTTGATCGACGAGGACGTGCAGTACGATTCACACTACAAGATGAACCCGCCGCTGGCCTCGCGCGAAGACCGTGAGGCCCTGATCGCCGGCCTGGCCGACGGCGCCGTGGACGTCATCGCCACCGATCACGCTCCGCACGAACCTGCCTTGAAAGAAGTGGAATTCGACCGCGCGCCATTCGGCATCCTTGGATTCGAAACGGCGATTGCGCTGACGCTGGAACAGCTGGTGCATACGGGAAGAATTTCCCTGGCGCGCATGGTCGAGCTCTACACCAGCGGCCCCGCCGCGATCATTGGCCGGGAACGCAAACTCGCCGCCGGGCAGCCCGCTGACGTGACCATTTTCTCCACCAGTCACGAATGGACGTACCGCACGAATGATTCGCCGAGCAAATCGCGCAACTCGCCGTTTAATGGTCGCAGCTTCAAGGGCGCGCCGATGGCCACGGTGGTAGCCGGAAAATTCACCTTCCGGCGCTGACCGGTGCGACGTTCGCTGTCGCCTATCCTTCAATAGCTGACTCGCGGCGGTTCATTTCGCCTGCCGCATTTCCTCCCTAGCATGGAATCAGCCCATGCGCTCCTCATTCCAGTCTCTGCTGCTGTTCGCCGTGTCGCTGCTTGCTGCTGCTTCCACCCCGGCGCAAACCGAGCGCATCCGAGACTTTCACAGCGACATTCGTTTGCAGGAAGACGGCATGCTGCTGGTGCGGGAGACCATCACGGTCTTCGCAAACGGCGGCCAGATTCGCCACGGAATTTACCGCGAGTTTCCCACCCGCTACAAAGACCGCCTCGGCAACAACTACGTGGTGGGTTTCCACTGGAACGGCGCGACATGCGACGGCCACGCAGAAGAATCGCGCGTCGAAGACGTCTCCAACGGCAAACGCATCTATCTGGGCGACAAAAACACGCTGCTGCCGGCCGGGCTGCACACCTACGAGCTTTTCTACACCACCGACCGCCAGCTCGGATTTTTTGCCGATCACGACGAGTTGTACTGGAACGTGACCGGGAACGGCTGGGGTTTTCCGATCGACAGCGCGTCGGCGAGTGTCGAGTTGCCGCAACGCGTTGCGGAGACCGATGTGACGCTGGGCGGGTACACGGGGGAGCTGGGCAGCTTCGCGGCGCGACTGTCCAGCGAAAAAAGCGGCAATGCCTATGTTTTTCGGTCCACGGCGCCGCTTGCGCGCCACGAGGGATTGTCCATCGTCCTGAAATGGAAAAAGGGACTGATCGCGGAACCGACGCAGCAGGAGAAGTTCAACTATTTTCTGGCCGATAATCGCGATGCGCTGTTCATGGGCGGCGGATTCCTGCTGCTGCTCCTCTATTACCTCATTGTGTGGTCGGCCGTCGGCCGCGATCCCGAGCGCGGCGTCATCATGCCGCTCTACGAGCCGCCGGCCAGCCTTTCACCGGCCGCGATGCGCTATCTGGTGCGGATGGGCTGGGACAACAAGTGCCTGGCCGCGGCAATTTTGGATATGGCTACGCGCGGTTACCTGCAAATCAAGGAGCAGGCTGGTTCCTACACGCTGTACGTGCGCAAGGCGGACGTGCGCGCGCTGACCCAGGATGAAAAAACCGTGGCGGATGCCTTTTTCAGCGGGGATCGGAACCAGTTGTGGCTGCACAACGAGAAACACAAAGTGATCCAGGCGGGCATCTCAGCGCTGAAATCGTGGCTCAAGCTGAACGAGCAGAAGGTCTATTTCGTGACCAACAGCCGTTACCTGCTGCCGGCGATCGGGTTCAGCGTACTGCTCACCGTCGCCACCGTTTACGCGCAAGCCCCGGCCAAGGTGGCCATACTCGCGTTCCTCATTCTCTGGCTTTCCATCTGGACCTTTGGCGTCGCCGGAGTGTTCCTGGGCGCCTTCAGCGCATGGAAAGAGTTCGCCACCACGCGTTCGAACAAACTAATCCCCGGCAGCAGGGCTCTGGTTCTAACCATCTTTGGCCTGCCGTTCCTCGGCGCGGAAATTTTTGCGTTCTTTCTCTTTTCCAAGCTCACTTCGCCCGCGGTTTTCGTCTTTGTCGTGCTCAGCATTCTTGTGCACTACATTTTTCACTGGCTGCTCAAAGCCCCGACACTGGCCGGCCGCCGCCTGCTGGACCAGGTGGAAGGCTTCAAGCTGTTTCTCGGCGCGGTGGACGGCGACCGGCTGAATCGCGTCCATCCGCCGGAGCAGACGCCGGCGACGTTCGAGAGATTTCTTCCCTATGCGCTGGCGCTGGACCTGGAGCAAGCCTGGTCCGCGAAGTTCGCCGGCATGCTGAACGCGGCGAGCCTGGCAAACGGCAACGGCTCTGCCACGGCCTACGCTCCATCTTTTTATTCCGGTCCAGGGTGGGGCAGCTTCGGCGGGGAGTCTTTCGCCAGCGGATTTTCCAGCAGCTTCAGCAGCGCGATCTCTTCTTCGTCCAGCGCGCCCGGTTCGAGCGGCGGCGGAGGCGGTTCCGGCGGCGGGGGCGGAGGCGGCGGGGGCGGCGGGTGGTAAAGGCCGGAGCGTCAGTGGCCCGCTTCGGCGGGCGGATGCATGCCGTGGGTCGGCAGTTCGTGGGTCCCGCGCGCCAGCGGTTCAATCTTCAAGCGATAGAAATGATCGAGGGGAACGCGGCCCTTGCCGACCGCGTAGCCCTTTTCGATAGCCTTGGTGACGTAGGCCTTGGCGAGGGTGGCGGCTTCGATCAGCGTGCGTCCCGCGGCCAGGTGCGCCAGCAAGGCCGAACCAAACGTGCAACCCGTGCCGTGGGTGTTTTCGGTTTTCAGTTTGTCGCCGCCGAGTTGCACCAGCTCGTTGCCGTCGAACACCACGTCAATCGCGCGCTCCATGTGGCCGCCCTTGACGATCACCGCTTTCGCGCCCAACTCAGCGATCTTGCGGGCGGCCGCCTCCATGGCAGCCACATCCTTGATCTCGATGCCGGAGAGAACTTCGGCCTCGGCCACGTTGGGCGTGATGACGCTGGAGCGCTTCAGGAGTTCGCTGGCGACGTACTTCACACCGCCGGCGTCGAGAAGTTCCGTGCCGCTGGATGCGCGCATCACGGGATCGTGCACGACGTGGGCGAATTTATGAGCGTCGAGAAATTCCCCGACCACCACCGCATTGCCGCGGTTGCCCAGCATTCCGACTTTCACGCCGGCGATTTCGCAATCCTTGGTGAGAACTTCCAGCTGCGCGCGCAATTCCGCGCTCGGCGTGTTGTGCACGGCTTCCACGCCCTGGGTGTTCTGCACCGTAAGCGATGTGATGGCCGCAATGCCGTAGCAGCCGTGGGCGGCGAATGTTTTGAGATCGGCGGCCGTGCCCGCGCCGCAACTGGGATCGAATCCCGCAATGGTCAGAAGAATCGGCGGCGTTGTGTGCCCGTTGCTGCTCATCGTTGGTGTGTGGCCCGTCTCTCGTCGCGCGTACCGTGACGAAAATTGCCGGTCACGCTCCGCGACTGGCGGAAACGCCCGGCAATTCCGAATCTACGCGCGGCAGAATCGCGGCGCAAGAAGAAAATCGGCGCGCAGCGTGAGTGCGGCGCGCCGATTGTGACAAGACTGAAATGATGTTGGTCAGCGAGCGGACGCGGCGCAACTCATGGGAACAAGCCGCGGACCAGCGTGGCTTCCGCGACCCGGCCCACGGCGAGAATCATGGCGCCGGCGCGCGGCGGAACGTGATTCTTGCGCATCGTTTCCACCATTTCGTTGAAGGCGCGCACCATGATTTTCTGCAGGCGCAGGTTCACTTCCTCGGAGTCCCAGAGCAGGCCTTCCTGATTCTGTACCCATTCGAAATAGCTGACGGTGACGCCGCCGGCGTTGGCCAGAATGTCCGGCAGCACGGTGATGCCGCGGCGCGCGAGGATTTCGTCGGCGTGCGGGGTGGTCGGTCCGTTGGCGGCTTCGGCGACGATGCGCGCCTTGACCGCTTCCGCGTTGCTGAGGGTGATGACGTTTTCCAGCGCGGCGGGAATCAGGATGTCGCACTTCATGGTGAGCAAATCGTCATTGGAAATGCGCGACGCGCCCGGCATGCCGACCACGGTGCCCGAACGCTCTTTGTAGCGCAGGGCTTTGACCGGATCGATGCCGCGCGGGTTGGTGACGCCGCCGCGAGTGTCGCTGAGCGCGATTATTTTGGCCTTTTTCTCGAAGAGCAGGCGGGCCGCGGTAGCGCCGGCATTGCCGAAGCCCTGTACCGCGATGCTCGCGCCGCGCAGCGGAATCTTCTTGAGCTTGCAGGCTTCTTCGATGACGTACACCAGGCCGCGTGCGGTGGCTTCGGCGCGCCCAAGCGAGCCGCCAATCGAAATCGGCTTGCCGGTTACGACGCCGGGAACGGTGTGGCCCTGGATCATGGAATAGGTATCCATGATCCACGCCATGGTCTGCGAATCGGTGTACACGTCCGGCGCGGGAATATCCTGATCCGGGCCGATGAGCGGCAGAATTTCGCTGGCGAAGCGGCGGGTCATGCGCTCCAGCTCGCTCTTGGACATGCGCTTGGGGTCGCAGATGATGCCGCCCTTGGCGCCGCCGAAGGGCACGTTGACGACAGCCGTCTTCCAGGTCATCCACGCGGCCAGCGCTTTCACTTCGTCCAGCGTCACGTTGGGGTGAAAGCGAATGCCGCCCTTGCCCGGACCGCGCGAGACGTTGTGCTGCACGCGGAAGCCGGTCATTACCCGCACCTGGCCGTTATCCATCTTGGTCGGCAGGGAAACTTCCAGCACGCGTTTTGGCGTGCGCAGCACCTGGCGCAAACCGGGATCCAGCTTCAGAAACTCCGCCGCCATATCGAACTGAATCTGCGCGATGCGGAACGGGTTCAGGTCCTCGCGCGGCGCGATGCGCGGCACGATGGGTGGGACAACTGGCTTTGCGACCGTGGCCATTGGCGTCGGTCCTTTCCTCGTAGCGGGTCTAAAAACCTGGTGCGTCGGTCATCGCGAGTCTTGCCTGCGCTTCTTTCTCACAACTGTGGCCCAAAACTTTTCAGGTTCGCACTGGCTTCAGGCGCTTTTTGCCTGCGCCAGCAAGTTGCTCTCGAACCGCTGACGGCACTCCTGCGAACAGAAGTAAAAAGTCTCGCCGCCCGCCTTCATCGGAAGCGCGAGATTTTCCGCCACGTGCACGCCGCACACTGGATCCTTCACCAGCTTGCGCCCGCGCGAAAGTTCGCCAGCCTCTTCTGGCGCCGATCGCGCCCCTTTGCTGGTGCCGCTTGCCGCGCCGGAAAATGCCCGGGCGATCAGGCGCAAGGCCCAGGAAGCAATCAGAACCCAGAACAGAAAACGTACCACCCGGCCCAAGAAACCCATGATTCTCCAAGCGCTTGCCGCGCCTGCCCCCCAGCTGCAGCCAAACAGTAGCCGTAAAACGCAGCGAGCCGAGTGTATGCAACGGCAAAAGGGGGCGTCAAACGAAATTCTGTGCTTTCAATAGGTTGCGCGAGACAGGGGCCTGTCCGCAAACCCTTCGGGCACAAACCAAAACCAAACTAAGTTACTTATTTTGTTTGACTTGCAAGGATCCGGCTCTTGTGCCCGCGAACTGGCCCTTCAGGGGGCGGGAGCCAGCTGAAACCGGCTTACGGCGCCGGGATGCGGTCAACGCCCATGTACGGGCGCAGAGCTTCGGGCACCAGGATGGAGCCGTCGGCCTGCTGGTAATTTTCCACGACCGCGATCCAGGTGCGGCCCACAGCCAGGCCCGAACCATTCAGCGTGTGTACGAATTCGCTCTTGCCTCCGGCCCTGGGCTTGAAGCGGATGCCGGCGCGGCGGGCCTGGAACGCTTCGCAGTTGGAGCAGGAAGAAATCTCGCGAAACTCATTGCTCGAAGGCAGCCAAACTTCTATGTCGTAAGTTTTCGCGGAGGCAAAGCCCATGTCACCGGAGCAAAGCAGCATGGTGCGGTAGTGCAGGCCGAGCTTCTGCAAAATGCTTTCCGCGTTGGCCACCAGCTTTTCGTGCTCTTCATAACTTTTTTCCGGATGGGTGAACTTGAAGAGTTCCACCTTCTGGAATTGGTGCTGGCGCAGGATGCCGCGGGTGTCTTTTCCCGCGGCGCCGGCCTCGGAACGGAAACAGGCGGTCCAGGCCGTGACGTTGATGGGCAGAGCATCCTCGGCGAGGGTGTCGTCGCGATGCAGATTGTGCAGTTCGACTTCGCTGGTGGGAGTCAGCCAGAAATCGGTGTTTTCAATTTTGAAGAGGTCCGCGGCGAATTTAGGCAATTGTCCCGCGCCCATAAGGGAAGCCGTGTTCACCAGGAAGGGTGGAAGAATTTCCGTGTAGCCATGCTCACGGGTGTGCACGTCGAGGAAGAAATTGGCGAGAGCCCGCTCCAGCCGCGCGCCCCAGCCTTTATAAATCGCGAACCGCGCACCGGTCACTTTCGTGGCCGCGGGCAGATCCAGAATCCCGGCGCGTTCGCCGACTTCCCAGTGCGGCTTGGGCTGGAAATCGAATTTCGGCGGGTGGCCCCAGCGGCGGACTTCCACGTTGTCTTGGGCTCCCGCGCCGGTGGGCACACTGCTGTCCGGCAGGTTGGGAATGGTCAGCAGGAAATCTCGCTGCTTTTCGTCGAGTTCGTTGATGCGCGAGTCGGTCTGCTTGATCTGCTCGGAAAGCTGCTTCATCTCGGAAATCAGAGAGTCGGCGTTCTGCTTGTCTTTTTTCAGGCGGGCGATCTCGTCATTGGCTTTGTTGCGCTGCGCCTTGCGTTGCTCGTTGGCGGTGATGAGTTCGCGGCGCTCCTTGTCCAGAGCGCGGAAGCCGTCGAGGTCGAGCGTGGTGTGACGGCGCCTGGCCATTTCGGCGAAGACGTCGAGGTGGTCGCGAAAATAACTGAGATCATGCATGGTCTATGGTCATCCGTCGCAGCGGCGCAGAGATTTGCAATAGAACAGGATAGCGCAACCCCCGGCAGGGGCGCACGCGTCGGACCTGGCCGGCACCGGCTGGCCGCACCCGGCCAAGCGGACCAGGCCCGTTGCATGATATCTCAACAGTAATCGTACTGGCCATTACCTCCTGAACAGCAAAATTGTGGGAATTGCCTCATTTTTTCCTTGCGCGTGAATTTACCTATAAGTATATTTGCGCTCCTTTTTCAAGTCACCCAGCGGCTTTGCGAAGAGAGGGAACGATGACGATGCAGCCCGGAGAGTCCTGGCGTTGCAGCAACGCGGAATGCAGTTCTGAAATTACCGTTAGTACCGGTAGCCCGCTCGAGGGAGCCAATCCCCGCTGCTCCTGCGGCGCGCCGATGAAAAAGAAATACAATTCGCCGGTTTTTCGTTACCTGGACTTTCTGCGCGCGGAGGAACCAGCTCTGGCGACGGCCGGCGACAACCGTCGCGCCAGTAGGGAGGCCGGCCGTGCCGATGCTGCTTGAATCGGCGGGCGGTCCCGACCGGGCCTTGCGCGCGTGGCGCATCCGCGGCGGCGCGGCGCGCACCTTCGGCTCGCTGATCCTCTCTTTGTGCACGTTGCTCGTCGGTCTCGGCGGCTCGTTGCTGTATCAAGCCTTCGCCTATCCGCTGACCGCGGATGCCGCCCAGGTGCTCCTGGGCTCGGTGGCCCTGGCACTATCCTTGCTCTTGCTTTTCTTTTTGCTGTACAGCCGCCGGCCGCACGGCTCTTCGCGTTGCTGACGCGAGGCGCCGCTCCCGGCAGCCGCCCCTCGGCGCCGCTTGCAATCGGGGACTCGCTGCCCTGATGCTGGCTACGCGCCGGATCCGCTTACACGGCGCCTGCCGGGAGAAACGTCCAATGCCGTTCTATTGCCGCTCCGCACGCGTCGTCGCTCTTGCCTTGTCCTTTCTTTCCCTACCTTTGCCCGCCCACGATCTGTATCTAATTCCCGCGAGGTTTTTTACCGCATCGGGCGACTTGCTCGCCATCGAACTCCACAACGGCGACTCCTTCCCGGAAAGCGAGGTCAGCCCGGTGCTGGAGCGCGTTGCCGACTTTCAGTTGGTCACATCCGGCGGCGCACGTCCGGTACACAACGCACGAGTTACAGGCAAGGTAGTGGAAGCCGAGGTTCGTGCGCCGTCAGGAGCGGAGGGCTTCGTGGTTACGGCGCGCACCGTGCCCCACGCGTTTGAGCTGCCGGCAAGAGAATTCAATTCGTACTTGCAGGAAGAGGGCCTTGCAACAGCCCTGGCATGGCGCCGGACGCACGATGCGGTCAACGCGAAGGGCCGCGAGCGCTACGCCAAGTATGCCAAGGCCCTGGTTGGCGGCGCAGTTGGAAGCAACCGCGTGCACACCCAGCCGGTGGGCTTTGCTCTGGAATTTGTGCCGCACACAAGTCCCTACGATGCGCCGGCCGACGGCAAAGTGCATCTGCTGGCGGTGACTCTGCTGCTGCACGGGAAGCCCGCACCTGACGTCCAGGTGGAAGTCTCCTGGGCTGGGAACACGAACGAGAAAGATACCCACGTGCTGGGACGCACGGGGCGCGAGGGCCAGTTTATGGTTCCGCTCGTGAAGCCGGGACTCTGGCGTCTGCATGCCGTGTACATGGAACGCTGCGCGGAGACAAACGTGGCGGATTGGGAGAGCAGCTGGGCCAGCCTGACGTTCGCAACGAAATAGAGGGTGAAAGAGGAATGGGGAACAGCCGGAAGGCTCGCCGGTTTTAGGCGCGAGGAATTGCGGGCAGATATTTTTCTTCGAGAATGCGGCGGTGATGGAGTTCGTGGCCGGCCACGATGTAAGCCAGAGCGCGTGCCGTGATGGGATTTCCGCTGGCGGTTCCGGTCTGTATCCAGGCATCGGCACTGAACGCCCGGAACAATGCGATGGAAGCGTTGCGAATCATCACAAATTCTTCGGCAAGGTCGGCCAGCGAGCGCTCATTCGATCCCGCGGTCTTCACGTAGTCATCCTGCTCGAAACCGGGCAGCGGGGTCTTATCGCCGCGCGCAATGCGCAAAGCGCGATAGCTGAAGACGCGCTCGGCGTCGTTCATGTGCCCGACGACTTCCTTCACCGTCCACTTGCCGGGCGCGTAGCGGAAGTTGCCTTCGCGCTCGCTGCGCGCGCCGAGCAACTGGCTGGTCAGGAGCCGCTGCGCCTCCAGGGCGCTGACAATGTCCGTGGCAGTAACCAACGAGATGTATTTTTCGTAGTAGGGCGCGTACTCGCTGGGTTGCGGCCGGCCGGGCATGACGATCTTCGACGGCATGACAGGCATTATACCGCCAGTTGCGCGGAGCGCGCGCAGCGGGTTGCGTTGCCCTGGCGGCACTGCAAGAATGATGGCCATGACCTCTGCAGCAGAGTCGCGCGGACGGGTGGCGTTCCAGGGCGAGCACGGCGCGTTCAGCGAAGCGGCGGCGATTCAATTGCTCGGCGAGGGGATCACCACCGTGCCGCGCGCGACGTTTGATTCGGCGTTTCGCGCGATTGCCGAAGGCGCGGCCGACGCCCTTCTCGCTCCCGTGGAAAATACCCTCGCGGGCTCAGTGATGCGCGTGTACGACCTGCTGCTCGAAAGCAATCTGAACATGGTCGCGGAAACCATTCTGCCCATCGAACACCACGTTATCGGCGTGCCCGGCGCGACCCTGGAAGGATTGCGTTCGGTGGCTTCGCACCCGATGGCCCTGGCGCAGTGCGAAAAATTCTTCCTGAAGCATCCCGGGCTGAAGCGCGTGCCCGCGGAGGACACTGCGGGCAGCGTGCGCGATGCTCTGGCCAAGGGCGACAAGACCGCCGCGGGCATCGCCGGCCGCTACGCTGCGACACGCTACGGCGGCGCGATTCTGGCCGAGAGCATCCAGGACAACGCGGAAAATTTCACGCGCTTCGTGCTGCTGATCCCCGCCAGCCCGGACGGTTCCTTCGAACTTTTCACGCCCTCTAAACAACCGCGCGTAGCCGAGCTGATGCAGGCGCTCAGCGAACGCCGTTCCCAGCGGGACGCCGAAGGGCTCAAGATGTCTCTGGCTTTTCAACTCGCGCACCGGCCGGGAGCGTTGCTGGCCGCGCTGGAACCGTTTTCCCGCCACGGCGTGAATCTGCAAAAAATTGAGAGCCGCCCGATCCACGGCAGCCCGTGGGAGTATCAATTTTTCCTCGACGTGCAAACCACCTCGCTGCCGTCGTTGCAGGCGGCCATCTCCGAAGTTCAATCCTCCACCAGTTTTCTGCACATCCTGGGCTTGTATCCGCCTGCCGCGGAATCCCGCTAAACGCAAAGCGGGCCAGCGTAAAGCCGGCCCGCTCGCCAATTGCTCTGCCTGGCGCTGCTTACCTGCTGCTGCCTAGCAGTAGCTGCACTCGGCGTCGCCCATGCCGCCGGTCATATCGTCCTTCATGCGCTTCAGGCGGCGGCCCAGACGCTCGGCCATCTGGTGACGCGCCCGCCACAAGCGGGCCTTGAGGGTGTTCTCGGTGACGCCAAGTTTCTTGGCGGCTTCTCCGGTCGAATAGCCCTGCACTTCGCGCAGCACGAAGGCTGTGCGCAGCAGCGGCGAAAGCTCGTCGAGATTTTGGTTGATCATTTCGCGCAGCTCGGTCCCCGCGTACACCTGTTCCGGGTTCGGGGAGTCGTCCGCGAAACGCTCGCTGGCCGGCAGTTCGTCCTCGCGCGGCGTTTCGTCCAGCGAAACCGCGGGGCGCGCCTTCGCGCTGCGCCGGCGCATCAAGGCGGCGTTGATGACGATGCGTGTCAGCCAGGTGGAAAACTGCGAACGTCCTTCGAAGCGCTTCAGGTTGCGATAGGCGGAAAGCAGCCCGTCCTGCAAAGCGTCTTCGGCATCTTCGGTATTCCCCAACACGCGCAACGCGGTCTGGAACAACGGACGCTGGTAGCGGCGAAATAGCGTTTCCACCGCCTGCGCGTCTCCCCGTTGTCCCGCGCGAATCAGCTTCGCTTCGTTCAGCTCTGTTCCCACTGCCACTTGTGTCGCCATGTTGCCCCCGTTTCTACAGACCCACTTACGAACTCGTTTATTCCCGCCGCCTTGCGTTTCTCCCGCTCTCTTTAGTGCACCGGAGCGCTGGTTCCTTTCGGCGGCCGTTTCAGCAGCATCAGAACCGGAATCACAATGAAGAACACGATGCCCAGCAGGTGGAAGTTGTCCACGAAGGACATCATCACCGCCTGCCGCTGCACCATGCCGTAGATCGCGGAATATGCCTGGGAGGTCGCTCCGGGCGTGCCCGTGCCCGGCCCGCCATTGGAAAAGACCGCCAGCATTCCATGGAACCTGGCCTGAAAGACGGCGCTCAAGCTGTTTACGTGCTCCATCAACTGCGCCTGGTGGAACTGGGTGCGCCGCTGCAGCAGGGTGGTCACGGTTGCGATGCCGACACTGGCCCCAATGTTACGGGCCAGGTTGATAATGCCCGTACCCATGTTGGTCTTTTCCTTGGGCACGAAGGCGAACGCCGATACGTTGATCGGGATGAACAGAAACGCCAGGCCGAAACTCTGCATCATGCGCGCCCGGACCACGTGGCTGTAATCCACCTCGAGATTCCAGCCGGCCATCACAAACAGCGCCAGCGCGGAAATCGTGCAGCCAAAAGCGATCAGATACTTGGTGTTCACACGCGACACCAGGAAACCCACCACCGGCATCATGAACATGATCACCGCGCCGCCCGGCGAGAGCGCCAGCCCGGCCAGTTCCGCGGTGTACCCCATCAATTCCTGCAGAAACTGGGGGATCAGCACGGTGCTGGCGTACAGCACAAACCCCAGGAAAAACATGGCCAGCGTGGCGATCGCGAAATTGCGGTCTTTCAGCATGCGCAGATCCACCACCGGGTGTTTCTGCTTCAGTTCCCAGATGATTCCAGCCACGATTCCAATCAGCATCAATACGAAGAACACCTGAATGAAGCCGCTGGAAAGCCAGTCTTCGCGCTCCCCCTTGTCGAGGATGATCTGCATGCTGCCCAGGCCCAGGCTGATCAGGCCAATGCCGATGTAGTCGATGCGGAAGCCTTCTTTTATCGAGGTGCGCTTCATGTACGGCGGATCGCTGACCAGCAGCGACGTGAGCAACAGCGACAACAGGCCGACCGGCACATTGATATAGAAGATCCAGCGCCAGGAGAAATTGTCGGTGATCCAGCCGCCGAGCCAGGGGCCGATGGTGGGAGCGACCACCACGGCGATGCCATACACCGCGAATGCCATGCCGCGCTTCTCCAGCGGGAACGTATCGTTCAGGATGGCCTGTTCACTCGGTTGCAATCCGCCGCCGCCCGCGCCCTGCAGAATGCGGAAGAGCACCAAGACTCCGAGGCTGGGCGCCAGGCCGCACAAGAACGAACTGACCGTGAACAGCGCAACGCACATCATGTAAAAGCGCTTGCGGCCGATGACGCCGGAAAGCCAGCCGGAGAGCGGCAGCACGATCGCGTTCGAAACGAGATACGAGGTGAGCACCCAGGTGGATTCATCGGCGCTGGCCGCGAGATTGCCGGCAATGTGCGGCAAGGCTACGTTGGCGATGGAGGTGTCCAGCACTTCCATGAACGTGGCCAGCGTGACGGTGACCGCGATCACCCAGGGGTTTACCGAGCCGTCCGCCCTGCGCAGTTTTTTGATGAAATTGACCACGTTCGTTGAGGCTCCGCGCTTTCCGAGTTATTCGGTCACAACCGTAGCGACGACATTCATGCCGGGGCGCAGCACCGCTTTGTCCTGGTTAATGGGATCGAGAACGATCTTCACTGGCACGCGCTGCACAACTTTTACGTAATTGCCAGTGGCGTTTTCCGGCGGCAACAGGCTGAGCACCGCGCCGGTGGCACCGGCGATCGAGTCCACATGGCCGCTGAAGGTCTTGCCGTAGGTGTCCACTTTCACTTCGGCCTTCTGGCCCGGCTTCATGGAGCGGAGTTGCGTCTCTTTGAAGTTCGCGGTGACCCACACGTCCTGGAGCGGAACCACCACCAGCAGGCCCTGGCCCTGTTGCACGATCTGCCCGACTTCCACTTGCTTGTGGGTCGCGACGCCATCCACCGGCGCCACAACCGTGGCGTATTCCAGGTTGAGCCGCGCCGCTTCCACGGCCGCGCGCGCTTGCTGCACCTTGGCGATTTTGGCCTGCGCGTCGGCCTGGCGAATCGCCACCTGTTTGGTATCGGCCTTCGCCGCGACGACGCCCGCCTGCGCCTGCATCACGCGCGCTTTGGCCGCGTCCAGCTGGGCCTTGGCTATTTCAATGCTGCGCTCGGCTTGCGCCAGCTTTTCCTGGTCGGCCTTGAGCGCGCTGGCGCTGGCGTCGGCGTTGGCCTTGGCCGCGTCAAACTGCTGCTTGGAAATTTCGCCCTTCTGCATCAGCGGGGTGTAGCGCTCCAGGTCGGCTTGCGCGAGCTGCGCGTTGGCTTTGCTCTTTTCCACATTGGCCTGAGCAAACGCCAGGTCCGAGGTTTTCGCCTGGTCGTAGGCGGTTTGCGCGCGCATGACGTCGGCAATCGTTCCGGCCAGCTGCGCATCGGCACTGCTGGTTCCGCTCTGCACGTTCAGCTGCGTGCGCGGAACATCGATACCGGCGGACTGGGCTTCGCTTTCCGCAAGCGCGAGCTGCGCTTTGGCCTGATCGAGCGCGGCCTGGTAGTCGCGAGGATCCAGCTTCACCAGCACATCGCCGGCCTTTACCTGTTGATTGTCTTTCACCAGCACTTCCGCGACGCGGCCGTAAACTTTCGAGGAGACCGGCGTGATGTGGCCGTCCACTTGCGCGTCGTCCGTGCTTTCGCGATTGCGGTAATAGAGAAACAAGCCGACCAGCAGCGCCAGCAGCACGGCTCCCCCGATGAACAGCAGCCGCTTGGTCTTGGGATTCGCCAGGCCTTTCGGCGGCTCCTCCAGCTTCAGCTCCTGCGTTTCCGGCTTGACCTTTGCCGCATTCTCCAGCCCGATTTCCATTTCGACACTCATGCCCGGGTCCTCTCCTTGCTCTCTTGCATAGCCTCTCGCTTACTTGGCGTAAATCTTTTCCATCTGGCCGATGGATTTGGCGTAATCCGCGCGCGCCTGGTTGAAGCGGTACAGCGCGGCGATCTGGTTATCGTTGGCGCGGGCCAGCGCGTCCTGCGCCTGGATCACTTCGATGTTGTTGGCCACGCCAGCCTTGAAGCGGTCGCGCGCCTGGTCCACTTCTTCGGTTGCCAGCTGCACCCCCAGGTTGGCCACTTCCACCTGGTTGCGCGCCGATTTCAGATTCAGCAAAGCGGTCTTCACATCCAGGGAAATCTGGTTGCGCAGATCCTGCTTTTGTTCGTTCAGCACTTTCAGTTGCAGGTCGCTCTTCACGATTTCCGCGTGGGTGCGGCCGCCGGTGAAAATCGGAATGTCCAGCGTGGCCTGGTAGCTGTAGACCGGAATGCCGTTGTTGAGCCGCGTGCCCTGATAGGCCCAGTTGCCCTCCACACGCAGATTCGGCAGACGCAGCGCTTCAGAGGCCTGCTTATCGTGCTCGGCAGCCTTGGTTTGCGAATCGAGCGCTTTCCACTCCTGGCGCGTTACCAGCGCCTCATCCATGCTCGCGTTCACGTCGGGTTGCGGCGTGTCGAAAAAGCTCAGCGAATCGGCCAGCACGATCTCCTGGTGCGGGTCCAGATTCAGCAGGCGGTTGAGCGCGAAGAGCGAAGCGTCGCGATCGGTCTGCGCCACCAGCAGAGCCTGCTTTTCGTTCTGCAGCTCCACGTTGGCGCGCAAGGTGTCAATGCCCGTGCCCACGCCTTCCTTCTGCAGGTCCGCGGCTTGATCGTAGAGTGCTTGCGCCAGCTGCACCCGGGATTTCGAGGCTTCCACCGTGGCCATCGCGCGCAGCGTGCCGATGTACTGCGACACCACCAGCAGCACCACCTGCTCGCGCGTGGAAAGCGCCGTGGCCTTGCTGGCGTTGGCGGTCTCGCGCGCCGATTTGTAGCGGTTCCACAGTGTCAGGTCGAAAACCGGCATGCCGAACGTCGGCCCGGCGTTGAATACGTTGATCGGGCCGATGTGCTGCGGAAAGCCCGGAATCTGAATGCCCAGTTGCGCTTCGATGTTGGAGCGTCGTACGGCGTCATAGGTCTGCAAATCCGCCTGCGGAAGCAGGCCGGCGCGAGCGATGTTCTTGTCCTGCACAGCCTCCGCGGCTTGCAGCACGGCGATTTGTGCGGTGGCGTTCTGTTTCAGCGCGATGCCCACTGCTTTGTCCAGCGTCAGCCGCAGTGGCTCGCCAAGCCCGGGCGTCTGCTCTTTCTCCTGCATTTGAGCCTTCGCCGCCGGAGTGGCAGCAACCGGCGCCGCCTCTTGCGCGCGCAGACCGCCTGCTCCAAAAAGCAGGCCCGCCAGCAAAACGTAGAAAATGATTGGCGCGCCCTTGCCATCCTTCTCGCCGCCTTCTTTAGCGCCCTCCGCCGTCTTGCCTTCGCCGGATCTGCCCTCGGTCTTCGGACGGTTCACGATTTCGCGCACGATCGCCTGGTTCAAACAGCCTTCTGCGATCAATTGGCCCCCTTGCCTGTGCATCTCTTTCAACAGCATCTTTCCCGCTCCATCAATGAAGCTCACGCCGCACAGGTTGATGTAGAACTTCTCCTGCGGCGTGGCAGCCTGCAGCTCTCTCCAGCACTGCTCGAGGGTCACAACAAAAGGGCCGGCGAGGCGACCCTCTACACTAAGGACGGTTTTGGCCTTCTTCTTTTCCGTGGTGATTCGTAGCATCGTTAAGCTCTGTCGCGTGGGGAGATGTGCACCCTTGCATCCAAACTGTGCGAAATTCTTGTAATCTACTAATTCCATTATTTTTATAAAGTTATGGATATTTTCCCAGTTGTACGGGTTCGCCAAAATGTCCATATATGACCAACTGACCAAATATGGTCTAACATTTAATGCCGTTATATCGTCATACTTGGTCTCCTGGTTAAATTTCCGTCTACCTCTGCTACGCATGGCCGATTGGAAAGTAACAACACTCCTTTAATGAACACTGTTAAGTTGCGCGGCAAAAAAAATTTCCTGCAGCCTACACTCGTTCTTCCGAGAGCCCCTTTAGCAGCGTGTCCACCATGGCCTTCGCCACTTTCTCCCGCCCTGTCTGGCGGAATTTTTCATTGGTAATCGCGAGCGACGTCACTCCGTGCACCCCAGCCCAGAGCGTCTGGCTCGCCAGTTCCACGTCCTTGATCTTCAGCTTTCCCGAGGTCACGCCTTCGTGGACGGCGCGCCGCAAAAAGTCGAATGCCTGCATGCCGGGCGAATCGGGCCGCTCCTGGTGCTCCCGGTGCGCTTCGGCGGGGAAAGGCATCATGAAGGTCGCGCGGTAGTGGTGCGGGTTTTCTGCGCCGAATTCGATGTATGCGAGCAATCCCCGGCGCAACCGTTCCATGGGCTCGTGGTGCAGCTCATTGATGCGGTGGAGGCGCTGCAGAAGGCCTGCGAAGGTCTCGGCACATACCTGCTCGAGCAATTCCGCCTTGTCCTTGAAATACAGGTAGATCGTGGTGGGGGAATACTCGATGCGGTCCGCGATGCGCCGCATGGAGACGTTTTCGAAACCGTCGCGGACAAAGAGCTGGCTGGCAGCGTCCAGAATCTCCTGGCGCAGAAAGCGCTTTTGCCGTGCGCGTCGCTCTTTCACGCCCATGCCGAGCCGTTCTCCCGAAGACAGTAACTTAACGCTGTTAAGCATAGACCCGGCCGGCTCCGCCGTCAAGTTCGTCTGCCCTCTAAGGCCTTCTCTCTACTGCTTTCTTTCGCATCTTGCTGCACAATGTTGCAGCCCATAGTTTCAGCAGGCGGCCAAGGTCAATCCTATCCATGCGAGCGTCCCTGATATCCAGAATCGGCAGGCATCTCTTGTTTGCAGCGCTGGCGATATCGATCGCACCGGCGGCACGCGCCCAGACACCGGAGAATCCAGCGGCAACGCAGAAGCCAGATGCACCCAAGCCAAAGACCGATGAAGACCTGCCGCAAGGACCGGTGGATCAGAATCTGAAGGTGATTCCCGCGCAGGCTCCGTATCGCATCATCTCCGGCAAGGAGCGCGTGGAGTGGGCGCTGGTGCAATCGTTCGGCCCGGAAAGCCTGCTAGTGGGTATGCTCAACGCCGGCTTCGGCACGGCGCGCGATAAGCCGGAAGAATATGGCCCGCACTGGGACGGTTACGCCAAGCGCTACGGCATGCGCTTTACCGGCGTCGCGTCGGGTAACACGATTGAAGCGGGGCTCGGCGCCATTTGGGGCGAAGACCCGCGTTATGTGCGCAACCCCAACCTTCCCTTCAAGGGACGGGTCAGAAACGTGTTTGTGATGTCCTTCGTGGCGCGCAACAGGCAGGGCAACCTGATGCCGGCGTATGCACGCTATATCGCCATCCCGGGAAACAACTTCCTCTCCAACACCTGGCGGGTGCGCAGCGAATCGACCACCGGCGCTGCGCTGACTCGCACTCTTTACGGGGTGCTGGGAGAAATCAGCAGCAATGCCTGGTCGGAATTCTGGCCCGACGTGAAGCGCAAAGTCTTCCACAAATAAACCAGTTCGCGCATCTCCGCTTTCCGCGCCGCCGCTCAGCGCAATCCGTTGATCTGCACGCGCCGCCGCAGCCATGCCATCACAAAAAGCGCCGCGCTCAAGGCGAAATACAGCAGCGCGTAGCGCACGGCGTTGGCCCCGCTTGCGCTGCCGGTGAAGTCGATTCTGGGCGTGTGATGCATGGGCCCGACATACCAGAGCGCCATGTAAAGGCCTTCGAAGAATTTGCTGGTGCCGCTCCAGACGCCCAGGAACAGAGCCAGCGAAGGAACAAAAATGGCTCCCGCCAGCCAGCCGGACAAGCCATGCAAATCGCCGGCAAGCGCCAACTTCACGCCCGCGCCCGCGCCGCAGAGTAGCGCCACGAGAATTCCTGCGATCCACGCAGCAGGGAATTGCCGCGCGAGAATCTCCGGGCACGAGAAGACGACCTGTTGCGTTCCGCGGGTTTTCTCACGCGTGCCGAGACCGCTCCAGACCAGCACCGGCCACACCCAGGCCACGCCCAGCACGACGCCCGTCGCCGACAGCGGCGACGCAATCTGCGCAATCAGCAAGCCGAGCGCCACCGCATACCACCACCAGCCGTACCCTTTGAGCGCGAGCCGCAGTTCGGCAACGACCATTTGCGCAAAGGCCGGGAAGGAGCTGCCCGGTGCGACCTCTGCGAGCTTCATGGCGTGCGCTGCAGGAATCGCGGGGAGGCCGCGGGCAGGAGAATTCAGCGCCGGTGGAGCAGGTGCCGCGGGCGCGCGCCGAGCCCGGCCGGCCTGCGCGCCATCGAATCGATCGAACAGCTGGGAAACCGCTGCGACCAGGATTGCCGCAACCGCGATCCACGCCAGCCGCCCCAGTGCGCTCTCCCAAGTCCACGCAATCCCGGCCCAGCGAAAATCCTGCGCGACCTGCGCGTGATGGCCTACGTCGATTTGAAACGCGATGCCGCCTTTGTAGCCGGGAATGTACTTTTTGGCCTCAGCGGTCAGCGCGCGCATGACCGTGATCATGCCCAGCGGGTCCAGCGGGCTGTTTTCCTTGGCGACGGGCAGGGAAAGCGCGAAGGTCCAGACGAAAAACCAGACCACGTTGCCGATGCCACCGCGCAGCCCGGGCAGGATTTCAAAACACAAAGCTGCCGCGGCCGTCAGCGCCATTGCCGGCAAAGCCACCAGCAGAAATGGCGACAGCAGCGCCCACAGATTCACATGGGTATCTTCCGCGGCCACGAACTGCATCACCAGCGCCGCCAGCGCCAGCACAGCGACAATCGCCGCCAGCACCGCAAAATTGCTCAGCCACTTTCCCAGCGCGTAGGCCGGGCGGGAAAGCGGCGTAGCGGCCAGGATGGCCCCGACTCCGGTCTCGCGATCGCGCTGCACCCCGCTTTTCACGATATAGAAACCGCTGAGCGAGACGAACAGGGTGATGACCATGGCCATCAGCGCGCCGATCCACCCGGAGGTGTACACGCCGCGGTAGGAATCGAGCTGCATGAAGAGATGCCCGACGGCCGTCTGGTAGCCGAGGAACACTGCGAACAGCAGGGTTACGAAAAATCCGTAGCGTCGCGTGCGCTCGAGGAAGTCCGCGCGGGCTATGGCCCAAATGGCCTGCCCGCTCACGCGCGCGCCTCCGCCGTCCCGCGATGCGTCGCGAGCATGGCCAGGTAGGCGTCCTCCAGAGACGGTTCCAGCGGCTTCAATGTTCCCGGCGGGGCCTTTTCCGCCACCACGCGCGCGTGTACTCCATCGCTGCGGTGCGCGGCGTTGCTCACCAGATGCTGCCGGCGCAGTTCATTTAGCGCCGCGCTGGGCACCAGAACTTCCCACACCCGGCCTTCCACCGCAGTGAGCAGCGCTTCCGGCGCGCCATGCGCCACCAGTCGCCCGTGCGCGATCAACGCGATGCTGGTGGCCACCGCTTCCACGTCGGAGACGATGTGCGTGGAAAGAATCACGATGCGCTCTCCAGCAAGTTCGGAAAGCAGGTTGCGAAAGCGCACGCGCTCCTCCGGGTCGAGCCCCGCCGTGGGCTCGTCCACGATCAGCAGCTGCGGATCGTTCAGCAGCGCTTGCGCGATGCCGACCCGCTGCCTCATGCCGCCGGAAAATCCGCCGAGCGGCCGCTTGGCCACATCCGCGAGATTCACCAGCTCCAGCAGCTCGGTGATCCTTCGCCGTGCGCCGCGCTGCTCGAGCCCCTTCACCGCCGCCAGATATTCCAGAAATTCCAGCGCGCTCAGGTGCGGATAGACGCCGAAATCCTGCGGCAAGTAGCCCAGCACCTTGCGCAGCGCGTCCGGCTCGCGTGCCGTGTCGGTCCCGTTCCACAGAACGCGTCCCGCGCTGGGCCGGGTGATCGTCGCCAGGATGCGCATCAGCGTGGACTTGCCCGCGCCATTCGGGCCCAGCAGCCCGAGCACACCGGGCTTCAGCTCCAGCTGAAATTCGCGCAGCGCCTGCAGGCGACCGCCGTACAGCTTGCTCACTTTCTCCAACGCCAGTTGCATCTATTTCTCCGGGGAATGCGGGAATGCCTGCCCGTGGTAACCCACTGCCTGTGGGAACTTCGTAACAGAAGATACGTATCTCTATCGGGAAAAGTTTAGGGCAGCAAAGACACCCGGACCGCGCTCGCCGCCGCGGCAAGCAGGTCCAATTTTTCTTTGCGGCGAGTTTCTCCGGCGCTTATCGCTTGACCGCGATCGCCTGCAGCTCGAAATGCCCGCCGCGCAGCAGCGCCGATGCGCCGATAAATTCGCGCGCGGGGAATTCCTTGGTGAAGTAGGTCTTGTAAATCGCGTTGAACTTGTCGAAGAGCGTCAGGTCGGTGCAGGAAATCTGGACGTATACCAGGTCGTCCATGGTGAAACCGGCCTGCGCCAGCACGTCCTTTTCGCCGTCGAGCAGAATTTTGATCTCGTCTTCGATATTCGCGGGGGCTTGCCCGGTCTTGGGATCCAGTCCGATGCGTCCCGCAAGATACAAGGTGTTCCCGGCCAGAATGGCGTCGCTGAAGGGCGCCTGGACGCTCTTGCCGGGCAGGTTGATCACCTTGCGCAGCGGCGCTTGCGGCGTCGGTTGCGAAAACGCTCCGTGCACCGTAAGGATTCCCGCGATCAGCAGCATGGCAAGCACGATTCCGGCTCGGCGATTCATGGTGAACGACTCCTTGTGCCCTTGTACGTCGCGGCGGGCCCGGCTCGCGGCGCCGCTTTGCTGGCAAGAGTGTAGTGCGCGCGCCGCGCCGGCTGCAAGCGGCAATCCTCGCGCCTCGCGCTATTCACTGCATGCGTCGCATGCAAATTCCGCTTACAGCGCGATCCATCCGGCTCGTATGCAATAAAGCGATGCCGCGCCCACCAGGATCCACAGCAGTACGCCCTGGGCCAGCGGGCGCCAGCCGACTTCTTTCAGCGTGGAGCGCGAAATCCCGGTCCCGATCAGATACAGCGTTGCCGTCAACCCCAGCCGCCCGAGCTGAAAGAACATCTGCGAGAGGCGCGGCTCCTGCGGACCGTAAGTGTTGACGAGCGCCGCGGCGCAGAACAGGAAAATGAACCATGGTATTTGCACTTTGGATTTGCTGTGTTTCACCGCGGCTGTGGCCAGCGCCAGCGGCACAATCCACAACGCGCGCGCCAGCTTGACCGTGGTGGCCACCACTAACGCCTCCGTGCCGTAGCGCGAAGCCGCGCCCACTACCGAACTGGTGTCATGAATCGCCAGCGCCGCCCACAAACCAAACTGGGTTTGCGAAAGCCCGAGTGCGGCGCCGATCGAAGGAAATACAAACAGCGCGATCGCATTCAGGATGAATACCGTGCCCAGCGACACCGCCATCTCGTCGTCGCTGGCGCGCACGATCGGCCCCACCGCCGCGATCGCGCTGCCGCCGCAAATGGCGGTGCCGGTCGAAATCAGGTACGACGTCGTCCCGCGCACCGCCAGCAGCTTGCCGATCCCCGTTCCCAGCAGCAGTGCAAACCCGATGCCCAGCGCGGTGTACAGAAAGCCGTTGCGCCCCGCCTTCAAGACCTCATGCAGGTTCATGCCGAAGCCCAGCGCCACCACCGACGCCTGCAGCAGAAACTTCGCAAGGGCCCGGCTGTCGGCGGGATACGGATGGGTCAGCGCCAGCCCAAACACAATTCCCGCGCACAGCGCGATCGGCGGCGAGATATATCCCGTCGCAGAAAGAATCAGCAGCAAGAGGAAAATTATTTTGGGGTTCATGCGCTCAAGAAGATCCGCACGCACGGCGCGCCGCGGGCCATGCGCGCTCGCTCGCGTGATAGAGTGCTGCCAAACGTACCGGGAGGCAACCCGAAATGGCGGATATTTCGCCCCATGACGCTGGTCCTGGCGGCTTCGGCAACCGCGCACCCGCCTCCACTCAAGCCGCACCTCCGCCGAAGCGCCGCGGTTGCGGCTGCGCTCCCGGAATCGGCGGTGCGGTGCTGCTGGCCATCGCGGTGCTGGTCTTCACGCATCCGTGGGCGACGCACATCGGTGGCCGCTGGACGCCGGCTCTTGCCTGGCACGGCGCCGGCACGCTGCAATCCGCCGGTGGCACGCGCTACGGCATTTTCCTGGACCTTGCGGTTTCCTCGGGACGCGGACGCGGCCACCGTTCGTTCGACGGCACCGCCAAACTGTGCACACCAGACGGCGAGGTTTATCCGCTCACGGTGCAGGGCTACCTGAAGAACGCCTTTCTCAGCGTGGAGGGGAAGCAGGCAACGTTTTACGTTTCCAATCCCAAAGACGCGACGCCCCGCATCAGCTTCACGCTCACCGGCGCCTGGCATGGAGAACAGCTCGAACTCAGCGACAAAGGCGGCATAGCGGCTTCGTTCGCTGCAATCAGCCGTGGGAAAGGGCTTGCCGCGGGCGGCAAAGCGGCTTCGCAAGAGGCGAGCGGCGTGCTGCGCTACGCCACAGAATCGGAATTTGCCGGGGTTTGTCCGAACCACAAATCGAACAGCAGTTTTTGAAAAAAATGCCGGCGAATTACTTTGCCGCTTCCTTGGCCGAACTCTTTCTGAGTTCTTCAACCACCTTCGCAGCCAGCGCTTCGCTCACTCTGCACGCCGAGTCGTTGATCCGGCACTGCGCCAGCGTCAAGCGGCATCCGCAGTCGCAGGACCTGGCGTTCATTTTCTTCAGCGCGACCGCTCTCTGCTCCGCCGTCAGCCTGGAAAAATCCACACCCGGCAGCTCCGTGGCGCGTGCCGCATTCTTGAGAAAAACCTGGCCGTTGTCCTCGAAGTATTCCACCTTGGCGTCCACCGGCTGGCCCAGCATGGCCTTCACTTCCAGTTCGTAGATTGCCGGATCGTTCAGGCCAACATGCTTCTGGACGACGCGGCCCTGCGCGTCAATCACAAAGGATGTCGGCAGCGCCGCCACGCCGCCATACGACCGGCGAATCTGGTCGGTGGCCATGCCGACCCGATAGTTGATGCCGGATTTCAGCACGAAGCGCTTCACCAGGTCCGCGTCGTCCTCGTCCGTCGCCAGCGCGATAATTTCCAGTTTGTCGGCGTAGCGCTTCTGCAGGTCCACCAGGTCCGGAATCTCGGCGCGGCACGGCCCGCACCAGGTGGCCCAGAAATTCAGCAGCACGATCTTGCCTTTGGCTTCGTCCAGCGAAATCGGTTTCCCGTCCAGGTCGCTCAGCGCAAACTTCGGCGCGGCCTCGGGATTCTTCAGCAAGCGCACCACGTTGGCGCCAGGGTCCTGCGCTTCACCAGGGGTCGCGGCTTGCGCTTTCGCTGCCACCGTCTTCGCGCGCCCCGCCGCCAGCGTCTTTGCGGAGCGTTCGGCCACCAGCGCCAGTGCGGCAACTACCAAAATCCCAGCAAGCCAGAGAACTCGGGTGTCGCGATTCATGACCCTTCTATTTTACTCCACCCGGTCCCCCCGCCCCATGCCCGTCACCCACCTGACGACTCGTATCGGTGACGTCAATTTGCCCCGCCTTATCCCAACGATCCCGGACCGGCGGATTGGCGATACCGCTCGGTATGAAGGGCTGAACGGGTTGACGGCGGACTCTTGCATTCGCGGGCCCGGACCGATTGATACCGTTTGGCGGGCGATACGGAGACAAGTGGGCGCAGGAAGCCCGGGAAAGAACCGCAAGATGACTGCTCCGCGCACCGGACTCGCCGGCTTCAGCTGGCCCGCAGCGACGCGCCCACTTGCGCTTCCAGCGCGCTCACTATCTTGCCGGAATACTCCGCGATCTGCGCCTCGGTCAGCGTCGCTTCCTTGCTCTGGAAAGTGACGCGCACCATCAGCGAATATTTCCCCGCCGGCACATTCTTCCCGCGGAACAGATCGCGCGCTTCCACGCCGGCCAGCTCGGCAAGCTTCAGCCCGCGAATCGCGCCGGCGACTTCCGCGAAGGTCTTGCCGTCGTCCAGCAACATCGAAAAATCGCGCTCGACCGCGGGAAAACGCGGCAGCGGCTCGTATCGCCGCGCTTCTTTCACGCCGTAGTACTTGCAGTAGAACGGTCCCAGCGCCAGCTCGGCCAGAAAGACGTCCTGGCGGAATTTATATTTTTCCGCGACACGCCGCGAAGCCTGCCCCGCTGCGCCCAACGGCTCTTCGCCCAGCAGCACTCTTCCCCGCCTGGCGCTGCCGAGCCAGTCCGGACCACCCTGCTCCCAGCGCAGTCCGCCGCCGAGAGCGCCGATCGCATCAATATCGCCCTTCAGATCGGCAAACGCGTATTCCCGCGCCGCCTCATACAAACCTTGTTCGCGCGCTTCGCCCGTTGCGCCGAGCGTGAGGAACACCGTCTCCACCGGCACCAGGGCGCCCCCGGCGCCCGCCGCAAAGCGATAGTGCCGCCCGATCTCAAACAATCGCACGTTGCGCTGCCCGTGATTGAGGTTCCATTCGATGGCATTGGCCATGGAAACCGCGCCGTTGGAGCGCAGGATTCCCGCCTCTTCCGAGAGTGGATTGGCCAGCCGCGCCGGAATCGCGTCGCTGGCGCGAAACAGCGCGTCGCGCTCCTCCGCCACATGCGGAATGGTCACGATTTCACGGTAGCCCAGACCGATCAGCCGTTCGCGCAGGCGCGTTTCGGCCTCGTAATGCGGCAGCCGCGCCGCGCCCTGCCGCGCCGCCGGAAAGCGCGGCGGAAATTTGTCCAGGCCGTGCACACGCGCGACCTCTTCGATCAGATCGATTTCGCGCTCCACGTCCGCGCGCCACGAAGGCTGCGTGCACTCCCACGCGGCGAGGATCGAGCCGGCCTGCCCGCGATTTTGGTCCACGCGCACCGGCGCAAAGCCCAGCGCGCCAAGAATTCCTTCGATCTCTTTGTCCGCCACGTCCGCGCCCATCACGCGCAGGAGTTCCGCGCGCGTCAGGGTGATCTTCTTCGCCGCGCGCCTGCCTGGAAAGACGTCCACCACGCCGCCGAGCAATTCGCCGCCCGCGAGCTGCAGAATCAGCTCCGCGCAGCGCCGGGAAGCGGTTTCCGCCATTTCCATGTCCGCGCCGCGGCTGAAGCGCGTGGACGCTTCCGTGTGCAGCTTTAAGAAGCGCGTCGCCCGGCGTATGGACACCGGTTCGAACCAGGCGCACTCCAGCAGAATATTTTTTGTGGAAAAAGAAATTTCGGTTTCCGCCCCGCCCATCACTCCGCTGCCGATCGCCCGCGCTCCGTCGCCGTCGCACACCAGCGGCATGCCCGGACTCAATTCGCGCTGCGTCCCGTCGAGCGTGGTCATCTTTTCGCCCGGCTTGGCCCCGCGCACGACAATGCGGTGCTCGCGCACTTTGTCGTAGTCGAACGCGTGCATCGGGTTGCCCAGTTCCAGCATCACGTAGTTGGTCGCGTCCACCACGTTGTTGATGGACGCCACGCCAGCGGCCGCCAGTCGTTCCTGCAGCCATGCCGGCGAAGGCGCAATCTTCACGTTGCGGATCACTCGCGCGGTGTAGCGCGCGCAGGTTTCCGGCGACTCGATTTTCACGGCGATGGCATCGCTGGCCCTGGCCGCCGATTCCGCCGGCTTCGGCGACAGCACTTTCAGCGGCAGCTTCCAGATGGCGCTGACTTCACGGGCGATGCCGTACATGGATAGGCAGTCCGCGCGGTTCGAGGTCACTTCCGCGTCGATCACTCCGCCGAGCGGCTGCGACTCCACGCTCGCGATATTGGTTCCGGAAAGCGCCAGCCGCGACGCCAGTTCCTGCGGCGTCGCCGTTACGTCCACGAAATCCTTCAGCCAGTTGTAAACAACCTTCATCCCGCGTTCCTCGCCGCATCCAGCCGGCCTGCATAGATTTGCGTTGTGTAGTCCATGCGCACGCGCCCGGCCTTCTCGTTCGCTGCAAACAATTCCGCCAGCGCCGACATCATCGGCGCATATTTCGCATCTCCCTGTTTGGGCGCGTACGAACTGCTGCGCAGCCTTCCCGCCAGCCCTTGCAGATCGAATTCCTGAAAGTTCGCGAGCTCGAATCGCCGGCAGCCGTCCGCGCCAAAAAACGTCTTCATCTCCGCCGCTTCGGGGTACGACTCGCGCACCGCCGCGTAGTCCGTGCCGTACTTCACCAGCAGCGCTTCGTAGGCCCGCCCGAATTCCGTTTCGCCGATGCGGCGATCGTTCCAGATCATCACCGCCCAGCCGCCGGGCTTCAGAATGCGCGCGAACTCCCGGCGCGCCGCCGTGGCGTCAAACCAGTGGAACGCCTGGCCCGCCGTCACAAACTCGACGCTTGCATCCGGCAATGTCGTCGCTTCCGCCGAGCCCGCGACGCTCGCAAAATTCGCGAACTCCGCCAGAAACTCTTCGCCCGCCGCGCGCATCTCCGCGTTCGGCTCCACGCCAAACACGCGATTCCCGTTGCGCAGGAACACCCGGCTCAGCAAGCCCGTTCCCGAACCGATGTCCGCGACCGCGTGCGCCGGCTCGAGCCCGCACTCCGCTTGCAAAACTTCGATCAGCGTTGCCGGATACCCAGGCCGGTAGCGCACATAGTCCGCCACCCGCGACGAAAATCTCTGCTTGGCATCCGCAAACGACATAACGTCAACGCAACCGCGGCTCACGGGAATTGCTTCAGAAACCGCACGTCGTTCTGGAAAAACGCCTGAATATCGTCAATACCGTACTTCAGCATTGCCAGCCGGTCCATGCCCATGCCGAAGGCGAAACCGCTGAGCTTCTTCGCGTCGTAATTCACGAAGCCATATACCGCGGGATCGACCATACCGGCTCCGAAAAGCTCGATCCAGCCCGTGCCTTTGCATTTGCCGCAGGTCGCGCCGCTCGCGCCGGTGCCGCTTCCGCCGCAGAAAATGCAGGAGACGTCGAACTCCACCGAGGGTTCCGTGAAAGGAAAATAGCTCGGGCGGAAGCGCGCCTTCACGCCCGGGCCAAAATACTGCTGCACGAAATATTCGATGGTGCCGGTGAAATCGCAGAAGGTGATGTCGGTATCCACCGCCAGGCCTTCGATCTGGTGGAACATGAAGGAGTGAGTGGCATCCGGATTGTCGCGGCGATAGACCTTGCCGGGGACAATCACGCGCACCGGCGGCTGGCGCTTCTCCATGGTGCGAATCTGCACCGGCGAGGTGTGGGTGCGCAGCAGCAGCGATCCCGGCGGCACTTTCGCGGAGTCACTCTGCGCTTCCACGTAGAACGTATCCATATCGTCGCGCACCGGATGAAACTCCGGAATGTTTAGCGCCTCAAAATTGTAGTAAGGCGTTTCGATTTCCGGTCCTTCCACCACGGAAAATCCGATGGACACAAAAATATCTTCGATTTCCTGAAATACCTGACGGATCAGATGGCGGGAACCAATCGGCCGCATCACTCCCGGCAAGGACAAATCCACGCGATCTTTCGCCGCCACCGCTTCTTCCGCGCCGGATTCGATCGCCAGGCGACGCGCTTCCATCTGCGCTTCGAGCTGAGCCTTGAACTTGTTGAGCTCCTGGCCCACCGCGCGCTTGAGTTCTGGGGCCGCGGGCTTCAGCCAGTTGTCCGTCACCAGGGTCAGCACCCCGGCTTTGCGGCCGAGCCACTGCACGCGAAATTTTTCGAACCCGTCCGGAGAGCTCGCAGTGAGCAGATCCGCCACGGCTCGCTCGGATAGTTGCGCGAACAGCGCCGCCACCTGCTCCGGCTGCGCTACGCCGAGCGTCGCGAGGGTTTTCTCGTAAGCGTTTTCAGGCATAAGGACCAGGCATTGAGAAGAGATAGAGTACACCGCGCGCCGCGGGTTACGCCGTGCCAGTCAGCAAATTTCCGGGAGAAACTGCGGCGAGAGCGAGCGCTCCCGCCGCCATAGTTGTGCGCCAGCCCTGGCGCGAGGACTTACGCCTTCTTCGCGGCCGGCTTGGGCGCAAACGCCTTGGCCTTTTCCGCAAGTTGCGTGAAGGCCGCGGCATCTTTGACCGCGATATCCGCCAGCACCTTGCGGTCCAGCGAGACGCCGGCGGCCTTGAGGCCGTGGATCAACTGTCCATAGGTGATGCCGTTCTGCCGCGCCGCCGCGCCGATGCGCTGAATCCACAACTGGCGGTACTGGCGCTTCTTCACCCGGCGGTCGCGGAACGCGTAACGATCCGCGCGATTGGCCGCTTCCTGCGCCGACTGGTACAGCTTGCTCTTGGTGAGGAAAAAACCTTTGGTCCTCTTGAGGTACTTCTTGCGCCGTGCCCGGCGCTTTGTGCCGCGTTTTACGCGAGCCATGGGTTTTGCTCCTTGATGAAATCGCCGGCACAGCGTTGCCAGGCAACGCCGGGTTCGGCTCAATTTTCTGGAAACAAAACAGGTTGCGGCCACGCGCGAAACCCCTGGCGCGCTGCGCAACGGGTTTGTCTCCGGTGCTGCCGCTCCGGAAAAATTCTCGAGAGCGTTCCGGCCGCGCAGCTTGCGCGCGACCTTTTTTCGGCCGGCAGGCACCCGTGTAGCGCTGCCTGGCACGAACCGCGAAAATGAGATTCACTTTCGCGTGTTTCGCGGAACGACAAGCGCCCCGCAAAATTCTGCAACGGCGTTTCCGCCGCCTGCGCCGCAAACCTTCGCGGCGCGAAAACTCTTTAGAGCCCGTACGGCAACATCTGCAGCGTCTTCGCTTTGTCCGCGTGGCTCACGCCGGTCAGCTTCTTCAGCTTGCGCATGCGCTTGGCCGCTTTGGTACCGAGCAGGTGGCGTTTGCCGGAGTGCATACGAATCAGCTTGCCCGTCGCGGTCAGCTTGAAGCGCTTGGCCGCGCCACGGTGGGTCTTCAACTTCCGCTTGGGCTTGGATGCATTGCGAGGCATGTTCTAAATCCTTTCGTCGTTTCCTGCCAGGGGTCGCGGACTCCCGCACATCCTTCCGCTCCCGTGAAAATCCCAACGGGCAAAACTCCGCCCGCTGCCTTGCCAGCCAAACTCGCCTTGTTGGGGTTCGTTTGCTGCTTGCCGCTTAATTCGCCCGCGGCGCGGGTGCCGGCCCGCCCTTTTTCGGCGCCAGCAGGGCGACCAGAACGTTGCCCTCCATGCGCGGCGGCGTTTCGATCTGCCCAAACTCGCCGATTTCGCCCAGCAGCCGGGTCATCTTCGCCCGGCCCACTTCCTGGTGCGCCATCTCACGCCCGCGATGAAAAATCATGGCGCGGACCTTGTGGCCTTCCCCCAGGAACCGGATGATCTGGTTCTTGCGCACCTGAAAATCGTGCTCTGCGGTGGCCGGCCGGAACTTGACCTCTTTTAGCGCCGAGCCGCGGCTGCTCTTGCGTTGTTCGTGGGCCCTTTTGTTCTGCTGGTACAGAAACTTGCCGTAGTCCGTGATCTTGCAAACGGGGGGATCGGCCGTGGGCGAAATCTCCACCAGATCCAGTCCACGTTCGCGAGCCATGCGAACCGCTTCGAAAGGCTGCATGACGCCCAGCTGCGCGCCCTCTTCATCAATCACCCGGACTTCGCGAGCCCGGATGCGTTCATTTACGCGTACCCGGTCGCTCACCTGCCGGAAATTCCGATCTGCGATAAATCCCCCTCAAACGGATAAAAGCAGCAGGACACCAACCGTCGCCCCGGAGCCCGAATCTGTGCCAACACACGCCCATGCTGCACAGCCGAAGGCTATGCGGCGATGGGCTTAAAAGTATAGCACGGGAAAAGGCGTGAAGTGAACGACTTGCCGTCGGTTCGAGGAGGGCCCGCAGCACGCGAGCGGCCCGCCTTTGTAGGAGGGCACTGGCCAGAATTTGGTGACCGCAAGCTCCGGAAGTGCCCCCTGACGCCTTCAACCCATGAAGGTTTTGCCCCCGAGTTGTTGGTGCGAGCGAATAGTGCGGCCATTTACCGAAACGTTTCAGTCTGGAACGCTCTTGCTCAGGGCAACGTCAGCGTTCCGCCCGGTCCGCTGATACTCGCCGCCAGGTACGGCCTCGCACCCTTTTCAATCGCCACACTGAGGGCAATTTTGTTGCAGGTGGCGGCGACGGCCTTGACATCTGGCGTGACCAAATAGAAAGACTGCAGTGAGCAACCTGGCGGCGAATCGAAGGAAGGGTGCGGCGTGCCTGCGGCCCATTGAATAAAGAACGGCAGTATGCCCGACGCGTCATCCTTCAATGCGAGTGTCTCCCAGTGCAACATCTTGCCGTCCGGCCGGCGGCGTGACCCCTTGTCCGGACCCTCAAACGCCACCCCCAAGCCCTTCAGCTTGCCGGCAAGTTGCGCCATGCTCACCAGCGGATGCGCTGCCCACTTCACCAACGCAGGCTGCGCCAGAGCTTTCAGCCGGTTCGGCATGGGCTCTTTGCTCTCCTGCTTGGGGTCCGGCGCGATGATTTCCAGGTAGCTGCCGGGGCCTAGCGACAGGAGGGCATTCTGCGTGCCGCGGCCTGGATGCACTCCGCTGAACTCGGCGCGGACGCCGGTGCGTGCGGCGACAAAGTCGATACCTTGTTGCAGGTCCGAACAACCCAGCAGAATATGGTCGAGCATCGGCGGAATCGCCCTGTTCTGCGGACTCGAAGCCTCGTGTGGCACCATCGAATTCGCGCTGCCGTTCCCGGCGAAGCAGATCGGCGCGGCGAGCGCGGCGCCGGTCAACACGAGAAACTCTCTCCGCGAACGTTTCATTTGTGGCCTTCCCCAGCTTGGGCTTGCGCTGGCAGGCAATTCGCTTGCTTTCCTGCGCACCGAAGCAAAATAGCACGCCCGGTGCTCTTAAGGTTGGTCGTAAGGAGGACGAAGCCCATGCGCGTCCTGACAAACGGCTCTGTGGGCACAATCGCAATTCCGTTGAGCGCGATTTGCGTTTGAAACCGCCTGCCGCGCGCTAAATTGCCCGCTGGTCCGCTTCCGTGCGCAAGGCTTCCACCAGTTCAGCCAGCGGCTTTGCGCCCTGATCGCCCTTGGTGCGATGGCGGAGGCTGACGGTGCCGGCTTCCGCTTCTTTCGGACCAACGACCAGCATGTAGGGAATTTTCTGCAGCTGCGCGTCGCGGATTTTGGCCGGCAGCTTTTCGTTGCGGTCGTCGAGGTGTACGCGCAAGCCGTGATTCTTGAGCGTCTCCTGCACGTGCTTGGCGTAGTCCAAGACCTTTTCGCTGACCGGGCAGATCTCCACCTGGACGGGGGCAAGCCACAGCGGAAACGCGCCAGCGTAGTGCTCAATGAGGATGCCGAAGAAGCGCTCCACGGAGCCGAGGAGGGCGCGATGGACCATCAACGGCTGGTGGCGCGCTCCGTCGTCGCCGACATATTCCAGGCCGAAGCGCGCGGGCAGGTTGAAATCGAACTGCACCGTGGTGAGCTGCCAGGAGCGGCCGATGGCGTCGATCAACTTCACGTCGATCTTTGGACCGTAAAACGCCGCTTCGCCCGCCATTTTCTTGTACGGGATTTTCAGGCGGTCCATGGTGTTGGCCAGCGCCGCCGTTGCCCGCGCCCAGTCTTCCGGCTTGCCCGCATAGTTCTCGGGGTGCGCGGCGTCCCAATCGGAAAGTTCCACCTCGAACTTATCGAAGCCGAAATTCTTCATCACCGCATAGGCGAAGTCGATGCACGCTTCCACTTCGCTTTCGATCTGCGAAGGCGTGCAGAAAATGTGCGCGTCGTCCTGCGTAAATCCGCGTACCCGCAGCAACCCGTGCAGCACGCCGCTGCGTTCGTAGCGATAGACCGTACCCAGTTCCGCCAGGCGCACCGGCAAATCGCGGTAGCTGCGTAGCTTGGACTTGTAGATCAGGATGTGCCCCGGGCAGTTCATGGGCTTGAGCTGGTAATCGGCCTTTTCGACTTCCACCGGCCCGAACATGTTTTCGCGATAGAAATTCGCATGCCCGGAGGTCTTCCACAAATCCAGGCGCATGATGTGCGGTGTGTACACCAGGTCGTAGCCGCGCTTGATGAGTTCATCGCGCAGCCAGGTTTCAATGATGTTGCGGATGAAGCCGCCCTTGGGATGCCAGAAGACCAGGCCGGGGCCGGCTTCTTCCTGGATGCTGAAAAGATCCAGCTCCGGGCCGAGTTTGCGATGGTCGCGCCGCTTGGCTTCTTCCAGCCGGTGCAGATATTCGTCCAGCTCCTTCTGGGTGAAAAAAGCCGCCGCGTAAATGCGCTGCAATTGCGCGTTGCCTTCCTGCCCCTTCCAGTACGCGCCCGCCACATTCATCAGCTTGAATGCCTGAATCCGCTTGGTCGACGGAATGTGCGGGCCCCGGCAAAAGTCCATGAACTTGCCCGTGGTGTAAAAGGACACCATCGGCTCCACGACTTTTTCTTCGACCAGCTCGCATTTGAAGAGCTGGTTGGATTTTTTGTACAGCTCGATGGCTTCCGGCTTCGGGATGAATTTGCGCTCGTTCGGCAGGTCCTGGTCCGCCAGCTCGTGCATCTTTTTTTCGATTTTCGCCAGGTCATCCGGCGTGAAGGGCTCGTCCCGCAGAAACTCGTAGAAGAAGCCGTTGTCCACCGGCGGCCCGATGCCCAGCTTCACGTTCGGGTAAAGCTCCATTACCGCCGCGGCCAGCAGGTGCGCCGCGGAGTGCCGGAAGACGTACAGCGCCTCAGGATCCTTGTCCGTGAGGATTTTGAGCTTCAGGTCCTGCTGCAAAGGCCGCCGCAGGTCGATCAGATAGCCGCCGTCTTCCACCGGGTCGCCAAAGTTCGCGAGCGGTCCGTTGTTCGAATAGGCTTTGGCGACGAACGCGGCATCCGCCAGGCGCGGCGAAATGCTACGGGCGATGTCCGCCGGAGTGGTGCCCTTGGGCACGTCCTTGACGCTTCCGTCCGGCAAGGTGATGTGGATGGTGTCCATGATCTCCCGTCTGGGCCCGCGCTGCCAGGGTCAGCAGTCAAGCTTATCGGCGCCGGAAAAGGGGGTCAAGGCAGGCGCCGGGCTTCAGATTATCGTTACACCCGCAAGTCCGGCGAAATGTGCGTCGCCAGTGACCGGATGCGCAGACCGGTCTCGAGGGCTGCTCGCGAGGGCTGTTCGCAAGGCGAGGATCGCAAGTTCAAGATGCAGGTTGATGAGCCGCTCACCAAAGGAATGCGCTTGGGAAAGAAAAATGAGCGGCGAACCGGGTACAATCCATGTTTTCCAGGCGAGGGGAGATATGAGGGAGAACAGCACCAGGGCTGCTGCTCTGAAAAGATATGCGTTGTGGCTCGCTGCATCTTTGGGGATGTGGCTGATCGCGCCGAGCGGCTCGGCGCAGACGTCCGTGCCCGCCGCCGCGCCTTCCGCCGCACAACCCGTTGCGCAAACGGTGAAGGGTCCGGACGACCGCATGAAGGCGGACATCCTTCTGGTGGTGGCGCACCCGGACGACGAAGGCGGCGCAACCCCGTATCTGGCCCGGGCGATTTTCGATGAGCACAAGCGCGTGGCGGTGGTGTACACGACGCGGGGCGGCAGCGGCGGCAATGACTACTCGCGGGAACACGGGCCGGCTCTTGCGGACATTCGCGAACAAGAGGCGCGGCGCGCTTGCGCGATGATGGGAATCGAGAACGTGTGGTTCCTGCAAGGCAAGGACACTGCTTCGCAAAACGTGCTGAACTCGCTGGGCAACTGGGGCCACGGCGCGAACCTGGAAGAGCTGGTGCGCATCGTGCGACTGACGCGCCCGGAAGTGATCATCACGTGGCTACCCGGCGTTTTCGTCGGCGAGGATCACGGCGATCACCAGGCTGCGGGAGTCCTGGCCACGGAAGCGTTCGATTCGGCGAACGATCCGACGGCATTCCCTTCGCAAATCGCCGGCGCCAGCAAGCGTTTGGAGCTGTACCTCGAAAATCTTGGGCCCTGGCAGCCGAAACGGATTTATTACTTCAGCGACGCCGACGACCAGAATCAATTTGCCGGGACAGGGCCGGCGTATTCCGTGAAGGAAATTTCTCCGGCCAAGAAGAAACCCTATTGGGTGCTGGCGCTGCTGGCGGGCGCGCCGCATTTGACGCAATTCGCGGAAGCCGCGGCGTTGAGCAAGATGAGCGACGAGCAGCTGGCGAAATTCGTGGAGGACCCGAACAACATGTTCTGGCCGGAACCGATGGTGCTGACGTTCGGTAAGTCGGTTACAGCGCTAAGCGCGGTGGCGCCGATTTTTGCGGGCGAGGCGACGGTGAAGCAGACGGCTGCCTCGGCGAACAGCAGCAGAACCGTTGCCGAGGGAGCGAGCGCTGTCTCGCTGGCCGGACCGTGGGCGTACTACCGCGAATTCCGCCGTGCACACAAACTGGAAAACCTTCCGCTGCCCGCGGAGGGCCCGGAGATCGCGGTGAAGCCGGGCAGTGTGCTGCAAATTCCCTACACGCTGAAACACAGCGCGACCGGCTCACAGGAATTCAACGTGAAGGTCGCGGCGCCCGCGGGCTGGACGGTCGCGAGCGGCGCGGGTTTGCTGCGTTTACCGCAGGAAGAAAGCACCGCGCTTCAGGTGGAAGTGAAAACGCCGGAAGGGCCTGCAACCAGCGTTCCGGCGCCGGTCGAAATCACCGTGGAGCAAAACGGCCAGGCGCTCGGCACCGTGCGCCTGCTGGTGAAGCTGAAAACCAGCGGCGTGCTGCCGCAGTGAGCGGCGGCAGGAATGTTGTGCGCGATGCTTACGGCTTTTTCTGGCGGGCGGATTCCATCTGCTGCCAGGCCTCTTCCGGGAGTTCCACCAGATCGTTGAACTCGCCCGCGCCGCGCAGCCACAATCCGCCGTCAATCACCACGCATTCGCCGTTGATGTAGGGCGACATGTCGCTCAACAGGAACGCCGCAAGATTCGTCAGCTCCTCATGGCGTCCGAAGCGCTTCATGGGATGTGCGTTGCGCGCGTTCTCTTCGTATTGCGGCGAAGGCATCAGGCGGGACCATGCGCCTTCGGTCGGAAAAGGCCCAGGAGCAATGGCGTTCAGGCGGATCTTGTATTTTGCCCACTCCACCGCGAGCGAAGTGGTCATGGCCAGCACTCCGGCCTTGGCACACGCGGAAGGAACGACGAAGCCGGAGCCGCAGTTCACCGCCGCGTAGGTGGTGGCAATATTCAGGATGTTTCCCGGCTTGCCCTGCGCGATCCATTTTCTGGCGAAGGCTTGCGTGCAGTGAAACGTTCCGTGCAGCACGATGCCAAGCACTGTGGCAAACGCATTAGGCGACAATTTTTCCGTGCGGGCCATGAAATTTCCCGCGGCGTTGTTCACCACGGTATCGATGGCGCCGATCGCCGATTCCGCCGCGCTCGCGGCTGCCTCCACGGCGGCGAAGTCGCGCACATCGCAAGTGGCGTAGGCGGCGGTGCCGCCGGCGTTGCGAATCAGTTCGCATGTTTCGGCGAGCGGTGCCTCTCGCCGGCCGATCACAAACAGCTTTGCGCCGAGCGCGGCGAAGTGCTGGGCCATGGAGCGGCCGAGCCCGCTGCCGCCGCCGGAAAGAAAAATGCCGCGATTTTGAAGCAGGTCTCGCTGGAACATGGTGGCCTTTCCGCTGCCGCATTCCCTTGCAAACGCCGCGGAAATCTTAGCAGGACTAGAAGAGGCCGGGGAGGAAACGCGGCTTGTTGGACATGGCGGCGGCGTAATCGGGATCGGCGAAGAGGACGCGCTCTTCCACCGAGAGGCGCAGGGACAAAACGATGATGTGGGCGACGGCGCCCGCGAGAGCGGTGATCCAGGCGGTGTGAATCAAGGGCAGCGCGATCATCTCCACAAACACCGCGGCGTAGTTGGGATGGCGCACGTAGCGGAACGGTCCGGTGGTAATGACGCCGAGCCGCGTGGAATCCATCACCTGCACGTTCCAGTGTTCGCCGAGCGTGCGGATCACCCACCAGCGCACCAGATTGGTCAGCACAAACACCACGAGCATCGGAATGCCCAGCGCCGGGAGGAACGGGCGATGCAGGAATACCACTTCCAGCGCGGCGCCGATCAGCACCAGAGTGTGAAACATCGCCATCCAGCGAAAGTTGGGGTCTTTCACCTTCGCTGCGCCGTGGCCCAGCATCTCTTTCTGATGCGATTTGGAAATGCGTAGCTCGAAGATGCGCAGCGCCGCTACCGCAAGCAGCAACGCGAGATAGAGAATGACGCTGAGGCTCAGGTCCATTGCAGCAGAAGGAATTCCGCGCTGAAGCCGGGACCGAACGCGGCCGCGAGCGCGTAGTCGTCTTTCTTGAGCGGCCGCTTTTCCAGCCACTCCTGGAGAATAAACAAAATCGTCGCGCTGGAAAGGTTGCCGACCTTGCCCAGCACGTCCCAGGAAGGCTGGGTATCGCACTTGCTAAGTTTGAGCGCTTCTTCGACGTTGCTCAGCAGACGCGAGCCGCCGGGATGCAGAATCCAGCCGCGAATGGCTTCCCGGGTCTGGCCATGGCGCGAGAGAAAACCGTCCACCAGGCTTTCAATACGCGCCCCGATCATTTCCGGAACATCCTTGGAAAGCAGGATATGGAAGCCGGAATCCTTCAGGTCGAAACCCATCGCGTTCAGCGAATCGGGAAAGGTGTAGGTTTCCGAAGCGAGAATGCGCGGGCCCGGCGCGCCGGATTTGCCGCTGACGATCACCGCGGCCGCGCCGTCTCCGAACAGAATCGAAGAGATCAGATTGGCCTGCGAAATATCCTTGCGCTGAAAGGTAAGCGACGGCAATTCCACGGCGATGATCAGCGCGTTGCCTTCCACGTGCGATTGCAGATAGTCCGTTGCGCGGCCGAGCGCCATGGCGCCCGCGGCGCAGCCCAATTCCGTGAACGGCATGCGGCGCACATCGGAACGAAAACCCATCAGGTTGATCAGGTGCGCATCCAGCGAGGGGATCATGAAGCCGGTGCAGGATACGGTGATGATGAGGTCGATGTCCTGCGGGGTCATGCCCGCGCGCTTCAGGCAGTCTTCGGCGGCGCGCTGGCCGAGCGCGATCGCGTGTTCGGCATACTCCTGATTGGTTTTTTCCAGGGAGCGCGGCTGCACCGTGTATTCGATCGGAAAAATCACGTGGCGCTGGTGCACCTGCGCGTTGTCCACGATGGACATCATCGCTTCCAGCCGCCGCTCGGGAATGTCGAACACCCGGCCGAGGTAGTACTTCACGTCATCGCGCGAGATGACGTGCGACGGCACAGCGGTGGCCGTGGCGACGATGGCGCAAGGGGATGCATAGCCGTTTCTGGCTGAAGTGGTCACAGTTCGTTTGCGTCTTTCCGTTACGGAGTTCCCGCAGGAGCGCCGGGAAAGGCACCCTGAGAGCCATGCTGCGTCCCGGACGGGCTGGTCGCGTGCGCGACACTCTACCCGATTTACCGTTTGTTTGCACGGCTGTCATCTGCGAAATCGCGGTTGCGGTAAGCTCTTGGCTTATGCTCAACCCCGAACAGAAGACCCACGGCAAATTCGCTGCGGTCCGGAACCTCTATCTTAACAATTGCGCGGGTTTTTCGCCCGTGGCACGGCTGCTTTTCTTCACCCTGCTGCTGACGATGGCGCTGGCGTGGCCCGCCGCCGCGCAAGACCACACCCCGGTGCTCGTCCTCATTTCGGTGGACGGCATGAAGCCGGAGTACGTGACCCACGCCGATGAGTACGGCGCCAAGGTGCCGAACCTGCGCTCCATGATGAAGCAAGGAACCTACGCCGACGGCGTGCAGGGCGTGATTCCGACCGTGACGTATCCGAGCCACGCGACCTTGGTCACCGGAGTCTGGCCCGCGAAGCACGGTATCTACGCGAACACGCTTTTCGATCCTCTGGATAAAGGCAAGCAGGCCTGGTATTGGTACGCCGAGGATCTGAAAGTACCCACCCTATACACCGCCGCCGGCGATGCAGGACGCAAGACCGCTGCGATCCAGTGGCCGGTAACCGTGGGCGCGAAAATCACTTGGAACATCCCGGAATTCTGGCGCGTGGGCGACGAAAATGACTTGAAACTGGTTCGCGCAGTTTCGACCCCCGGATTGCTCGACGAAGCGGAGAAAGAGATTGGCAAGTTTCGCGGCGGGATTGACCTGGCAATCGAAGCCGATGAGCAGCGCGTGAACTATGCCGAATGGATTCTCGAGAGAAAACGTCCCTCGCTGCTGCTGCTGCACATTGCGGCGCTGGACCACATCGAACACGAGACGGGGCCATTTTCGCCGGAGTCGCTGGCGGTCATGGAGCGCGAGGATGCGGCCATCGGGCGGCTGCGCGCAAAGGCGGAGAAACTGTTTCCCGGACGGGTGATTTTCTGTGTGACCTCCGACCACGGCTTCGTGAAAGTGGAAAAGCAGTTGAGCCTGGCGGCCGCGTTCGTGCAGGCGGGGCTCATCACCGTGGATGCCAAGGACCCGAAGAAGGCGACGGACTGGAAAGCGTTTCCCTGGGCGACCGGCGGCTCGGCAGCCATCGTGCTGAAAGACCCGAGCGACACCACCGTCGCCGAACAGGTGCGTGCGTTGCTGAAGAAGCTGGCGGCCGATCCGGCAAACGGGATTGATCGCGTGCTGGAGGGCGACGACCTGCACGCGCGCGGCGGATTTCCGACGGCGTCGTTCCTGGTGGGCTTGAAGCCGGGCTGGAGGAACAGCTATTCGCTGGCTGGCCCGATCGTCGAGAGCACCAAGCTCAGCGGAACGCACGGCGCGCTGCCGGACTTGCCGGAGCTGCGGTCGTCCTTCTTTCTCGTGGGCCCGCACGTGCCGGCCGGAAAAGATCTGGGCTTGATTGATATGCGGGACATCGCGCCAACCCTGGCCAAACTTGCAGGGTTGAAACTGGCGAGCGCGGATGGGAAAGAGCTGTTGCGGTAATGGTTTGCAGCCCGGTGCGGGCACTCCTGGCTGCAAGCTTTCGCGGTTATCTGTTTTGCTCTGACAGATATCCCATTTACAAATGGTATTTGCCATTATAAAATGGCATTTATGAAGACAATTCCTTTGGATAAAGCGGGACGCGTGGTGCTTCCCAAGGAGCTGCGCGACAAGCTCCGCCTCGAAGCCGGCGACGAATTTGAGGTGGAAGATGCCAGTGAGACGATCGTGTTGCGCCCGGTACGAGTCCGCGCCACGCTCAAGAAGGAGCGCGGAATCTGGGTGTACCAGGGCACGGGAGGCGCGAAATCCTCGCGCGAATCCTTGACGGAGCAAATTGACGCTGCCCGGCGGGAGCGGACACGCGAGCTCTCCGAGTGAAAAGTTTCTTCGATACTTCGGTCCTCATTGCGGTGTTCCTTGGCGACCACGTACATCATGACGCCAGCCTGCGGATTTTTGCGGCAGCGACAAAGAACGACGCCGCGTGCAGCACGCACACCCTGGCAGAAGTGTTTGCCGTACTCTCAGCTCTTCCTCTGAAGCCGCCCATTTCGGCGGAGCAGGCAGGGTTGTTTGTTGGCGAGGTTTACCAGCGCCTCACGCCGGTCTCTCTCGATGCCGACGAATGCTTTCAGACGGTACAGGAGGCGGCCGAACGGGGCGTGGCAGGCGGACGCATTTACGACGCCCTGCTGCTGCAGAGCGCACGAAAGTGCGGGGCGGAAATGATCTACACCTGGAACCTGAAGCACTTTCAGGCGATCGCGCCGGACCTGGCGCAGCGCATGCGGAACCCGTAGCGAAATCGAAATTGGAATGCAGTTCGTTACCGCCACCGAGGCTTCGCGTTGGCGCGAGGAGCCATGCTCGAGCGACGTCGCAGTTCGGGAGCCCTAGGCTCTCCGGCGGGAAAGGCTTTGTCGCATAAAATTTGTCGCGTAAAAAGGGACGTAAAAGAGCGGCGCCTTCGAGAGTGTGAAATGCAACAGCAGATCCCTCGCTGTCAGGATGACAACCTGGCCGCGGACTGCTGGGCGCAGCATAAATGACAATAGCGGCTAGCCGGCGGCTTCCTGGCTGGCGCGGATTTCCTGCCAGCGGCGGGGGCGCTTGTTGTACTGCAGGACTTTTTTGCGCAGGCGGATCGACTTGGGCGTGATTTCGACAAACTCGTCATCGGCGATGAACTCGATGGCTTGTTCCAGGCTGAGCTCGCGGTGCGGGATGAGGCGAATGGCTTCATCGGCGCTGGAGGAGCGCATGTTGGTGAGCTTCTTTTCGCGGGTCACGTTCACTTCCATATCCTGCTCGCGGGAATTTTCCCCGACGATCATGCCTTCATACACGTCAACGCCGGGACCAATGAAGAGTTCCCCGCGCTCCTGGATATTCCAGAGTGCATAGGCGGTGGATACGCCGGCGCGATCGGCGCACAGCGCGCCGGTCGGGCGCAGGGCCATTTCTCCGCCATATTCGATCCAGCCTTCGAAGATGGAGTGAATCAGCGCGGTGCCACGGGTATCGGTGAGCAACTGGCTGCGCAGGCCGATCAGGCCGCGCGAGGGCACGCGGAAATCGAGACGCACGCGGCCGGAGCCGTGATTGCTCATCTTGACCATTTCGCCGCGGCGGCTGCCGAGGGTTTCCATGATGATGCCGATGAAGTTGTCCGCGACGTCAATGACCACGCGCTCCTGCGGCTCGAGCTTCTTGCCGTTTTCCGTGCGCACCACGATTTCCGGCTTGCCGACCATAAGCTCGAAGCCTTCGCGGCGCATGGTTTCGATCAGGATGGCCAGCTGCAGTTCGCCGCGCCCGAGGACCCGGAAGGATTCCGGCGTATCGGTATCTTCCACGCGGATCGAAACGTTGGTCAGCAGCTCTTTCTGCAGGCGGTCGCGCAGGTCGCGGGAAGTCAGGTAGCTGCCTTCGCGGCCCGAGAGCGGGCTGGAATTGACGGTGAAGATCATGGCCAGTGTGGGCTCGTCAATCGTCAACGGCTGGAGCGGCGCGGGGTTGGCGAGATCGGTGATGCTTTCGCCGATCTGGATGCCTTCGACGCCGGCCAGCGCTACCACGTCGCCGGCCACCACTTGCTCGGCTTCATCGCGTTCCAGCCCGCGGAAGGTGAAGAGCTTGGTGATCTTGGTGGGCTGAAGCTTGCCATCGAGCTTGCCGATGCCGACCTCCGCGCCGCGCCGCAAGGTGCCATTGAAGACGCGGCCGATCGCGATGCGGCCGAGAAATTCACTGTAATCGAGGTTCATCACCTGGAGCTGCAGGATGGCCGCGGGATCGCCGGCAGGCGCGGGAATCTTGGCGACGATGGCTTCGAACAGCGGCATCAGGTCTTTGGAATCGTCGCCGGGGGTGCGGTGAGCCACGCCTTCGCGCGCGTTGGTATAGATGACGGGGAATTCCAGCTGATCTTCGGTGGCATCGAGGTCGATGAAGAGATCGTAAATCTCGTTGAGGACTTCGGCAGGGCGGGCGTCGGTGCGGTCAATCTTGTTCAGAACCACAACCGGGGGAAGCTTGGCGGCCAAGGCCTTCTGCAGCACGTAGCGCGTCTGCGGGAGCGGCCCTTCGCTGGCGTCCACGAGCAGAACCACGCCGTCCACCATGCGCAGGGCGCGTTCCACTTCGCCGCCGAAATCGCTGTGGCCGGGGGTGTCCACGATGTTGATTTTGGTGTCGTGGAAAAAGAGAGCGGTGTTCTTGGCAAGAATGGTGATGCCGCGCTCGCGTTCCAGGTCGTTGGAGTCCATGACGCGCTCGGCAACTTCCTGGTTGGCGCGAAAGATGCCGGATTGCTTGAGCATGGCGTCCACCAGGGTGGTTTTTCCGTGGTCAACGTGGGCGATGATGGCGATGTTGCGCAGGTTCTGGCTCATGGCGGTATTCTTCGAATTTGCATGCGGCGGAGAGGCGACCGGATACAAAAATAGCTGCTGGAACAACCAGCAGCCGTGTGAATCTCCCTTTCTTATGTGCGATCCGGACCGGCCGGACCAGGAAATCTCAGGTGTGGTGTTGCAACCTCTAGTTTAGCAGAGGCACGGGCGCGGCGCACGGGAGATGCGGCATGGTACGCTAGGCGCGTTTGCGCGGGCGAAAGGTGGAGGAATCGCGATGAATGGCGGGAACGGGAGCAAGTTCGGAAGGGCACTGGGAAAGGCCGCCGTGTGCATGGCGCTGCTGGCGAGCTGTGGCACGGCGACTTTGCACGCGCAGCAGGGCGACCGGCGTGCGGAGCTGAGCAAGCTGTTTGAGAAGCGCGAGGTGATGATCCCGGCGCGGGACGGCGCCAAGCTGCACACAGAGATTTACACGCCGAAGGACGCGAAAGAGCCGCTGCCGATCTTGCTGGAGCGGACGCCTTACGGCATTTCCGCCGAGGATAAGGGTATGAGCGGGCACCTGTTCCGCTACTCGGACATGTGGCCGGACGGCTACATTTTTGTTTTTCAGGACATTCGCGGGCGTTACGGATCGGAAGGCAAGTTCGAAATGCTGCACACCGCGCCGGACCCGAACGACCCGAAGGGCGTGACCGAAAGCACCGACACCTACGACACCATCGAGTGGTTGGTCAAGAACGTGCCGAACAACAACGGGCGCGTGGGCATGAACGGAATTTCCTATCCCGGCTACCTGGTGACGATGGGCATGGTGAATCCGCACCCGGCGCTGAAGGCGGTTTCCGAGCAGGCGTGCATGGGCGACACCTGGCTCGGGGACGATTTTTTTCACAATGGAGCGTTCCGGCTGACGTACGGGTTCGAATACACGGCGCTGCTGGAAAGCTCCAATGAGAATTACAGTTTTCCATTCGACCGTTTCGACATGTACCAGTGGTATCTGGGACTGGGCGCGCTTTCGAACGCAAACGAACGCTACTTCCACGGCAAAATTCCGACCTGGAACAACTTTGTGAATCACAGCAGCTACGACGACTTCTGGAAGCGGCACGCCGTGGCGTACACGCTGCACGAGCCGACGGTGCCGAACCTGAACGTGGCGGGCTGGTGGGACCAGGAAGATTTCTTCGGACCGATCATGACCTACGAGCGGCTGGAGAAGAAGGATACGAAGAACTACAACTACCTGGTGGTGGGACCGTGGAATCACGGCGGGTGGTCGCACGGCTCCGGAAAATCGCTGGGCGACATTCCGTTCCACAACGACACGGCGACTTACTTCCGGCAGAAGCTGGAAGCGCCGTGGTTCGCTTACTGGCTGCACGGCAAAGGCACGCTGCCGGTGAAGGAAGCGACCACGTTCCAGACGGGCAGCGACGTCTGGACGTCTTACGATGCCTGGCCGCCGAAAGAGGCGAAGACCAAGAATTTGTATTTTCAGGCGGACGGGAAGCTTTCGTTTGACGCACCGACCACAAACGACAGCGACGCGGCGGACAGCTACGTGAGCGATCCGGCGCATCCGGTGCCCTATCGTCACCGGCCGGTGGATATGACGTATCCCGAGGACCATCCCGGAGGCTGGTACACCTGGCTGGTGCAGGACCAGCGCTTTGTGGACGGGCGGCCAGACGTCCTGACCTGGCAGACCGCGCCATTGGAAGAGGACGTGACCGTGGCCGGGAACGTGACCGCGAAACTCTTCGCGGCGACGACCGGCAGCGACGCGGACTGGATCGTCAAGCTGATTGACGTGTACCCGGAGAAAATGAGCGAGGACTGGAAGCTATCGGGCTTCGAACTGATGGTGGCGGACGAAATTTTCCGCGGCCGCTACCGGAAATCGTTCGAGAAGCCGGAAGCCATACAGCCCAGCGAAGTGACGCCGTTCAGCTTCAGCCTGCACTCGACGAATCACGTGTTCAAGAAGGGGCACCGGATCATGGTGCAGGTGCAGAGCACATGGTTCCCGCTCTACGACCGCAACCCGCAGAAATTCGTGCCGAACATTTTTGAGGCCAAGGATGCGGACTACGTGAAAGCGACGCAGACCGTGTATCGCTCGAAGAAGTATCCCTCGAGCGTGGCGGTGGACGTGCTGGAAGCGAAGTAAGCGCCGCGGCCTGAACCGGCGCAGGTGCAATGAAAAAGGGTCCCGGGGAAAAACCGGGACCCTTTTTTGCTGCGTGCCGCCCTCAGACTACCACTGCAGGCGCAGACCGAGCTGCATGGTGCGGCTGCCGCCATTGAACAGCTTGTTGTTCAGGAACGTGCCCGCGGCCGTGACGAAGATGTACCCGGCGTTGAGCGGGTTGGTGTTGGTGTTGGAATCGAGCGCGCCGTTGTTGCTTGGCAGGCCGATGCTGAAATTGCGGTGGTTGAAGGTGTCATAGGTCTCCGCGCGGAACTGCAGCGAGAAACGCTCGGTGATCTTGGTGTTCTTGAACAAGCCGACGTTCCAGATGTTCAGGCCGGGCGTGTTGACGGTGTTGCGGGCAACGTTGGCTTTGGCGCCGACTCCGGCCTGCACGAAACGCGCGGTCGGATCGATGGCCACATAGCCGACGATATTGGCGTCGTTGCCGCTGCCGCATTTCGCGGGATCGGAAACGATGCTGGTGAGGCCGCCGGCTCCGGCGTTGCAGACGAAGTTGACCGCGGTGCCGGTGAGACCCACGCCCGCAGGATTGAGGATGGTGCGATCGCCGGCGGAGTCGCCGTTGCCGTTGGAGTCCACGCCGGAGAGCGGTGTGACCGGCTGTCCGCTCTGCGCGAGGTACGAACCGTTGACCTGCCAGCCGTGCGCGAGCGTGCGGACGAAGCCGTTGCTCGTGCTGACGTTGGGCAAATCATAGACCCAGGTGATGGCGAACTTGTGGGTGATGTCCAGAGCGGAACGTCCGCGGTCGGCCGGCAGGTCGTAGCCATCCTGCGCGCGGCGCGGGTTCACGTAGCTGCTGAACAGTTCGTTGGTGGAATTGTCAATGTTTTTGGAGAAGGTGTAGTTGGTGCGGAAGTACAGGCCGCGCGAGAAGCGGTGCTGGAAGTCCACCGAACCTCCGTGATAGACGCTGGAGCCGCCCGGGGGAAACGTGGTGACGGCGCCGAGGAAGCCGTCCACGGACAGCGGGGCGGAGTTGAAGTTGTCGAAGTCCTGCAGCGTGCTGGCAGGTGCGGTGACGGTCGTGGGAATGTCACTTTCCTTGAGGTACGTGGGCAGAGGAGCGATGCCGCCGCCGGGGAAGCGTGAATCGAACGCGGAGGCCGAATTGAGGCGCACCTGCGCGGGCAGACTGATGCCGCGCGTGCCGACGTAGCGCACTTCGATGCTGGAGTTTCTGAAGAGTTCGTGCTGCACACCGAGCGACCAGGTGATGACCTTGGGCGCGATGTGATCGGGAATGAGGCTGCTGGTGCCCGCGCGGGCCTCGGCCTGCGTGGCCGGCGGCACGTTCACCTGTGCCAGGCCGCCGCCGAGCAGGAAGCCCTGGCCGGTGGCGCACCATGCCGGAGGATTGGAAAGCGAGCAGGTGATGGCCGGGTTCTGCTCGGTCTGCAATTGCGGCGGCAGGCTGTTGACGGCGAAGTTGTTGGGCACCACGTCGTAGGCGATCTGGCCGCCGCCGCGGATGGCCCACTTGCCGGAGCCGGTGGGATCCCAGGCGAAGCCTACGTGCGGACCAAAATTATTTTTGTCCGGACGAGGCTTGCGGAAGAAGAGGTTGAAATTGGGATCGTCGGCAATGGCGTTGAGGGCCTGCTTGCCTTCATCGCGGGGCACTCCGTTGTATTCATAGCGCAAGCCGAGGTTGAGGGTCAGGCGGGGCGTGACTTTCCAATCGTCCTGCACGAACCAGTACACCGCGTTGTAGTTGTCGGCGACGCTGCCGGTGCCGGCGTTGCGCAGGGCGCCGTTGGCGCCGTCGGGAACCAGGTCGTTGATGAAGGAGTCGAGCGTGGCGTAGTCCCATTCACCGCGGGCGCGGGGCAGGTCGTTGGTGGGCGCGATGTACTTGCGGCCTTCGATGCCGAACTTGAAGGAGTGGCGGCCACGGATATACGTCAAGGCGTCGGAGAGCTGATAGATGTTTTGCGCATAGCCTTGCGGCGCCAGGCTGAAAGGTCCAACGTTGCTGCCGAATTCATCGATTTCCACGTTGGGAAAATTGGTGAAGCCGGACGGCACGATGAGGTTGGGTCCATTGAGGCGCGAGTAGGAAGCGCGGATATCGTTGATCCAGCGCGGGCTGATGCTCCAGGCGTCGGTGATGATGGCCTTGCGGGCATCCACGTTTTGCGAGCCGGTGAACTGCGGCTGCGGTTGCACTGGGTTCACCTGCGGGAGGCGCAGGCGATCGTAAAGGACCCGGGCGCGCAGGGCATGCGCTCCGAGCGTGGCGTCGCCGTTCACCGTGAAGTCGTGCTGATTGGAATAGGACGGCGCCACAGACTGGAACGTGCCTACATCAATGGCCTGGCCGTTGACGCAAGCCAGTGGCTGCACGGGATCGCTGGAGCCGGTGGAGCAATGGGCCAGACCGTTGGACGTGGGCGCAACCGGAAACTGCGAAAGAATGTCCATCACCGCGGAATTGGGTGCCATGGCTTCCAGTTGCTGCAACCCGGCCGAGGTGGGCATGGTCACGGAAGAGCCCGCGGACGCAAGACCTTCATTCTGAAATTCGTACGCGCCGTAGACGAAGATTTTGTCTTTCTTGATGGGACCGCCGGCGCTGGCGCCAAAGCGGTTGTAGTCAAAGCGATCGAGTTCGGTGGCCTGACCGGCTGCAATGCGCGCTTTCTGCAGATTGTCCGCCGCATCGTAGTTGCGGTTGCGGTTGAATTCCCAGGCCGCGCCGTGCCAGTTGTTGGTGCCGGACTTGGTGACGATATTGAAGAGACCGCCGGCAGAGTGGCCGTATTCGGAGGCAAACTGGTTGGTGAGCAGCGTGAATTCGGCGACCGATTCCTGAATCACGGGTTGCACCGGTCCGTTCACGTCAATGCGGTTATCGTCCACGCCGTCAATCGAGAAGCCGTTGAAGCGCGGGCGCGTGCCGCCGACGGAACCTCCGGAGCCAAGCACGCCGCCCTGCTGCGTGGTGGTGCCGGGCGCGAACACCGCAAATTCCTTCACGTCGCCGCCCAGCGTATTTACGGGAAGATCGGCGACGGCCCTTCCGCTGAAGGTCGCCTCCAGCGTGGACGATTCGGTTTTCACCAGGTCCGCGCCGGCTTCGACCTCGATCACGGAAGAGACGGAACCGAGTTCCAGCTCGATTTTAACCTCCGCAACCTGGTTCGATGCGACGGAAACATCCTTCTGAACGGCCTTCTTGAAGCCGTCCTTTTCCACGGTGACGTTGTACGTGCCGACCAGCAGGCTCGGGAATACATACGTCCCCGCGCTGGAAGCGGTGGTCGTCAGCGCGACGCCGGTGGCCGCGCTTTCCACGGTGACCTTCGCGTCCTCAATGCTGGCTTGGCTCTTGTCCGTGACGGTTACCCGCAACGTGCCGTCCAGGCGCTGCGCCCAGGCCGCGCCCGACAGCAGCAAAGACAGCGCCGCCGCGAGCGACATTACGATCAATCTGCGCATTGCTTTCTCTCCTTCAGATTTTTCTGTGTGCGGCCGCGCTTGCTGGCGGCGGATGGTTCCCTGGTAAAGCCGTTGTGGAGAACACAGCGCACAAGTGGTTGACGAGAGGAAAGGCACCTGGACGGCCAGGGAGAGGAGCAGAGCGCTCAAATGCATCTAGTGTTTTTCTCAAGCGATATGTGGCGGGGAAGACTGGCCTTGGCGGATGAAAAAGCTGTAAAAGAGGCCAGGTAACGCGGCGAGTTACCTAAAATTTAGAAGTAAGGTCGGGTCGAGCACTTTTTTCCTACCGTTTTTCAGACCGGCTACAGTCTTCCGTAACCCGATTCCATCCAAGGACGCGCCGGGTCCTGCAACATTTCGAAGAATTCTGCGTACCTTATTCAAACGGATTTGCTTCGCTCGCGTCTATTCAGGCTAAAGGCGTGTGTATGACTCCGAATGTGAATGTGGAATCCTCCATGGATCAAGGCTTTCCGCCGGGCGTGGCGCCGGCACCGCGCTATGTGCGCTTTGGCGCCTTTCAAATCGATCAGCAGCGGCAACAGGTGTTTCGCAACGGAGTGCGGCTGCGACTGCAAGGCAAGGTGTATCAGGTGCTGCTGGTGCTGCTGCAGAAACAGGGCGAAGTGGTGACCCGCGAGGAGCTGAAGAACGCGCTGTGGCCGGCGGACACGCACGTCAACTACGACGCCAACGTGAACACCACCGTCAACAAATTGCGCCAGGCGCTTGGCGAATCCACGGAAAAGCCGGTGTACATCGAGACCATTCCGCGCAAGGGCTACAGCTTCATCGGCACCGCGGAATTTTCGGAAGCGCCCTTCCAGACCGAGCCGGTGAGCAAGGTGGAAGAGACGATCTTGCCGTTGCACGTCGTGGCCGAAGGCGACGGCGAAGCCAAGGCCGGTGGCAGCCGTTGGATGACCTGGATCATCGTGGCCCTGATTCTTGCCGGCATGCTGGTTGGCGCGGGCGCGGCCACGCTCTGGATCGCGCACTTTGGCCCGCACCTGGGAAGTTAGGGCCGCTATTTTTTCTGAAACGCAATTCCGCTGGAGCGCTCCGCCGAAAGCGAGAAGCCTTTTACGTTTCCGCTGGTATCGCGCTCGAAGGTGAACGTCGCTTCCAAGTCATCCGCAAGAAATTCTTCCTTGCCCGTCGGGCGCAGCTCCGTCTGCACTTTTTTCTGAATGAAGCCATTGCCGGGCCGAATGCTGCGCAGCACCAGTTTGCCGCTCTCGATGGCCAA
>DATKLU010000022.1:0-45087 GCA_035542235.1 Dongiaceae bacterium
ATAGGTGTACACCGTTGGTTTTTCCGCCGCTGCGCTCTGCGCCGCCGCCGAGCCACTCTTTGAACCTGTCAACGCCAACATACCCGCCAGCACAACACTGCCTGCCAACAAACAATGCTTACGCATGCACCACTCCTTGAAGTTCAATTTTCACCGTCTTTGGATCTTAGGCCTGAATACAGGGAAAGGGACTTCCGGGGTAAACCGCGGCGCGAGACTACGTCCCGGCAATGCGTTTGTCAAGCGACTGCGTATTCGTTACTTTGTCCTTCTTAGTCAGATTTCCGGATCAATGCGGCGATGAACATGATGCGCGGCCTCTGTGAAGATGACGTACAGGGCTCCAAAGTTTCCGTCAAGTGCCGATTTTCGGCAAGCTGGCGGACGGATAGGCCTCATCGCCATCGGCGGCAAGGTGTATCACTTTTCCCCCGCCTGTAACCTGTCCCCGCCGCGCGTTGACGGGCGAAACAAAAGCGGCAATACTGGCGAACGATGATTGGCCAACTGCGCGGCAGGCTTGCCGATAAACGCCCCAACCAGGTGCTCGTGGACGTTGGCGGTGTCGGCTATCTCGTCGCGGTCCCGCTCTCCACCTACGCCGCGCTTGGCGAACTGCATACCGAAGTCACGCTGCTGATTCACATGCACGTACGCGAGGACGCGCTGGCCCTCTACGGATTCCTCTCCTCGCGCGAAAAGCATTTTTTTGAGTTGCTGCTGGGCGCATCCGGCGTGGGCCCGACTCTGGCGCTGAAAATTCTTTCCGGCATCAGCGTCGAAGAACTCGTGCCGGCGATCCGCACCGGCGATTTCGGGCGGCTTACGAAAATTCCCGGCGTGGGCCGCAAGACGGCCGAGCGCATTGTGGTCGAGTTGAAAGACAAGCTGGAAGCGGTAACCATCAGCGAAGACAAGCAGCCGGCATCGAAGGCCGGCGTTGAAGCCGACGTGGTCTCCGCGCTCAGCAATCTCGGCTACGAAGCGCGCGCCGCCGAAGCCGCCGTCGCCGAAGGCAAACGGGCCGCCGGCACCGCCAGCTTCGAAAAACTTTTGAAGGCGTCGCTGCAGGTGCTGAGCGCGCCGACGAAAGGACGCGCCGCCGGCTCCGCCTAGCCGGTGAGGCGAAACCGCCATGCCCGATGGAGCGCCCAAACGCATGAGCTTCCCCGCCGATCGCGAGAAGCCCGCCCGCCTGGTTTCCGGCGCGGCCTATGACGAGGACGCGCGGCTCGACGCCAGCGTCCGCCCCAAAACACTGGCGGAATACATCGGCCAGAAGCGCGTGAAGGAAAATATCTCCATCGCCCTGGAAGCCGCGCGCAACCGCGGCGAAGCCCTCGATCACGTCCTGCTCTATGGCCCGCCTGGCCTCGGCAAAACCACGCTGGCGCAAATCATCGCCAACGAGCTCGGCGTGCCCATCAAGACCAGCGCCGGCCCGCTGCTGGAACGCAAAGGCGATCTCACCGCGATCCTCACCTCGCTCGAAGCGCGCGAAGTTTTCTTCCTCGATGAAATCCATCGCCTGCAGGCCGCCGTGGAAGAAGTGCTCTATCCCGCGATGGAGGATTTTCGCGTGGACCTGGTCATTGGCCAGGGACCCGGCGCGCGCATTCATCCCTTTCACTTGAACGGTTTCACACTGGTCGGCGCCACCACGCGCGCCGGGCTCATCACCGCCCCACTGCGTTCGCGTTTCGGTATCGTGCATCGCCTGGATTTTTACGAGCCGGAAGATCTGCTGATCATCCTGCACCGCTCGGCGAAAATCCTGAATATCCGGATGGAAGAAGGCGGGGCCGAAGAAATCGCCCGCCGTTGCCGCGGCACACCGCGTATCGCCAACCGCCTGCTGCGCCGTGCGCGCGACTTTGCCGAAGTCCGCGCCGGAGGAAACATCACCCGCGGCGTGGCCCAGGAAGCCCTGGCCATGCTCGGCGTGGACGACAACGGCCTGGACGAAGTGGACCGCAACCTGATGCTGGCCCTGCTCGATAAATATGGCGGCGGCCCGGTCGGCGTCGGCACCCTTGCGGCGGCGCTCTCCGAAGAAGAAGACGCCATCGAAGAGATGTACGAGCCCTACCTCATGCAGATCGGCATGATTGACCGCACGCCGCGCGGCCGCGTGGCCACACCGCGCGCCTACGAATATTTTGGCCGTGAACTGCCGCGGCGCCAGCCGCGCCTGTTCTAGTGTTTATCAGCAGCGGCGCACTACCTGGCTGCCGCGCCGTAAAACGCCCATGACCTCGACGCCCGTCTATCTCTCGCTTGGCTCCAACCTCGGCGATCGCGCGGAGAACCTGCGCGCCGCCCTCGCCGCGCTCCCGGCCGCGGGTTTCCAGCCCGCGCGGGCTTCGGCGCTGTATGAAACCGAACCGGTGGACTATCTGGACCAGCCCTGGTTTCTCAACTGCGCCGCCGCCGGCGAAACGTCGCTTGCGCCGCACGAGCTCCTGCACAATCTGCGCGGCATCGAAGCCGCGCTCGGCAGCGCCAAGGCTTTCGCCAAGGGCCCGCGCCTGCTCGATATAGACATCCTTGTTTACGGCGATGCGGTGCTGGCCACGCCGGAGCTTCAGGTCCCTCACCCGCGCATGCTCGAGCGCCGCTTTGTTCTGGCTCCCCTCGCGGAAATCGCGCCGCACCTCCGCCATCCCTTGTGGGACGCGGATGTCTCCCAGCTTCTCTCGCAGCTCGAAGACACCTCCGTGGTGCGGCGCGTTCCGTAGCGCGAGTGGTGCCCGCCTCCCGCGCTTAACCCGGCAACTTGTCAGCTTGTGCGTTGGATCAGCAGCCGGTGCAGCGTCATCAACTTCGGCTCCAGCGCGTCCAACTCGATCTGCGAGAGCCGCCCTTCGTTGATTTGCCGCCAGCGGTATACGCCCGGCTCCGTTTCTTCCGTTACCCGCCCGCTCAGCCGCCGCAGAAATTCTGCGGCATCGCCGCGCGAGGCCACTTCCTTGTAACCCGGCCGCGCCAGAGCCTCCACCACGTAGCTGCGCAGCAGCTTTCTCCAGTAGGATTGAAACAATTCGCCCGACGCGAAAATATCGCTCCACGCCACTTCCCCGCCGTACGCCACCACCACGCCCACCACCTGCCCGTCCTTCAGGCCGGACGTTTCCTTGGCGAAACGCCGCGCGATTTCCTCCACGTACAACTCAGCCGTGCGGTTTACCGCGCGCGATTCATAGATCTTCTGGTAGGCCTCGGTCGGCGCCTCGAGCGAGATGGAGTCCCGAATCGCGCTTGCCGCCAGCTTCGGCGCCGGCGGCGCCGTGCTCGCGTCCGATATGCCGGAACCCGCGCTTGCCGCGGCCCGCGGGTAGGCTTCCGGCTTGGCCGTGCTGCCCAGCCGCACCGCGCTCCACACCTTGCTTTGATCGCGTTCCAGCGCGGCCTGCTCTCTCACGCTCGGGTGCACAATCGTCTTGGCCTTGTCGAAGTCCGCGCCCGCAGACCACCGCCCGTGCTCCACGCAGAACACATCCAGGGGCAGCGGCTCCGCGCCCGCTGGCACCAGCCGGTCCTTGCCGATGATGCGGTCCTGTTTTCCGCCGCTGACCAATTCTCCTGCCAGCAACAGCAGCGGCCGCTTGCTGCGGTTCACCAGCACCAGTTGATTCACCGAAGCCCCGTTCTGAAAAGCCGGGCGGACCACTCCATCGCGGTTGCGCACCATGCCGTCGCTGCCGCGCTCGCGGACCTGCACTTCGCCGTTCGCCAGCCCCTCGTCCAGTGTCAGGAACGCCCCCGTGTCATTCGAATGCCCGCTCACCACGGGGAACACACTCAAATTTTCGTAGGTGATCGGTTCCAAGAGCCGCCAGTCGTTTTCCGGTTTGCCCGGTGGCGGCTCCGGCGCATGTCCCCAGACAAATCCCAGCACTCCAATCGCCCCCAAAGATGACAAGCCAAGCAGCCCGCCCATCACGCTGCCCAATAAACTCCGGTCCATGAATCCTCCCCCCGCAACGCCTCCGGCGCGCGAGCACCATGGCGTTGTCGTGAGCAGAGAACGGGCGTGGCCGGGAAACTTGCAGGGAACAAAGAAAAGGGCTTGACTGCTTGAGTGTTATAGTTGACTATAACACGTGCCAGTGCCTCCGACTGCAGGCGGAAGCACTGCTCCCGGAACCGCCTGAGCGGCTCCGAAAGACTTGAGAGTGGATGATAAGGAGCACCAACATGAAGTCTCTCCGTGTAATTTGCCCTGCGCTTTTGCTGCTGGCGTGTACCGCGGCTTTTGCTCAGCACGAAATGAAGAACGAAACGCCGCAATCCCAAGCCGAGCAGTCGTTTGCCAAACTGAAGACGCTCGCCGGCACCTGGACCGGCAAAGTCACCGTTGCCGAGCACCCGGAAATGACCGGGCCCATGGACCGCGTAACCTTCCGCGTGACTTCCTTGGGCAACGCCCTGATGCACGAGATGACGACCGCACAGCGCCCCGACGACCCCATCACCATGATCTATCTCGATGGCGATCGTCTTTTGCTCACGCACTTTTGCGACGCCGGGAACCGCCCGCGTATGACCGGTAAAGTTTCGCCCGACGGCAAGACCTTTCAGTTCGAAATGGTGGATATCACCGGCAGCACGAAGTACGGTCACATGCGCGGCGTGGTCTTTACGCAAGTGGATGCCGATCATCACACCGAAGACTGGACGTTTGTCGAGCCCGGCGACACCATCGTTCACGCCCACATGGATCTGGAGCGCACCAAGTAAGAACCACGCAGTACACCAAACGGGAGCCCCATGGACCGTGAGTGGAACGACAATCTGCCGATCTATCGCCAACTGCGCGACCGCGTGGTGGCGATGATTCTCGATGGCGCACTCAAGGAGGGCGATTCGCTCCCTTCGGTGCGTAACGTCGCGGCCGAGAATCGCGTCAACCCGCTCACGGTCCTGAAGGGCTATCAGCAGCTTGTGGACGAAAACCTGGTGGAAAAGCGCCGTGGCCTCGGTCTGTTTATCAAGGAAGGCGCGCGCGACCTGCTGCTCAAGGCCGAGCGCGAAAGGTTTCTGTCCGAGGAGTGGCCGCGCATCCAGTCCACCATCGTGCGCCTCGGCCTGGCCCCGGAAGATCTGCTCGATGGCGATTCCGGGCGCCGCTCTCGCCCGAAGGGCCAGCAGCAACACAAGGATAAGGAGTGAACATGCCCTGTATCGAAGCGCGCGACCTGCGCAAATCCTACGGTGCCACGCAAGCTCTCGCCGGTGTGAATCTTCGCGTCGAAGAGGGCCGCATCCTCGGCCTCATCGGCCCCAACGGCGCCGGCAAGACCACCGCGCTTAATGCCATGCTCGGCCTGATTTCGTACAGCGGGGAATTGAGGGTTCTCGGCCGCAATCCCTGGACGGAACGCGAATTGCTCATGCGCGACGCCTGTTTCATCGCCGACGTCGCCGTGCTGCCGCGCTGGCTGCGGGTCTGCGACGCTCTCGATTTTCTCGCAGGCACGCATCCGCGTTTCAATCGGTCCAGGGCCCAGGACTTTATCGCGCGTACCACCATTCCGCGCACCGCGCGTGTGCGCGAACTCTCCAAGGGCATGGTCGTACAGTTGCACCTGGCGCTGGTCATGGCCATTGACGCCAGCCTGCTTGTTCTCGATGAGCCCACCCTCGGCCTGGACATTCTCTTCCGCAAGCAGTTCTATGATTCGCTGCTCAACGATTACTACGACCGCTCGCGCACCATCCTCATCGCCACTCATCAGGTCGAAGAGGTTCAGCACGTGCTCAGCGACGTTCTTTTCATGGACCGCGGCCGCGTCGTCTTCGAGGCCAGCATGGAAGACGTTGAGTCGCGTTACGTCGAAGTTCTTGTCGGCGCTGAGCCTCTTGCCGCCGCTCGCGCCCTGCATCCCATCGCCGAGCGGCCTTTGTTTGGCCGCACCGCGCTGCTCTTCGATCGTGTGGATCGCGCACAACTCGAGCCGCTTGGCGAAGTCCGTACACCGGGTCTCGCCGATCTTTTCATCGCCGTGATGGAGAATCAGCCCGGTCGTGCAGCTTCTGCGCCCGGTCACGCGCCCCGCCGGGCGGAAGGAGCACTCGCATGAGCGCGCCAGCCGACGTTCTCTCAGGGTCGCAGCGTCCTGCTTCACCTGTCGTGGCCATCCCTTTTGCACGGCGTCTCTACTGGCTGGTCCGCCGCGAGTTGTGGGAATTTCGCTCGCTCTATATCGGTCCGTTCGCTGCCGCTGTCTTGACCGTCATTGGCGGGTTCTTTGCCGCCGTCAAACTGCCGGGCAAGCTGCATGCAGCCGCTGCGTTGTCCGCTGCCGACCAGATCCGGATCGTGCAGGATCCGTATAACTTTGCGGCGTTGCTGCTCATGCTGGCCACGTTCCTGCTTTCGGTCGTCTATTGTCTGGAAGCACTCTATTCCGAGCGCCGCGACCGCAGCATCCTTTTCTGGAAATCACAGCCGGTCTCGGATACGCTGACCGTTCTCTCGAAGGCCTTCATCCCGCTGATTTTTCTTCCGCTCTATACCTTCGTACTGACCGTAGCCGTGCAAATCGCGATGGTCCTGATGAGCGTTGTTTCGCTGACGCTCAGTGGCGTTGGCACCTCCCTGCTGTGGGCCGGGCTTCCGCTTCTGAACATGTGGACTGGAATACTCTTCCACCTGATTACCGTGCACTCACTTTGGTACGCTCCTTTCTTCGGCTGGTTCCTTTTCATTTCCGCGTACGCGCGTCGCGTGCCGCTGCTCTGGGCCACGCTCCCGGTTCTGGCGCTTGCTTTGATCGAACGGATGGCCTTCGGCACCTCCAACTTTCTGATGTTTGTTTTGCGCCGCTTTGGCGGCAACGATAGCGATCCGCCTTATCCAGCGAATACTATGACCCACGGTCCCATGGGAAGCGGCACCGTGGGCCACCTCATGCACCCCGACATTCTCTTCAGTCCTGGCCTCTGGACCGGCTTGGCCGTCACCGCCATTTTTCTGACTCTGGCCATACGTCTCCGCCGTGTGCGCGAACCGCACTAGACGGCACGAACCACAACTTGTTTCGTTGCTTTGAGGAAGGGACGCGGCCCGCTCAAGTTGAGGGAACGAGTTTCAGCGCCGCGGATCGCCCAGGTTGGTGCGTACCTTGTGGCGGCGGGTTTGGGAGCTTTCCGCTTCCTGCCGCTCGTACTCGGCCAGTTCTTCTTCGCTGTAGCCGTAAGAATCCCGCGCAGCGAACATGGAGGTCGTCCGGCCCGCTTCCTTTTTCTTCTTACGCAGCCCGCCGAATTCGTAGCGCACTTGCCGCAGCGGCGCTTCGATCGCTTTCACTTCCACCAGCAGGTCGCTGACTTTCTCCAGAAAGTCGTGCAAGTGGTACGGCCGCACCACGTAGGGCAGTTTCGCGCTCTCCAGCACCCCGACAAACTGGCCGCCCGCCGTCTCCGGCACCACGAAGAGGCAGCGCACGCGTCCGCCTTCTTCCACCGGAACGCTGGTCAACTCGCGCAGCGTCGTGAATCCCACGGAGCTCGCGCCCAGCAGCCCAATATTCGCGATGACCAGCGACCATTCGCCGGAACGCAGTTCCGTGAACAGCAGCTTGGTGTCCGCGATCACGCGCACTCGCCAGCCTTCGGAATCCAGCACCTGGCGCAACGCCATGGCGCTCGGACCTTCCTGGTCCAGCACCAGAATACTCACTTGTTTCGCAACGATTTGTGGCGGGGACGCCATGGTCGGAGTATAGGCGCGCGCAACGCGCCGGACTCTGGCCGCGGCATTGCGAGCCGCGAAAGCGCCACCTGTACGAAGGTCTAGGCGGCGCCGGCTCCTAATTCTTCGGCCCGGCGGGTGTGCTCACCGGCGCCTTTGGCGGCATCTGCAACAGCAGCTCCGCGGTCTTGCCCTTGCCCTGCGTAATCACAGGGTACGCGCTGGTTGTGGTGAAGCGCACCTTGCCATCCACCGTAATGCGCGCGCTCATCGCGTAGGTGTGCTTCGAATCGATCTTCCCCGCGTCGTAGGGCAGCTCATAGACGATGGGCACCTGCTTGCCCGCAAGCTCGATCTGTTTTTCCGCGATCAGCACGGACGGCGCGTCGGCCAGCGAAACGTCGCGCAGTTGAATCGTCAGAACGGCGCTGGGCGGCAGCGCCACGCGCAACAGGTAGGTCACATGTCCGGTAATCGCGGCGTTGCCTGGCGCATTCGGCTGGGCAGCCGTCGTCGGCGCAGACGCCTTGTCCAAGTGGCAATTCTCCGCCAGAATTTTGCCGTTCCCGTCCGGCGTACCCTCCTGTACGAAGCCGTCATCGCCCTTGCTCCACCACACCACGTTGCCGTCGGAATAGCGCGTACCCGAACCCGACATCGTCTGCTTCATCAGGTGCGTCTTGCCGTCGAATTCCACGCGCGCATTCGTGCCGCGCAAATACACGGTCACGGTTCTTCCGGCGTCGCAGGTGTACGAAAATTTTTTCAGCATCGGCATGCGGTGCGATTGTGGTGCGGCCGGAGCCGGAGGCGCCGGCTCTTGCGCCGGCACACAACAGGGCAGCAGCGTCAGCATCGTCGTTCTCACCGCGCTCATGGCAAGAGTACGTTTCATTGTCCGATCACCATAAAACTTCCCGGGCGCACGCGCTTGTAGCCCGAACCGTCCCAGAACACTCTGCCGATCGCGGAGGAGGCCTTGCCCGCCGGATCGCTCGCGGTGAAGAAAATCTGTATTCCATCGCGCGCCCACTCCGCGTCCTCCGCGAACACGGTCGGCGGCGACACCACCACCTGCCGTTTGGACTTCAACTCGTAGATAAACGCTTTGCTCGCCAGCCCCGTATGAGGGTCCTTCGGCATGCCCGGCGCCGCGTTGCTCGTGAACGCCGTCACCAGCAGCAGGTCGGGATTCAGCGGATTTGCGCGAATCGTATCCGAGCCCATCCGTTCGAATTCACCGTACACGTCTTCGATGGGAAGCCCGCTTGGCGGGCTATCCAGCTTCAGGAAGTACAGCTTCTTGTCGTCGGACGCCAGCACGGTGTGCGCGTCCTGCCAGCCGTGCAACGCCCACACAGCCCCGTTGCCGCTGCCGGTGCCGAGTTGCGTCGCTTGCCCCGGCGCGCCTGCCGGCATCGTCCACACTTGCCAGTCCGGTCCGTTCAATCTCAGAAACGCGATCTTCGTATCGTCGGGCGACCAGAACGGCGCCTGCACCGGTCCGCGCAATATATCGGTGTTCCTTCCCGTCGCCGCGTCGTAGAGCACCAGTGTGCGGTCGTGCCCTGGCGCTTCGTCGCGCGTGTAGAGAAGCTTCTTGCCGTCGTGCGAAAGCGAAAGCTGGTAGCCCTTCGGCGCGACGGTTTTCGCCGTTTGGCCCTGCAGCAGAATCACTTTGCCGGCCGGGTCAAGGAAGGCCATGGCTACCGGCGCTTTGAATCCGGTGACCGCCGGAGGCTCGATCTTTTTCTTGTCCGGATCGTCGTCATCGAGGTTTTTTTGCTTGAACTCGGGGAACTGGTCCGCCGCGATGCGCGCGCAACCTTTCAACTCGCCAATCTGCGAATGCGTTACCACCACTTTGAAGGCGTATTTCGTGTCGGACATTCCGTCCGAGCAGGCTTCGCGCGATAGCCGCACGTTCACGTCCGCGCCGGTCCCCGTGTCTTTCGCGCGGTAGTTCCACGACGTGCCGGAATCCTCCCCGGCAATCTCTCCGGGTTCCAGCGTGATCGGCGGATAGCCCGCGCGCTCCAGTCGTTCCGCGCCTTTCATGCCGATGCGTAGGCTCCAGAAGGGCTCGTTCCCGGAAGCGATTAACAGGATTGGATAGTGCCTGGACTGCGGCGCAGCGGGGGCCGGTGCGGCTGCGTTTTTCTGGCTGGTCGCAGGCGCGGGCTTGCTCGCCGGTTTCGCGGGAGCCTGGTGTGCAACCCCCGGCGTGGCCACGCCGGCCACCGACGCAGCCAGCAACCCGGCGCTTCGCAGCCACGGCCGCTGCGTCCAGGCCCGCCGCCCGGGCCGCGCCGCGGCGTCAGGACCATCTTCCAGGAGGATGCTGCCGCGTTTGCTGGGATATAGACTGGCAACTGGGGGAACCATGCGCGCCTCGGCTTTCCGGCACATCTTAGAGCATCGCGGCCTAACCCGAGGATTCTAACCGATGCGCCGGGGGCGCCGCAGAAACGGATTCGATTGTTGGCGAATAAAATACGAAAGTGCTTGACATGGCGAAGAGAAAGCGAAATAATCGCCCCGTTTCGAGGTGGGCTATGTCTCCAGCATTTTCCTCACTCCTCTCCTCCACGCCTTCGGGCTTTCCCTCCCGCAGGCGCGCTCCAACTCCCTCAGCTTCTCTCTTTCCTTTCTGCCCTGAACATAGCCCGAACACACGGGATTCCCAGCCTGCCCCGCTGGGAGTCCCGGGCAGCAGCGCTCCGGACACGAACGTGGCGGATTGCCCTCCGCCCGCTCCTACACCTGGTGGACCGCCCGTCCGCCCGGCCGAGGATTTCCGGAAGGCTGCTGCTTCCGCTGTACCCGGCGCTTCGGCGCCGCTGGTCGGCATCGCCCGCCTCGCTTCCATTTCCCCTTCGGCGCCTACCCGGCGCCAATCGGAAGAACGCCCGGACTATTTCCTGCTGCCCGTGAAATCCATCCTGAACCGCTGCGATTCTTCGCGCGTTCCGTTCGACTGGACCATCAATCCATACCGCGGCTGCGAATTTGCCTGCAAATATTGTTACGCCCGCTATACGCACGAATTCATGGAATTGGACGGCCTGGCATTCGAGAAGAAAATTTTCGTGAAGCGCGATGCCGCCGCGCTGCTGGCGCGGGAAATCGCCGGCAAGTACCGTTTCGCGAGAGCCGCGGGCGGCGCGCCGGAGCACATCTGCATCGGCACGGCCACCGATCCTTACCAGCCGGCAGAACGCGAATACGGCGTGACACGCGCCTGTCTGCAAGAGCTGGCGCGGCACGAGGGCCTCAGCATCTCCATCGTGACCAAGTCCAACCTGATCGCGCGCGATATTGACGTGCTGCAGGAGATCGCCCGGCGTTCGCGTTTGCATCTGGACATCACCATCACCACGCTGCGGCCGCGCCTGGCGCGCCTCCTGGAGCCGCGCGCGCCGCGCCCGGATCTGCGCCTGGCCGCCGTGCGCAAGTTGCGCGAAGCCGGATTGCATGTCGGAGTACTGGCCTCGCCGCTCCTGCCGGGCATCACCGATCGCGAAGGAGAACTGGAAAAACTGGCGGAAGCGGCGAAGGATGCCGGGGCGGAGTGGATTGCCTCCGGCGTGCTCTTTCTGATGCCTTCCTCAGCCAAACAGTTCCTGCCATTCCTGCGCGAAAAATTTCCGCGCCTGGTACGCCAGTACGAGCAGTGGTATGTCAAAGAGGCGTATGCGCCGGAGCCGTACCTGCGCAAAATCGCCAGCCGCGTGGCGAACATCAAGTCCCGCTTGGGATTTTCCTACCGGCCATGGCAGGAACTGCGCATGCCGGTCGTGCCTTCGCCGCAACTCTCGTTGGCTCTGTAGCGGCAAGACTAAGGGACGATAATGCGCGACTCCTCGCGCTTCAGCTCATCGCTGGCGGGGAACTGGCTCCGAATGAATTCGATGAAGCGCCGCGAGCGCGGACGCCCATTGGAACGCAGGAGTCCCATGCGCAGCAGAAACACCGCCACATAGAAAATATCCGCGTCCTTGATCGCACCCGCGCCGGCGCTGGCCGAAATCTTTTCCTTCACTTCTTTCAGGAACTGGGTCATCGCCAGATACAGATCGCGCGGCACGGGAAGTTCCGGGACCTGCTCGTACAGCAGCCCGCTTTGCAGCGTCTTGTACGTTGCGGCCAGGGCGGAAAGCGCCGCCACCACATCCGGGTCGGATGCCAGGGGCTGCCCGCCTGCGAACTTGGCGATCTGGAAGGCCAGGGCGCTGATGAGCTGCTGTTGCGCGTGCACCAGGTCCCGCGGAATGCGTTCTTCCAGGAACGGCGTATCCTGCGGAATCGCGCGCTTGTGCTGGTCCTCGTAGCGGTGTGCCGCGATGAGATAAGCGCAGTCGGGCGGGCAGCCGATGGTCACTTCGCGCTCCGTGCCGCAGCATACCGCGCAGATGTTTTCGTTCTTGGCCGGGCAATGGCGCGCGGCCTTGCGTTTCCCGCAAATCGGACAGTTTGCTGAGTCTCCCATGCCGTTTGCGCGCCCTGCGCGCGAACCGGCAGGATACGCCGCGCTGCGGCGAAACTCAAAGCCGCATCGCGGGGATCAGGCCATGATGACTTTGTTGTGGAAGCGGCGCGCCGCGATGACCAGCAGGAACGCTCCCATGGCCACCAGCGCCAGCGCATCCGGCCACAAGTGCTGCAATCCGGCGCCGCGCAGAATCACGCCGCGGGTGATGTTGATGAAATAGCTTGCCGGCACCAAATAGCTGATGGCATAGAAAAACGACGGCATGGTGTCTCGCGGGAAGATATAGCCGGAGAAAAAGATGCTGGGCAGGATGGTGAGGAACGCCAGCTGCATCGCTTCCGATTGAGTGTTGGCTTTGCTGGAAATCAGGATGCCGAGCGACAGCGAAACAAAGATATAGGGCAGCGACAAAAGCGCCAGCAACACCACGCTGCCGTGAATCGGCACGTGGAAGGCGAAACGCATGAAGCTCAGAATCAGCACCAGCTCAAAGAAACCGATGCATAGGTAGGGCAGCAGTTTGCCGAGCAGCAAGCCCATGGGCTTTACCGGCGTGACAAACAGCTGCTCCAGAGTGCCGCGCTCTTTTTCCCGCACGATGGAAAACGCGGTCAGAAATGTGGTCACATTGAGCAGCAAGATCGCCGTCAACCCCGGCAGGAAAAAATTCGGCGAGCGCGAATCGGGATTGAATAGCAGCTTGGGCCGCATATCCACCGCGAACGTGTCGCTTGCCAGCAATGCCCGGCGCAGCGATTCATCCAGCCCGATTGCCGTGGCCACGTTGATGGCGGTTCCCGCCACCGTCGAATCTGAGCCGTCAATCAGCACCAGCACCTGCGCGCTCATTCCGTGCAGTAGTTTGTCCGAGTAGTCCACCGGCACCTTGATGCCAACGCGGGCCTTGCCGGCGATGATCATGTCGTTCATCTCGCGATCGCTGTTGACGAAGCGCACCACGCGGAAGGTGTCCGAATTGCGGAAGCGATCCAGGAGTTCACGGCTTTCCTGCCGGCCATCGGCGTTGAAGACCACCGTTTTGACCTGGCGCACGTTGGTGTCAATGCCGTAACCGAGCAGCAGCATCTGCAGCAGGGGAATGATCAGCGAAAAGAACAGGGTCCCGAAGTCGCGCCGCACGTGCAGAGTTTCCTTGTAGAAGACCGCTCCGAAGCCGCGAAAAATGTCACGCACGGGCCGCCTCCGCCTGATTCTTGTAGGTAAGCTCCACGAAAACGTCTTCCAGACTCGGGGCCAGCGGGCGGATTTCCGCGACTCGGATGCCGCTCTGCAGCAGACGATTGCGCAGGTCTTCCAGATCGCAGTCCTCTTCGATCAGCGCGTGGATGGACTGGCCAAAGATCGTTGCGCTGCGGATGCCCGCCGTCTTGCGCGCCAGGTGCAGCGCCCGGGTGACTTCGGGCGTGGTGATCTCCACCCGCAGCGTGCCTGGTGGAGTCACGTCGGGAAGTTCACGCAGGGAATCGGGCGTGCCGTCGGCGATCAGCTTGCCGTAATAAATGTAGGCGACGTGGCTGCAGCGCTCGGCCTCGTCCATGTAGTGGGTCGTGACGAAGAACGTGATGCCGTGACCGGAAAGTTCAAAGAGCAAGTCCCACAATTGCCGGCGCGCCACAGGATCGATGCCTGCGGTCGGCTCATCGAGGAACAGTAACTTCGGTTGGTGCAGCATCGCGCAGCCGAGAGCCAGGCGCTGCTTCCAGCCGCCAGAAAGCTGCGAAGCCAGGCGGTCCAGATAGGGGCCAAGTCCGTTCATCTGGATCACCTCGTCCATGCGCTGCTTCAGGCGCTGCGCGCTCAAGCTGTAGATGCGTCCGTAGAACGTGAGATTTTCTGTGACCGTCAGATCGGGATAGAGGCTGAAGTTTTGCGACATGTAGCCGATGCGCTCGCGCACCCGTTCGGCATCGCTGCGCACGTTCAACCCCGCCACCGTGGCTTCGCCGCCGCTCAGCGGCAGCAGGCCGGTGAGCATCTTGATGACCGTCGTCTTGCCGCTGCCGTTGGGGCCGAGGAAGCCGAAGATTTCTCCCTGCGCCACGCGGAAACTCACGTCGTTCACCGCCGTAAAGTTGCCGAACTTGCGCACCAGCCCGCGCGCGGAAATCGCGGCACTGGCATCGTCCGGTGCGATGACCGGATTTTTGGCCTTCTCGTTCCTGTCGCTTGCCTTATCGCCGGTGTTTTCGATTGCCATGGCTATTTCTCGTCGCGGAGCTTGACGTCCGCCGCCATGCCTGCCAGCACGCGATGCGCAGGATCGTTAATGCGAACCTTCACGCCGAACACCTGGTGCACGCGCTCCTCTCGGGTCTGCACATTGCGGGGCAGGAATTCCGCCTGCTGGTTGATCTGCTCGACCACGCCGTCAATCGGCTGCTTGCTCGCCGAGTCCACGGTCACCAAGGCCTTCTGTCCCACGCGCACCCGGCCGATTTCCGTTTCCGGCACATAGATGCGCACATAGATCTGGTCGCTTTCCAGCAAAGTCGCCACCGGGGTGTTGGGCGCGATGATGTCGCCGGGGCGGACGTCCAGCACCTCCACCGTGGCGTCGGAGGGCGCCAGCACTTCGCGTTCTCGGAAGCGCGCCTCGTCATATGCATAGAGCGCCGCGGCCGACTGCACATCCTCTTTGCGGTTGCCGCGTTCGAATTTATCGAAAGACGCCTGCGCCTGCAGGTAGCGCGCTTCGGCGCTGGCGATCTCCTCGGGCCGGTAGCCGCGCTTCATCTCGTCCAGCTTGTGCTGCGCATTGTCTTTCTGCGCCAGCGCCATTTTCCAGTTGGCGTCCGCGGTGTCCCGCTGTTGCTTGGAAACCAGATCTTTCTGCGCCAGCGCGTCGTAGCGTTCGGCGTCGAGCCTGGTGCGCACCTCATCTGCCGCGGCCCGCTCGTAATCCGCCTGCGCGGCCGCAACGTCTTCCGTGCGGAAGCCATTTTTGCGCATCTCGTAATCGGCTTTGGCAGCGAGCATGGAAGCCCGCGCCTCTTCGATCTCCTCCTTGCGGAAGCCGCGCTTGGCTTTCTCCGCGGCGGCACGCGATTGTTCGAGGGAGGCTTGCAGCTCCTTGTCGTCAAACGTGATCAGCACCTGGCCTTGCTTCACGTGGTCGCCTTCGCGCACCAGCACTTTGTCGATCCGGCCGCCGACTTTGGAGCCGACGCGAATATTGCGCGCTTCCACGGTGCCCGAGCCGGTCAGCCCGGTGTCGCGCTTGAACCAGCCGCCATACAAAATGCCCGCTCCAGTGATGACCGCGAGCACCAGCACGATGATCGCGACGCGTTTACCCTTCATCGCTTCTCTCCAGCGGAGCCTGCCGGCCCCTGCGAATTCGGAGCGGCCATTCCGCCCCACAACAAATGCAAAGCCTGCTGCACCCGAGCCGTCAGCGACGCGTCGCCCACCAGCGACCAGAACAACAGCGTGCCGAAAATCATCTGGCGCATGATCTGCGCGAGATCCTCCGCCGCCATATCCCGCCGCACTTCGCCGCGCTCCTGCCCCAGCGCCAGCAAACTGCCCACCAGTCGCCGCTGCTCGTGGTGCACGCGAAACATCTCTTCGCGCACCAGCGGCGATGACGTGTGCGCCTGTAACAGCGCTCGCACCACGCCGGGATTCTGGATGGGCAGTTCCGTCATGCGCTGCGCCATGCGGTGCAGGCATTCCTGCAGCGGTAGGCCGCAGGCGCGTAGTTCTCCAATCACCGTCTCCAGCTTTTTCAGCTGCATCTGCGAAAAAGAGATCAGCACGTGCTCCTTGCTGGGAAAGTAGTTAAAGAAGGTGCCTTTGCCAACGTCGGCCGCCGCCGTGATGTCTTCCACCGTGGTTTCGGCGTAGCCCTTGCTTCCGAAGAGTTGCAGCGCGCTGCGGAAGACGCGTTCGCGCAGCTCCGCGCTGCGGCGTTCGCGCCGGGAAGGGAAGGAGGCGGGAGCGTTTGGTTCGGCAGGGGCAGAGGTGTGGCGGCTGGGGGCCATAGTGACCTGTATTCATAGATGACTATAGGTCAGATTTGGTGACATCCACAAAAAAAGAAAGCGCCGATCCGTGGAAACGGACCGGCGCCGCAGATTGCCGCTCTTGACTGGTTTACTTCAGCGAATCCGGGTCGGAGGTGTTTTTCGGCGATTTCCGGTTGAGATAGGCAATGAACTTCTGCGCCGGGGGCGGGACCGGCACCACGCCCTTGAACACAATGTCCTCGGCGGAGATCTTTTTCCCGTAGACCCGCTCGTTGGCGTCGTCATCCGGGCGAACGGTTGAGCCGGCCAGCGAAATCCCCGCAAAGAGACCGCGCGAACGGGAGTAGGTCAGCACTTCCGCGCGCAGCGTCACGTCGGTGGCAGCCTCCGCCGTACGCCCCTTGGGTCCTGCCGCGGCCGAAGCGTCCGCGCCAAGCTTCACCTTGCTGGAAAGAATTGAGTGCGCGCCGCGGGGGTTCATCACCAGCAGTACAAAGTCTGTCGCCTGGCCGCCAATCTGGAAGCCAAGGCTCGCGCCTTCCAGGGCCATCATGGTGGGGGCGCTCCAGGGGCCGGTCATGTGTTCGCCGGTGCGGCAGCTCATCGCGCCGCGGCCGTAGCTGCCGCCTACCACGAACGCCGCCTTCAGCACCGAGGGATATACGATTACGCATTCCGCCTTGTTGATCAGGTCCTGCGGAATGTCGTCCGGAATGTCCATGATTTCCTTGATGACCATTCCGCAGTTCTTGAGGCGGTCGGCTTCTTTCTTGTCATCGGCGGACAGAGGCATCCCCAGAAAAGCGCCAGCGAGCAGCAGGGCTAAGGTCTTTCTCATTTCATTCTCCTTGGAATTCTGTTTGCGTCCCGGCAACACGGGATGCGCAACATATGCGGCTTCGGAGTCTCCAGACGAGCGTTCCGTGGCTCCTGGACTATACTGGGCTGCGCAGCAAATTTCCACTCGGGGGAACGCGGTAGAGATGACCGGGAGCATCATGCAGCAGGCGATCGCCTTGTTGACCTTGTGCATGGCGGTTGCGGCGGCGCCCTGCGCTGCGCAGCAGGCTCAGCCGCCGGCCAGCGTGGCCATGCCGCCCGAAGCCCATGGCGGCGCCCACGCCTCGCATGCGGCAACCCCGGCCGAGCTATTCGGCGCGCGTCTGCAGGCCGTCCTCGGCGCCGGCCAGCCGGCCAAGGGCGAATGGGGCGTGCTGATCGCAGACGCCGCAACCGGCGCAGTGCTGTTCGAACAGAACGCCGACCGCTATTTCGTGCCTGCCTCCAACATGAAACTGTTTACGACCGCGCTCGCACTCGCGAAACTTGGACCGGATTATCGTTTTCGCACTACGCTGGAGTCCACGGCCGAACCGGTTGAAGGGAAAATTTACGGCCCGCTGTACCTCGTCGGCCGGGGCGACCCCAATCTCTCCAACCGCAAGTTCCCCTACCTCGCCAAGGAAGAGTTCGAGGGCCCGCCGGAAAAAGTGATCGTCGAGCTGGCCGACGCGCTGGCCGCAAAGGGCGTCAAGGAAATCAGCGGCGACATCGTAGGCGACGACAGTTTTTTCCCGCGCGAGCGCTACCCCAACGGCTGGGAAATTGATGACATGGTGTGGGAATACGGCGCCGCGATTTCCGCCATCGTGATTGACGACAACACCGTGCAGTTAACGCTCACGCCGGGAGAAAAAGCCGGCGACAAAGTGGATGCCGTTGTTACCCCTTCCGCGCCGGAATTTGTCGTAGACAACCAGATCGTCACCTCCGCCGCCGGCGTAAAAGCCGATCTGACCCTCAAGCGCGAGCCGGGTTCCCAGGTGGTCACGATTCTCGGCACCATGCCCGCGCGCGGCAGTCCGCGCAAGCTGGTCCTCGCCATCCAGGAGCCGGCATTGCACGGCGCTGCGATGCTGAAGCGTTTGCTGGAAGACCGCGGCATCAAGGTCGGCGGTAGCGCCCGGGCGCTCTCCTTTCCGCCAGGGGCGCCGCCTGGCGAAACGCGTGTGGTATTAGCGGAACACCTTTCCATTCCGCTCGGCGAGTCGGTGAAGCTCGTGAACAAGATCAGCCAGAACTTGCATACGGAAGTCCTGCTGCGCACCGCCGCGCGCCAGTCCGGGGTATGGGCCACTCCGGACGACCTGCTCGCCACCGCCACTGCCTTTTACGCGGAAGCCGGAATCCCGGCCGGAGACGTGGTGCAAACCGATGGCTCCGGTCTCTCCCGCCACGATCTGGTCACGCCGCGCGCTCTCGTTGCGCTGCTGCTCTTTGCGCAAAAGCAGCCGTGGTTCAGCGTGTATTTCGATTCGCTGCCGATCGCCGGGCTCGACGGCACACTCGAAGACCGCATGAAGAACAGCATTGCCGCGGGTCGCATGCATGCCAAGACGGGATCGGTCGAACACGTCCGCACACGCTCCGGCTATGCGGACTTGCCCAGCGGCCGGCGTCTGGTCTTCGCCCTGCTCAGCAACAATATGGGCAGCAAGGGCCATGAAGCCACGGACGCCCTGGATGCGCTGAGCATCGCCATGTTCGAGGAATTCGACGCGCCGGCCGGTGCCGTCTGCTGCCGCAAGCCGCATTGACGCCATCCGCCGAGCCATTCTGGCGCAAATAGATTTGTCATGAGCCGCACCGCACAGGACGTTCTCGAATTCGAAAAGCTGCGCGAGCTGCTGCGCGCCCGGACCACGTGCGCCCCGGGACGCCGCGCCGTGGACGCCCTCGCTTTCACGCAAGATACGGCTTCTCTGCGCGACGAATTTGCGCTGATCCGAGAGGCGCGGGAATGGTTGCGCGCCGGCAACGAACTCGGCTTCGGTGCACTCGATGATCCGCAGGCCTGGCTGGCCAAAATTGCGGGCCCCGGTGTCGCGCTCGAAGCCGCCGAGCTGCTCGAGGCCGCTTCTTTGCTGGAAGTCGCGGCTTGGTTGCACACGCAGTTCCGCGAAGAGGCGGCCAAGGTTCCCCTGCTCCACGCGCGGGCCGCGCGCATAGAGGATTTCCGCGACGCGCTGGCCGCTATACGCCGCTGCGTCCTGCCCAACGGCGAAATCAGCGATGACGCTTCGCCCGCCCTGCGCCGCATTCGCGCCAGCATCGTGCAGACCCGCGATTCCATCCAGAAGACGCTGAAGCAGATACTGCGCTCGCGCAACGCCGAAGCCGGCGATGACTACGTCACCCTGCGCAACGACCGCTTCGTGATCCCGGTGCGCGCGGAGACCCGGCGCAGCACGCCAGGTGTCGTGCACGGCGCCAGCGCCACCGGGCAAACGGTTTTTCTCGAACCGCTCGAAACGGTCGAATCGAACAACCAGCTGGTACAGCTTGCGGAAGATGAAGCTGCCGAAATTCTCCGCGTTCTCCGCCAGCTTACCGAGCGCCTGCGTATGGATCGCCCCGCGCTCCTCCGCGCCGCGGAAACGATCGCCGCGCTCGACAGCGTTTTCGCGCGCGCGCGTTTCGCGCGTGATTTTGATGCCACGCTGCCGGAGTTTTCCGCGGCCGGTGAACTCCGCTTGGAACAGGCGCGCCACCCGGTGCTAGAGGACAAGTTGCGCAGGGAACAGCGCGCTATCGTCCCCATGAGCCTGCTGCTGACCCGCGAAGAGCGGCTTCTGGTCATCAGCGGTCCCAATACCGGCGGCAAGACTGTGGCGCTCAAGACCACTGGCCTTGCCGCGCTGTCCGCGCAGTGCGGTATTCCGGTCGCGGCGCAGCGCGCAGTGCTGCCCGTCTTCGATTACGTGCTCGTGGATATTGGCGACGAACAATCCATCGCCGCCGACCTTTCCACATTTTCCGCGCACATGCTCAACCTGAAGGCCATTCTGGCCACCGCCACGCCCGATTCACTCGTGCTCGTGGACGAAATGGGCACCGGCACTGCGCCGGAAGAAGGCGCCGCCCTGGCCGTCGCGCTGCTCGACGAATTTCGCGCCAAAGGCTGCTATGTCCTGGCCACCACGCACCACGACCGGCTCAAGGCCTACGCGTCCAGTGCCGGCGGCGTCGTGAACGCCGCCGTCGAATTTGACGAAGAACACCTTCGCCCCACCTATCGCCTGATGGTTGGCGTTCCCGGCGGCTCCAGCGGCATCGCCATCGCCCAGCGCCTTGGCCTGTCCGGAGACATCATTGAGCGCGCGCGTACCTTGCTTTCCCCCGAATCGCGCGAAGCCGCCGATCTCATCGCTTACCTGCATCGCAGTCGCGACGAGCTCGATCGCATGCAACAGCAGATGGCGGAAGAACGCCGCGCGCTCGATCAGGAGCGCGCGAAGCTGCGCAGCGAGTGGGCCAACCGGCAGCAAAAGCGCATCCAACAGCTCGAAGCGCAATTTTCCGAAATGCAGAAGCGCTTCGAAGAGAATGTCGCGCGCGTCGTGGAAGCGGTGAAGGAGCGCGAACTTCGCGGCCAACTGGAAAAGACCGCGCGGCGCAAACTCGGCGAAGTCCGCGGCGCGGCCAAGGAAGAGCTGAACGCCGCGGTGGTGCAGACCATTTCCGAATCGCAAGCCGATCTCGGCGTTTCGCTGCCCGGAGCCGGCCCGGTCAGCGCGGATCTGCTCCAACCCGGCGCGAAGATTCGTGTGCGCGGCTTCTCGAAACCGGTCATCCTTCGCCGTCTGGACGGCCGCAGCGCCGAAATCGAAGCCGGCCCGCTGCGCATGAAAGTCGCCACGGAAGAGATCGTCGGAGTGGAAACTCCGCCCGCGGGAGGCGCATCCGGACCCGGCCCGCTCGGCACCAGCGCGCCGTCGCGCCATTCCGCTCCGAGCGAAATCAACGTTATCGGACAAACCGTCGAACAAGCCACCGAACAGGTGGATAAGTTCCTCGATGATGCCGCTCTGGCCCGCCTTCCCAGCGTCCGCATCATCCACGGGCACGGCACCGGCGCGCTCCGTCGCGGACTCTCCGATTTTCTGCGGACGCATCCGCTGGTTGCCAGGCAGTCGCACGAAGCCGAAGAACGCGGCGGCAAAGCCATCACCATCGTGGAACTGCGCAGCTAGAAAATAGAAGAGCGAAAATGGAAACTGGCGTGAAAGACTTCATCGATTTGCAGGCATGGAAAGTGGCGCGCGGCGATTTCCGCGGGCGCACACATGCCGAGGGTTGTGGCGGCTACTCTTTTCAGGAAAATTCCAGTTTTTGCCGGTAAAGCCGCAGTGCGGCAGTTGAGCTCAGGCGCCATGTGACGACAGCACTGGACTCAAAGTATGCGAAGGAAGATGATTTCACTCGGCGGAACGATCGGGCGGCGCCGCTGATCAATCTGCTGAGGGGCTATATCAGGGCGACGAAAGAACGGAAGGAACACAAGGCAAAGTAGAAGGCCCTATTTTCTATTTTCCCTTTTCCAGTTCGCAAGATGGCTGAGGCTGGCTCATTCGCGGATAAGGTCAAGCAACAGGCGGACATCGTCCGGGTCATCGGCGATTACGTGCGCCTGAAAAAGGCCGGTCAGAATTTCCGCGGCCTGTGCCCGTTCCATTCGGAAAAGACGCCGTCCTTCAACGTTCATCCCGGCAAGCAGATCTACCACTGTTTCGGCTGTGGACAGGGCGGCGACGTTTTCAAGTTCGTCATGGAGATGGAGAAGTGCCCATTTCCCGAAGCCATTCGCATCGTCGCCGAAAAATGCGGCATAGCGATTCCGCGCCCCAAGGAGCGTTCTCCCGAAGAGCGCCGCGAAAATCAGCAGCGCGCTATCCTGGTGGAGATTCACCGCGAAGCGCAGGCCTTCTTCGTCAAGCAACTCGAAGGCACGCTCGAGGGCAAAGCCGCCCGCGCCTATCTCGAGGACCGCGGACTCGACCGCGACACCATGGTGCGCTTCGGCATCGGCTATGCGCCGAGTGGCGGCGATCTGCTCCTGCGTCACCTGCGCGCAAAATATCCGGAGAAGGCGCTCGCCGAGTCCGGCCTGATCTCGCGCGACCAGAGCGGCCGTCTTTTCGACCGCTTCCGGCGGCGCATCACGTTCCCCATTGCCAACGAGTCGGCAAAGATTGTCGCGTTCGGAGCGCGCGCCCTCGGCGACGATCAGCCCAAGTATCTCAACTCTCCCGAAACCCTCATCTACTCGAAGAGCAACGTCCTCTATCACCTGGACCGCGCCAAAGACGCGCTGCGCCGCGAAGACTACGCCATTCTGGTTGAGGGTTATATGGACGCCATCGCCGTTGCCCGCGCCGGCATCAGCAATGTCGTTGCCAGCTGCGGCACCGCCCTCGCCGAGCAGCAGATTAAGCTGCTCGCTCGCTTCACCAAGCGGGTCATCGTCAATTACGACCCTGACGCCGCAGGCCAAGCCGCCACCGAACGCTCGCTCACCGCACTCCTCGAGCAGGATTTTGAAGTGCGCGTTCTGGCGCTTCCCAACATCGGCGACAAGAAGGCTGACCCTGATCTCTACATCCGCGAAAAGGGCGCCGACGCCTACAAGAAGCAAGCGCGCGAAGCCGCGCCTTATGTGGACTACCTCATCGGCCGTGCCCGCCAGATGGACCTCACCTCCGCCGAAGGCAAGCGCCGCGCCGTCAATTTCCTGCTGCCCTATGTTCAAAAGATTCCCAATAGCATTCTGCGCTCCGAATGGGCCACCCGCATTTCCCAGCAGCTGCGTCTCGAAGAGCCCGTCCTCCGCGCTGCCCTCAGTAAAGCTGCCGCCGAACGCCGCAGCGAGGTCAAGCTGCAGCCCGAACTCGTCAGCCGCACCGCGCGTCCCGCCGAGCGCCGCCTGATCCGCATGCTGGCCGAAGCCGAAGATTTCCGGCGCGAACTCGCCCAGCACCTGCAGACCTCGCAGCTCTACCGCGGCCTGGAAACCGAGAAGATCTTCACCGCCCTGGTCGGTGCCGGACTGAGCGGCGAGCCGTTCCGGGCCTCTGAAGTCGGCGCCGCCATGGAAGATCGCGAACGTCGCCTGTTTTTTGAAATCCTCTTTGAAGAAGCCCAGGAACCCACCTGGGACGAGGCGCAAAGCTGCCTGGAAAGCCTGGCCCGGAAGCATCTCGAGCGCGAGCTGAGCGAGGTCCAGCGGGGCATTGAAGCCAACCCCACCGGCCCGGCGCTGCGCGAACTCCTGACCCGCAAGCAGGACCTGATGCGCCGGCTGGCCAGCGCCGGGGCCGGTTAGCCCGTACCCATCAGGCGGCGTAACCTTCCACAGAAACCCACAAGTAAAACATTGACGAAGCGGGACTTACCCGTGTAGCGTAGAAGGGTTTTTCGGGTAACGGTTCCCGTTCTAACTGCATCTATCCTATTGCGGTTAGCGGCAGGGGATCGGCTTCCAGACGCGAAACGGGCAGCGGCTGGGGCGAGTACGAGCGGCGGCGCGGCGCATCACAAGCTTCACACAAAATAAACCGAGTGAGCTGGGGAATCCACCCCAAACGTGCGCTTGCGCGTCCCGCCCAATGTGTCTGATAAAAATTTGTGTGCCTGACCCCGGTGAAATACCGGGAGAACGAGATTAGCGAAGGCCAAAGCCTCGAATCTGGCTTGCTGACTGCGGGAGGAGTTTGTGGCGCAGGTTTTGTTGGAAGAAAAATACGAAGCGGTAAAGGCGCTCATTGCCATCGGCAAGGAACGCGGCTACTTGCTTTACGACGAAGTCAACGATTCGCTTCCGGCCGAAGTGCATTCTTCGGAAGAGATCGACGATCTACTCACCACGTTTGAACGCAACGGCATTGAAATCTACGAAGATCAGGCCGCGGCCAAGGCTGCGCGTGCGGTGGAACTCTCGGTTGAACAGACCGAGCGCGATGCCAACGCCAAGGATGATCATAGCGAAGAAGGCGGTAGCAGCGACCTGGATCTGACCCCCGGCTCGCTGGAAAAGACCAACGATCCCGTTCGCATGTACCTGCGCGAAATGGGCACCGTGCCGCTGCTGACCCGCGAAGGCGAAGTGACCATCGCCAAGCGCATCGAGCGCGGCCAGCTGGTGGTCATGAAGGCCATCACCCGTTCGCCCATCGTCATCAAGGAACTCATCGCCGTCGGTGACGACCTTCGCAAGGGCGCGCGCTCCATCAAAGAGATCGTTCAGTTCGACGACGAAGAACTGACCGAAGAAAAGATCGCCAACAAGACCAAGCAGACGCTGAAGTACATCGACAAGATCGCCAAGCTCTACGATACGGCGCTCAAGCAGGCGTCCAAGCTGGAAAAGACTCCCAAGGCCAAGAAAAAGTCCTGGGTTCGCGCCAAATGGGACGTTGCCCGCACCCGGGTCGAGATTTCCCTCGAAATCCGCGGCATTGATTTCAACCCCTTCGAGAAAAAGCGCCTGGTGGACAAGATGCGCGGCACCGTCGAGCGCCTGCAGTCGCTCGAACGCGAAGCCGGCCGCCTGGAGCGCCGCGTGGACGTGGCCAAAGGCGACGTCGCCGCGGAGGCGCGCAAGGAATTGCGCACCCGCCGCTCCGAACTGAAAGACATCGAGGAAGCCAGCGAAGTCGGCTTGACCGAACTCAAGCGCACGCTCTCGCTGATTCATCGCGGCGAAGCCGAAGCCGAGCAGGCCAAAAAGGAATTGATCGAGGCCAACCTGCGCCTGGTCGTCTCCATCGCCAAGAAATACACCAACCGCGGCTTGCAGTTCCTGGACCTGATTCAGGAGGGCAACATCGGTTTGATGAAGGCCGTGGACAAGTTCGAATGGCGCCGCGGCTACAAGTTTTCCACTTATGCCACCTGGTGGATTCGCCAGGCCATCACCCGCGCCATCGCCGATCAGGCCCGCACCATCCGCATCCCGGTGCACATGATCGAAACCATCAACAAGCTGGTGCGCACCAGCCGCCAGCTGGTGCAGGAACTTGGCCGCGAGCCTACCAGCGAAGAGATCGCCAAGCGTATGGACATCCCGGTGTCCAAGGTGCGCAAGATCCTGAAAATCGCGCAGGAGCCCATCTCGCTGGAAACTCCGATCGGCGAGGAAGAAGATTCGCATCTCGGCGACTTTATCGAAGACAAGGCCGTGGTATCGCCATCCGATGCGGTCATCAACCTCAACCTGAAGGAGCAGACCTCCTCGGTGTTGAAGACCCTGACGCCGCGCGAGGAAAAAGTCATCAAGATGCGCTTCGGCCTGGACGACGGCAGCGAGCACACGCTCGAGGAAGTCGGCCAGTCCTTCGCGGTCACCCGCGAACGCATCCGCCAGATCGAGGCCAAGGCGTTGCGCAAGCTGCGCCACCCCTCACGCTCGCGCAAGCTGCGCGCCTTCCTCGAAGGCCCGTCCCGCGATTACCTATGAGCCCGCGCGCTCGTTAAGCCGGGCGCGCGAAAATTGATTCGACGAGAACGCCTCTGCCCCCCGGAGGCGTTTTTCTTTGCAGTATGCCCTGCCCGCACCCGTTGCGAATCTTCCCCCATCCCGGCGCAGCCGCCGTACTAAACTGGAGGCACAGCCTAAGGAGGAGTATGCGCACGGTGCAGAAAATTGCGGCCGTAGGCCTGATTCTGGCCCTGGCCGCCGCCATCTACGGCGTCGTCCAGTTGGGCCAGCCCTCCATCGTTTCCGCCAAACGCAAGGCCGCCGCGCAGTCCGCGATGATCGATCAATCGCCGCTGAAAACCGCGCAGGAACTGGCGCAATACGCCGACACTCCCGAAGAACAGGAAATTGCCAAGGCCGCGCTGGACGCCGGCGACAAGGCCGTTGACGTGGCCTTTGCCACGGCTTTCGAGGATTCCAAGACGCATCCTCCGCAGCTCTCCGCCGAAGCCAAGGAGATCCTGGCCCGGGTGCAAAAGGCGCAAAAAATCGACGACGCATTGAAGGCCCAGGTGGATCAGCTCACCGCGGAAATTGCCAGGGCCAGCGGCGCCCACAAGGAGGCGCTGCAGGACCAGCTGGACGTCGCCTCTTCCAGCCTGGACGTGGCCGACAACGATCTGGATGACGCCAGACGCGACCTGAGCGATGCCGGCGGCGACGTGCACGCGCGCATCGCCAAGCTCAAGGAAGAACACGAGGCCGCGGACAAGGAGCGCAAGGAAAACCCCGTAAAGTTTCCTTCGCTCGCGCCGGATGAGAAAGGCGTGCTCCACCGCATCGAACAGTGGCTGGCGTTGAACAAGAAAAAGGAATTGCTGCAGCGCGCCAAGTCCGAAGCCGATACCCGCGCGGCGGCGCTGACCGACCGGCACAACGCGCTCTCCGCCAAGGTGGAGGCGGAAAAAGCCAAGTCGCCGGACATGGAAGTGCACTCCGGCCTGAGTAAGAACCCCGCGAACGCCGCAGCACCGGCGCAGGATGAGGACGCAGTTGCCGAGCGCGTTGCGCGCCACGTGCGCAAAACCCGCAGCGCCGACGACAAGCAGGCTACCCTCGCGCTCGCGAAGAACATCACCGCCGATCAACACGATCTGGCCAACCTGGACCGCAGCGTGGACTACGAAAAAGATCTATCCGGCCACTACGGCGACTGGCTCGACATTGTCGCTGAGCGGCAGCGCGCCGTGGTGCGGCGCATCCTCATCGGCAGCGTGATCATTCTCGCGGTCGCGCTCGTGGGGCTGTTCTTCAACACCTGGCTGGAAAAGGTTCTCGGCAAACTAAACGTCGAGCGGAGGCAACTGCAGACCCTGCGCGCCACCGCGCGGGTCACAGTGCAGGTCGTCGCCATTCTATTTGTGCTGCTGGTTTTCTTCGGACCTCCGAACCAGCTCGGCACCTTCCTGGGGCTGGCTGGCGCCGGCCTGACCGTAGCGCTCAAGGATTTCATCGTCGGCTTTCTTGGCTGGTTCGCACTCATGGGCAAGAACGGTATTCGCCTCGGTGACTGGGTAGAAATCAACGGCGTAACCGGCGAAGTGGTGGAAATCGGAATCTTTCACACTGTATTGATGGAAACCGGCAACTGGACCGACTCCGGCCATCCCACCGGACGGCGCGTCACCTTCACCAACAGCTACGCCATTGAGGGCCACTATTTCAATTTCTCCACGTCCGGCCAATGGCTGTGGGACGAACTGCAACTGGTGTTACCGACCGGCGAAGATCCCTACCCGATGATCGAAGCCATCCAGAAGCGCGTGCTGGAAGCGACGCAGGACAGCACCAAGGCAGCGACCGAGGAGTGGAAGTCCGCCGCTGGCAGCCGCGACATTGGCTCTTTCAGCGCCGAGCCTTCCATCAACCTGAAGCCCGTGCTCGGCGGGATCGAATTGTCGGTGCGCTACATTACGCGGGCCAACCAGCGCTCGCAACTGCGCACCAAGCTGAATCAGGCGGCCGTGGAGCTGCTGGGGAAGCGCGCTGCGACCCCGCCGGCCTCGCCGCAACCGGCGTGAAGTTTGCCCGCAAGAAAATCAGTGCGCGGCCGGCTGTTGCGGCTGGGAAGCGAAGTATTGCGCGAGGTCGCCGCTGAGTTTCTCGATGCCCGTCGTGACGCTCTTCTGCAGCGCCTCCACCACGGACGTGATGGATTTCTTCTCTACCGGGCTTTCTTCCGAATAGCCGTCGGTCCAGACCACGGTGCCCTTCTTGACGTCGAACAATTCCAGGTCAATCACGAATCGGGCTTTGACGCTGCCTGACGCATCGTCAATTTCGTTGAAGCCGGAGAGATGGCCGCGCAGGATGAAATCGCCGCGCGCACTGCTGGAGATGCGTTGCACGCTGTGGTACTGGCCGGAGCGGCGCAAACGTTCCACCAGCAGCTGCTCAAGCATCTCGGTGGGCGGCTCGGTCCACCGATGGTATTCATCCACGCCGAGTTCGACGCCGCCCATGCCATAGACCACGCGGTCGTCGCGCAGGATGCGCGGAGCACTGAGGCGTCCCACGAGAATGCTAACCGGGAACTGCGTGACCCCAGGCTGGGCGGTGGCGGGCGCGGCGGTCAGAAAGTAATAGCGCGGAGCGCGGGCCTTGGTACAGCCGAAGGCGGCGAGCGCGGCCAGCAGCGCGATGCAAGAGACAAAGCGTTGGCGTTTCATTGCGTTTTCTCCCGCCTTCAATCCTGCTTCGGAACCTTGCCGGGCGTGTGCTCCGGCGGAGAGGAGGAACGCAGCAGCGTATACGGCCGCTGCTTGAGCGTCTCCGTCAACTGTCGCAGGTTCTGCGAAGCAATGCGGAAATTGTTCAGAATGTCGTCGATATTTTCGCCGTTGGCGTTGAGCGTACGGTTGAGCTGGTCTGTCACATCGTTGGCAGTCGCCAGGACGCGGCGGAGCTCCAGCACCGCTTCGCGTAGGTCCCCGCGATTTTCGGAAACCGTTCCTTCCAGGGCGTTCAGGGTCTTTTGCGCGTCGGCGTTGGTTTTTTTAAGGTCATCGAGCAGCGGTGCGATTTTGGCGCTCGCGGCGTTGAAATTGTTGATGGAAGAGTGCAGCGCCGGGCGATTCTCCTCGAGGATCCCGTGCACGTTGGCCAGGCTGGCGGAAAGGTTGCCGCGGTTGCGATCGTTCAGCAGATCGTTCACACGAGCCACAGTGGTCTGCAGTTCTACGACGCGCGAATTGAGGTTGGTCAAAAGGGTTTCGGCTTTGGGGCCAAGGCCGGCGATTTCCTCTTCCAGGTCGGCGAACCCGACGTAGTTCTTGGAAGGGATGACGCTTCCGGCAGGGGCGCGCGGCGCGTTCGGCGATCCAGGCCCGATTCCGAGGTAATTGTCGCTCAGCGGGCTGTTACTGGTGGCTTCCGCCTTGCTATCCACCTTGATTGGCACTTCCTTGTGGACACTGAAGATGATCTCCATGCGCGTCGGGTTGTTGGGGTCAATGCGCACCTCCCGAATCCGGCCGATGGAGGGACCGCCCAGGTAGCGGACTTCGCCGCCGGGGTGCAGGCCGCCGGCATTATTAAAATACGAACGGAATTCCACGTCGCCGCGATTGAAGAATCCGGTCAGGGAAAGAACGGTGGCGATCAGCAGGCCGGACGCAACGATCACGAAGAGTCCGACGATGGCTTCTTCGCGCCGCGTGGAGGAGGACGAGTTCATGGCTGTCAGGACCTGCGCGCGGCGCAACCCAACCGCGCGAAAAGAAACGGGAGTATAGCAAAAAAGCGTCCGGTCATTGGCGCGGCCTCGGAACTTCTCCGGTCAGCATCTGCAGGTAGTCGATTTCCTGGCTGAGTTCAGGTTCGGCGATGCGGTCGAGAAACTGGCGGACGCGGGGGTGGGAGCTAGCTTGCAACTCGGCGGGTGTGCCATCCGCGACGATAAAGCCTTTGTCCAGCAGAACCATACGGTCGGCGATGAGGAAGGCACTGGCCAGCTCATGGGTGACGACAATGATGGTGATTCCGAACGCTTCCTTAAGCTTGATCAGCAGCTGATCGATGCCGGCGGCGATGATCGGATCGAGTCCGGCAGAAGGTTCGTCAAAGAAAAGAATTTCCGGGTCCATGGCCATGGCCCGGGCGACGGCGGCGCGCTTTTTCATCCCGCCGCTGAGCTGCGCCGGCATGTAGTTTTCATAGCCATCGAGTCCGACTTCGTTGAGCTTGAGCCGGACCATGATCTCGATGGTGGCGGGGTCGAGCTTGGTGTGTTCGAGCAGGGGCAGGGCAACGTTTTCACCGACGGTCATGGAGCCAAAGAGCGCGCTGCCCTGGAAGGAAAGGCCGATGTGCTGGCGCAGTTCGCGCCATTCCGCGTCGTTCATGGTGCAAAGATTCTTGCCTCGCACCAGCACGTCCCCGCTAGTGGGGCGCTCCAGGCCAACCAGGGTGCGCAGCAGCGTGCTCTTGCCGGAGCCCGAGCCGCCCAGAATCACCAGGGTCTCTCCCGGCATCACGTCAAACGAAACACCGTGCAGGATTTCCCGCTCGCCGTAAGCCACGCGCAGATTGCGAATAGAAAGCGCCGGGCGCTGCGGCGATTCCCGTTCGGCGGCCTTGGGCACGTCTGCCAAATCAAACCCCCGCACTCACGTAGAAAATAGCAGTGAACACCAGGTCCACCATAATCACCAGAAAGATGGATTTCACCACGGCCGCGGTGGTCGAGCGCCCGACCTCTTCGGCGCCAAGGCCAGTGCGTAACCCTTCCTGGCAGCCGACCGTGGTAATGACCAGCGCGAACATGACGCTCTTGACTAGACCGGTGATGATGTCGCGCAGGACCAGAGCGTCCAGCGTGGCGCGAATGTAGTTGGGGAAAGTGAAGCCCGCCGCGGCCATGCCGAAGACCGAACCGCCGATCACCCCCATGAAGTCCGCCCATATGGTCAAGCATGGAAGCATCAGCAGCATGGAGAGCAGCTTGGGTGCGACCAGAAAGCGCACCGGGTCCAGCGCCATGGTTTCCAGCGCATCCACTTCCTCATTCACTTTCATGGTGCCGATTTCGGCGGCAAAGGCGGAGCCGGAACGCCCGATCACGAGAATGGCGGTGATGAGCGGCCCCAGCTCGCGGGAAACGGAGATGGCCACGGCGTCGGCCACAAACTGCAAAGCGCCAAACTTGCGAAGCTCGTAGGCTGCTTGCAGGGCCAGGATGGTGCCGATGAAGAATGTGATCAGCGAGAGAATCGGCAGGGCGCCGATGCCGACGGCCATGGCCTGATGCATGGCCCGGCCGTAGGCCAGTTTGCGCCTCTGAACAATGTCCAGGAGCACGGCGCGCGCCGCGGACCCGGCAAGCTTGGCGAGCCCGCCAACGTAAGCGAGGCCATCGAGTGTAGCGGCGCCGATATTTTGCACGGAGGACATTGTTGTTCGTTGCGGTTCTGCGTTGCTTCGAGTCCTATTCCGCCGGAAGGTTAGCCCGCCCGGTTTGGGAGATTCTCCGCAGGAAACTGGTTACGGCTTTTCGCCGCCGCCGGCCCCCGCACTGGCCGTTCCAGACGCAGGCCGCTCTAACGCATCCTGCTCGGTCGGGTGCACTTCAAAAACGCGAATCAGGTGCGTGAGCTCGAGCACGGTCTTGGCGGACTTGGAAAGCCCAAAAAGCGCGAAGCGGGATTTGAGGTCGCGCGAGACTTTCAGCCCTTCGACCAGGGCCGCGATGCCGGAGCTGTCAATGTACGGAACCGCGGTCATATTGACGATCAGCTGAGCCGCCCGCTGCTCCTTGAGCAGGGCCAGCATGCTCTTGCGAATCTCCGGGGTATTGAACAGGGTGATGTCCCCGGTGAGATCGAGGATGGTGGCGTCACCTACCTGGCGGGTAGCGATTTTCATGATGAATGGACCTAGAACTGAGCCACTCTTTTGCCAGAGAATGCCGCGAGATGCAAGTGGCAGTGGCTGCCGACGGAGGAAGCTTTTGCGCGGGAAAAGTTGCGTGCCGCGACTTATTTCCACGGTATACGTCTCTTAGTTCAGTCCATGAGCGGCTTGGCGAACAACGCCGCCTGGGAGGCAGAAATGGGCGCAATCCGGCGCATGGCGAATCGGGCGGGCTTACTGCTGATTGCGGCCGTGTGGGTGGCAAGCGCAGCTTGCGCTCAGGGCGTTGGTTCCGCCGAGGAACTCGCTCGCCGTATGGAACGGATTGAACGGGGCATCGAACCGGTGACCGTGCCGGGAGAGGCGCCGATCGCGCTGACGCTGACGGACCTGATGAAGCTGGTGAACGATCCAGGCCTGAGCGTGGCCGTGATTGATGGATACACGATTGTCTGGACCAAGGCGTACGGCACGACGGAGCTGGGCGGCTCGACCCCGATCGCGACGGACACGTTGTTTCAGGCAGGCTCGATCAGCAAACCGGTGGCCGCGACCGGCATGATGGCGCTGGTCCAAAAGGGCGTGCTTTCGCTGGACGAAGATGTGAACTTGAAGTTGAAGACCTGGAAGGTGCCGGACAATGAGTTCACCAAAGAGCAAAAGGTCACGCTGCGGCGGCTGGCGAGTCACACAGCTGGGCTCACCGTGCATGGATTTCCCGGCTACGACATCAACGACAAGTTGCCGACCATTGTGCAGGTGCTGAATGGCGAAAAACCGCCGGCGAACACGGACCCCATCCGGGTGGATTTTGTGCCGGGGACCAAAGAGCGGTACTCCGGCGGCGGGGTGACGATCGAGCAGTTGCTGATGACAGATGTGACGGGCAAGGCGTTTCCCGCCTTGATGAAAGAGCTGGTGCTGGACAAGATCGCCATGAAAGACAGCACGTACCAGCAGCCGCTGCCCGCGGCGTGGGCGGCTCGTACGCCCACGGGCACTTCCAGTGACGGGAAGCCGGTGCACGGCAAATGGCACGTGTATCCGGAGATGGCCGCGGCGGGATTGTGGACGACGCCGACGGACCTTGCGAAATTCGCCATCGAAATCGCGCTTTCGCGCAACGGTAAAAGCAATAAGGTCCTTTCGCAAAAGAGCGTGCAGGAGATGCTGACGCCGCAACCTTCCACCGAAGGCACGGGAATCGGGTTCGCGGTACCGCCGCAAATTCCGGGACAGTTCGGGCACAACGGCGCGGATGAAGGCTTCCAGGCGCTGCTGGTTATGAACTCGGAGACAGGGCAGGGAATCGCGGCCATGGCGAACTCCGACAACGGAGTGCTGGTGGCGGACGAATTCCTGCGCAGCGTGGCCAAGGAGTATGGCTGGAAGGGCGAACGAAAGCGCGGGACGTATGAGGAGTTTTCGCTGATCGAAAAATTACGCGGTGCGGACGGAGTCTTGAAAAAGTACGACGCCCTGAAGAGCAGCAGCGAAAAGCGGCCGGAAGAGTGGGTGTTGAACGCGATGGGCTACGACGCGCTGAGCAGCGGGAAAACCGACGATGCGGTGCGGATGTTCGAGCGCAACGTCAAGGAGTACCCCGAGTCATCGAACGTTTACGACAGCCTGGCGGAAGCGTATGCCAAGGCGGGGAAGAAAGAGCTGGCGATTGAGAACTACGAGAAGTCCCTGAGCCTGGATGCGAACAATCAGCACGCGAAGGATGAGCTGAAGAGACTGCGGCAGTAGGAACTAGTGCAGCGAGCGGTCAGAGCCCAACCACCCGCCAACGGAACGGCCTGAATTCACAGAGTCTTGCAAGTCTGGGGGAATTTGCTGTCCATACAGTGATGCCGCCTGCCGGCGCTCGCCGCGATGCGCCTGCAGTTCTATGTACACCAAAGTTTTAGCCTACGGAGCGGGGTTGCCGGGGCCGCCGGTTGCGCGGAGGCGGGGGAGGCGTTCGGCCACCGGCGGAAGCGCGGGGAACGCGGCGTGCGGTTCGGTCTGATACCAGTAGGCCACGGAGTAGAAATTGTCGGAGCGGTGATTGGCGTGGCCGTGTTCGATCGTGGCTTTGAACGATTTGGTGAAGGGAATCGGCGAGTCGAGATGGAAGCGATAGACGGAAGTCTTGCTGGCGGCCTTTTCTTCGCCCTTCACCGGCGCGCCGTAGAGCCCGTAAGCGAACGAGTGCGAACCGAAGCCCCACGCGCCGAGAAAATAGTCCTCCGAGCCGGTGCCGTTGATGGACGGAAGTCTTTCGCCGTCCACAAAAAACATGTCGTCGCCTTCGCCCCACCATTCATCCTGATTCTGCAAAATGGACATCGTGACGCCGGCAAACTGGCCGCGCCCGGCGGCTTCCATCCACACGTAGTTGTCTTCCCCGGATAGGTTGGGCTTGTTGTTCACGTTGGGATCGCCGTTGTGCTTCCAGTCGTTGGTCCATCCCCTAGCGGGAGCAGCCTGGCGATATTGCGCGTGGAAATAGAGCGTGTCCGCGGGAAGGGGCGCGGCGCACGCACGGTAGTCGAGATTGAAGTAGAAGGCGTCAACCTTCTGGCCGCCCTCGTTGGTCACGGTGATCCGCGCGTGCTTCCGGAAAGGCATGACGAAAAAGGCGTTCAGGGCTTTGTCGGCGCCGACGGAAAGCGGAATGGACTGGTAGAGGTAGTAGTCGCCAAGCCCGAGTCCGAAGAAATCGCCGACCGGAGTCTCCACGCTGGGCGCCGATTCGGCGTCCCAGTACATGCGCAGGACCAGTTTCTTCAGGTGCAGATCCTCGTCGGAGGCGATGGTGAACCAGATGTGCGTGATCACACCGGGGCCGGCGGCGTCGAGAACGGTGAGGGTTTCGCCCGGCGCGATGGTGCGCGCATCGGCATTGCCGCCATCCCGCGCGTAGCTGGAGGAGCGATGCTGCACGTAATCGTGCGGCTGTGCGAGGTTCGTGAGCGCCGGAGAAGAATCGAGGCAGGACTGCGCGCGGGCTGCGGCGCTGGTGAAGAGAATGGCGGCGAGAACGAGCGAAAGCTTGTGGCGCATGGGGCCTCCGGGCGAATGGACGGCCGGAGTCTAGCAGAACACAACAACCGTTAGGCAACCGTGGGCTCTCGGCGGATGAGATTGCGGGCGTGGAACGCGGAAAGGGTGCCGGCCGCATAGATGAGGGCCAGCAGCGCGAATCCGGAGACGAGGCTGAGTTGCTGTGAGATCCAACCGAGGGCCAAACTCATGACGAGCTGAAGGACGGTCGTAAGAATGGCGATCGCGGATTGTGTGCGGCCCATGAAATGCCGGGGAACGATCATCATAAGCGTGCCTTGCGCAACCACGCCCGAGAGGGCGCGGAAAAATCCAAACAGCACCTGAAAGAAGACAGCGGCGACCAGCCAGGTGATGAAGGGCATGGAGAGATGGCCGAGAGCAAGCCCGGCAAGCGACACCGCGTAGAGCGTCATACGTGCGCGCTGCGGCAGTTGTGAAGCCAGCAGGCCGCCGAGAATCGCGCCGAGCCCCCAGCCGCCTTCGAGGTAGCCGAGGCCGGGCGCGCCGGAGTGAAGAATGTCCGCGGCCAGCGCGACGAGAAGCACGTTGGCGCTGACCACGCCAGCCATCAGGATCGAGTGCGTGATTCCGAGCGCGCGTACGGTCGGTTGCCGGCGTAGATAGGCGAAGCCCTCTTTAAGATCGGAATAGACGGCGAGCGAAAGTCCAGCTTCGGCCACTTCGGGAATTTCACCGGTTTCGAGGGCCACCGAGGTGGCGTCGGTGGTTTCGGAAAATTCTCGCGGATATTTGGCGAGGTGATCGCGCGGTGAGACGTAGCCCCGGCGAAGCTTGAACAAGCACCAGGCCGAAACGAAGTAGGTGAGGCCATCGATCGCGAGAATCCCCGCGATCCCGGCCCGATCGTAGATGAAGCCGACCAGAGCCCCGGCAAACAGCATGCCAGTCTGCACCCCGATCAGCACGGCGGCGTTCGCGCCGGTAAACTGGCTCGTGGGCATCACTTCCTGCACCAGGGCATTAACGTTGGACCAGTACATCGCGGACCCAGTGCCCGTGATGAGCGTAACGAGGTACAGGTGCCAGAGGTCGGCGTGGCCGCGCCACGCAATCCACGCGGTGGCTAGCACGGCGACGCCGCGGGAAAAGTCGAGGGCGATCCCGAGATAGCGGCGGTCGTAGCGGTCAATCAGCACGCCGCCGATGAACGGGACCAGCAGTCCGGGCGCGGTGGCGACGATGACCTGGTAGCTGACCTTGATCGTGGAATGGGTGACCGCAAGAATGTGCCAGCTGACGCCCGCAAAGTTCATGCCGCTGCCGAAAAGCGATATGAACATCGCCAGAAAGAAATAACGGAAACCGCGCTGCGCCCAGATCAGGGACCAGTCGGTGCGGTGAGGAGCAGTGGCGTCTGGGGCGGACATTGGCCCCCCATCTTACAATCGTGGGATTAGGAATGAGATTCGCCGCGGCGCGGCGGCGCTGTGGGTGGTGTACCCGAAAGGCGTAAAGGAAATCACCGAAGGTGACGTGTTGCGCGAGGGGCGGCCGCCGGCTTGAAAGGCGTGAAGGTGGTGGGATTTTCAGCGACGCATACGGCGTTGAAGTTCGTCATACCGGTGGACCAGCGATGAAGGAGCGGTAAGGGAGCCAGCGGACCGCTCGTTTGTCTTACGCATGCTCCGCTGGCAATTCGGTTCCCCGGGCGACGCAAGGCTTCTAAGATGGCGGAATGACGCGCGGGGACGCGGTGATCGATGTAAGCGGGCTAGCGGTGCAGTTGCCGACGGCCCGCGGCTGGGTGACGCCGGTGAGCGGCGTCTCGCTGCAGATTGCGGCGGGCGAGTGCCTCGGGCTGGTGGGCGAATCGGGCAGCGGCAAGACCATGCTGTCGCTGGCACTCATGCGCCTGCTGCCAACCGGCGCGAGAGTTTCCGGCAGTGCGAACCTACTGACAAGCGGCGGCGTAAAAAACCTGCTGACGCTCGATGAGCGCGAAATGCGCGGGCTGCGCGGCAGTGCACTGGCCATGATTTTTCAGGAGCCCATGACCTCGCTGAATCCCGTACTGCGCATCGGCCCCCAGATTGAAGAAGCGGTGCGCGCCCACGAAGCGGGGCTCGCGCCGCGCGACGTGCGCGAGAGAATGCTGGCGGCACTGCGGCAAGCGGCGGTACCGGAACCGGAACTCAGGAGCGCGCAATATCCGCATCAGCTTTCCGGCGGATTGCGGCAGCGCGCGATGATTGCGATGGCCCTGGCGACAAAGAGCAGGCTGTTGATCGCGGACGAGCCCACGACCGCGCTGGACGTCACCGTACAAAAGGAAATCCTGGAGCTGCTGCAGAAGTTGCGGCGCGAGCTGGGGCTGGCGCTGCTGCTGATCACCCACGATCTCGGCGTGGTGGCGCAGGTGGCGGACCGCGTGGCCGTCATGTACGCCGGGCGGGTGATCGAAGAAGGGCCGGCCAAGGAGTTGCTCGGCGCAGCATCGCATCCGTACACCAAAGGGTTGCTGGCGGCCTCGCCGCGGCTGGAGCGCGGCAAGCTTATGCCGATTCCAGGAACGGTGCCGCAGTTGACGGCGCTGCCGCCGGGCTGCGCATTCGAGCCAAGATGCGGGGTGCGGCGAAGCGATTGCGCCGCGGCCATGCCGGAGCTGCGCCAGGTGAGTGCGGAACATGCGGCGCGGTGCGTGCTGGTATGAAGCCGTTAAAGAGCCGCCAGGCAACGCTGGCAAAGATCAAGGTGTGAGGGCGGAACGCTGGTCATGGTCGAGAACGGAGACAATTTGCTGGCGGCGCGCGGTTTGCGGAAGAGCTATCCGCGGGCATCGCGCGCAGAGTCCCGCGGCGCGCGGTTCCTTGCGGTGGATGGCGTGGATTTGGACGTGCGCGCGGGCGAGACACTGGCAATTGTCGGCGAAAGCGGCTGCGGCAAGACGACGCTGGCGCGCATCCTGCTGCGGCTGATTGAGCCCGACGCGGGCGAAATACGGTTCGGCGGACGCGACCTGCTGAAGCTGAGCGCGAGCGAATTGCGCGCTGCGCGCCGTGATCTGCAGATGGTGTTTCAGGATCCGTTTGCGTCGCTGAATCCGCGCATGCGGGTGGGCGCAATTGTGGAGGAGCCGCTGGCCATTCACGAGCCGGCGCTGCGCGCCGTGCAGCGCGGCGAACGCGCGGCGGCCATGCTGGAGCGTGTGGGACTGGATCGCAGCGCAACGCAGCGGTTTCCCCACGAATTCTCCGGCGGGCAGCGGCAGCGCATCGGAATTGCGCGCGCGCTCATTCTGCGGCCCAGGCTGATCGTGGCCGACGAGCCGGTTTCGGCGCTGGATGTGTCGGTCGGCGCGCAGGTGCTGCTGTTGCTGCAGGAGCTGCAGCGCGAGTTCGGGCTGACCTATCTATTCATTTCGCACAGCTTGCCGGTGGTGGCGCAGATCGCCAGCCGCATCGGCGTGATGCGGCAGGGCAAGCTCGTCGAACTCGGCGAAACGCAACAGGTGCTGGCGCGGCCGCGCGCGGCGTACACGCAGGCGCTGCTGGCCGCGGTGCCGCAGATTGCCTGAAGCGAGTCCGGCACGGACGCCGGCAACCCCCGTCATTCCTATTTGTCCGCGACGGTGATATTTTCTAGCCCGCTGCGCGTATTACACACACAGAAGCAACTCTCGCAGACTCGTGGTGGAGGATTTCAGATGGCAACGATTCCTGCCGTGGCGCCGGAAGCTCCGGAGCCGGCGAAGATCAGTGCGTTCGGTCGGCTGATCGGTGTTTTTTTCTCGCCGAAGGGCACCTTTGAGGACATCGCGCGGCGGCCAAGCTGGGTGCTGCCCGTGGTGGTAATGACCGTCCTGGGCATCGCGACGGCATTCGTGATGAACCAGAAAGTGGACTGGCGCGAAGTGGCAAGCAAGCGCATCGAAGAGAGCCCGCGCGCCGCGAACATGAGCGCGGACCAGAAGGAGCAGCAGCTCGCGATGAGCGCCAAGATCTCGCCGGCGATCGCTTACGTCTTCGGGACCATCGGGCCGATTCTGGCAGTGGTGATCGTGGCCGCGGTGATGCTGCTGGTTTACAACATGATCGGCGGAGCGAGTGCCACCTTCGGACAGGCGATGGGCGTGGTCTCGCACGCCTTCTTCGTGACCATCATCGGAACCGTATTTCTGATCGCCATTCTTTACCTGAAACCTCCGGGCACCGTGGATCTGGACAATCCGGTGGCCACCAATGTTGGCGCATTCCTTCCCGAGTCGACGCCCAAACCTGTTCAGGCGCTGGCAAAGTCCATTGATATTTTCTCCATCTGGCAGTTGCTGCTGATCGCGGTCGGTTTCACCGCCATCAACGCGAAAAAGCTCAAGGGCAAGGCGTTGAGCCTGGCGCTGATTCCCTGGGCGGTGTGGGTCGCGGTGAAGATGGCCGGCGCCTGGATTTTTTCCTGAGCGATTGGCTGCTGCTACACTGAACGCGTGAGTTTTTCTTTCCGCGTTCTGAAAACGGATGCCACCGGCGCGCGGCGTGGGCAACTGCTCACGCCGCACGGTCCGGTCGAAACGCCGTTTTTTATGCCCGTGGGAACGCAGGCCTCCGTGAAGAGCCTGCGCAACGAATCGCTGGAAGAGCTCGGCGCAGAGATCATCCTCAGCAACACCTACCATCTTTATCTCCGGCCGGGCCATGAACTGGTGCGGCGCATGGGCGGGCTGCACAAATTCATGTCTTGGCAGCGGGCCATCCTTACGGATTCCGGCGGTTATCAGGTTTTCAGTCTTTCCGAGCTGCGCAAGATCAACGACGACGGCGTGCGTTTCCGCTCCCACCTGGACGGTTCGGAACATTTGTTGACGCCGGAAAAGGCGGCGGAGATTCAGCTCGCGCTGGGTTCCGATATCGCCATGGTGCTGGACGAATGCATCGAGACGCCGGCGCCGCGCGAAAAGGCCGAAGCGGCTCTAAAGCGCACAACCGCCTGGGCCGCGCGCGCGCGAAAATATTTTCTGGAACAGACCGCGCGCCAGGAAGCCTTGCGGCAGTGGCAGTTTGGCATCGTGCAGGGCGCGACCTTTGCGGACCTGAGGCGCGAGAGCGCGCAGCAGTTGCTGGCGCTGGATTTTCCGGGTTACGCGGTGGGAGGCCTGGCGGTCGGCGAGCCGCACGAAACCACCTGCGCCATGACCGCGGAAGTGACCGCGCTTCTGCCGCGGGAAAAGCCTCGCTACCTGATGGGCGTCGGACGCCCGGAGCAGATCGCGGACTACATCGCGCTGGGCATCGACATGATGGATTGCGTGCTGCCGACGCGCGCGGCGCGGCATGCCTGCCTGTACACCAGCGAAGGCCGGGTGCTGATCAAGAACGCGCGCTATATCGAAGACCAGCGGGCCATCGATCCCCACTGTTCTTGTAGCGTGTGCCGGCGTTACACCCGCGCGTATCTTCGGCATCTGTTCGCCGCAGGAGAACTCACCGCGGCGATCCTGGCCTCCCACCATAATGTCCACTTTTACCTTGACTTACTGAGGCAAATCCGCGAGGCTATCGAGTTTGGGAATCTAGAGAAATTCTCTTCCGAGGTGCGGGCGCGTTACGCGGCAGGTCCGGCGGATTGACCGCTAGTCGGTAGTCCTCACAACAGCCGCGCAGGCCGTACGCAGGGCGCTTCGGAGAATCGCACAGAGAAAACAACCCAGTGATCGCGAGGGCTTGGTGCACGGCTCTCCGCGCGGGGTGGGTATTCGCAGGAACACAGCGTGACGCCGGCAAAGGCCATGCTGAAATTTTCAGCGGGAAGAGTTTCATAACGCAATGATGGCAGCCATTCTCATGCAGTCTGGAGCATCGGGATTACTCGGCAGTCCGATCATCATGATGGTGATCGTGATGGGCATCTTCTACGTGATGCTGATCCTGCCGCAGCAGCGGCAGCGGAAAAAGACCCAGGCCATGCTGGCCGCGCTGAAGAACGGCGACAAGGTGATCACCACCAGCGGGATCTACGGCACGGTGAATGGGCTGGATGGCGAGACGGTGATCTTGAAGATTGCCGACCAGGTGAAGATTCGGGTTTTGCGTTCCGCGATTGCCACGGTGGAGGCACCGGAAAGTGCCAGCTAAGGCCACCTTGCGCGTTCGCAGTGTACACGGCCGCACCGCGGCCGATTCCAATCACGGCCGAGTTTCCAGCCGTCTCTTTCAATCATGAATCCTAACGTGAAGTGGAAGTTCGTGTTTATCGCGGCGGTGATCCTGCTGTGCGTGTACGGGCTGATCGGCCTGCCCACGTTCCCCACCTCGCTGGCGCAAATCAAGGACAATTTCAGCAAGCAGATCAAGCTCGGCCTGGACCTCCAGGGCGGCACCCATCTGGTGATCCAGGTGCAGGTGCAGGAAGCCATCGCGCAGGAAACCGACCAGATGGTGGACCGTCTGACGGCGCAGCTGCGCGACAAGAACATTCGCTACGACGAGATCCGTCGCGTGGACGACACCCACATCCTGGTGCGCAACGTGGACGTCGCGCAGACTTCGCAGTTCCGCGACTTGATCCAGCAGCAATATGGCTCGCTGTGGGAAGTGGCGCCGGCGGCTGGAGAGATTTCCGGCTATACGCTGACCCTGCGCCCGAGCGCCATTGCGCAGATCCAGGAAAACACCATGACCCAGTCGCTCGAAACCATCGAGCGCCGCATCAACCTCCTGGGTTTGACCGAGCCGACCATTCAGCGCCGCGGCCGCAATGACAACGAAATTCTGGTGCAGTTGCCGGGCGAAGGCGATCCGACCCAAGCCAAGGCCGTAATCCAGGCCGGAGGCCAGCTGGAACTGCGCCTGGTCGCCGATCCGCGCACCTACGCTTCGCAAAGCGAAGCACTGGCTGCTCACGGCGGCGTGCTGCCGCCCGGTACGCAGGTTTTGCCGGGACGCAACGAATCACGCAGCGCTTCCGGCGCACCGCAAAGCGGCGAGGTCTATTACGTCGTAAGCCGCGCGCCGATCGTCACCGGCCGCGACCTGCGTAATGCCACCGAATCGCGCAACACCAACAACCCCAGCTTGTGGCAAGTGAACTTCGTACTCTCTTCGGAAGCCGCGCGCCGCTTCGGTCCCTTCACCGAACAGAACAAGGGCAACCAGTTGGCCATCGTGCTGGAACACAGCGTGTACACGGCGCCATCCATCCATGGCCGCATTGACGACAACGGCATGATCGAAGGCAACTTCAGCGAGCAGACGGCGCACGATTTGGCCCTGGTGTTGCGCGCCGGCGCCTTGCCCGCGTCCATCAAGTATCTGGAAGAGCGCACGGTGGGCCCTTCGCTCGGCGCCGACTCCATCCGCCACGGCATTCAGGCTTCTGTGCTGAGCTTGATCGTCGTGATGATCTTCATGCTCGTGTACTACCGTTTGTCCGGTGCGAATGCCGTGGTCGCACTGCTTTTGAACCTCATCATTTTGCTGGCCGCGCTGGCCTACTTCGGCGCGGTGCTGACCCTGCCCGGCATTGCGGGCGTCATCTTGACCATCGGCATGGGCGTGGATTCGAACGTTCTGGTGTTCGAACGCATTCGCGAGGAGTTGCGCAACGGCAAGTCGCCGGCTTCGGCGGTGGAGGCCGGCTTCGACAAGGCCTTCCTCACGATTATCGATACCCACGTAACCACCATCGTCTCGGCGTTTTTCCTGTTTCTGTTCGGCACCGGGCCGATCCGGGGTTTCGCCATTTCGTTGACGATCGGTTTGCTGGCGAACGTGTTCACCGCGATCTATGTGTCGAAGACAATTTTCCAGTACCACCTGGCGAAGTTGGACCGGGAAGCGGAGCTCAGCATCTAGACCGGCGGCGTACTAGGACTGCCAGGCCGATTCTCCCACTCGAATTTAGGAGAATCGCTGCATTGGTCCTGAATAGGATTTGCGCGACGATGGCGGTTCGCCGCCTTCACACCGGCGCCACCGGGAACAAACCGGAACGCGCTGGAGTCTAAGGAAGGGAAGCGAAAAAGGGAATGATCGAGTTCTTCAAAGAGCCCAAGATCGATTGGATGGGCAAAGCGAAGTATTTCTATGGATTGAGCATCATTCTTCTGCTCGCCGGCTGGGCTTCGATCTTCGCCAAGGGCGGGCTGTATTACGGCATCGATTTCAAGGGCGGCACCAACGTGGACGTGCGCTTCGCGCAGCCGCCGAATGTGGACCAGTTGCGCAGTGCGCTCTCCCAGCAGGGGCTGGGCAACAGCGAGATCCAGACCGTCGGCGACATCGGCTCCAGGAACAACAACGAAGTGCTGATTTTCGTCGGGCAGAACAGCCAGAGCGAGGAAGCGGGTGAGGCCAGCAAGGCTCAGGTGCTCCGGGCGCTCAGGGCCGCCTACAATTCCGGAGCCTCCGGAAAGCCCGACTTCAACGCCGTCACTCCCGCGGACCTCGCGAAATTCCTCACCCTGAGAGATCCGCTGTCCCTCGGTGCCGCCGCTGGCGACAAGTATCAACAGCTGGCCAAACAGATTCTCGATTATCGCGACAAGACGCTGAACGGACTGGTAACCAACTTCGACGACCTTTCCAAGGTGCCCAGCGCGACCGCGCCGGTGCTGGCCACTCTGAAAGACGGGTTCTCGCTGGGGCCCTTCGCCGTGCGCAACGCGGAAATCGTCGGCGCCAAGGTAGGCGCCGAGCTCCGTCGTCAGGCCGTGTTCGTTACCCTCTATGCTTTGGCGGGCATGCTGGTATATATTGCCTTCCGTTTCGAGTGGGTCTTCGGGGCAGCCGCCGTCCTGGCAGTCTTCCACGACGTTTTGATCACGCTGGGATTCTTTTCTCTGCTGCACTACGAAATCTCACTCACCGTGATCGCGGCTTTGCTGACGCTGGTGGGCTATTCGATGAACGACACCATCGTGATTTTCGACCGTATCCGCGAAAACAATCGCCTGCTGCGCAAGGAAGCGTTCGCCGACGTGGTCAACAAGTCGATCAACCAAACGTTGTCGCGAACGATACTTACCAGCGGCCTGACCTTTCTCACCGTGCTTGTCTTGTTCCTGATGGGCGGCCAGGTGCTCAGAGCATTCTCCTTTGCCCTGGTGGTGGGGATTGTGGTAGGAACGTACTCCAGTTTTGGCATTGCTGCACCGCTCGTGGTCTGGTGGCACCGTTGGAAAGACCAGGGAGCGGCCGCAGGGACCGGACCCGCAGCCGGCAACAAACCCCGGGTGAGCCCGTCGGCGACAGCGCCGCTGGCGACGGCCGGCAGGAGGTAGGGACCATGTTCGAAGAGATGGTAGTTTCCAGTCCGAACTCAAAGAAGACCAACAAGCCCTGGACGGTGGTTCTGTCCATGGTTGTCCAGGTCACGTTTTTGACCGTGCTGATCCTGATTCCGCTGATCTACACGGAAGCATTGCCCAAGGGGACCTTCGCGACGCTGCTGATCGCTCCGCCGCCGCCTCCCCCGCCGCCTCCCCCTCCCGCGGCCGCGCCGGTCGTGCACGTCAAGCCGCAGGCGCACTTGATGGATGCGGGCAAACTGGTTGCCCCCAAGGCCATCCCCAAGGAAGTGAAAATTATCAAGGAAGACGCCGAACCGGATCCCGGCATGATGGGTGCGGTCGGCGGCGTGCCTGGTGGCGTTCCCGGCGGACAGATGGGCGGCGTCATTGGCGGGGTGATCGGCGGTTCGGGCAGTGCGCCTCCGCCTCCGAAACCGACCCAGAGCCGCATCAAGCAGGGCGGTGCGGTGACCGCGGCCTCGCTCCTCAATAAGGTGCAGCCGGTCTACCCGCCGCTGGCGCGTCAGACGCGCATCTCCGGCACCGTGCGCCTGCACGCCATCATTTCCAAAGACGGTTCTGTGCAGCAACTCGAGGTGATGTCCGGGCATCCACTTCTGGTGCAAGCCGCGCTCGATGCCGTGCGCCAGTGGAAGTACCGGCCGACCACCCTCAACGGGGAACCGGTTGAAGTGGATACCACGATCGACGTGATCTTCTCTTTGAACCAGTAACACCAACGGAGCGTTTTGCCCGTCGTGGGATCGGCGGAACGCTTCGCGCAGCACAGATTCGGCAGCAATTCGCAGGGGTTTGGCCTCAGCAACGCCAAACACCGCGGAGAACTTATCAAGGAAGGGCCTAGCGGCCCGTCTTAAGGAGCAAACGAATGGTAGCCACTTTGTACGTTTATGCCGCCATGTTCCTGCAGTCCACCAGCGGAACCGGTTCTAGCTGGGACTTGCGGTCCATGTGGTCGCAGATGAGCTTTCTGCCCCGCGCGGTCGTGATCACCCTTTTCGTGCTTTCGATTTACTCGTTCGGCGTCATGATCGACCGGGCCCTGATGTACAGCGCGGCGCGCAAGCAGTCGCGCATTTTTGTGCAGCAGGTTGCCGGAGCGCTCAAGGATGGCAAGCTGGATGAAGCCATCGCCATCGCCGAGCGCAACAAGAAGAGCCACATTGCCAAGGTTGTCGCCACCGGTCTGTCCGAGTTCCAATCGGCCTCGCAGCAGGTGTCCGACACAGAAGTCATCGAAGCCGCGAAGCGCGGCTTGGAGCGGTCGGTAGCCATCGTGCACGCGGAAATGAAGCGCGGACTTTCGGCGCTGGCCACGATTGGCTCGACGGCACCGTTCGTCGGGCTGTTCGGCACGGTCGTCGGCATCTTGAACGCCTTCAAGGGCATCGAGTCGCAAAAAGCCACTGGTTTGTCGGCCGTGGCCGG
>DATKLU010000023.1:0-47825 GCA_035542235.1 Dongiaceae bacterium
CCGAAGCGCAACATTCGGGTGTGGCTGCAGGATGGGGCCGAAGACCTGGACCTGCGTTACGGCAACTGGCCCCTGGCAAACCTGCGTATGGCCAACGCGCTCAAAGCCCAGGCTTACGATTTCCACTTCAGCTACGGCAAAGGCACGCACAACTCGGCGCACGGCGCCGCCGAATTCCCGGCCGAGATGGCCTGGCTCTGGCGCGACTACGATCCCGCAAAGACCGAGCAAGTCTTTGAGATGGAGCCGGCGGAAAAGGCCAAGCCGATCTTCCGCGTGGGCGTCATCAATCGCGAAGCGGAGTGAAGCATCGCCGGGCCCGCCGAGCGTGCGGAATTTGACAGCCCTGTGAGCCGCCGATAGACTCAAATGCGTACGGCAGCGTTCGAAGTTTTTCCGCCCGACTGCCGCGCAAGCCCATGAAACTTGCTTATTTTGATTGTTTTAGCGGCATTAGCGGCGATATGACCCTGGGCGCTGTGGTGGATGCCGGCTGTCCGCTCGACGCCTTGCGAGGGGGCCTCGAAGGCCTGCAGGTGCCTGGCTGGTCCCTGACTTCGGAGAAGGTCTGGAAGAACGGCATGTCCGCTACGTATGTGCGCGTGACCACCGAAGACCAGAGCAAGCATCGCGGCCTGGCGGCGATTCTCGAAATCCTGGAAAAATCGCGCCTGAGCAGCGGCGTTCGTTCCCGGGCTGCGAACATTTTCCGGAAGCTCGGCGAAGCCGAAGCCAGCGTCCACGACGTACCGCTCGAAAAGATTCACTTTCACGAAGTGGGAGCAGTGGACGCGATCGTTGACATTGTGGGCGCGTGCATCGGGTTCGAAGCGCTGGGCGTCGAGTCGTTCGCTTCTTCCGCGCTCAACGTTGGCGGAGGCACCGCGAAGATGGCGCATGGGGTTTTGCCGGTGCCGGCGCCGGCCACCGCCAAGCTGCTGCAAGGCAAGCCGACCTATTCGAATGGCGTGCAGAAAGAGCTGGTCACTCCCACCGGTGCGGCGATCGTGGCCACGCTGTGCGAACACTTTGGACCGCAGCCGCCAATGAGCGTCTCGGCGATCGGCTACGGCGCCGGCACGCTGGACCTCGAAGGCCAGCCGAATGTCGTACGCATCATGTTGGGAGAAGCCGCGGAAAAAGTTGTGCCGGGCTTTGACGAAGAGATTGCCGTCATCGAAGCCAACCTGGACGACATGAACCCCCAGATTTACGGCTACTTTCTCGAAAGAGCGTTGGCCGGCGGCGCGCTCGACGTGTACACCACTCCGGTGCAGATGAAGAAGAATCGCCCTGGCACGCTGCTTACCGTGCTGTGCCGGCCGGCTGACGCCAATTCATTGATTTCGCTGATTTTTGCGGAAACCACCACGTTTGGGGTACGCACCTACCGCGCGCAGCGGCGCACGCTGCCGCGCGAAAGCGTGAACGTGCACACCGCGTATGGCGACGTCCGCATCAAGCTCTCGCGCGTGAACGGGCGAATTTTGCATGTCGCGCCGGAATTTGAGGATTGCCGCAAGCTGGCAGTGGAAAAGAATGTGCCGCTGCAGCGGGTACTCAGCGAGGCGCTGCGCAGTTACGAAGCGGGCGGAAAAACCAGCTAGACGGAAAAGGGAAGAAGCGCGAGCCGATGCCGGGCACCAAGCCAAAATACTATCTGACCACGCCGATCTACTACACGAACGGCCTGCCGCACATCGGCCACACCTATACCACGGTGGTGGCCGACGTCATCCGCCGCCTCAAGCGCATGAAGGGTTACGAAGTGGTGATGACGACCGGCACCGACGAGCACGGCGTGAACGTCGAGCGCGCCGCGAAAAAAGCGGGCATTGCCGAATCGGAATTTGTCGCCGGCATGGCCGCCGCGTGGCGCGCTCTGTGGGACGAGCTCGGCCTGCAGGCGGATGAATTCATCCGCACCACGGACCTCAAGCATGTCCGCACCGTGCAGTGGCTCTTCAAACAGTGCAAGGAAAATGGCTACGTCTACAAAGGCCACTACACCGGGCAATACTGCATCTACGACAACGCCTTTGTGAATGATGCCAAGCCCGGCGACAACTGTCCCGATTGCGGGCGTCCCACGGAGACCGTCACCGAGGAAAACTATTTCTTCAAGCTCTCGGCGTTCCAGAAGCCGCTGCTGGATTTCTATCGCAAAAATCCGGACTTCATCCAGCCGGAGACGCGCCGGAATGAGATCGTCAGCTTCGTCGAAGGCGGCCTGAAGGACCTGAGCATCACCCGCACCACCATTCGCTGGGGCATTCCGGTCCCCGGCGAGGAGCCGCATGTGTTTTACGTATGGTTCGACGCGCTTACTTCCTATCTCAGCGCCGTCGGCGGCCCCGAATATGAAAAGCGGGGCATGTGGCCCGCCGACGTGCATCTGGTCGGCAAGGACATCATCCGCTTCCACGCCGTGTATTGGCCGGCGTTCCTGATGGCGGCCATGCTGCCGATTCCCAAGCAGGTGTGGGCACACGGCTGGTTCCTGATGGATGCGAGCAAAATGAGCAAGTCCAAGGGCAACGTGGTGCTCCCGCGCCCCATCGCCAACATGCTTGGCATGGATGCGCTGCGCTACTTCCTGCTGCGTGACGTGGTCTTCGGCCAGGACGGCAATTTCAGCTACGACGCGCTGGTTACCCGCTACAACAGCGATCTGGCGAATGGCCTCGGCAACCTGGCCAGCCGCACCGCCGCCATGATCGAAAAGAATTTTGCCGGCAAAATTCCCAAGCCCGGAAAGCTGCTGCCGCAGGACGACGCGCTGGCCAAGACGACCTCGCTGGCCATCGGCGAAGCGCTGGAGTTCTACGAGAACTTCACCTTCGCGCGCGCGCTGGAAACCATATGGAGCGTCATCGCCGCCGCCGACAAATATCTGACCACAGAACAGCCCTGGACGCTCGGCGACTCCGAAGCCGACCAGCAACGCAAAGCCGCAATCCTGTGGACCACCGCCGAGTTGCTGCGGGTGGTCACCGTGCTCGCGCATCCGGTCCTTCCGGACAGCACCGCCAAGGTCTGGACCTTGCTGGGCCAGCCCGGCAGCGTTTCCGGCGTCGAACTGGACGGCTTGCGCTGGGGCCAGCTGGCCAGCGGTGTTTCGCTCGGCAAGGCTCAGGCGCTGTTTCCGCGCGTGGAGAAATCCGAAGCAATCGAGAGGATCGAAGCCATGGCAAATGAAGAGATGAATCCTACGGCGGCGCCAGCCCCCGCCGCGGCAGCGACCGCCGCGCCTGCCGCTGGAACGCCCGCCGCCCCCGCCGCTGCCGAACGCATCGGCATTGAGGACTTCGTCAAAGTCGAGATGCGAGTCGGCCAGATCAAGACCGCGGAGCGCATCACCGGAGCCGACAAACTCCTCAAGCTCACGGTGGATATTGGCACCGAGATCCGCCAGATCTGCGCGGGCATTGCGCAATACTACGAACCGGAAGCGCTCATCGGCCGCAAAGTCGCGGTCGTCACGAACCTCGCGCCGCGCAAGCTCCGCGGCGTGGAATCCAACGGCATGATTATCGCGGCCTCGGTCGGGCCCGAAGGCCGCCCTGTGCTTGCAGGCTTCGCGGAAGATGTCGAAGTCGGCGCGCGCCTCAAGTAACGATGCGAGGGCAGGCCCGCGGCTGGGGGCATGCTCAAAGTCACGCCAAATGGAACTCATAGACTCGCACGCGCACATTGACTTCCCGCAGTTCGACGAAGATCGCGACGCCATGCTGCAGCGCGCGCGCGAAGCCGGAGTGAGCACGCTCCTGGCTATCGGCAGCGGCCCTGGCCCGGAAAAGATGAATGCCGCGCTGCCGTTCGCCGAGCAGCACGACTGGATCTATGCCAGCGTCGGCGTCCACCCGCATGAAGCGAAGGATCTCACCCCTGCCCACCTTGAGGAGCTTGCCCGACTGGCGCGACGTCCGAAAGTGATCGCCTGGGGCGAAATCGGCCTCGATTATTTTTACGATCACTCGCCGCGCGAGGTGCAAGCCCAGGCATTTCGCGACCAGATGCAGCTGGCGCAAGCTGCCAAGCTGCCGATCATCATCCACTGCCGCGACGCCTGGGACGATTGCCTTCGCCTGCTTGAGGAGCAATGGAAGCCCACCGGGCTCGGCGGCATTCTGCACTGCTTCACCAGCACCGAAGAGCATGCCAGGCGCGGGCTGGACATGGGATTCCTGATCTCTTTCGCGGGCAATTCCACCTACCCCAAGGCCCAGCCGATCCGCGATGTGCTCAAAGTTCTCCCGCTGGACCGCATCCTCATCGAGACCGATTCGCCCTTCCTGGCTCCCCAGGGCTATCGCGGCAAACGCAACGAGCCCGCCTACGTCGCGGAAGTGGCAAAAACACTGGCGATTGTGAGAGACTTGGCAGCGGAAGAAGCCGCCGCGGCCACCGCAGAGAATTTCCGGCGCTTCTTCCGAGTCGCCCGGCCGGATTCCGCCCAGGCCGTTTGAGTCCCGCAGGCTGTAACACGCCGGCTACCATGCCAGCCAGGAGGAAGTGCCATCGCGCTTCTGACCGTAAAGGAAATTTTTGATTTGGTGCGGGACGACCTGGTTCTGGTCGAGCAGGAACTTTCCCGGCAGAGTGCTGCGGCCTACCAGCCGGTGGGCGAAATCACCAGCTATCTCCTTGGCGGGGGCGGCAAACGCATGCGGCCCGCCCTGCTGCTGCTGGTCAACGGCTATGCGGGCGCCAATCGCCGCACCGCGATCAAGCTGGGCGCCGTGGTCGAGCTCCTGCACAGCGCCACCCTGATTCACGACGACGTCATAGACAGCGCCGATACCCGCCGGGGCCGGCCTTCCGCGAACTCCCGCTGGGGAAATCACCGCAGCGTCCTGGCCGGCGACTGGCTGTACATGCAGTCCTTCCAGATGGCGCTCGAAGAGCGTAACTTCCGCATTCTGGACATTCTGATCGACCTCACGCAGAAAATGGTGGAAGGCGAACTGATTCAGCTGGCCAAGATCGGCCGCATGGACGTGAACGAAGAAGACGCGCTGAAGCTGGCGACCTACAAGACCGCTTGCCTGTTCAGCGGCTGCGCGCGCCTTGGTGCGGTCATCGGCGGCTTGAGCGGCGTAGAGGAAGAGCAGCTCGCCGACTACGGGCGTTACGCCGGGCTGGCCTTCCAGATGGTGGACGACCTTTTGGACTTCACCGCTTCCGCCGAGCAGCTTGGCAAGCCGGTGCTCAGCGATTTGAAGGAAGGCAAAGTCACGCTGCCGCTGATTTACGCCATGGAAAACGGCCACCAGGAAGCGCGCGATCTGGTGGCGCGGGTTCTGGAAGAGAAGGACTTCATCAGCGTCAAGCCGGAAGCCATCGTGGCTCTTGTGCAGGACTCCGGGGCCTTGAATCGCGCCCGCGCTCTGGCCCACGAGTACGCCTATCGTGCCAAGGAATGCATCCAGGGCGGCGCCGATACCGAATACGGCCGGGCGTTGCTCGCGCTGCCGGATTTTATTCTCGAACGCGAGAATTAGCGGCTCGCAGCGCTCGCAGAAGCAACCTCCATGTCCTCCTTGCCTTTCAAGCTCGTCTATCACCCGGGCTACGACTTGAATCTTGGCCCGCACGTCTTTCCGTCGCAGAAATTTCGCCTGCTTCATGAACTCTTGCTGTGCGAGGGCATTGCTTCTCCGGGAGATGTGCTGCGGCCGCAGCGAGTCTGCGACGAAGATTTGTTGCGGGTGCACACCGCGGAGTGGGTCGGCAAGCTCAGGCACGGCACGCTGTCGCATGCCGAAGTCATGAAGCTGGAAGTGCCGTATTCCCCGGAATTGGCGGAAGCGGTCTGGCTCTCCTCCGGGGGAACGATTCTGGCCGCGGAGTACGCGCTGCGAGATGGTTTTGCCAGTAATCTTGGCGGCGGCTTCCACCACGCCCACGCCAATCACGGCGAAGGCTTCTGCGCGATCAACGACGTCGCGGTCGCCGTTCGTTCTCTGCAATCCCGCGGCGCGATCTCCCGGGCCATCGTCGTGGATACCGACGTCCACCATGGCAACGGCACTGCGCATATCTTTCGCGGAGACACTTCCGTCTTCACGCTTTCCATTCACCAGCAAAACAACTATCCCGCCTACAAGCCGCCTTCCACGCTGGATCTCGGCCTCGATGACGGCGTCGAAGACGAAGAATACCTGGGCGTGCTGCTACCCGCGGTAGAGAACGCACTGAATGCCTTTGCGCCTGAAATCTTGTTCTATGTCGGCGGCGCCGACCCGTATGCCGACGACCAGCTGGGCGGTCTGCGGCTCTCCAAGTCCGGACTCAAGGCGCGCGACAAAGGCGTTTTTCTCCTGGCCCGGGAGCGCGGCATTCCTGTCGTCACAACGCTGGCCGGCGGCTATGCCCGCCGCGTCGAAGACACCATTCGCATCCACGCCAACACCATCGTCGCCGCCGGCGAAGTTTTGCGGGAGCTTCCGAGCCGCTCCGGCGCGGCCTCGGCCTGAGCACTTGCTCGCCGCCGGTGTTTTGGTTGCCGTGCCCGTAGCCAATCCGGTATCGTAGGGCGATTCCGAGACCCTTCCTCTCGCCGCAGAGGTTCAGGCCTCTGACCTCAACAAATTTGCACGGGAGACCTCTCTGATGAAGCTTACTGTGTTGTCCGCATCCCTCCTGGCTGCGTGTGTGACCATGGTCGCGCCGTTGCTGGAAGCGCATCCCCCGCAACAGCCAGGCGTGATCAATATCAACGTCTCGCGCAACATCCAGACCGTGAATTACTGGGCCCGCGGCTCGACCAAAGTGGATTTCAAGGGCACGGAGCTGACGCCACGCGCCGAAGGCACCGCGAAAGTAGAGAGCAAGAACGGTGCGCTGGCCGTGGATGCCGATTTCAAGGGGCTGGAGGACGCTTCGCGCTTCGGCCCGGAATATCTGGTCTATGTTCTGTGGGCCATCACTCCAGAGGGCCGGCCGAACAATCTGGGCCAGGTGATCGTCAATGACGGCAAGGGCAAGATCCAGGCTTCCACTCGTCTGCAGACCTTCGGCTTGATCGTCACAGCCGAACCCTACTTCGCGGTTTCATTCCCGAGCGACGAAGTCGTGCTGGAGAATATCGCGCGCCAGGACACCAAAGGCGCCGTGGATACGGTGAACGCCAGGTTCGAATTGCTGCAGCGCGGCCGGTACAAAGACGCCAACCTGCCAGCGTTCAACGTGGATCCCAAGGTTCCGCTCGATCTCTATCAGGCCCGGAACGCGGTGCGCATCGCGCAGTGGCAGAAGGCGCCGCAGTATGCGTCGGAATCATTTGCCAGCGCGCAGAAGGCTCTGGCGCAAGCCGAAGACTATCAGGCGCGCAAGCAGAAGAACGCCGTGCCGACGGCCGCGCGCCAGGCGGTGCAGATGGCGGAAGATGCACGCACGCTCTCCGTAAAGCGCCAGGCCGAAGAAGCGGCGGCGAACGAGCGCAAGGCCGCCGCCGACCGCGAGGCGCAAGCCAAAGCCGCGCAGGAAGCCGAAGCCGCCGCGCGGGCCGCTGCGCAAAAGCAACAAGCGGAAGCCGAAGCCCAGGCGGCTCGCGACAAGGCCGCAGCCGCAGCGTCCGCTGCCGCCGCTGCGCAGGCGCAGGCCGCGAGCGCGGCCGAGGCCAGGGCTCGCGCCGCCGCGGAAGCCAGCGAACGGGAGGCCCAGGAAAAGGCTGCCGCAGATCGCGCGGCCGCCGAAAAAGCCGAGGCGGAAAAGCAGGCTCTGCGGGCGAAGCTGCTGGAGCAGTTCAATCGTGTTCTGCCCACCACCGATACCGATCGCGGCCTGGTCGTCAACATGGGCGACGTGCTGTTTGACACCGCCAAATCCGATCTGCGCCAGCCGGCGCGCGAGGCTCTGGCCAAGCTTTCCGGCATCATGCTGAATTACCCGTCGCTGCGCCTGAAAATCGAGGGTCATACGGACAGCACCGGCACGCCGCAGTTCAACCAAAAACTCTCCGAACAGCGCGCCGCCGCGGTGCGCGACTATCTCGTTTCGCAGGGACTGCCCATGGATTCCATGGCCACACAGGGCTTCGGGGAGGCAAATCCGGTGGCAGATAACAAGACCGCTGCCGGACGCCAGCAGAACCGCCGCGTGGAGATCGTCGTCTCGGGCGAAGTGATCGGAACCAAAATCGGCAAGTAGCGAAAGGAAACGCGAGGGCAAAAAGGCCGGCGAAAATGCCGGTCTTTTTGTTTGAGGAGAGCTATTGGTTTGCGGCGGCGTGCGCCGCATCTCCAGTGGCAACGCGCTGGATCGCGGTCACGAGCTCTTGCTCGATGGTATCGGGATCGAACCCGTTCTGGCGGAAGGCTACCTTCCCGGAGCGGTCCAGAATGAGTACGGTAGGGAACGAGCCTACGGCAAAAAGGCGTTCCAGGCCGTCGGCGAACACCTCGTTGGTGTGCGAGCGGCGTCCGGAAAGATAGGGCGCTACCAGCGATTCGTCTTCGTCGCAATTCGCGGAAAGAAACACCAGGTCTTGCTGTGCCGCGTAGCGCACCGCGAGCCGGTCGTAGATCGGTTCCAGCGCATGGCACGGTCCGCACCAGGTGGCCCAGAAATTCACCACCACGACCCGGCCTTTCTGATCCGCCAGCGGAAATGCGGTCCCGTCCGGCGCCTTGCGCAGCACAAAAGCGTACGGGTCTTTGGCATCGCCGTTGCGCCGCGGCCGCGGAGGGGCGGCTGCCGCGGTGACTTCGTCCACGGTCTTTAGCAGGAAATCGCCCAGGCCCGCCTCGCTGCCATGCGCCAGCCGCCACACGTTGCCAAGCTTCTGCCGGATGTCGCGCCGCGTGGAGGATTTGGTGGCGGTATCAGAGAGGGCAAAAGCCCGCGCGTAGTTGATCGCGGCTTCGTTGTAGTCCTTTTCCAATTCGGCAAGCTCGCCGAGCTTCAGCGCCGCCGCCGCGTTGGGCATCAGGGCATAGCTGTCCGCAAAATCCTTACGCGCGGCGTTGGGGTCTTTCAGCGATTCCTGGATTGAGCCACGCAGCGCGAGAATCGCCGATTCGTCACGGCTTTTCTGCGCTTCCCACTCCTGCAGCGAAACGCGCGGCGATTTTTCGGAAACCGGAGTGGCCTTCACCGACTCATAGACGCGGCCGGCATAGGTCAGCGCACGGCGCCGGGCGGCCATGTCCTCGCTGCGCTGGAGCAGTTGGATCGCCAGCAGCGTGATGGATGTGTCTTCCGGCGTCAGCGCAACGATGCGTTCGGCGTAGTCCGTGGCGCAGGCATTGTCATGCAACTGTATGCATGCCTCCACCAGCGCGCGGTAGATCTGCGGGCGCTCTTGCGCATCGGGGAATTTATCCAGAAAGCCGCGCAGGTTTTTCACCAGGGCCGTGCGGTCGTTGCCGGCCTCGGCGATGGCCTTCTGCAGCTCTTCCGCGGTAGAGAGCGGCCTTTGCTGGGCCGGCCTTTGCGCGGACTTCTTATCGGCGTTCTGCGCGTGCGCGGGGAGCGCGCAGGCCGCGGCGAAAAAAGCGCAGGCGAGCGCGAGTCGGCAGGGAAGTGCGGCGCACCGGCGAGGCATGGCCGGATTGTAGCGCGTTTTAGGGCGGGCGGGGTGACCGCCGGGTCTGGGAACGAGCTAGGAAGCGGGTTCGACGCGGATGCCGCCGGAAACGGTGTGGATTTCCACGCGGCCGCCGGCATTGCCCACGCGCGCGCGCAGGCTGTGCTTGTCCTGGTCCTCAATCAGAATCGGAATGCCGGTGCGTATTTCTCCGCTGACGGCCTGCGCCGAAAGATGGAAATTGGAAGAAGGCGGCACAGCGACGTTCACGCTGCCCGAGGTGGTCTTGAGGTTCCAATAGCTGTTGCCCGAAGGATTGCCTTGCACCTGCACGCGCCCGGAGACGGTGCTGGCGGTGACGTCGTTGCCGGCGCCGGAAATTTCCACCGAGCCGCTGCTGGTGGCGGCTTCCACGCGCGCGCCCGGCCCGGTCACCGTGAGCGTGCCCGAGGTCGAGCGAATGCGCACGTCGCCTTTGGCTCTGCCGACTTCGATGCTCCCGGAGCTGGAGCTGGCGCGCAGGTCGTCGCCGAGATCGCCAGCCTCGATCGAGCCGCTCACCGTGGTGATGGAGGCGCCGCGATCGACATGGGAAACCTCCACGCTGCCGGATACCGATTCAATGCGCACCGGGCCCTGCACGTCGCGCACGCTCTGCGAGCCGGAAACGACGTTGGTCTGCACTTCGGTCGCGCGCGGAACAGATATCGTGTAACTGATGGAAGTGTTGGAGAAGCCACGCATCTCTTTACCCAGGCGAATGATGTCTGGCTTTTGCTCGATGGGAGGATTCTCGGCAATCTGCAAAGCGCGCTTGCCGGGGTCGCCGAAAATGCCGCGCGCATAGACGTCGCCGCGAATGTGTACCTGATTGTCTGTGCTGCCGGTGATCTGCACGTTGCCGCTGGTGCCGTAGACTTCCAGGCGGATCGGTCCGGTTACGGTGTAAATGCGCTCAAAGGTGGCCTTGGAGGCGCTTCCTTGGCCGCATCCCGCACCTGCCACGGCGAGCGCGATGAGCGCTGCCCAGCTGATAGAGGCTGTTCCGGCCGTTGTGCCGTTGCTTCGCAACATGCTCCCTCCGCGCGACTTCGACCACTTCGACCGCTTCAACCCCTTCAACCACGTGGCCCGTTTGGCCCGCTTGCTTTGCCACCGTTAGTCTGTCCGACGAGGCAGCCTGTCTATGGTACGGCTTTTGGCTCGCGAATGTTCCCTGCGCCCGTGCCGGTCCCATTCCGGCTGAGCCCGGCTAAGCTTGCCCCGCGCCCTTGGCTAGGCCCAGCGCGGCGTTCAGCGAGCCCTGGCGGTAACCCTCCAGGTCCAGCGCAACATAGAGAAAACCTGCGGCCTTCAGGCGCGCGGAGATTTGCCCGGCCATTTCGGGGTTTAGCGCCCGCGGTAGTTCATCCTGCGCGATTTCCACGCGCGCCAGAGTATCGTGCAGACGAACGCGGAACTGGCGGAAGCCAAGATCCCGCAGCGCCGCTTCGCTTTTTTCGATGAGCAGCAAACGCTCGGCCGTAACCTCGGTGCCGTAAGGCAGCCGGGAGGAAAGGCAGGCGGAGGCTGGTCGGTCCCAGGTGCCGAGGCCGGCGCGGCGCGAGAGCTCGCGAATCTCGGCTTTGCTCATGCCCGCTTCGAGCAGCGGCGCAAGGACTCGATGCTCGGCGGCGGCGCGATGACCGGGACGAAAATCGCTGGTGTCGTCGGCATTGACGCCATAAGCGACGGCCGCGAAACCTCGCTGCGCCGCAAGCGCGTCCAGCACGCGGAAGAGTTCGTCCTTGCAGTGGTAGCAACGGTCGCCGGCGTTAGCGCGGTACTCGGGATTTTCCATCTCGTGCGTTTCCACGAATTCGTGGCGGACACCGCTCTCCAGAAGGAAGGCTTGCAGCTGTTCGCGGTCGTAGGCGGAATAGCTGGGGGAAATCGCGGTGACGGAGAGCGCGCGCTGGCCGAGCGCCCTGTGCGCAGCCCACGCGAGATACGCGGAATCGGCGCCGCCGGAAACGGCGATCAGCAGGGAAGGCAGCTCGGCCAGGCGTGCGAGGAGTTGCGCTTCCTTCTGATCGAGTGCCACGCCCCCGGACGGAGCCGCTCCACCTGAAGGGGTGGCTGCGTCCGCGCGGCGAATCTGTACCAACGAACTCATGGTCTCAGTATAGCCCAGCGGTTCTGCTTCTCATTTGAAGTCGAGCAGCACGTCCACGGTGCGTTTGCCCTCGTCCGGCTTCAGCCAGTGGCCGACCGTCTCGTAGTGGATCGGCGCGTCTTGGAAAATTTCCTTTGCATGGTTCTGCAGCGCGACCAGAAAGTCCTCGTACTTGATCTTGTCGAACACGTCGCCCGCAGCGATAGGAAACGCGCTGCGCACCCGCTGTTCGCCGCTCGACGAGATGCCGGTAATCACCCATCCGCCCATGCGGTATTGCGGGCCTTCGTTGATGGCCACGTTATAGGAAACCGTGTGCGCCATATCGTCGAAGACCGAGGTGGGCTGCACCGTTGCGTCCAGATAGCCGCGGCGGCCGTACTCTTCGCGGATGCGGTCGAGCGACGCCTCGATCTCCATGCCGTCGGCAAGCGCGCCGGGCTTCAATCCGAAATAGCCGGACAGCGAAATGGAGGAGATCACGTTGTTGCCGGTCCACTGCGCGTCCGCGAACTTGTAGACGGCGTTGGTCACGATGGGTACGAAGACTGGAATTTCATCCGGCAACTTCTCACCCTTCCGCTGGTCGGGCGGCGTGCCGCTGAGGCGGACTTCGGGCGGCCCGAGCTTGGCTTTCAGGAAGCCCATCTTGAGGTACACCGGGCGAATCTGCTCGGCGAGAAAGATTTCGATCATGGTGCGCGAATAGGGCTTGCCGACGATCTCCGTGAGATGTTGCTGCACGGCGGAGTTGTCGGCCAGCGCCTTGTCGCTGAATTCGAGGCTGGCGATGCGGATGCTCGCGCCCTCGACCGTGAACTGCTGGATGTTGCCGTCGGCCAGAGGGTTCGCGGTGACCTGGTGCTGCACGGGGAGATCGAGCTTGTGCGTGGCCAGGAGCGCCCGGATGGCGTCGGCGGCGGTGTCCAGCACGTTGCCGCCTTCGGGCAGCGTGCCATCGAAAAAGGGAAGCTGCGCTTTGACCGCTTCGTTCAGCTCGGAATCGCCGAACCAGGGAAAGTTGTCGTAATAGACCGGGACGCGCTTGGCTTCCTTGAGATGGAAATTGAGGGTGACGCCGCCATCGCGGGTCTTGAAGTTGTAGCTGACGGTTTCAAAGAGACCGGTGGCGACGAGCTTGTCGGCGGCAGCCTGAAGTTCGGCCTTGCCAACTTGCGCGCCTGGCTGCAATCCGGTCAGCGCGGCCACTTGCGCTTCGCTGAGGCCCGTTAGCCCGTCGGTATGGACTTCTTTGAGCGCGGCTGTGCCCGTGGCAGGAGCCTGAGCCGAAAGTGCGCGCGCGCTGGAAAGAGCGACGAGCAAGGCCGCGGCAATGAGTGCCTGGCGCCGAAGGGAAGTCCGCATGAGGAAATTGTAGCGCGGATGGAAAAGAGAAGCTGGAAAATGGAGGTGGCGCGATCGGCGGCCGGCCCAAAGACACTTCTGTGCACGCCGGTGCGCCGCTGACGGCTGACTTCTTGGCCCAGGCAGAGTCGCTGGGCGGAACTACCGAGCCTGCTGCGAACTACTCTACCGTGACGGATTTGGCGAGGTTGCGGGGCTGGTCCACGTCGCAGCCCCGGCGGACGGCGATGTGATAGGCGAGCAGCTGAAGCGGAATGATTTCCAGCAGCGGGACGAGCAGCTCGGGTGCCGGAGGCAGCTCGATGAGGTGGTCAGAGGCTTCGCGGGCCAGGTGGTCATTCTGGGTGACGATGGAGATGACGATGCCGTCGCGGGCCTTCACTTCCTTGATATTGGACACGCTTTTTTCGTACAGCGTGACGGACGCAGGGTCCGAGTCATCGCGGGTGGCGAGCACCACCACCGGCAGATTCTCGTCAATCAGGGCGTTGGGGCCGTGCTTCATTTCGCCCGCGGGATAGCCCTCGGCGTGGATATAGGAAATTTCCTTGAGCTTCAGCGCTCCCTCGAGCGCGATGGGGTAGTGGATGCCGCGGCCGAGATAGAGAAAATCCGAGCAGCGAAAAAACTGCCGGGCCAGGTTCTCGTAGAAGCCTGACTGATCGGCCTGCAGCACCTGCTCAATCTTGTGAGGAATCTGGGTGAACTGCTGCAGCAGTTTTTTGGCGTCGTCCGGGGAAAGCGTGCCGCGGAGTTCGCCGAGGTGAATGGCCAGCAACAGCAGCGCGGTGAGCTGGGAAGTAAAGGCCTTGGTGGAAGCGACTCCGATTTCCGGGCCGGCATGCGTGAGAATCGAGCCCGCGGCTTCGCGGGTAATCATGGAACCCAGCACGTTGCAGATGGCCAGCGTGGGCGAGCCTTTCTGCTTGGCTTCGCGCTGCGCGGCGATGGTGTCCGCGGTTTCCCCGGACTGGCTGATGCATACGGTCAGGGTCTTCGCGTCCACGATGGGATCGCGGTAGCGAAACTCGCTGCCGTAGTCCACCTCCACGGGCAGGCGCGCGAGCTTTTCGATCATGAACTTCCCGGCCAGGCCGGCGTGCCAGCTGGTGCCGCAGGCCACGATGCGCACGTTCCGAAATTCGCGGAACTGCGCTTCCGTGATGGCCATATCGCCGAGGTAGATTTTGCCGGTGTCCTGCGAGATGCGGCCGAGCAGCGTATCGCGCACGGCGCGCGGCTGCTCGAAGATTTCCTTCTGCATGTAGTGCTTGTAGCCGCCCTTTTCCGCCATGATGGGGTCCCAGGCGACATGGTGCGGCTTGCGCTCGACGGGCTTGCCGTCGTGGTCCATCACCCGGACGCCCTGCTTGGTGAGCACGGCGATATCGCCATCGACGAGGAAGAAGATGTTGCGGGTGTGCTCCAGCAGCGCGGGAATATCGCTGGCCACGAAATATTCGCCTTCGCCCAGACCGACAACGGCCGGCGGGCCGAGTCGCGCGGCGACGATCTTGTCCGGGTCGGTGGTGCAGAGAAAAACCAGGGCGTAAATGCCGCGGACCTGCTTGAGCGACTTGCGCACCGCTTCTTCGAGCGGGATGCCGCCCTGCATGTTCTTCTCGACGAGATGAGCCACGATTTCCGTGTCGGTCTCGGTGACGAACTTGTGGCCCTCCTTCTGCAGCTGCTCCTTCAATTCCAGATAGTTTTCGATGATGCCGTTGTGGACCACGACGACCCGCCCGGAGCAATCGCGGTGCGGGTGGGCATTTTCCTCGGTGGGGCGGCCGTGCGTGGCCCAGCGGGTGTGGCCGATGCCGTAGGTGCCGTCAATTGGGGACTTCTGGATGGCTTCTTCCAGGTTGCGGAGCTTGCCGGAAGCGCGGCGAATCTCAAGCTGGCCCTGGGCGTTGACGACGGCGATGCCGGCGGAGTCATAGCCGCGGTATTCGAGCTTGCGCAGGCCTTCGATGATGACGGGAACGACCTTCTTGGGGCCGATATAGCCCACGATTCCGCACATGCGGGAGTTCTCCTGAGGTTCTGTTAAAAGCGTAGCATGCGCGGGAAAGGCCCCGGCAAATCGAAAAAGCGAATGACGCGAATCGTGACAGGGCGGTAACGAAGGGTTAACGACTCAGGGCCAGTAGGGGACGGGGGAAGAGAAGAAAAAGGGAAGGATAACGCAGTTGGCGGAGAGACGTGCGGAGAGGCAACGCGGCGGTCAATCCACGATTTCGAAGCGGTATTCCTCGATGACCGGGTTGGTGAGGACCTCTTTGGAGATTTTTTCGAGCTGCTTCTGGGCTTCGTCGCGGGACCAGCCGTCGAGGTTGAGAACGAAGAATTTGCCCTGGCGAACGTCGGTGACGGCCTGGTAGCCAAGGCCGGAGAGGGCGTTGTGGATGGTTTGTCCCTGGGGATCGAGCACGGTGCGCTTCGGCATGACCCAAACGTGAGCTTTCATGCGGCAAGTATAGCAGGCGCCGAGAAGAGGCAGAAGCCGGCACACCGGCTGCAGCGCTGGGCCTGCCTGCGGCAGACAGGCTGAAGGCCGGCGGTGTTTGCAAGGAACCCCCGGGGGGGGCTACAACCCCACGAACCTCGGCACTACAACGCCTGGACTTGAGAGACGGGCCAGAGATGGACCTGGCGGACGGTTTCGAATCCCATGCGCAGGTAGAGGGACTGCGCGCGGGTGTTGTTTTCTTTGACGTGCAGGAACGATTGCGCGCCCTGCGCGGCGTGGTCACAGAGCAGGCGATGCATCAGCAGGCGCGCATACCCTTTGCCGGCGTGGGCTGGGTGCGTAACCACGGCGCTGATTTCGCGGAAGCCCGGCAGGCAAAGCCGTTCGCCGGCCATTGCGACCAGCTGGCCGTGAAGACGAATGCCGTAATAGGTGCCCATTTCGTGGGTGCGCGGGCGATAGAAACCGGGAAAGGCGAGGTCGGTGAGGGCGACCAGGTCAGGCGCGTCGGTGTCGCTCATGCGGAGGATTGTAACGCCTGGGGAAGGCGCGTCTTGCGGCACGGAACGCGCGTAAGACATGACGAGACACGGAACAGGTTCGCCTGTGCGCAGCAGGCGCGGATTATCCGGGCGCTCTCCCGCCACGTACACGTGTTCTCCCGCGACGAGCAGCGCCGCGAGTGCGGACAAAGAAGCGTCCGATCGATCGGCGAGCGTGGCGAAAGGGACGACCTCGGCGGGATAGCGCAGCGCACGGGAATCGCCGACAGCGAAGCGCCGGTGAACGGTGCGCAGGGCTTCGCCCACGAGATCGAGAGGAAGGGCAGATGTCACGAGTTTGCCGCGGAGCGCTGCGGCGGCTGGCAGGCTGCGGCGTCGAATTCATCGAGCAGAAGTTTGCGCGCGGCTTGCGGGAGGAAGGCGTGTTCGAATCCTGCGCGGGCAAGCTGCACGAGTTCCGCGCGGGTCAGGCCCATATCGGCGCAGGCGGCGTATTCGCCGAGCAGCGTGCAGTGAAACATGGTGGGGTCGTCGGTGGAGAGCACGACCGGGATACCGCGGCGGAGCAGGCGCGGAAGCGGATGTTCGCGCAGGGCGGCGTTGAACGAATTCAGTTGGATGTCGAGCGCGCTGGTGCGGAGATTGCTGGTGGGGCAGATTTCCAACGGAATGCGGCGCTCGGCGAGGGTGTTCATGAGCGCGGAGCTGCGAATGGCCGCGATGCCGTGGCCGATGCGTTCGGCGCCGAGGATTTCGAGTGCGTCTTGAATCTGCTCCGGGCCGCCGGTCTCGCCGGCGTGCGCGACCAGGCGCAGCCCGTGAGAGGCCGCGAAGCGATACGCCTCGCGATAGTCGGACATCGGGAGTGAGAGCTCATCGCCGCCGAGGCCGTAGGCGACGACTCCCTGCGCGCGGTGGGCGACGGCCAGACGCGCAATTTCCATCGCCGGTTCAGGGCCGAACTGGCGAACGGCATCAAAAATGAACTGCGCATGCGGGCCCTGACCGTCCGCGGCGCGCCTTTCGAATACCTCGCGGAGCGCGCGGAAGTTGGCAGCCACGTCCTGCTTGCGCAGAAGCATGATGCCGACGGAGAGGGTGATCTCGGCATACACCACGCCTTGTTCGTGGAGCGCGGCGGAAACGTCGGAGGCCAGCGCGGCGTAGTCTTCGGGCTCGCGCAGGAACGACGTGGCCCATTTATAGAGTTCGAGGAATTGCGGGAAATTGCGGGTGTGGTAGCGCGCCGCAATTTCGCCGGGCGCGAACGCGACGGAATATTTTTGCGCGAGGGTGGCGACGCGTGCCGGCGCGAGCGAGCCCTCGAGGTGGAGATGCAGCTCGGCTTTGGGCAGCGCGCGGAGGAACGTTTGCAGCTCGGCTTGCGAGGTCACACTGACAGTTTAACAGGAGCTCAGCGGGGAAGCTGCGGCTGGCCGGCGTTCTTCCAGGCGGTGAGCCAGAAAGAGCCGACGTCGGTGGCAGCGTCGGAAATCTGACGGATGAGAACCGCGCCGGACTGATTGTAAAACTGGTCGTAGTAGGCGTCGGTATAGGCGTTCAGGCCGCGGCGTGCTTCGTGGTCGGCGTACAGGACGGTTTCCAGCCAGCTGTGCGAGCTGAGGCAGGCCTCGAAGGCGTGGTCGGTGGGGTCGGCGATGAAGAAGGCGTCGTTGGGGCGCATGAAGAAGTAGGAGGAGTACCGATCAACCAGGCTGGTGCCGAAGCGTTCGTGGACGCCGTTTTGGCCGCTCAGGTGCCCGTCAAAATTGTCGGTGGTGTTGAAGGGGTCGTGGGCCGCGGCGACGTAACTGGCGAGGACCGCGGCGTAAAGCTTGGCGTCGTCCCATTTGCCGAGGCGCATGGCTTCGGTGAGCTTGGCGCTGTACACGCCGATCTGCCAGGGGAGGAGGCCGTTGGCTTCGAGCTTGGACTTGCCGAATTTGGCGACGGCGGCTTTGTAGTCGCGGGGCAGCGCGTCGAAGGGGAAGCGGCCGTATTTCTCGAGATAGAGGAACTGGTTCTTCCGCTCGGTGGGTGTTTTGGCGACGGTGACGAAGGGATCGTTGACGTGCTCGAGCAGGAAAGAACGATTGGATTCGAAGAAGGGGCGCAGGTCCTGCGGAAGGGTATCAACGGCGCGATTGACGATCAGCTTGTTGGCGCTGCTGCCCCAGGCGGCGGCCGGCCGCGGCGTGAGCGCCAAGAGCAAGGCAGCCGCCAGCACGGCGGCGGATCGTAGCAAGTTGCGCGACAGCCTGCGGGGACACATGGGACGATGCCTCTCTAGTTGCGCGACTCCAGCCCCAGCGTGCTGCGCTTACGGCTATAGGTGAAGTAAATCACCAGTCCGAGCGCCAGCCAGCCGAAGAAACGAATCCAGTTCATGATGGGAAGTCCGGCCATCAGAAGCAAGCAGGTAAGGATGGTCAGGATGGGGGCGATAGGGCCGCCGGGAGCGCGGAAAGCGCGCGGGCGATCAGGTTCGCGGTAGCGGAGAATCAGAACGCCGGCGGCGACCAGCGCAAAGGCAAACAGAGTTCCGATGTTGGCGAGGTCGCCGAGCGTGCCGATGTCGAGCAAGCCGGCGGGAACGCCGACGACGAAGCCCGCCACCCAGGTGGAGAAGTCGGGCGTCAGATACTTGCGGTGAACGCGGCTGAAAATTTTTGGAAAGAGGCCGTCGCGCGACATGGCAAACCACACCCGCGCCTGCCCGATCTGGAAGACCAACAGCGAGGAAATCATGCCCATCAGCGCGCCAATCAAAACCACGAGACGCAGGGTCGAGACGTTCAGCTGCTTCAGGGTGTTCACCACCGGGGCGGCGTTGTCCATCAGCGTGTCCCAGCGAACGATGCCGGTGAGAACCACCACCACTCCGATATACAGCAAGGTGCAGACCACCAGCGTGGCGATGATGCCGCGCGGGAGGTCGCGCTGCGCGTTGGTACATTCCTCAGCCGCCGTGGAGACGGAATCGAAGCCGATATACGTGAAGAAAACGATGGAGCCGCCGGTCAGGATGCCGGGCCAGCCGTTGGGCGAAAAGGGATGCCAGTTGGCGGTGTGAATGAAGCGCGAGGCAAAGGTAACGAAGGCCAGGATGGCGATGATCTTGACCAGCACCATGATGTTGTTGGTCTCCGCGGATTCGCGGATGCCGCGCACCAGGATGACCGTCAGGATCATGACGATGATGAAAGCCGGCCAGTTGAAACCAAAGTGCCAGCCGGGTCCGTAAATCATGTTGCCTTGCAGGTCGGAAAGGCCGCTGGGGAGGTAGGCCGGAGAGATCCATCGTGGATTCGGATGCAAGCCGAACCAGTCCAGAAGATCCACGAGATGCGCGGAGAAGCCGACGCTGACAGCCATGTTGCTGACGGCGTATTCCAGAATCAGGTCCCAGCCGATGATCCAGGCGATGATTTCGCCCATGGTCGCGTAGGTGTAGGTGTAGGCGCTGCCGGCGATGGGAATCATGGCGGCGAGTTCGGCATAGCAGACCGAAGCGAAGCCGCAGGCGATGGCCACCAGAATGAAGGAGAGCGCGATGGCAGGCCCGGCGCCGGGGCGGCCGAACGATGAATTGTGGTGAATCAGGTATTCGAGCAACGGCGCATTGAGAATGGAAGAGGCCTGGAATTTTTGTCCGGCGATGGCTGTGCCGACGATGGTGAAAATGCCGGAGCCGATGACCGCGCCGATGCCGAGCGACGTCAGGCTGATCCAGCCGAGCGATTTCTTCAGGCGTAGCTCGGCGCCTTCGCAATCGGAAATCAGCTTGTCGATGTTCTTGCGGCGGAGAAGAGACGATGGCACGCAAACGCTCCGAATGCATCCGGGCGACGCGATATCCCCTGCGGCCGGATACGAAGTGAGGTGCGAGGCACAACTCTATCGTGAGTGCTGGCGCGGCGCAACTTTGCAAGGAAGCTTGCCAGCGTGCGATGTGCCGGAGTCTAGAGTTGTTGCAGCTGGGCGTAGCGCTCAACGAACTTCTTGGTGCCGCGGCCGGGGAATGTGACCGAGAGGCGGCGGTCGTCATCGTCGCCTTCCACGCCGACGATGGTGCCAACGCCGTATTCCGGGTGGCGAACTTTCTGGCCGAGCAGCGGATTGTCGCCGCCGCGGCGCGCAGGCGGTCGTCCGAACGGTGTCGGAGAGGTGCTGCGAGCCTGGCGGGCGGACGGCGCGGGACCCCGGCGAACGCGGCGAAGAAATTCGTCGGCGGAGTACGAATATTCGGGATCGGGCTCGTAGCGGCGGGTCTGGCCGATCTCCGCCATGGAGCCGCGCGCGGTGTCCACCAATTCGCTGGGAATTTCCGCTAGGAAGCGTGAAGGTTCCGAAGCGCGAAGTTGCTGCTCGTTGCCGAAGACGCGGCGATAGACGGCGCGGGTAAGCGTGAGCGTCTTGCGGGCTCGGGTCATGCCCACATAGACCAGGCGGCGCTCCTCTTCAACGCCCTTTTCCTCGTTGATGGAGCGATTGTGCGGGCATATGCCCTCTTCCATGCCGGTGAGAAAGACGTGGTCGAACTCCAGGCCCTTGGTGCTGTGCAGGGTGATCAGCGTGACGCCGGGTTTGTCTTCAAACGCGTCGGCGTCGCTGACCAGCGCGGCCGCGTCCAGAAAGTCGGTGAAGGATTCGCCGGCGTCCATGCTTTCGGCAACGGCGCGAGTCAACTCCTGCAGGTTTTCCATGCGCGCTACGTCGTCCGGCGTGTTGCGATCGCGCAACATGGCCATGTAGCCGGTCTCATCGAGGACGTAGCGGATGAAATCGGCGGGCGATTGGCCCGCCAGGGCAGCCTGCAGGCGCGCGATCAGATCCAGGAAACTGCGGAGGGGCGCCACGGAGCGCCCGGCGACATTGGCGGTGACGAAATCTTCGATGGCGCTCCACAGCGAGGAGCTATTCTTGCGCGCGGTTTCCCGAAGAGCTTCGAGCGTGGTCTTGCCGATGCCGCGCGGGGGAAGGTTCAGCACGCGCAGCAGCGCGATGTCGTCATCGGGATGCATGGCCAGGCGCACGTAGGCCAGGGCGTCCTGCACTTCGGCGCGCTTGTAGAAACTGAATCCGCCGACGAGCTTGTAGCGGATGCCGCGGCGGCGGAAAGCTTCTTCAAACGCGCGAGACTGGAAATTGGTGCGGTATTCGACGGCGCAAGTCTGCGAGGCGTCGTCGGCGATCAGATTCTGCAGCTCGCCGGCCACGAACTCGGCCTCCGCCTGGGCGTCGCGAGCTTCGAAGTAGCGCAGATTTGCGCCGCCCTGGTGTTCGGCGCGCAACGTTTTGCCCAGGCGTTCGGAATTGTTTTTTACGACGGCGCCGGCGGCGTCCAGGATGCTTTGCGTGGAGCGGTAATTGCGCTCCAGGCGGATGACCTTGGCGTCCGGAAAGTCGCGGGAAAAGCTAAGCAGGATGGAGACATCGGCACCGCGCCAGCGATAGATGGACTGGTCCTCGTCGCCGACCACGCAGATGTTGTGCTGTGGCCCGACCAACAAGCGCAGCAGTTCGTACTGCACGCGGTTGGTGTCCTGATATTCGTCCACGTGAACGTACTGAAAGCGCCGCTGCCATTTTTCCCGAACCGGGGCGTTCTCGCGGAGCAGCCTGGCCGAGCGCAGCAGCAGGTCGTCAAAGTCCAGGGCCTTAGACTGGGCCAGGATCTTTTCATACTGCACAAAAATATCCGCAGCCTGCCGGGCATCGGGCGAGAAGGCATCCTTGCGCATCATTTCCGGCGTCTGCGCGTGGTTTTTGGCGTAGCTGATGCGGCTCAGCACGTTGCGCGGCTGCAGATCGTCGTCTTCGATCTTGAGCGTGCTCATGGCCAGTTTGATCGCGGCCAGCTGGTCAGAGTCATCGAAGATGGAAAAATCGCGTGCCAGGCCCGCGGCCACAGCTTCGCGCCTGAGAAGCCGCGCGCAGAGCGAATGGAAAGTGGAGAGCCAGGGGCGTTCGGGCGGCACTCCGGCGCGAAGCAGCAGGTCGGAGACTCGGTTCTGCATCTCTTCGGCGGCCTTATTGGTGAAAGTGACAGCCAGGATGGCTTCGGCGGGAACGCCGCGCGCGATCAGATGCGCCATGCGAAAAGTAACGGCGCGGGTCTTGCCGGTTCCGGCGCCGGCCAGGATAAGAACCGGGCCCTCCGTGGTTTCGGCGGCGAGACGTTGTTCAGGATTCAGGGCGTCGAGAAAAGTTTGCATGCAGTTCGCGAAGGAAAAATTGTGACGCATTCATGTTAGCCGAGCGTGAAACGGCGCGCAAATTTCGCGGAAACTGCTGTGGAAATGTGAGCGGCGAGAACTGCGAGTGCCTGATCGCTAGCGACCAGAAGGGTGGCTGAGATCAATATCGAAATAGAGCAACGTGCGATGGGTCTCGATGGTGGTGAGGTCGGGAATATAGAGACGGGCGTTCGCGAGCAAGTCGAATTGGCCCTGCAGATCGAAATAAAGCAGGCCGCTGATGGCTTTGTGCGGCGCGATGATGGCGTCGTGCACGCCGGCGTCCTCGACGAGCTGTTGGAATTGTTGCCAGTTTTTGTCGCGCCCTCCGGGCGAACTCGGCAGCGGAATAGGCAGACGGGGCTTGTTGCCGCCCTTCAATTTGGGCCGTAGCACGACGTCGGCCACGCGTTCCGAGGTCAGCGCCGGCAGTTCCTGCCGGTTGTTGTCATCGAAGGTGAGGTTGAGCCGAATGCGCTCGATACCGATGCGGATGCTTTCGTCGGAGTCGTTGCGCAAGGTGACTTTGACCGCGAGCACCCCGGCGGCATAGGGCGACTTCTTGGGGAAAGTCTCTTTGTAGCGATCGGCGGAGAGCCAGGGATCGGCGGCTACGGTCAATCCATCGTGGGCATCGAGGGAAGCGGTGGTGAGGCTGGTCCGGGCGGCCGGTTGTTGCGATGACACGGCTCCCGCCGCGCACAAGGAAACCGCGAGCGCCACGCCACCTGCGCGCGCTGCGGCATTCGTCGTCCAGCTATAATAGACTGTTCGCATCTCGACGCCTTCGATTCCCTGGGTGAATGCGGGGTTGCCCCGTGCCCAGCGGGTCAGACCGGAGCCTTGCCGAGTGTATCTCGTTTACAGCCTGCTGATGGGGCTTGCCGCGATTTTGCTAACGCCGTACTGGCTGATTCAGGGCATCCGACACGGTAAATATCTCTCCAATTTGAAAGAACGCCTGGGTTTTGCGTATCCGGGTCTTGCTGCTTTGGCGACGGAGCGCGCGGGCGCGATCTGGCTGCACGCGGTCTCGGTCGGCGAAGTGCTTTCGGGAGTGACGCTCGCAAGGCGCCTGAAGGAGCAGTTTCCGGGCCGGCCGCTGGTGATCTCCACCACGACCCTTACCGGCCAGGCGCTGGCCAAGGAGCGCATTCCGTTCGCCGATGCGGTGATCTATTTCCCGCTGGATTGGGCGTTCTGCGTGCGCCGCGCCTTGCGCGCGGTGCGTCCTGGAATCGTGGTGATTCTGGAGACCGAAATCTGGCCGAACTTTTTGCGTGAAGCGGCTCGCGCGAGGGTGCCTGTGATTTTTGTGAGCGGGCGTGTTTCCGACCGCAGCTTTTCTCGCACCCAATCGTGGATGAGCGTGCTCGGTTTCTACTTGCGTCCGTTCTTGCGCGACGCTCTAGGACGCGCGGCGGGATTCTGGATGCAGAGCGAACGCGATGCCGCGCGGGTAAAGGCGCTGGGGGCGCCGCAGGACAAAGTCCACGTCGGCGGAAATCTGAAGTTCGACATGGAGTTGCCCAAGAACACGCCGCTTTCGGACTGGCTGGCGGCGGAGGTACAGCGTTCCGGCCGGCGTCCACTGATCGTGGCCGGCAGCGTGGTTGCGACCGAAGAACCGCTGGTGTTGATCGCGTTCGGCGTGGCGCATGGCGAACACCGCAAAGCGCTGCTGGTTCTGGCACCGCGCAAGCCCGAGCGCTTTGAGGCCGCGGCCGCGTTCATCACCGAATCGCAGCGAAAGTACGTAAAGAGATCGGATCTGGCCGTGCCGCGGCCGGATGGCTCGGCGCTGCAGGGAATCGCCACCACGATCCCGGACGATGCGACCGTGCTCCTTCTGGACAGTATCGGCGAGCTGGCGTCGCTCTACCGCCACGCCGACGGCGTTTTTGTTGGCGGTTCTTTGGTCGAATCCGGCGGGCACAATATTCTGGAGCCCGCGGCGTTCGGGAAGGTGCCGGTGTTCGGAGAGTCCATGGAAAATTTTGCGGAAATTGCCGCGCGTTTTGTGGCCGCGGAAGCGGCATTGCAGGTCGGCAGCCCGGAAGACGCGGGAGTTTCGTGGATCGAACTGCTGCGCCACCCGGAGCGCAACAAAAAGATGGGCGACGCGGCGCGGCGCATGGTTGAAGAAAGCCGCGGTGCGACCGATCGCGCGATTGCCGCAATTGGCGGCCTGCTGGATGGAACGTCGAAGCCCGTGTGAATGACGCTGCCCGCGCCAATTCGCTTGTTGCTTTGGCCGCTCTCGCTCGTTTACGGCGCGGCGGGCTGGTTGCGAGGACGGCTCTACGCGGCGGGAATCCTCAAGACAAAACGGCTGCCAGTGGCGGTGGTTAGCGTGGGCAATCTCACCGTCGGCGGCACGGGGAAGACGCCGATGGTGCTTTGGCTCGCCGAGCGTTTCCTCGCGGAAGGAAAGCGGGTGGCGATCTTGAGTCGCGGCTACCGCGGCAGCGACGGCAGCAGCGACGAAATTGAAGTCATGCGAGCGCGTCTGGGGGATGGCGTGGTGTTCGGCGTCGGCGCCAATCGCTTTGAGCAAGGCAGCAAGCTTGCCGCGCAGCGCGCGATTGACGTCTTTCTGCTGGATGACGGCTACCAGCATCTGCAGCTGGCGCGCGACGTGAACATTTTGCTGGTGGACGCAACCCGGCCGCTGCGGCAGGAGTACCTTCTTCCGGCTGGCCGGCTGCGCGAGCCGCTGAGCGCCGCGGACCGCGCCGACATCATATTCTTCACCAGAACAGGAAATCAGGCGGCGGTGAAAAATGCGACGCAGAAGCTTCCGCAGATTCCGGTTTTTCCGGCCACCACGAAGCTGAAAGGCTATCGGCTCCTGAGTTCCGGGGGGCTCGACCCGGCGAAAGCGGGTCCGCTGCCGCTGCAGCCGGTGTTCGCGTTCTGCGGAATCGGGAACCCGGAAGCGTTCTTCGCGGACGTGCAAAGCTGGGGCAATGTGCTGGTTGGAAGCAAGGCGTTTCCCGACCACCACAAATACGATTTGGTTGATTTGCTCGAAGTGGAACGAGTAGCTAACGCGGCCTCGGCGCGGTCGATCCTGATGACCGCCAAAGACGCGGTGAATCTGCAGGGGCACGCGCTGGCTTCACTGCCGGCGTATGCGTGTGAGATTGATCTTTCTGTGGCCGACGACGCCTCGGCGTGGGGACTGATTCGCACCAAGCTGGCATGGCGCGCGGGAGCGGCACGGTGAAGATTCTGGTGCGCGCGACGAACTGGGTGGGCGACGCCATCATGGCCCTGCCCGCGCTGCATTCTGTTCGCCGGCGATTTCCCGAAGCCCACATCGCGATCCTGGCGCTGCCCTATGTTGCCGAGATCTATCAGGGGCAGGGCGTCGCCGATGAATTCATTGCTTATGATCGCAAAGGGGCGCACCACGGAATCGGCGGACGCGAGAAGCTGGCCGCCGCGCTGCGGGCGAAAAACTTCGATACGGCGTTACTCTTGCAGAACGCCTTTGACGCGGCGTGGCTTGCCTGGCGCGCGGGAATTCCAGAGCGCCTGGGCTACAACCGTGATGGGCGGCAACTGCTGCTGACGCGGGCGATCCCCGTGCCGGACAATGGCGATACTCCGCCACACGAAAAGTTTTACTATCTGGAATTGCTGCGGCGTCTTGGCTGGATCGACGCGTTGCCGGATGTGCCGGAAATTTCCCTGCAAGTGACGGAGCGGCAGGCGCGCGATGCCGAGGCCAAACTGCAGAGCCTAGGCGCCACCCCCGGAGCAATGCGGATTGCCGTTGGAGCGGGCGCCGCCTATGGCTCAGCGAAATGCTGGCCGCCCGAGCGTTTTGCCGCGGCATTGAATCAGGTGCGGCGCGAGCGCGGCGCTGAGATTCTGCTCTTCGGCACCGCGGCGGAAGGCGACGTTTCGGCCGCGATCCAGGCGGGCCTGGACCGTCCGGCCCTGGATTTGACCGGCAAGACGTCCATCGCAGAACTTCCCGCGTTGCTCTCGCGCTGCGCGGCGTTTGCCGGCAACGATTCTGGTGCCATGCACGTGGCAGCGGCGGCGGGATTGCCGGTGGTCGCGGTGTTCGGGCCAACCGATCCCTTTGGCACCGCCCCGGTGACGCCGCGCGCGGCCATCGTGCAGGAACGACCGTATTGCAGCCCGTGCTTCCTGCGCCGCTGCCCGACCGACCATCGCTGCATGACGGCGGTCGCTCCGGAACGCGTCGCAGGGGCGTTGCTGCAAGCGCTCGCGGAGGTGCGGCGTGACTGAACGCGCGTTGCGCCCGGCGGTTTTCCTCGACCGCGATGGGACGATTCTCGAGGAGGTCGGCTACTTGAATCATTTGAGCCGCTTTCGTATGTTGAGCGGCGCCGCTGGGGCCATCCGGCGGCTGAATGAGGCGGCCCTGCCGGTGATTGTGGTCACCAATCAATCAGGGATTGCGCGAGGATATTTTCCGGAGTCCCTGGTGAGTGAAGTTCACCAGCGGCTGACCGAGGAGTTGCAGCGCGAGGGCGCTCGCGTGGATGCGTTTTACCATTGCCACCACGCGTCGTCGGCGGGTTGCGAATGCCGCAAGCCGAAGACAGGGATGCTGGATCGGGCCGCGCAGGAGCTCGGTCTGAATTTGGCCGGGTCCTTTGTGATCGGCGACCGTCAGGGTGATGTGGAGACGGCCTATAACGCCGGAGCGCGCGGGATTTTGGTGCGCACAGGCTATGGAGAAGGCGAACTGGCGTGGCACGTGGCTGGATGGCCGCGGCAGCCACATCATGTGGCGCTTGACTTGAGCGCGGCGGTGGATTGGATTTTGCGCGAACGGAACAGCGGGGGCCAAGCGGAATGAAGAAGGCGGTCAAGCAGGCAGAGGGCTCGCGTCCGGCCGATCTGGCGGCGCTGGCGGAGATCGTCGAACGCTTCGCCGGGAAAAAGATCGCGCTGTTCGGCGATTTTGTGGCCGACGAATTCCAGTTCGGGGAGATTTCGCGCGTGTCGCGCGAGGCGCCGGTGTTGATCCTGCGTCATCGAGCAACACAAGTGCTTCCGGGTGGCGGAGCGAATGCCGCGAACAATCTATTGGCGCTTGGCGCCAAGGTCGCGCCGGTGACGGTGGTAGGGGATGATGCAGCGGGTGCCGCATTGCACGCGCACTTTGAAAAGCTTGGCGCGACGACTGGCGGGATCGTCACCGCGAAGGGCTGGCCCACTCCCACCAAGACCCGGTTTCTCGCGGGCTGGACGCACACCGTGGCCCAGCAGGTATTGCGCGTGGACCGCGAGCCGGCGGGCCCGCCACCAGAGAGAGTCCTGGCAAAAGTCTCCGGCAAACTAACTGCCGTGCTGCGCACTGCCGCCGCTGTGGCGATTTCCGACTACGGATTCGGCGTCGTGAGTCCAGCGCAGGTGCGAGCGGCATTGCGCGCGACCAAGAATGGCATTCTGGCGACGCTCGATGCTCGCTACCAGCTAGACGCTTACGCGGACTGTGGCATCACTGCGGCGACCCCGAATGAAGCGGAACTCGAGGCGCTGCATCACGCTTCCATCGGCCGCGATCTTGGCCAGTTGGCGCGCAGCGGCTGGTCCACGCTGAAAAAGATGGGGCTCCAGGCTCTGCTCGTCACGCGCGGCAAGGACGGGATGAGTCTCTTCGAATCCGCTGGCAAGACTTTGACCCACATACCCGTTCACGGCAGCGATCAGGCGGTCGATGTGACCGGCGCGGGCGATACCGTGCTCGCGGCCTACACCCTTGCCGCGGCTTGCGGCGCGACCCCGCTTGAGGCGGGGCAAATCGCCAACATTGCCGGAGGACTGGTGGTCATGAAGCGTGGCACGGCGACCGTGACCCGCGAAGAACTGCTGGCCGCGATTCGCGCGGAAGTTTCCGGCGGCGGGAGCTGAAGCATGCGCAAGGCTTCTGCAAAAATCGCGGAACGCGCGGATCTCGCAAAGATTTCGCGAGGTCTCAGGGAAAAGGGGAAGCGCATCGTTTTTGCAAACGGCTGCTTCGACATCCTTCACGTCGGTCACGTGCGCTATCTCCAGGGCGCGCGAGCGGAAGGCGACGTGCTCATCGTGGGCGTGAACGCCGACGCCGGAGTGCAAGGGCTCAAAGGGCCGGGCCGTCCGGTGCTCAATGAACAAGCCCGGGCCGCACTGGTCGCGGCCGTTCGTGAAGTGGACTACGTGGTGCTCTTCGCTGAATCCAACGTCGAGGCGCTGCTGGAGGAATTGCGGCCGCATGTGCATGCCAAAGGGACGGACTATACGGCGGAGACCGTCCCCGAAAAACAGGTCGCCGAGCGCCTGGGTATTCGCGTCGCAATCGTAGGCGATCCCAAGAACCATTCCACTCGGGAACTATTGCAGTCCGTGCGCCGGGCCCCACATGCCTGATCCGCGTTTTCTGGTGGTGCGGCTCGGCGCGCTCGGTGACATCGTGCACGCACTCCCCGCCGTCAGCGGCTTGCGACGTTCGTTTCCGCACGCCGAAATCGTCTGGCTGACCCATCCGAAATGGGAGTCTCTGGTCGCCTCGAGCGGGCTCGCATCGCAGATCTGGACGGTTGACACGCGCGACATTTCCTCCCTGCGAAGCATCCTCAAGCGCATCCGGCGGCATCGCTTCGATGCGGCGATTGACTATCAGGGATTGTGGAAGTCCGCCTCGTTGCCGTTTCTGGCGCGCGTGCCCCGGCGCATCGGATTTTCCTCGCACACCGTCCGCGAGGCAGGTGTCCCGTTGCTCTATACGGATCGCGTCCGGGTGAATGCAGCAGCCCACGTCACGGACCAGAACGCCGAGTTATCGGTGCGCGCCGGAGCGCACATTCCCACGAGCGATGCGCCGCTGCGCGTGGCGGAGAGTGACGTTGCCGCCGTCCGGCGGAGGCTTGCGGCCGCAGACATCCAACGCTATATCGTACTCAGCCCCGGCGGCGGGTGGCGTTCGAAGTGCTGGCCGGCGGAACGCTATGGCGCGCTCGCGGCGAAGATAGCGGAGGAGTTCGGCTTGCGCAGTGTTATCAACAGCGGACCTGGGGAAGAAGCACTCTCGGCACAAGTCATCGCCGCGGCGGGAGATGCGACGCCCATCGCGTTTGCAGGAACGCTGGGCGAACTGATGGCGCTTTTGCGCGGCGCCGACGCGGTTGTCGCCGGTGATACCGGACCGCTGCATCTAGCCGATGCGCTCGGCGCACGCGTGGTGGCGATATTCGGACCCACCGATCCCGGTCGCAACGGACCCTATCGCCGGCGGGGTCCGGTGCTTCGCTGGGAGAACGCGCAAACGACCTACAAACGAGGCGACGCGCCGGACGAATCGTTGCTGCACATCAGCGCAGAGGACGTGCAGGCCGCGTTACGCGGTCTGCGCGCGGTGGCATGAGCGCGGCGGCACTCTTTGCGCGCTGGCGGGTGCGCCTTGGCTACGTGCTGGCCATCGCGGTTTTGTGGTTTGCGCGACCCACGCCGAGGAGCGTCTTTATCGGCGGCCTCGTCGGATTGTTTGGCCTGTGGTTGCGCGCCTACGCGGCGGGCTATCTGCACAAGCAGAGCGTCCTTACCGTGACCGGCCCTTACGCTCACACCCGCAATCCGCTCTATCTTGGCAGCGCGGTTCTTGCGCTGGGCGCCGGCGTCGCCACCCGTTCCTGGATTTCTGGCGCGGTCCTGTTGCTCTATTTCGCGGTGGTGTACAGCGTTGTCATGCGCCGCGAAGAGAGCGAACTGCGCAGCCAGCATCCCGGAGCCTTCGAACAATACGCCGCCGCGGTGCCACTGTTCTTTCCGCGCTTTTCCGCGGCTCGCCTGACTGGCGCGAGTCCGGGCGCATTTTCCTTCGCGCAGTACAAGAAAAACCACGAGTATCAGGCGGCCCTCGGCTATCTGCTACTGCTTGGCGCTCTCCTGCTGCTGTGGCGTTTCCGGCCGTGGTGAGCGCAGCTGGGCACTAACGTCTGCGCAGGCAACGAAGCAACTCACTTCCAGCGACTTTCCGTCAGTGAACACATGAATCGCGCCGCTGCGGTCGGTGCGCAAGATCGGCACGCCGGCCTGTTGCAAGCGCTCGAGCAATTGCGGGCTCGGGTGGCCATAGGGATTCTCTTCGCCGGCCGATATGAGGGCGACGCGCGGCGCAACGGCCGCGAGAAATTCCGGCGTGGTGGAGTTCTTGCTGCCGTGATGCCCGACCTTGAGCACGTCCGCCCGCAAAGCGGACTCTTCGCTCTCTGCGAGGATCTGTCGCTCGGCGGATTTCTCGGCGTCTCCCGGCAATAAGAAGCTCTCCTGGCCCAGACGGATGCGAAAGACGAGGGAATCGTCGTTCTTGGCGGACGGGCCGACCTCTTCGGGGGCGATTTGCGGCCACAGAAATTCGCCCTGAGCGCCATCCCACTCAAATTGCTGACCGCGGATTTCGTGGACGACTCGGGTGCCTTTGGCTCGAGCCATCGCTTCGAGCGCCTGTTGTTGAGTGGACGCGACCTCGCGCCCGAGCCAGAGCGTGCCTACCTGAAAATTGTCGACCACTGCCAAGAGACCGCCGATGTGGTCCTGGTGTGCGTGGGTCAGCGCGACCACATCGAGTCTGCGGAAGCCGCGCCACCACAGATACGCCGAAACGGCGTCTTCGCCGGGATCGGTCGTCGCCTCGCGGCTGTGCGAGCCCGGCGGTGTGAATGCTCCGCCGCCATCCACGAGCATGGTTCGGCCAGCCGGAGAAACCAGCAGCAGGGAATCTCCCTGCCCGACGTCAAGCACGGTCAGCTCCAGCACGCCGCTGCGAAACTGCGGGGCGAAGGGGTGCGTGGCGATCAAGGTTGCGAGAAGCAAGCACATCGCCAGGGCTGAACGGCGAATCCACGGCGGTGACGCCCGCCGTGACGGCCACCGTGATGATGGCGCGAGACGAAGCACCAAGGCCAGGGCAACCGCCCCGGCAAAAAATGCGACGAGCAGCCAGGTGGGCGGCCCGGGGATGCGGTAACTCCAGCGCGGAAAATGGGCGACCCAGGCAACCACGTGAAGCAGCGCCGTCGTCAGCCAACGCAGCGGCAAAACCAGCCACGCCGCCGCGCCCGGAACAATCTGCACAAGGGCCAGCGTGACAAAACCCAGGGGCACCAGCACACCGGTCAGAGGAACCGCCAGCAGGTTTGCAAGTGGACCGGAAAGCGTCACCCGGTGAAAGTCCCTCGCCAGCAGCGGCAGCATTCCGAGCTGCAGGACGAGTGTGAGAATCACAATTTCCGCGATGCGGAACGCCGCGGCGATGCTGAAGACGCCGGCGGGGATCAGGCCGATTCGGCGGGAGATGGGGAAGCGACCCTCCAGCCACGCCGCCGCAGTGCGCAGGTCGATGCGAAATTGCGCCACTGCCGGGGCGTGTGCGGCGTCACGCGTGACGTCTCGCCAGCCGCGCAATCCGCGCGCGTGGGGTGCAAGCGTGGCATCCATCCATGGAGCCGCGATCCCTGCAATGCAGAACATTGCCAGAAACGACAACTGGAAGCTGGAATCCGCGAGCAGCCCTGGCGCTGCGACCAGTAGAACCAGCGCCGCGACGGCAACGGAATTCGAGAGCTCCACGCGGCGGTAGAACAGCATCGCCGCCAGGACCACAAACGTCATCAGCGCGGCGCGCAGCACCGGCGGGCGCTGCTCCACAATGGCAAGGTACGCCAGAACGAAGGCAGCAACCGTAACAATCGTCCAGGACCTGGAAAGCCGGGCCTTGCGTGCCAGCCAAAAGAGGAACGCGGCGAACGCGCCGACGTGAAGCCCGGCCACGACGAGCACGTGGAATACCCCGGTTTTTTGAAAATTTACCGACTCGCTGCGTTCCAGGAAGCTGCGGTCGCCCAGCAGCATCGCGCGCAGGACGGCGGCCTCTTGCGGCGCGCCGGGCATTGCGGCAGTCAGGCTCTCACGCAAACGATGGCGCAGCCGCGGCAGCCTGGCTGCCAGCGATGGAGGAGGCTGCGCCAGCACTTCGAGCAACTCGGGGGAACGCAGCGATGCGGTCAGCTCAATCCCTTGCGCTTGCAAATACGCCCGCCGGTCAAACGCACCCTCATCGCGGTACACCTGGGGCAACCGGGCTTGCGCGACGACCGAAACGTCGTCCCCCGCGCGCAGCGCGGGCAGGGAATCGCCTTCACCGTGCGCCGTGAACGAAACGCGCATGCCGCCCGTGAGCGGCAACTCGCGCTCTCCGCATCGGACGCTCTTGAGTTCGATCTCGAGTGCCGTGCCATAGGGCATTGGGGCAGGTTCGGCGCGCAGTGTGCCGCGCCAGCGCAACGGTGTTTGCAGGCTCAGTTCGCCGGCGGCGAGGCGCTGCAGCACGTCGTCGTTTCTTGGAGCGCGGCGGCCGATGGCCGAGGCCGTAAATCCCAGGGCAATCCAGGCCGCCAGCGCGGTCATCCACGCGAGGACGAACCGTTGCCGCAGCTGGAGAAAAATCGCGGCCCCGAGTGCCAGCCCGCCCGCCAGCAGCGAAGCCAGAACCACAACTCGTGTTCCAGCCGTCGCAACCCCCGGCCCGTAGCTTGCCGCGATGCCGGTCGCAAAGGCACCCGCGATGGCGACCGCCGGAAGGCGCATCACACGCGTCGCAGCCGGACGAGGGTTTCGATGTGATAGGTCTGCGGAAACAGGTCGAAAAAGTCGAGAGCCGCGATTTCATAACGATGCTTGGTCGCGCCGACGTCGGCCGGCTTCCGCGGAGTATCCAGCAGCACGGCCAGGTCGCGCGCCAGCGTCGAGGGATCGCAAGATAGATAGGCAATCTCTTTTGGGCCGAGATCGGCAAGCTTCTGCGCCGCGGACTGCCCCAGGCCCGAGCGCGGAGGATCCAGCACCACGAAGTCGGGCGTGTCCGTGGCCGTTTTCAGGAATTCCTCGGTGTGCACGGCGTGCGAAACCACCGGAACTCCGGCGGCCTCGGCATTTTCGCGCAGGTTGCGAATGGCCGATTCGTTGGCATCCACGCTGACCACGCGTTGAAACGCATGGGCCAGCGGTAAGGTAAAGAAGCCCACCCCCGCATAGAGATCGATCGCCACGTCGCCCTTTGCGCCGCCGGTGACCGCATCCAGCAAGTCCTCGACCAGGAAGCGGTTCACCTGAAAAAACGAGAGGTGGCTGACGCGAAACGCGTAGCCGCGGACCTCCTGGACCAGATAACCGGGCCCGGAAAGCTTGAAATCGTTCTTGCGCTGATCGAGCAGCAACAGGCTATCGAGAGCGGGCACGGTCTCTCGAAACAGCGCGATGAGTTCCGTTGCCGGCTTCGGGAAGTGTTTGAATGCCACGTTCAGCGCGATCTTGCGGTCTGAGGAATCCGCGAAGGCCTCAATTTCCAGCGCTTCTTCCGGCAAAGCGCCGCTGCGCGCAATCTCCTGCAAGCGCCGGAAGGCGTCGGCGAGGGCTGGGGACAGCACGTCGCAGCGGTCCACCGGCACGATGGCGTTGCTCTCTGGAAGATAGTAGCCGAGGGCCCGCGGATTGGCGTTCCGCACCGCCCACTGCGCGCGGTTGCGGTAGTGCCACGGCTCCGCCGTATGCGTCTTGACCGGTCCGGAAAAATTCACTCCACCCATGCGGGAAAGCGTCTCCAGCAGAATCCCGGTCTTAAGCTTTACCTGTTCTTGATAGGGCGCGTGCTGATAATGGCAACCGCCGCAGGCGCCAAAGTGCGGGCATTCCGGTTTGATGCGCTGGGGGTCCGCCTGGAGAATCTCCAGCGGCTTGGCCCACACCAGCTTCTTCTTGCGCGAAGTGACCCCAGCGCGAATGGTTTCGCCGGGCAGCACATAGGGCACGAACACCGTGTTTCCATCGGCGTGTCCCAAGCCGTCGCCTCCGTACACCAGCTTCTCAATCGGTAACCGTAATTCATCCGCCATAATAGGCCTCAATTCTTCAGAATCCAAGCAGAAAACCCTCGACCGCAATGCTTCGTAGCGGCTAGGAAAGGTAAAAGAGACTCAGCCGCGGAATGCCGAACTCCTCCAGCAACCGCTTCTGCAAATACTGCTTCTCGATCAGCGCCAACTGCGCGGCTTTCATCTTCCGGCGATACGCGGCCAGCGCGCTGTCCATCTCGCGGCGCAGCTTCAATTGCAACGCTTCCCCCGCGTGCAGCAGCAGCCCCGCCTGGATGCGCTCGTCCAGCGATGTCAGCCGCCGCTCCAGGTCTTCGAGATCGAGCGTGCCGGGGGCATCGAGCAGTGCCGCGCAGGATGCAAGCGCAGACTGTGTTTCGCGGGAGAGTTGTGCGACGGGCTCGCTTGCAGCGTGACGCTCGCCCGCCTTTCGCAATAGCTCCATGTTCTTCGCGAAATAGGCGCGCAGCTCATCGCGGGAAAAGGGTTCCGGCTGGGCCGCGCGTCCTTTTGGCGCTGTTCCGGCCGCCGCCTCCTGCGCCTCCTCGGCGGCTTCCAACACCGCGTCCGTGCAGTACGCCAGATTCTTCAGCGGCTTGCCCGCGCCGCGCCGCGAGCGTCCATAGCTCTCAAATGCGCGGTCGATGCCTTTGAACACCGCCTCCAGCGGCACTCCCGCGCTCTGCCATGTCTCCATCACCGCCCAGTCCAGCGGAGAGACCAGCAAGTGCGCTCCGCGCTTCTTCCAGAAATACTCTTCAATTTCCGTGAAGTAGTTAAAGTAGTTCCAGCCGTCCATGGCGGCCTATCGGGCCGCTTGCCGTTCGGGCTTCTTGGCCGCGTCCGTCGCCTGATTTTTGTCCCACAGAATGCGCAGGCCTTCCAGCGTGAGAAAGTCGTCGGTGTGCTGGATGTGGCGCGAGCCTTTGGCCACCAGCTTGGCCTGCCCGCCGGTGGCGATGACCTGCGCTTTTTCGCCGAATTCTGCCTTGATGCGCGCCAGCATGCCGTCCACCATGTCCACCGCGCCGTAGTACAGCCCGGCCTGCATGTGGGTCACGGTGTTGGTCCCGATCACTTTGCCGGGATCCTTGATTTCCACCCTGGGCAGTTTAGCGGCCCTGGCGAACAGAGCTTCCGACGCGATTCCGATGCCCGGCGCAATGACGCCGCCGAGGTATTCGCACTTCGCGGAAATCACATCGAAGGTGATCGCCGTCCCGAAATCCACCACGATGCACGGACCTCCGTACTTGTGGAACGCCGCCACGCCGTTGACGATACGGTCCGCGCCGACCTCCAGGGGGTTGTCCACCAGCACCGACATGCCGGTCTTCACACCGGGTTCGATAAACATGGCTTTCTGCCCGAAGTACACCTTGGACATTTCCGCCAGCGTCCAGTTCATCGGCGGCACGACGGAGCTGACGATCACCCCGCGCACTTCGCGCGGGTCCAGTTCCTTCAGGGTGAAGAGATTGCGCGTCAGCACACCGTACTCGTCCACGGTCTGCATGCGCGCGGTGGTCAGCCGCCAGTGGGCAATCAGCTCTTCCCCGCGGAAGACACCGAGCACGGTGTTCGTATTGCCTACGTCAATGGTCAGCAGCATATTCCTATTGTCGCCTATTTCGCTTCCGTCACGTCGCCCGCCAGCACGGCCACCACGTCGCCGTCCTCGCGCTGCACTTGCAGGATGCCTTCCGGCCCAAGCCCCGCCGTTACTCCCAGAAAGCTCTCGCGCCCGTTGTTGACGCGAACCTTCTTGCCGCGCGCGTAAGAGGAGATCTCGCTGAAGCGCTCTACGACCGGTTGCGCGCCTTCCCGCAAGAAGCGATTGTAGTCGCTCTCAAATTCCCGCAGCAACTTCGCGAGCAAGTCCACGCGGGAAACGCTCTGGCCGGATTCCGCACGCAGCGAAGTGGCGATGTTGCTGAGGTCGCCGGGGAACTTTTCCTGATTGGCGTTAATCCCGATTCCCACGATCACGAAGCGCACCAGGTTCGGTTCCGCGTGCATCTCGGTGAGGATTCCGCCGAGTTTCTTGCCGTTCAGGATCAGGTCGTTGGGCCACTTAAGGTCCGGCGCCAGCCCGGTCTGCGCGAGGATCGCCGCACGCGCCGAGAGCCCCGCCATCATCGTCAACAACGGCGCCTGAACCGGCGAGATGCGAGGACGCAGCAGCAGGGTCACGTAGATGCCGCTGGCCCGTTCCGAATGCCAGCTCCGCCCTGCCCGCCCGCGTCCCGCGGTCTGCTCTTCCGCCAGCACCACCGTTCCTTCCGGCGCGCCGCTGAAGCCCAGATCCATGGCCACGCGGTTTGTCGAATCCGTACGAAAAAAGTGATGTATCTTGCCGCTGAAGAGCCCGCTCTTCAGGCGCTGCTTCAAGAGTTGCGGCGTCAGGACGTCCGGGACGCGCTCCAGAAAGTAGCCGGTATGCGGCTGGCCCTTCACCCGAACCCCCACTTCGCGCAAACGTTGCACCCAGCGCCATACCGTGGAGCGGGAAACGCCGATCTCCTTGGCGATGCGCGCGCCGCTGATGGCAATGGTCGCGTTGTTCGCGAACAGAGTGAGCAGGGACGCCAGCCGCCGGTCGGTGGTCCCGGGTAGGGAAGTGGTTGCCATCGCCGCGCCGTAGCTTACTTGTCCTCGATGCTGTCCACAAGCAGACTCAAATTGGCGGCATGCGCGGAATGCGTGAGCGAGCCGGAGGAAAGAAAGTCCGCGCCGCTCTCGGCGTACGCGCGCACATTTTCCAGGGTGATCCCGCCGGACACCTCGACGACCACGGTCGGCCGCAAGCCGCGGGCAATTTCCACGCAGCGCTTGGCCTCGGCCGGCGAAAGATTATCCAGCAGCACGGACTCCGCGCCCGCGGCAATCGCCTCGCGCAGTTCGCGCTCGTCGCGCACTTCGATCTGAATCGGCAGGACTGTGTCGCGCGCGCGCGCCGGCACTGCCTCTTCGTAGGCCGTCAGTGCGCCAGGCTTGGCGTGCAAGGCGGCGTAGGCATGGGCCTGATCCAAAGCCTGCTTGACGCCACCGGCCAGCGCGATGTGGTTTTCCTTGAGCAAAATCGCGTCGTAGAGACCGATGCGGTGATTGCTGCCCCCGCCGGTCTTGACCGCATACTTTTCCAGCAGCCGCAGGCCGGGCGTGGTCTTCCGCGTGTCGCGAACGCGCGCCTGCGTGCCGCCCATCCTCTCCACGAAGCTGTGCACCAGCGTGGCGATGCCGCACAAGCGGCCCAGGAAGTTCAGTGCGGTGCGCTCGCCGGTCAGAATAGCCCGTGCTTTGCCATCCAGGTGCAACAGCACGCCGCCTTTGGCCACCACGTCGCCCTCTTCCACGCGGCGTTCGATTCTCATCTCCGCGTCGAGGGCACGGAACACGCGCTCGGCGATGGGCAGTCCGGCACAAACCAGCGGTTCGCGCGCCAGTATCCGCGCTTTTCCCACGGCCCGCGAAGGAATCGTGGCAAGCACCGTAGCGTCGCCCGCGCCGATGTCCTCTTCCAGCGCGGTGCGCACCAGCCCTTGCACGTATTGGGAATCCCAGTTCATGCGTCTATGCCGCGGGAGCCGCGCCGGATTTTCCGTCCAATTCGCGCAGCCGTTCTTCGATCTTGGCCAGCTCCACGCGGCGCTCCGCCAATGTGCTCTCCAGATTCTTGATGATCTTTTCCGGCGCGCGGCTGCGGAATGTCTCATCGCCCAGTTGCCGTTCTTTCGAGGCGATATCCTTGCTCAGGCGTTCCAGCTCTTTCTTCAGGCGCGGCAGCTCCACTGCAAGATCAATTTCCGTCTCCACATATGGAATGCGCACGTCGAAAAGGGAAGTGGACCGCAACCCACCGCCCGCTTGCGGCAGTTTGCCGGGTGTAATCTGCAATTCGCTGAGCAATGCCAGCCGCTGCACGCCGTCCAGATTGCGCGCAATGGCATCGCGCGTCGCCGCGTCTTCGCTGGAGAACTGCGCCGCCAGCTTTTTCTTCGGGTCCAGCTTCATTTCCGCGCGAATGGCGCGCACCGCGGTGATCACTTCTTGCAGCAATGCGAATTCCTTGATCGCCGCAGTGTTCCGCCACGTGGCTCGGGCTTCGGGATACTTTTCCAGCGCGATGGACCTGGCCCCGGCGCGCTGCGGCAGCTGGTGCCACAGCTCCTCGGTCAGGAACGGCATCACCGGGTGGAGCAGCCGCAGCGCCGCTTCGAACGCGCCAAAGAGATTCTTCCAAGCCACCGTCGCGCGCGTGCGGTCCGCCGAGGTCAGCTCCGGCTTGATCCACTCGATGTACCAGTCGCAGAAGTCGTTCCAGAAAAACTGGTAGATGCTCTGCACCGCTTCGTGGAATCGCTGCGTTTCGAAGGCGTCTTTCACCACGTCCAGGGTGTCCGCCAGCCGCGCAAACAGCCACCCGTCGATCAGCGGCACGTCGCCGGCGAATGCGTACGGCGCCTGCTCGCGCACTTCGGGCGAGGCCAGGTCTTCCAGCTTCGCGCCGCCCTCTTCGAACTTGTCCAGGTTCACGAACAGGAAGCGAGCCGCGTTCCAGATCTTGTTGGCAAAGGCGCGCGCGCCAAGCAGCCGGTCCTCGGATACCACAATGTCCGTGCCTGGTGCCGCCATGGACGTCAGGCAGAAGCGCATCGCGTCCGTGCCGTATTGCTGGTTCAGCGCCACCGGGTCCAGGCCAGTGCCCTTGGACTTGGACATTTTCTCGCCGCTTGCCGTGCGCACCAGTGAGTGCAGGTACACCGCGCGGAAGGGAACCTTCCCGGTGAAGTGGATGCCCATCATGATCATGCGCGACACCCAGAAAAACAGGATGTCGTACGCCGTGATCAGCAGGCTGGTCGGGTAGTAGGTCTTAAAGTCCGGTGTCTCCTCCGGCCAGCCCAGCGTGGAAAATGGCCACAGCGCCGAGCTGAACCACGTGTCCAGCACGTCGTCATCCTGCTTCAGTGCTGCCGAGCCGCAATGCGAGCACTTTGCCGGAGTCTCACGCGCCACCGTGACTTCCTTGCAGCTGCCGCAATGCCAGGCCGGAATGCGATGGCCCCACCATAACTGCCGCGAGATCACCCAGTCGCGGATGTTGCGCATCCAGTGAAAGAACTCTTCCCGCCGGTTTTCCGGAACCATGGTGATTTCGTTGCGCTCCACGGCGGCCATGGCCTTTTCCGCCATGGACTTCATCTTGCAAAACCACTGATTGGAAGCGCGCGGTTCCACCACGGTCTTGCAGCGTTCGCAGAGCCCCACGGAAAGCTTGTGGTCGGTAATCTTTTCCAGCAGACCCTGCGCCTGCAGGTCCTCCACGATCTTCTTGCGGGCTGCGAAGCGGTCCAGCCCGGCATACGCTCCCGCGTTGCCGTTCATCTTGCCGTCGTCGGTCATCACATCAATTTCCGGCAAGTTGTGTCGCCGCCCGGCTTCAAAGTCGTTGGGATCGTGCGCCGGGGTGATCTTCACCGCGCCCGTGCCGAACTCGCGGTCCACCATGGTATCGGCGATCACCGGGATCTCCCGGTTCGTCAGTGGCAGCCTGAGTTTCTTGCCGATCAGCTGTGCGTAACGCTCATCTTCCGGGTGCACGGCCACGGCCGTGTCTCCGAGCATGGTTTCCGGCCGCGTCGTGGCTACCACCACGAAACCTCCGCCATCCGCCGCCGGATACTTTATGTGCCACAGGTGTCCCTGGCGCTCTTCGTGAGTCACTTCCAGGTCGCTCAGCGCGGTCAGGCACGTCGGGCACCAGTTGATCAGGTAGTGGGCGCGATAGATCAGGCCTTCCTCGTACAACCGCACGAACACTTCGCGCACCACCCGCGAGAGCTCCGGCGAAAGCGTGAATTGCTCGCGTGTCCAGTCGCAGCTTTCCCCGATCTGCTTCATCTGGGCGATGATCTTGCCGCCGCTTTCTGCCTTCCACTCCCACACCCGCTTTTCGAACTCTTCGCGGCCCAGCGTGCGGTAATCGATGCCCTTATCCGCGAGCTGCTTCACCACCACGCGCTGCGTGGAAATTCCGGCGTGATCCATGCCCGGCAGGTACAGGGTGTTGAACCCGCGCATGCGGTGCCAGCGCGTCAGGATGTCGATCTCCGTGTGGTTCAGCATGTGCCCGATGTGCAGCGATCCGGTCACGTTGGGCGGGGGGATCACGATGGAGAATACCGGGCCAGGCGCGTGCGCGTCCGCGCGAAACATGTTGTCCTTGATCCAGAACTCCGCCCAGCGTCCTTCAATCTGTTGCGGGTCGTATGCCTTGGCAATCTCCCGGGCCATTTCTGTGCTCTCTTCTCCTGAGGGGGCGGCGTTCCAGACGCGGCGCGCTGCGACTATACAGCGCTTTTCCACGCCTCCTGCGCAATCTTTAACTATAGAAGCTGCCTGCCGAGGGCGTCAAACCGAGCACGAAAACGCCCGCATAATTGGAGCGTCTGCCGGTTGCCTCGATTTTCGGGGTAAGTTCGCTTACTGCTTCTTGCTGAGCTCTTCCTTGACCATGGCTTCGACGACCGGCTTGAGGATTTCCCGGGTCACGGCCTGAAGGACTTCGGGGCTCATTTTGGCCAACACTTTGGCGACGATGTCGTCGGGCGCGGCGGCTGGTTCCACCGGGGCTGGCACCGCTTCGGGAGCCGCTGCTGCGCTCGCCTCTACAAGGGAATCCTGCTGGTAGAACGATCCTGGCAGTGTCGCCGGTTCCACTTCCGCCGTGGCTACCGTCTCCTGCACCACCTCATGAACGGTTTCGCGCACGGCTTCCTGGGTGCTCGCCGTTTCCGAGGGCAGCTCTTGCAAAGCGGCGGGCGTCGTCTTGACGGCATCCCAAGTCGTACTAAGCTGGCTAGCGCGCTGCAATTCGGCTTCCCAAGGGGAAACTGCACCGGCCATCCAGGAATTCGAGGCGGCGGAGTTCAGCGAAGGCGAAGCGACGCTGGAGCTGGCTTCGACCGGCGCGGCAATGGGGGGAGGCTCGGGCGCAAGAACCGGAGGGGGTGGCGCTACCGGCGTTGCTGCAAATTTTGGTTCCTCGACCGCGGCAAAGGGCGGCGGGGGCGGAGGAGGCGCGGCGGCACCCGGCGCTTCCGGGAAGATCTGGCCAATGGCTCTGGACCAGTCTTCGGGGCCTCGTTGCTCGGCCGTATGCGAGGTCACAAAAGGGATATTTTTCTTGGCGAGCTCCGCGGCTTCAGCTTCGCTGATGGCCAGACTGTTCTTCTCGACCGAGGGCGACCACTCGCCACCCGGTTTTGCGGCGCCGGTTCCGGCACCTGCTCCGAGATTGGCAAAGGCCGCTTCGCGCCAGTCGGTCTGCCCGGCCGGCGTCTCCGCACTGTCATCTTCCAGCGAGCTCACTCGCCAGCTATGGCTTTTCGAAGCCTCTGGCTCTTCTTCTTCCGCTTCTTCCACGGCAGGTCCCCAATTGCGCTCCGGCGCTTTCGGGCCGTTCGGGGAAATCGCGAACACTGCGTCCTCTTCCACTCCGGCGGAATCGAGCAGGCTGCCAAAGGCCACCGGCTGCGAACCGCGCTCCACCGAAAACGGCGCCGGGCGCGAGGCAACGGCAGGTAATTCCGGCTCTTCCTCCGGTTCGTCAAACGCCGGCGGCGGCGGGGGCGGCGGGGCGATGCGCGGCGGAGGCGGCGGTTCCGGCCGTGCCTCCACGGGGGCGGGCACAGGCATACCCACGATCACGCCATTCTTCGCAAGCGCGGACTTTACCATCGAAATCAGGGGGTCAGGCGGAACAAAAGGCTTCTTCAACACGCCATCCGCGCCCACTCGCTGCGCTTCCTGCTCATCCAGCGGATCGAACGCGCCTACCAGCAAAATCACCGGGATGTGCGACAGGGCAGTGTCGTCCTTCACAAATTTGCAGACTTCGTAGCCGTTGCGCACGGGCATGAACACGTCTGCCAAAACCAGGTCCGGACGCACGTCCGAAATCTTGCGCACGGCGGCCTCGCCGTTGCCTACCGCGACGACGTCAATACCCTGATCTTTCAGGGCCAGGCCCACCATTTTTTGAATGTTACTGTTGTCGTCTGCAACCAGGATCTTGGCCACTGCAGAGCCCTCCGATGCATTCACACACGCATCATGCGGCCGCACACTACGGCCTCACAGGGTTATTGGAGCACCGGGGGAGGGGGTCGTCAACGCAAACCACCCATTCATGTGTCGGAAGGGAACATGGCGCGAAAAACGCGCTGCGCGCCTTTTCTTGAAACCTGTTTCGCGTTGAAATTCACGTGTCGAAAGGTCAGCCACCTTCGACCCGTCGTTCGAACGACTTACCAGGGGATGATCTTCTTGATCCCCTTCTTTTTCTTGCTGGTGGATTCTTTCTTCGGGTCGGTGGTCTGTGAGCCGTCCGCGGGTTTGGCGTTCGGGTCGGTCGAGCTGCCAGACTGCGCCGCATTGGCGTCTGCAGGGGTCGTTCCAGATGCCGAATTCGTGTCCGTTCCGGCCGTTGCGGCAGGCGGCGTTGACGCTGGGGCGTTTGCGTCGGCTGCCGGCGGGTTCGTGCCCGGGGCCGGTGCCGACGTGTCTGCCGGAGCCGCCGCCGGCGCGCCGCCGCGATCACTGTTCTCCACCGTCGTACCGCCCGCTGCGCCGCTATTCGGTGTGGCGATCTCGACGACCGCCGTGTTTCCGGTCGCGCCGTTGCTCCCGCCCGCTCCAATTGTGGACTTGCCGCCGCCGGTAAGGATGTCGGTCATGCTCGTTGTGTCCACGTCCGGTTCCATCTGCGGCGGGCCGGACTGCGCGGCCACGATCTGCTCGTGCTTCGGTCCGCTATGAATCAAGGCCATGGGCTTGGTGACAAAACTTTCTTTCTGCCGAGGTGCGGCGGCTTCGGCCTGCATCCATGCAAGTTGTTTGGGGTCGGGTTGCGGAACCGGCACTCCGAACGCTACCAGCTTGGCCTTCGCGTCACCGACGCGGTCGGAAAGCGGATAGTCCTTTACGATGCGCGAATAATAGACCGCCGCGATTTCCTTCTTCTCGCTCTTCTCAAAAACGTCGCCCAGCATCCATAGCGCGTCGTCTGACCGGCTATACAGCGGATAGCGCTTCACTACCGAAAGCAAGCGGCCCGCAGCTGCGCGGCGGTCGCCCTTCACGTAGTAGTAGTAACCGATCCGGAAGTCGCCTTCCGCCAGGATTTCCTGCACTTCGCGCAGTCGTTGCTGGGCTTTTTTGATTTCCGGATCATTCGGATACTTGCTGATGAACGTCTGAAACTCTTCTTCCGCGGCCTTGGCTTCCGTGCGGTCGCGGTCCGGTTTTTCCATCTGCTTGAAGTGGGTCATCGCCACCTGGTACTGCGCATGTGGCGCTTCCGGCAGAAAGGGGAAGAACACAATGAAGTCTTTGTAGCCCGCGATCGCCTGCGTCAGGTTGGCGCTGCCGCCTTCCTTGTAATACGAATCCGCAATCGCCAGCTTGGCCTTCGCCAGATACTCGCTGTCAGGATAGGTGTTGATCAGTGTCTGCAGGTTCAAGCGGCCGATCTCGTGCCGACCCTTCCTGATGTCCTGCTGCGCGCGGTCATAGAGAACTTTGTCCGGGGCCACCGAGCCGTCGGCGTCGGGCGTCAGCTCCTTCTTCTTTTTCTTGCTGGCCTTCTTCGAGGAGTCCGACACTTTCTTCCGCTCGGTATTGCTCAGAGTAGCGGTGGACGTCGGCGCTGGCTGGGAGGGGGGAGCTTGTGCGGGTGCGCTCTGGGCGAGCACGGCAACTGGGAAGGCGGCGGCTATTCCAAGGATGCTAAGCAGAGTACGGCGCAAACCTCACCTCACGACTCTGGATTCTGTTGCGTTGTGCGGCTGGCGGACCGGACTCTCGACTACTCAAGCAGCTCTGAGAAAGCGCGCAGCGCCCAACGTCTCAGTATAACCTGAACGAAAGGACAGGTTCAGCAATCTTTGCCCCATCGGCCAGGGAACTCATTTGCTTTGAGACGCCTGCCTGCCCCTGGGGTTGCTTGCCACCCCGGTTTCGCGACGCCGATTTTTAATTTCTTGTAACATGCTCCGGGCGGTTTCCTCGTAATATCAAGGACCGTGGTTCGCGGCAGGGGCGCCGCACATTTCGCTCAACGCAAATGGACAAGCGCAAATTTTTGTTTGTCTCTCTTTCCGGACTCATCGGCGATATCGCCTGGGAAGTGCTTAAAGAGGGGCACGACGTTCGCTACTTTATCGAAGCCGAAGGCGAGCGCGACATTGCCGACGGGTTCGTTCCCAAATCCAAGGATTGGGAACGCGACGCCAAGTGGGCCGACATCGTGGTGTTCGATGACACCCTCGGTCAGGGCGCCCGCGCGCAGGCGCTCCGCTCCACCGGCAAGCCCGTCATCGGCGGCACGCCCTATACCGACCGCCTGGAGGATGATCGCTCCTTCGGCCAGGAAGAGCTCAAGAACGCCGGCGTCAACATCATCCCCTACGAAGAGTTCGACTCCTTCGACCCAGCCATCGAATTCGTCAAGAAGAATCCCGATCGCTACGTCATCAAGCCCAGCGGCGAAGCGCAGAACGTCAAGCGCCGCCTGTTCGTGGGCGAGGAAGAAGACGGCGACGACGTAGTGCGCATGCTGGAGGCGTACAAAAAGGCCTTCGCCGACGAAATCAAAGTATTCCAGCTGCAGCGTCGCGTCACCGGCGTGGAAGTCGCCGTCGGCGCGTTCTTCAACGGCAAGAATTTCATCAGTCCGGTCAATATCAACTTCGAACACAAGAAGCTTTTCCCCGGCAACATTGGTCCTCCCACCGGGGAGATGGGCACTTCCATGTTCTGGAGCGAGCCTAACCGGCTGTTCACGCAGACGCTCCTTAAGATGGAGTCCAAGCTCGCCGAAGAAGGCTATGTCGGCTACATTGACCTGAATTGCATCGTGAACAACAACGGCATCTACCCGCTGGAGTTCACGTCGCGCTTCGGCTATCCGACCATCAGCATCCAGCAGGAAGGCATGCTCACGCCGATCAGCGAACTTTTCTGGGAGCTGGCCAACGGCTTCGAACCCAAGTGGCGCACCCGCAGCGGCTTCCAAATTGGCGTGCGCATCGTCGTTCCGCCCTTTCCGTTCGATGACGACGAGACCTTCGAGTCTTTCTCCAAGAACGCGGCCATCGTTTTCAAGAAGCCGAATTTCGACGGGGTGCACATCGAGGACGTAAAGCAGGTCAACGGCCAGTGGCTGGTGGCGGGAACTTCGGGCGTGGTGCTCATTGTTGTCGGCACGGGCACCACGATGAAGCAGGCGCAAGCCCAGGTCTATTCGCGCATCCGCAACATTCTTATCCCCAACATGTACTACCGCACCGATATCGGCGACCGCTGGGTGGAAGACTCCGACAAGCTGCACAACTGGGGCTACCTGCGCTAGGCTCGGCGCCGCTTGGCAAGCTCAGCGCGCATAGTAACCGGTCTTGGCCCGCACCTTGATGGTCTCGTCCTTTGCGCGCACGCTGATCTTCCGGAAGCTGTCGTTTTTCATCGGCGCGGCAGGGTAGTAGCCGATCTCGTACGAAGTACGCAGTTCTTCCGCAATCTGCCGGAAGTACTCCTCCGGCTTCATCTCTTTGGCGTCGATCGCCGAGGCGCCGGACTCTTTCGCCAGCCGGTCCATCACCCGCGTGCCGTAGTGGTTGCGCGCCGTCAGTCGCCCGTGCTTGCCGGTCTCCGTGTAGCGGATCGTGTACACCAGAACGTTGGCCGTCTGCGCCGCCTCTATCGTCGTCATCTCGTCGTGCGAACTCGAATTGTCCTCGCCGTCGCTGAAAATCAGCAGCGCCTTGCGGCCGTCCACATCCGCCATCTTCTCCGTGATCGAATAATAGATCGCATCATAGAACGCGGTACCCGAATCGCGCGTGTCGTCCGGCGCAATTTCCGGAAACCGGCTGGAATGTCTGTCGTACTCTTTCAGGTTCGCCAGCATCTCGGCGCCCGACTGGGTGAAGTCGTTCACGATGCGCAGGTGGTTCCCGAAGCACAGCAGAAACGCCCGGTCCCTCGGCCCCAGCACCCGCTTCAGAAAAATTTCCAGATCCTTCTCATGCTCTTTGTAAAAGTGCGATTGGCTGTCGCTGGCGTCAATGATCAGCCCCAGCGTCAGCGGCACGTCGGTGCTCTTCGCGAAGTGCACCACCTTCTGCGCCGCCCCGTCCTCGTACAACTCCACATCATCTTTTGTCAGCGAATCCAGCAGCGCCCCGCGCGCGTCCCGCGCCGTGAACGATACGTTCACCAGGTTTACGGTGCTCTTGATCGCTGGCCCATCCGGCTGCTGGCCGGAAACGGTGGCCGCGAGCAGGATCAGGCCCAGAAAATAGGTGCAAAGAACGGCAGGGAACCGGCGGAATGCAGGTCGGCTTGGCACGAGCAACCCTCGCAAGGTATTGATTTGTGGTTAGGTACGCAATTCGCGCCGCGCGTGTTCCAGACTTTCCACACTTTGCACAGGCATGCACAGAAATGCACAGGCGCATGAATGGATTCTTATTGACGCGTGAACGCGGCGGGAATATCGTGCGCACAGATTGAACCGGAAAGCACAAGGACTTTACGGATCAGTTGAGAAGGCGACGCGAACTTAACCGTACGCAGCGCCGCGAAATTGAACTGCGAAGCTCGATGCTCTACGGGACTGCGAAGAACGAGAGGTAGGCCGCAAGGCCAGCCGCTCGGGAGTGGGCCCGGCAGGGTCAGAAACTTGACGGCTCAGTTAGAGGGCGCAATCCACCGCAAGGCGGGTTGCGCCCTCGATTTTTTCGGCCCCTCCGCTTTTCCATGCAGCCTAGACCTTCCACCGCAAGGTTCCGCATTGCTGGGCATCAGCCTCGCTCTTCGCTGTTTCTCTTTGACCCACACGCCCCGTCAAGCCTCTTCCTCTGCTGAAGTCCCTTCTCCAAAAAGTCACTTGACCGCGGTACAAAGTACCTTTAGCTTACAGTCGTTCGCCCGTACGACTCTGGCTCGTCCTGGAGGCGCTCATGTCCAGATTTCTCCGCTTCGCCCTCTTGTTCCCGTTATTCCTGCTGGCCACGTCTTCTGCCAAAGCCGACGACTACGACGTCCTGGACCTCTATAACGTAAGCGGCGTTCTCACAATCTTTGGCGACAACAACTGTCCCCCACAGCCAATTTGCGCCGAAACGATTGCCTTCTCGTTCCAAATGGGCGTTGTACAGTTCAGCGGTCAGGATCTTCCTAACGGTGGCCCGTCCAACGTGTATGGCTTTGTCCCGTATATCGTGCCGGATTCCGTTCGTGTGAATTCTCTTGGTCCACTCGGTTCCTTTTTTCTCTCTGGTGGGTTCGTCCACTATGCCGAACCTTTTGGGCCAGGGGACTCCCGCTCCGATATCAATTGGTTCCCATTTTATAATGCCGGGGCAGATGAGATTGATATCCATTTAGGTTTGGGGATCGAACCATACCCGCAGCCGCCGACATTCACTGATCCAGATTTGTACCACTGCACAAGCGAGGCGTGCTTTGCAGCTTTTTCGGTTTCTTCGGCCTTCAACTACGGCGTGATCGAAACCACGGTCGAGCCTGTGCCCGAACCTGGTGGCGCTCTCCTATTAGGAGGCTCCGCTCTCCTGGGGTTCTTTCGTCGTCGACGAGCG
>DATKLU010000024.1:0-41009 GCA_035542235.1 Dongiaceae bacterium
TTTGCCTGTTTTTTCTATTTGTGGCGGTGGCCTGCGGCCAGGAAGCCGACAACGCACACAAGCGCCTCACGAACCATGACGTCATCGAGCTGTCCAAGCTGGGCCTTTCCGACGAGGTGATCATCGAAAAGATCCGCGCGGCGAGCGCGGCGGGAGGCAATTCGCTGTCGTTCGATACCAGCGTGGAAGGGCTGAAGGGGCTGAAGGAAGCCGGCGTTTCGGACGCGGTGATCAAGGCGATGATCAATCCGGTCGCTGCGCCGGCGCCGACCGTGGTGGCGGGCGCGATGCCGATGACGCTGGACCCGAACCTGCCGCCGCCCGAAGTAGGCGTTTACTGGAAGGACGGCACGAAATTCGTGCGCGTGGACGGGCAAGCGGTGACCAACACCAAGGCCGGCGGCAGGGCGGGCAGCATCTTCACCAACGGCCTGCGCAACCAGCACTGGGACGCAACGATCGCCGGGCCAATCTCAAAGAATGTGGTGCGCGAGCGGCGGCCAGTTTTCTATTTCTATGTTCCGGACGGCGCGGACTCTTCCGACTTCGTGCTGATCAGCCTGAACAAGAAGAGCGATCACCGGGAATTTCAGATCGGGTCTTTCGGCGGGATCACCGGCGGAAAGTCCGGCGTGAAGCAGGACAAAGAGTATCCCTTTCACGCGGAACACGTGGGCATACGCATGTATAAAGCGACCCTGGACATGGACCTGAAGCCGGGCGAATACGCGTTCTTCATGGGCACCGGGCAAGGCAACACGATGGCCGGTGCGAACGGAGGGAACCGCTCGGGAGGAGCGGCGTCCGGCCGCGTGTACGATTTTTCCATTTCCGAATAGCGGGGCGAAAACGCAAAACCCGTACGCCTGCAAAACCAAAAGGGGTACGGCCCCGGCGCCATGCGCAAGGTTTTTCGAACGAATTGCCTACGCCATCCGCCCTTTGCAGATGTTGTTAAGCAAGGTTTCGCCGAGAGTATCCGGTATGACACTCCTCCGCTCGAGTAGAACTAAAAGTACGCGTCGGAAATGGTGTCAATCGGTGTGAGCAGGCGAGGGAGCAGGGGCGACGCCAGGGATGACGGCGTGGCGGATGCGATTCTGGAAGCGGTCCAGATAGAGATAGACGACGGGGGTGGTGAAGAGGGTCAGGAGCTGGCTCAGGATGAGCCCGCCGACGATAGTGATGCCGAGCGGGCGGCGAAGTTCGGAGCCGACGCCGGTGCCGAGAGCGAGAGGCAGCGCGCCAAGCAGCGCGGCCATGGTAGTCATGAGGATGGGGCGGAAGCGGAGCAGGCAAGCCTGGTAGATGGCTTCCTCGGGCTTCATTCCCTGCTGCATTTCAGCCTGTACCGCAAAATCGATCATCAAGATGGCGTTTTTCTTTACGATGCCAATGAGCAGGATAATGCCGATGAGGGCGATCATGGAAAGCTCGGTGCCGGTCAGCTGCAAGGCCAGGAGGGCGCCGACGCCGGCGGAGGGAATGGTGGACAAGATGGTGATGGGGTGGATGTAGCTCTCGTAGAGAATGCCGAGAATGATGTACACCGCAGCGAGCGCGGTGATGATCAGCACCAGCATGGAAGACTGGGAATCCTGGAACGCCTGCGCGGTGCCCTGGAAGCCGCCATGCACGGTGGGCGGCATACCCATTTCGCGCTGCACGGCCTGGATGCGGGTAACGGCATCGCCGAGGGCCAGGCCGGGGCCGAGGTTGAAGGAAAGCGTGATGGAAGGATAGAGGCCCTGATGATTGACGGACAGCGAAGTGTTGGTGGGTTCGTAATGCGCGAAAGAGCTTAGGGGGACGACGCCACCTCCGGCGGCGGGGACGTAAATGTGGCGCAGGCCCTCCGGGCCTTGCGTGTATTGATCGGAAACTTCCAGCACGACGTGGTACTGATTGAGTCCTTTGTATATGTTGGAGACCTGGCGCTGGCCGAAGGCGTCGCCGAGGGTGTTGTCCACGTCGGTCATGTTGACGCCGAGGCGCGAAGCGGTGTCGCGATCGATAACCAGTGAACTCTGCAAGCCGCGCACCTGCTGGTCGGTGTTGACGTCGTAGATGCCGGGAACTTTCTGCAGGCGCTGCATGAGCAGCGGGGCCCAGTGGTTCAGGTCGTCGAGATTTTCCGCCTGCAAGGTGTATTGATATTGCGCGCCGCCGAAGCGGCCGCCGATGCTCAAGTCCTGCACGGATTGCATGAAAAGCGTGGCGCCGGGAATCTTGGCGGTCTTGCCGCGCAAGCGGGCGATGACCTGGTCGGAGCTCATCTTGCGCTCGTCAAGCGGCTTCAATTGGGCGAACATGCGCGAAGTGCTGGTGCCATTACCGCCGCCGGTGAAGGCGGTGACGGTGTCCACGGCGGGATCGGCCTGGACGATCTTGTTGAACTCTTTGAGCTTTTCGGACATGGCGGCGAAGGAGATGTCCTGGTCGCCCTGGATATAGCCATTGATGCGGCCGGTGTCCTGCTGCGGGAAGAAGCCCTTGGGAGTGGCGACGTAGAGGTAGCCGCTGAAGACGGCGGTGGCCACGGTAATGACCAGGACCGCCAACTGGTGGCGAAGAACAACCCGCAGGCAGCGATCGTACACCCGGACCATGCCGTTGAAGGCATTTTCGGCAAAGCGATAGGCAATGTTGTGGCGGCCGTGCTGGATGCGCAGGAAGTGGGCGCAGAGCATGGGCGTGGTGGTAAGCGAGACGAATAGCGAAACAACGATGGCCACGCTGAGGGTGACCGCAAATTCGCGGAACAGTCGCCCGACGATCCCGGGGAACATCAGGATGGGGATAAACACGGCAATGAGCGAAGCGCTCATGGAGAGAACGGTGAAGCCGATCTCCTTCGCGCCCAGCATGGTGGCGGCGAAAGGCTTCATGCCGTTTTCCATGTGGCGGGCAATGTTTTCGATGACCACGATGGCGTCGTCCACCACGAAGCCGGTGGAGATGGTGAGGGCCATGAGCGAAAGGTTATCCAGGCTGTAGCCGCAGAGATACATCACGCCAAAGGTACCGACGAGGGAGAGCGGCACGGCAATGGAGGGAATGACGGTGGCCCAGACGTTGCGCAAAAAAACGAAGACCACCAGGATGACCAGGGCGATCGAGATGACCAGCGTGCGTTCGACGTCGTGAATGGAAGCACGGATGGTGGTGGTGCGGTCGATGGCGATGTTGAGGTGCATCGAAGGCGAGATGGAGGCGCGCAGATCGGGGATGATGTTCTTGATGCGGTCCACGGTCTCGATCATGTTCGCGCCGGGCTGACGGAAGACGGCCAGGATGACCGAAGGTTCGCCGTTGGAGAGGCCGAGATTGCGGACGTCTTCCACCGAATCGGCAACGTCGCCGATATCGCGGAGCCGAATGGGCGCGCCAACGTGGCCGCCAACGATGAGCGGCTGGTATTCGTAAGCCTTGAAAAGCTGGTCGGTGTCGGTGATGGTCCACATGTGCGTGGAATCGGAAACCGAGCCTTTGGCGAGATTGGCGTTGGCGGATTGCAGGCTTTTGCGAATCTGTTCGAGGCTGACGCCGTAACTGTTGATGAGATTCGGATTGACGCTGACGCGCACGGCCGGGCGCGAACTGCCCCAAGTGAACACCTGGCCGACGCCTTCCACCTGAGCAAGCTTCTGAGCCAGGATGGAATCGGCGGCGTCATACAGCTGGGCGGTGGACACGTTGGTCGAGGTCAGAGAAAGAAGAACGATGGGCGCGTCGGCGGGATTCACCTTGCGATAACCCGGCTGGCCGGGCAGGTCCGCGGGCAACTGGTTGCGGGCGGCATTGATCGCGGCCTGCACATCGCGGGCGGCAGCGTTGATATCGCGATTCAGGTCGAACTGTAGCACCACGCTGGTGTTGCCGAAGCCGGATGACGAGGTCATCTGGGTGATTCCTGCGATGCGGCCAAACTGGCGCTCGAGGGGCGTGGCCACGGTGGAGGCCATGGTTTCGGGGCTTGCGCCGGGCAGACCGGCGCCGACGGCGATGGTGGGGAAATCAATTTGCGGAAGCGGGGCAACGGGCAAGAAACGGAAGGCGACCACACCGGAAAGAAAAATGGCAAGGGTGATCAGCGTCGTCGCAACCGGGCGGCGAATAAAGGGAGCGGAGAAGTTGGACGAGAAATTCACGGGTCAGTCTCCGGAGTGTTCCGGGGCGGTTTCGTCAAACTGGTTGGAGAAGCCGAGCGGCAGATGGCGCGAGAGCCAATCAAAAGCCAGATAGACGACTGGTGTGGTGTAGAGAGTAAGGATCTGGCTGAGGATTAAGCCGCCGACGATGGTGATTCCGAGGGGGCGGCGCAGTTCGGAGCCGACGCCGGAACCAAGAGCGAGCGGCAAGCCGCCGAGCAGCGCGGCCATGGTGGTCATCATGATGGGACGGAAGCGCAGGAGGCATGCCTCATAGATGGAATCGAGAGGCGACTTCCCTTCTTTGCGCTCGGCCTCGAGCGCGAAGTCAATCATCATGATGGCGTTTTTCTTGACGATGCCGATCAGCAGGATGATGCCGATGAGGGCGATGATGCTGAATTCCGTGCGGCAAAGCAGGAGCGCGAGGATGGCGCCGACGCCGGCGGAAGGCAGCGTGGAAAGAATGGTAATGGGGTGGATGAAGCTCTCATAGAGGACGCCGAGGACGATGTACACCGTGACCAGCGCGGCGAGAATGAGGATGGGCTCGTTGGAAAGCGAATTGAGAAAGGCGGCGGCGGTGCCCTGGAATTTGGCTTGAATGCTCGCGGGCATGCCAATTTCGTCTTTGGCGCGGTTGATGGCGTTGACGGCGTCGCCGAGTGAAGCGTTGGGCGCGAGGTTGAAGGAGAGCGTGACCACCGGAAACTGGCCTTGATGGTTGAGTGCGAGCGCGCTGGGACCGGTGGTCATCGTGGTAAAGGTGCTGAGCGGGACCTGCGAACCGTTGGAGGAATGGACGTAAATGTTCTTGAGCGAATCGGGCGTCTGCTGAAATTGCGGGTCGGTTTCGAGCACCACGTGGTACTGATTCAGCTGAGTGTAAATGGTGGAGACCTGACGCTGGCCGAAGGCGTCGTACAGCGTGTTGTCAATATCGGCGGGGAGGATGCCGAGACGCGACGCGGAATCGCGATCGATGGTCAGGTTTACCAGCAAGCCGCCGTTGAGCTGGTCGCTGGCAACGTCGCGAAGTTCGGGAAGCTTTTTCAGGCGGTCCATAAAAGCGGGGACCCAGTAAGCGAGTTCCTTGGCATCCACATCTTCCAGGCTGTACTGGAATTGCGTGCGGCTGACGCGGTCTTCCACGGTCAGGTCCTGGACCGGCTGCATAAACAGGGTGATGCCGTCGACCTTGTCGAGCTTGGGTTGCAGGCGGCGGATGATTTCCGAAGCGCTGATCTTGCGTTCGGCGAGCGGCTTGAGGTTGATCTGAATGCGGCCGCTATTGAGCGTGGTGTTGGTGCCGTCAATGCCGATGAACGATGAGAGCGAGTCGACGGCCGGGTCCTGAAGAATGACCTTGGCGAGCTGCTGCTGGCGCTCGCCCATGGCCCGGAAGGAAACGCTTTGCGGCGCTTCCGAGACGCCCAGGATGACGCCGGTATCCTGCACTGGAAAGAAGCCTTTGGGCACGTAGATGTAGAGCAAGATCGTGCCGACCAGGGTGGCAAACGTTACCAACAGCGTGATGGTGCGGAAACGCAGAACGAACTGCAGAGTGCGGCCGTAAAAGGCGATGACGGCGTTAAAGGCGTCTTCCGACTTGCGGTAGAACCAGGTTTCGTCTTCCTTGCGCTGGTGGCGGAGCAGCTTGGCGCACATCATCGGCGTGAGGGTCAGCGAAACAACGGCGGAGACGAGAATAGTGACCGCAAGGGTGATGGCAAATTCGCGGAACAGGCGGCCGACGATATCGCCCATGAAGAGCAGGGGGATAAGCACGGCGATGAGCGAAATGGTCAGGGAGAGAATGGTAAAGCCGATCTGCTCGGAGCCCTTGAGGGCGGCCTGCAGCGGCGCTTCGCCTTCTTCAATATAGCGGCTGATGTTTTCGATCATGACAATGGCATCGTCCACCACGAAGCCGGTGGAGATGGTCAGAGCCATGAGCGAGAGATTGTTCAAGCTATAGCCGAGCAGGTACATCACGCCGAAAGTGCCGATGAGGGAGAGCGGAACGGCGACGCTGGGAATAATGGTGGCGCGGATACTGCGCAGGAAGAGAAAGATGACCATCACGACCAGGCCGACCGTAAGCATCAGCTCAAACTGAACGTCCTCGACCGAGGCGCGGATGGTGCCGGTGCGGTCGGTCAGAATCGTGACCTGCACGGCGGCGGGCATGCCCGCCTGCAACTGCGGCAAAAGCTTCTTGATGCGATCGACGACGCCGATGATGTTCACGCCGGGCTGGCGCTGGATATTCATCAGGACGGCGGGATCGAGATTGGCCCAGGCGGCCTGGTAGGCGTTTTCGACGCCATCGGAGACGGTGGCCACGTCGGCGACGCGAACGGGCGCTCCGTTGCGATAGGCAACGATGATGGGACGGTAGCTGTCGCCGCTGAAGAGTTGGTCGTTGGCACCGATGGTGTAGGACTGCTGCGGACCGTCAAAGGTGCCCTTGGCCTGATTGACGTTGGCGTTGTTGAGGGCAGTGCGGAGATCCTCCAGGCTCAAGCCGTAGGATGCGAGGGCGGTGGGATTGGCCTGAATACGCACAGCCTGGCGCTGGCCGCCGCTGATGCTGACCAAGCCGACGCCGGGCAACTGGGAAATTTTCTGGGCCAGCATGGTTTCAGCGAGGTCTTCGACTTTGGAAAGCGGAAGCGTTTTCGAGGTGAGCGCGAGGGTGAGAATCGGCGCGTCCGCGGGATTCACCTTGCTGTAAATCGGCGGGTTGGGGAGGCCCTGCGGGAGCAGATTGCTGGCTCCGTTGATGGCGGCCTGGACTTCCTGTTCGGCAATATCGATGTTGAGTTCAAGACCGAACTGTAGCGTGATGACCGAACTACCGAAGGAGCTGGTGGAGGTTATCTGGTTCAGGCCAGGAATCTGGCCGAACTGGCGCTCGAGCGGGGCGGTGACGCTGGAAGCCATGACGTCGGGGCTGGCGCCTGGGTAAAAGGTTTGAATCTGGATGGTCGGATAGTCCACCTGAGGCAGCGCGGAGACCGGCAATTGCCGGTAGGCAACGAAGCCGACCAGGAGCACGCCCACCATCAGCAGCGTGGTGGCGACTGGCCGCAAAATAAACGGCCGGGAAGGACTCATCGTTTTGCGCCTTTACTTTTTCCGGTGGCGGGAGCATCCGCAGCGGCAGACTGGGGCTGAGCCTGCTGCGGGGTGGCATTCGCGGGCAAGTTGCCGGGAGTTGCGCCGACGCCGGCTGTGGCCGAGCCGGCCGGGGCTTGATTCGGAATGACCTTGGTGCCGTCCTGCAGTTTGTCCTGGCCATCGGTGACGACGATGTCGCCGGGCTGAAGGCCATCGCTGATGCCAATGACGCCGCCGGTGGTCTGCGCGACCGTGACGTTGCGAATCTTGACGGTCTTATCGGCGCCGACGACGTAAACGTACGTGCCCTGCGGGCCGCGCTGCAGGGCGGCGAGCGGAACCAGACTCAGGTTGCGCTTGGTATCGACGAGCAGATGGGTGTTGACAAACTGATTGGGGAAAAGAATGTTGTCTTCGTTATTAAAGACGGCTTTGAGCTTGTAGGTACCGGTGGTGGTGTCGATCTGATTGTCGATGGTGAGCAACTTGCCGCTGGCGATCTTCTGGGTGTTATCGCGATCGTAGGCTTCGACCGCGAGCTGCTGGCCTTTGTGGATCTTTTCGAACACTTGCGGCAGCTGATCTTGCGGCAGCGTGAAAATAACGGCGATGGGCTGCACCTGAGTAATGATGACCAGGCCGTTGGTATCGGTGGCATGAACGATGTTGCCGGGATCGACGAGGCGCAAACCGACCCGGCCGGAAATCGGCGAGGTGATCTTCGAATAGGTGAGCTGGAGCTTGGCGTTGTCGATCTGGCCCTGATCGGTCTTGATAGCACCATCGAACTGGTCCACCGACGCGCCCTGGGTATCAAGCTGCTGCTTGGGGATGACGCCTTCCTGGTAGAGAAGCTTGTAACGCTCGAAATTGACTTCTGCGTCCTTGCGCTGGGCCTGGTCCTTGGCGAGCTGGCCCTCGGCTTGTTCGAGCTGCACCTGGTAGGGCCGCGGATCAATTTCAGCGAGAAGTTCGCCTTCCCTGACGAACTGGCCTTCTTTGAAAGCGACATTAATGAGTTGGCCGTCCACACGGCTGCGCACGGTGACTGTGTTGAGCGGTGTGACGGTGCCAAGTCCGTTCAGATAGACGGGCAGGTCACCTTTCGTGGCGGTGGCTACGACCACGGGTACGCTGAAGCCGCCCGCGGCCCGGCCGGCCCCTTTGCCGGCGGCGCCAGCCGGAGCCGTCGCGTTGGCGGAACCATCCTTTGCGGAATGCGACTTGTAGTACCAGAAGCCGCCGCCCAAAAGGGCGATCACCACCACCCAGACCCATGCTTTGCTGGACGAATGCGGCTGTAATCGCGCCGTATCTTTTGCAGATTGAGTGTGTTCCGGCAGGTCCAGAGATTTCAGGTGCCCCATCCTCTATAACTCCTCAAGTGTGTCGCGGGTACGCGAGAGAGCCGGCTTTGGACGTTGAACGATCGCCTGGCGCGATAGCGGGTTCTCTTACTCTCCAGACGCAAACCGACGGTATTCGTATGGTACGCATCCTTAAGACGATTTGGGGGGAAAAATGGTTACGGGGCGGGTGGCCGGAAACGACGGATGCGCCCCCCGGTACGATACTTTCCGGTACCGCTCAACGCGCGCATTCATACGGCAGAGATGCAGCTCCGTGCGTTTTTTCGTTACACTAGCGGGAAGTTTCGCGCCTGTTCCCGGAACGATCCGATCGCTTGCTACGAGGATTTATGATCAAGGGTTTTTTGCTGGGCATTGTGCTGACCTTGGCGTTTCTGGCAGCAGGGGTGTATTTCTACTTCGCGACGGGGCGCGCGCCAGTGGCCGTAACGGCGCCGGAGATGCCCTTTGAGAGCAAGTTTGCGCACATGGCGCTGGACGCCTATCTGAACAAGCTGCCACATCCGAACCCGCAGGCGCCGGAGGATGAGACGAACTTCCTGGCCGGAGCGAAAGTGTACAAAGAACACTGCGCGGTGTGCCACGGCGTGCCTGACGGTCCCCGGACGGCAATCGCGGAAGGCATGGCGCCGCGTCCACCGCAGTTGTTTCGCGGCATGGGCGTAACCGACGACGAGCCGTGGGAGACATATTGGAAGGTTGAGAACGGGATCCGGATGACAGGGATGCCCGGATTCAAGGACCGGCTGACCGAAACGCAGATATGGCAAGTGACGGTGCTGGTGAAAAACGCGGATAAGATTCCTCCGGCGGTAAAAGCGGAGTTGACCGGTGCGCCGGTTTCGGCGCCAGGAATGGCTCCCGCGGCCGGGACCGAAAAGCACTAGCCTGGCCGAGGCGCGGCCGCCAGCGCCTTTCGATACGCAAGTGCCCTTCCTTCGCGTAGAAACATCCAAGCAGGTATGAGATCCGGCTTCGTGGTGTTCATCGCCCTGTTTCAGACCATCCTGCTTTCCGCGCACGTGCTCGTTTACGAGACGGCTTTGTACTTCGCTCGACCGGTGAGCGCGGTGCCCGGCTGGTGGCTCGTGGCCGTGGTGGCACTGGCCGCGAGTTTTACCGCGGCTTCCCTGCTCACGTTTCGTTACTGGAATACATTTACGCGGGTTTTCTATCGTATGGCCGCGGTGTGGCTGGGCGTCTTCAATTTTCTGTTTGTGGCCGCGGTCGGAGCCTGGACGACACTGTGCTCGGAACGGCTGGCCGGGCAGCACTGGAGCCACCGGGCAATTGGCGCCGCATGGCTGGGCCTGGCGCTGGTTGCAGCGCTGTGGGGATTGGTAAACGCCAGCGTGACGCGGGTGCGGCGGGTGCGGGTGCAGCTGCCGAATCTACCGGCGGCGTGGCGCGGGCGAAAGGCGGCGATGATCAGCGATCTGCACCTGGGACACGTGCGGGGAGCGAATTTCGCGCGGAACATCGTTTCGCAAGTGCGGCAGCTTCGACCGGAGATCGTGTTCCTGGCCGGGGACCTGTATGACGGGGGTCATGCGGACCTGGATGAACTGGCAGGGCCACTGCGTTCGCTGAATGCACCGCTGGGAAATTATTTTGTCGCGGGCAACCATGAAGAGATCCGGAATGCGGCGGCGCACCTGGCCGCGGCGCAAAACGCCGGGCTGCGGCTGCTGAACAACGAAAAGGTGATCGTGGACGGGATGCAGATCATCGGTGTGCATCACCGCGATGCGGCCCGGCCGGAGCGTCTGAACGCGGTGCTGGAACACGCGGCGATTGACCGCGGCAAGCCGAGCGTGCTGGTGGTCCATGCGCCGGATCAACTGGCCGTAGCGGAGCGTGCGGGAATCTCGCTGCAGCTTTCGGGGCACACGCACCGCGGACAGTTTTTCCCGTGGACGTGGTTTACCCGGCGTATCTACAAACAGTTCGTGTACGGGCTGCAGCGATTCGGAGACATGCTGGTGTATACCTCGAGCGGGGCCGGCACGTGGGGCCCGCCGCTGCGGGTGTGCTCGCAGCCGGAGATTGTGCTGATTCAGTTTGAGTAGCGACGCTGGCCTGCGCGGCTACTTTTTCCCGGCGGGGTCGATGCGCAGGAAGCGGGCGGCGTTGTTATAGAGAATGTCGCGCTTCTGCTCCGGCGTGAGGTAATCGGCGTTCTGGATGATGCTGATGGAATAGGCCATCAGCTTGGGCCACATGAACTGATCGGTGCCGAACATGACGCGGTCTTCGAAGCCGGCTTCGACGATGCGCTGGATGTAGCGATTCACTTCCTTGATGGGATAGCTCCAGATGAGGCCGGCGACGTCCACATACACGTGGGAATTGGCCTGCAGCAGGGTCAGCAGGTTATCGATCATCGGGTAACCGGCGTGCATGATTTGTACGCGCAGCTTGGGATGGCGGGCGAGCAGATCCTCCAGCAGCAGCGGATTGCCCAGCGAGCCGCGGAACTTGGGCATGGCGACATTGGCGCGGCCGGAACCGCCGGTACCCATGTGAATGGCCACGGGAACATCGAGTTCCTCGGCCAGGGCAAAGTACTGATCCACGCTGGGGTCGCTCGGCGAGATGCCTTCGTACTGCAAACCGATTTCGCCCATGACCTTCATGCCGCCGCTGGTGAAGTCCTTGCGGAGTTCAGCGAGCGGCACGCGCGCGCCGGGATTCATGCCGTCTTCGAAGCTGGTGCCGGGGATGACGCGGTTGGGCGCGGCGTCTTTCCATTTCTTGACACTGGCGGGATCGCCGAAGACCACAGCGGTGACATTCAAGCGCTCCATTTCCGCCAGCACGTCCTTCATGTATTCGCCTTTGGCGGCGGGGTAGAGCTTCGGCGTGCACTCTTCCTGGGCCCAGCCAAAGGGCGCCTCTTTGTCTTTCGGATCGGACGCGGTGAATTTCGCGGTGTTCGGGCAAGTCGGGCCGAGCGTGAAGCCGTTGTCGTTGTCCATGGCGTGAACGTGGACATCGAGCACGGGAGGGACGTCTTTGCCGGTGTTTTGCGCGCGAGCAATGCCTGGAGTTGCGGCGAATGCGAAGGCGCAAAGCACGGCGACGATCGTCTTATGACCGACGGTATTTTCGGCGAAGCGCGGCATATTTTCTCCTTCGAGGGCAGCTTCTCTTCTGCAGAACCGTTTGCGAACCATTTTTCCGAAGCGGGGATGGGGCAGCCTTATTGCTGAGCCAGCTCCACGCGACGGTTCTTGGCGCGGCCGTCGTCGCTGGAATTGTCGGCGATGGGCTTGGTCTGGCCGAAGCCTTTGGCAGTCAGACGGCCGGCAGCGACCCCGTGCGCGGTGAGCCAGGCAACCACGGCTTGCGCGCGCTTTTCCGAAAGGACCTGATTGGCGGCGGCATTGCCCTGATTGTCGGTGTGGCCTTCGATGCGAAGCTTGAGCGAGGCATCGTTTTGCAGCAGCAGCACGATCTGCTTCAGGGTGTCTTCCGAGTCGGGAAGAATGGCGGCCTTGCCGGTATCGAAATGGATGCCGTAGACGGCCACGTGCCCGCTTTTCTTGATTTCGGCGGAGAGCGAAGAAGCGTCGGCGGTGACTTCCTGGACCATCTCTTTCACGGTGATGATGGTCTGGTAGTAGAACGAGCCGCGGTTGTCGATGTGGATCCACGTGGCGCCTTTGTGGGCGACCAGTTGTTCGGGGGAACTGGCATAGTCAATGGTAAAGCCGCCGTTTTTGAGGGCGGTCTGGAAGTTGCGGAAGACCTGAATTTCACTGACGCCATCGCGGGTGGCGATATCCCAGGAGTGATACTCGCCTTCCAGGTGCTTGGTGCTGCCGTCTGAGGCGATGGGGAAATCGGCCTGCTCGTACTCCTTGTTGTCGCAGGAATTGATGTGGCTGCCGGGAAAGCGCGAGACCAGCGGCGAATCCTTGCAACCTTCCGCGTCCTGCGGCGGATCGTCTTGCGCGCGCAGCGTTGGGACGAACAGGATTGCGAGCACCATGGCCAGAACAATGGACAGCTTGCGCATGTGAAACGTCTCCCTCGAGTTTGCGGCGGCGCCGGTTAGGCGCGGCCGGATGCATCGTGCGGTGAAGATTTTACGCGCGGCAATCGGTTTCCCGGCAGTGGCATTTTTTCCAAGTTCGCAAGGCGCACTAGCGCAGGGGCGCGACCGGCAGCTCGATGAAGCTCGCGGCGCCAGCCGTGTGATACACGCGCTGCGTGGCTTTCACGTAATCGGCCGGGCGGGCAAAGAAAATGTTGGGAACGAAGGTTTGCGGGTTTCGATCGTAGAGCGGGAACCAGCTGGACTGTACCTGAACCATGATGCGGTGCCCGGGCAAGAAGACGTGGTCGGCAGTGGGCAACACGAACTTATAGAGTAACGGCGTATTCGAAGCGATGGCCTTGGGCGAAGAAAAGCTTTCGCGGTAGCGGCCGCGGAAGATGTCCATGGCGATGCCAAGCTGATAGCCACCCATTTCCGGCTGGCTGGGCACTTCGTCAGGATAAACGTCGATGAGTTTCACTACCCAATCGCTGTCGGTGCCGCTGGTGGAGGCGACGAGGTTGACCACCGGCGCGCCCGCGATGCGCAGGGGTTCGGTAAGCGGGGGTGTTTGGTACGAGAGGACATCGGTGCGATCGGAGACGAAGCGCTGGTCGGTGACCAGCCAGCGTCGCCAGGCCTCGCCGTCGGCGAAACGGATCGGACGCGGCTGGTACGGAACGGGCTTGGCGGGATCGGAAACGTATTCGTCGAAGGACGCGGCGGACTTGCCGTCCTTTTCCGACGGCGCGGTGAAAGACAATCCGAAATTCGCCGTAAGGTACAGCGGCTTGGCCGGGTTCGGGCAGCCGCTGGCGCACGAGAGCGGCCAGGACGTGAGGCGGTCCCAGCGGTTCTCGCCCGTGTTGTAGATGAAGACGGGCGGCGTATCGGCCTTGGGTGCGCCGTCTTTGAGGTATTGATCGAAGAAGGGCTTCAGAACATCGCGGCGAAATTGCAGCGCGGTATCGCCATCCCAGTGCAGTGGACCGAGTTCGGAGCCGTTGTAGTTCACGCCGCTATGGCGCCACGGCCCCATCACGAGATAGTTCATATTGTTGTGCGTGTCTTTGGGCTCGACGGCGAGGTAGCAGTGGATCGCGCCCCACATGTCTTCCTGGTCCCAGAGGCCCTGAATCCACATGACCGGAACCTTGAGCGGCTGGGCGGCCATAACTTTGTCGAGCGCCTGTTCCTGCCAGAACGAGTCGTAGGCGGGATGTTCCGAAGTCTTGCGCCACCAGGGCAGTTGATCAAGTCCCGCGGCTTTGGCGAAATCGCCGGCGGAACCGGCGCGCAGAAAATTCTCGTAGTCTTCGTAGGTCTGGCGGACGATCGGCTGGCCGCCGCCGCGCGCGGTGGTCTGGCCCGTGTAATAGTCGAAGTTCGGCTGCCGGAATGCGCCGTAGTGGAACCAGTCGTCGCCCATCCAGCCATCCACCATGGGGCTCATCGGCGCCGCGACCTTGAGCGCGGGGTGAGGATTCACCAGGCCCATGACGACAGTAAAACCTTCGTAAGAGCTGCCAAGCATGCCTACTTTCCCGTTGGATTCGGGCACGTTTTTCACGAGCCACTCGATGGTGTCGTAGGTATCCGTGGAATGGTCCACTTCGCTGGAGTTAAGCGCTCCGCGCAGCGGGCGGGTCATGACGTACTCGCCTTCGGACCCGTACTTGCCGCGAATGTCCTGAAAGACGCGGATATAGCCGTCGGCAACGAACACCTCGTCGCCTTGCGGGAGCGTGGCAAGCATGGAGTTCGACTGGGAGCGAGTGGCGCGTCCGGCCGCGTTGTAGGGGGTGCGAGTAAGAAGGATGGGAGCGCTCCTAGTGCCCTTCTTGATGACGATGACGGTGTAGAGCTTGACGCCATCGCGCATGGGAATCATGACGACGCGCTTAACGTAGTCGGCGGCGTCAGTGGGCGCTGTGAAGCTGGCGGGAACGTCGGGTGTCAGGGGCGGAGTCTGCGCGCGCAAGGGCTGGGCAGCGCCGAAGAGTGCGGCGCCTGTCAGGATAGCCAGAATGAAGTTCGTGAAGGCAGCAAGCCACGATGATGGTTTCATAGCGCGGCATCTTATAACAAACGGGCAAGGGCTGAGCCGTCCGCGTATCGAAAGGGTCAGGCGGTACCAGTATGGCCAAAGCCGCCTGAGCTTCGGGCTGTGTCCACCAGTTCTTCCGTGACCTGCCATTCCACGCGGGTGACGGGCGCGACGATGATTTGCGCGATGCGGGTTCCACGCGTGATTTCGAAGGACGCCGATCCCAGGTTGACCACCGGGACCTTGATCTCGCCGCGATAATCCGAATCGATCGTGCCCGGCGAATTGATGAGGGTGATGCCGAACTTGCTGGCCAGGCCGGAACGCGGACGTACCTGCGCTTCGAATCCCTCGGGCAAAGCGATGGAGAGACCGCAAGGGACGAGCGCGATCTCGCGCGGCTGCAGCAGGAGTGGAGCGTGTACCGCCGCTCGCAGGTCCATGCCTGCCGAGCCCGAGGTTTCGTACGCCGGCAACGGCAAGTCATCGTTGCCGGGCAAGCGCTTGATTGGGACGACCAGTCTTGTGGTCACGATGAGAGTGTCGCGTAGATTGCAGGGAAAGAAAAGCCGGTGCAAAGGGCCAAAGCGGCTGACCGGCTACTCGATGGCGACGACAGTGACCGACTTCGGCGCCAGCTTTAAAGTCAGCTTGCCGCCCTGTGCGGCAGCGGAAAATGGCTTGGGCGCGACCGCGTTGGGCAAATCGAAGGTATTCACGCTGTCCACACTCGCTGCGGTGAGCGTCTCTCCGGATGCGGATTTCGCGCTCACGCCGGACGCATTCACCTCGATTTCCACGGGTTCGTTGGGGTCCACATTGGTGACGGCAAGCCACAACTTGCCGGAGCGGTCCTTGGCAGCGATGGCGTCAACACGCGGAAGCGTGATGTTGCCTTGCCGGTAGGTGCCAGCGTCGAACGCCACGGGCACAAAGGTCGCATCCTGGAACGGCAGGTACATCTTAAAGACGTGATAGGTCGGCGTGAGGAGCATCTTTTCCTTGTCCGTAAGGATCATGGCTTGCAAGACGTTGATCATCTGCGCGATGTTGGCCATACGGACGCGGTCGGCGTGGCGCGCAAAGATATTCAGGTTCAGTGCAGCCAGGACCGCGTCACGCAAGCTGTTTTGCTGTACCAGGAATCCGGGGTTGCTGCCCGGCAGCGGCGCGTACCAGCCGCCCCACTCATCCACAACCAGCGCCACTTTTTTCTCGGGATCATACTTATCCATGATGGCCGAGTGTTTTTCGATCAGGTCATTCATCTCCAGCGTGGACTTGAGGATCTGCGCGTATTCCGGCTCGCCGAATCCGACCGACTTGTACGCGGGCGGCCATTTGACCACGGTATAGGAGTGCAGCGAGAGACCGTTAATATCCCAGCTCCAGGTATGGCTGCGATACGCCTTCATGACGGTCTCAGTCCACTCCGTCCAGCGCGTGTCGCCGCCACCTGGACCAACGGCGATGCGCAGCATCTGGTTCTTTTCCTGCTGATCGGGGTTGAAATTGCGCACGAAGTGGCTGAAGCGCTTCATCTCGTCGAGGTAATACTCGGGCGTCATGTTGCCGCCGCAATCCCAGCTTTCGTTGCCAAGGCCGAGGAAGGCCACCTTGTAGGGAGCAGGATGGCCATTGGCTGCGCGTTCCTTCGCCAGCGAAGTGGGCTGGTTGGTCGTCAGATACTCCAGCCATTCCGCGGATTCCTGCGGGGTGCCGGAGCCCAGGTTGACCGAGAGGTAGGCCTCCGCGCCAATCTGCTGGACGAAGTCCATGAACTCATGGGTGCCAAAGGTATTCGGCTCGATGACCCCGCCCCAGTTCGGATTGAGGGTGACGGCGCGTGGCGTGCCGATGCCCTTTCGCCAGTGATACTCGTCGGCAAAGCAGCCGCCGGGCCAGCGTACGTTGGGCACTTTCAGCGCGCGCAACGCAGCCACAACATCATTGCGAATGCCGCGGGTGTTGGGAATCTTCGAATCGGGACCGACCCAGATGCCCTCGTAGATGCCGTGACCCAGGTGTTCGGCGAACTGGCCAAAAAGATTGCGGTCAATTTTGGCACCGGCCTGGCTGGCATCCACGTTCAGCGTGACCTTTTGTGCGAAGCAACGAGGTGCCGCAAAGGCCAGCAGCAGCGCGGCCAGGAGGAGCGCGGAGTGCGCAATCCTCCGTATGACTTTTTCAGATGAAGTGGCGAATACGAGACACGCGGCGCGAGGCATCGGGAGTTCCCCCTGACAAGCCGCCTGAAGAGAGGCGGAAGCGCACAGACTATAGCACAGGGAGAAAACGTTTACCGGGGCCGAGAACCGGGCAGCGAGAAGGCAAAGACATCACCGCCGGCCGCGATGGCAACAAACTGTTCGCCCGCAACGGCGTAGGTCATCGGCGAGGCGTGGAAATTTTGCCCGGTGTTGAAGTGCCACAAAGGCCGGCCGGATGTTGCATCCACGGCTTCGAAGCCTTCCGCATCGTTGCAGAAAAAAACCAAGCCACCCGCGGTCGTGAGGGTGCCGCCCCACGACCGCCCGCGGCCCACTTGCGGATAGCTCCAGACGATCTTGCCATCGGCAAGATTCAGTGCCAGGAGAAGCTTCTGCCGCCGCTCGCCGGGAACCTCGGTGGTCCCGGTGTTGTAAAAAGTCTGCCCCTGCACGAACGGCTCGGACTTGGTCCTGAACAGGTTGCAGCCTTCGAGAGCCAGAACGTAAAAAAGTCCGGTATCCGGATTGTAGGATGGGGAAAACCAGTTGGTGGCACCCTCAATGCCTGGGCAGATCGTTGTGCCATCGGGGGAAGGAACCAACCCGGACAAAACGGGCCGGCCGGTGGCGTCAATACTCTTGGCCCAGGTGAGCTTTTCTACGAAGGGAGACGCGCGCAGGAACTTGCCGTCGGTGCGGTCCAGCACGTAGAAGAAGCCGTTGCGGTCGGCGTGCGCGAGCAGGTGTCGCATGGTGTTTTTCTCTTTGGCATCAATTAACACCGAGGCTTGGGTGGCGTCATAGTCGTAGAGATCGTGCGGAGTGAACTGGAAATGCCATTTCAGCGTGCCGGTGTCGGGGTCGATGGCCAGGACGCAAGAGGTGTAAAGGTCGTCGCCGGGGCGAGAATCACCGACAAAGTCCGGTGCGGCGTTGCTGGTGGCCCAATACAGCGTGTTCAAGGCGGGATCGTAGCTGCCCGGCATCCAAGTGGTGCCACCGCCATGCAGATACGAGTCGCCGGGCCAACTGGAGGAACCGAACTCTCCGGGCCCGGGAATGGTCCACAAATGCCACTTCAATTTTCCGGTTGCGGCGTCGTAGGCCTCGAGGAACCCGCGAACGCCGGAGTCTCCGCCGGAGGTCCCGACGATGACCATATCTTTCACGACCAGAGGTGCGCTGGTCGCGCCGTAATGCTTGGCCTTGTCGGCATAAGGCACATCCCAGATCAGATTGCCGGAGCGAGCATCGAGCTTTAGCAGGTGGGCGTCGTCGGTCTCCACGAAAATCGCCTCGCGCCGTACGGCGACGCCGCGATTCTTGTGCGCGGCGGCATCATCGAGCAGCCCGGAGCTGACCGGCCGGCTGAAATGCCATAATTCGCGGCCGGTGCGCGCATCGAGCGCAAACACGTCGTTGGCAGAGGTAACAAACATGACGCCGCGGACGACGACCGGCGTCACTTCGAGCGTCTGCGAATTGCCGGGATGGAAGACCCAGGCGGCTTGCAGCGTTGCCGCGTTTTCCACATTAATCTGGCGCAGCCGGCTGAAGCGCTGTGCTGTGTAGTCGCCGTTGTAGGAGGTCCAGTTTTCTCCGACCGGTTGCGCCAGCAGGTCTTGCGCAGTCACTGTGGCGTTGCCCTGCTGCGCGGTTTGCGCCAGCGCGGAGAATGCGGACAGCGCAAAGGCAGCGAGCGCGCACGGCGAGAACCAGCGAGCGGAGAGCGGCTTCATGCTAGTGGTCGTCTTCCGCCGTCAGCCGGACTTCCTGCAGGGCGCCGCGATCCACACCGGCTTCGTCAATCAGGTGCAAGGAGACGCGAGCAGCCTTCGCGCCGGGCGAAACCTCGGTATGGAGGTCAACAAGCTCAGCCGGTGAGGCGTCCGCTATCTGCACTGCCGCGAGCTTCACACCCCGTCCATCGTAGTAGTTGGCAACCAGATGGCCCGCGTAGAACACTCCGAAAGCTCCGGAAAGCTGCAGCTTGCCGTCATGACGCCGGAGGAAACGCAGCGGGCGAACGATCAGGCCGGCGTCGCTGACGTCGCGAATGTCGCTCGCGGTTCGCGTAGGAAACCAATCGGTATTGAAGCTGCACTCTTCGCCAGGTTTCAGACGGCACATCGGACTATTGAGTTCGGCCTCCATATAGTAAGGCGAGTCATGCTTTCCGCCGAACTCGGCTTCGCCGCTCTCAGCCAGATGAAGCTCCGGGCCGTTGGTCCAGAAAATGACGGACGCGCGGCCGGGATAGGTCCTCCGCGGTTCGTATTCGAATTTCTCGACCATCGCAAAGCGACTGGTGCCATCGACCACGGCGAGCCAGCCGGCCGCGGAGTCAATCCACAACTCGGCGGCCAGGTGGGCGTAGTGGATTGCAAATAAACCGTCTTCGCGCACGGATGCTGCGGGATTTTCGGCTGGACCGAAGCGCACGTGATAGCGGTTCAGATAGCCGCTGGCTGGATTGGCCGGAGTGAAACCCCAGATGTCCGGGTTGCGTTTGCCGGGGTCGCCGGCGGCGCCGGTGTCGTACTGTGAAACGGACTGCATGGACCACTCGATTGTGTGGCCAGTGATATTTTTCATGCGGGCGTGAAACTGAATGTGCGGGGAGTTGGTGTCTAGGGCAATCGTGCGGATGAACTGCACGCCGGTCTGCGGATCGGCCGGGCTGGCAAGCTCGATTTCGCAGCGTTCACCCTCCGCGACCTTGCGGAAAGTGTACGGCCCGTCATCCAGAAGGTCGGAATTGCCGCGCCAGTGCTGTTCGTCGTCATCGCCCTCGGGCAGCAGCCAAAGCTTGTCGCCGCCATAGTTGAACCACTGTTCGGCGCTTGGCGCCTGATACTTGCCGCTCAGCGCCGGATTCACGAACAGGTAGTCATGACCGGCAAAGGTTACCTGCATCAGCCGGCCGCCGTTCTGGGGAACAACAACCAGCTTGACCCAGCGGTTCGCAAGCTGCTGGCCGGACCAGCCTCGGTAGTCCACGGGCTCGATACGGCAGACCGACCCGGACGGCGCTTGCTGGCGGCCCTGCGCTGCGCCGCCAAGCAAGCTTACGGCGAAGACCAGAAGGAACGCAGTCATGAAGCGAAAGGAGGCGCGACGGTAGCGATGCGGCATTATGGAAACCATGTTCACCCTGCGAAAACGAAAGAAAGCGATAGAAAACGAAAGAAAAGCTTTGGTGCCCGGCGCGTTCCATGATAAATGGAACTTCGTAAAATTGCGCGGTCAAACTGCGCGAAACAAACAGGTGCCCACTATGGTTCCCAAGCATTCCTCGCGGCGGTCATTCGTGAAACTAATGGCCGCAGCTCCGCTACTCACGCAGATCACGGCCCGCAGGCTCTATGCTCAAGCCGCCGCGGCCGTGGGGGCCGCCCCCGGCAACGTCTATTCGCGCCTGGGCGTAAAAACCGTGATCAACTGTCGCGGCACCTGGACGTACTTGAGCGGTTCACTCGAGTTCCCGGAAGTGCAACTGGCCATGGGCGAGGCCGGCCGGTATTTCGTCAACATGCTGGAATTGCAACGCGGCGTGGGACGCCGTCTGGCAGAGCTGACGGGAGCGGAATCGGGCATGGTGACTTCGGGCTCAGCGGGAGCGATGGCTGCGGCGACCGCCGGTTGCATGGCCGGGACGGATGACAAGAAGATCTGGCAGCTGCCGGACACCACCGGCCTGAAGCACGAAGTGATCATGGTCGGCGGCCGCAGCGCCTTCGATAGCGCGATTCGCCTGACGGGCGCCAAGCTTGTGCTGGTCTATTCGATCCAGGAGCTGAGCAACGCGGTGAACGAAAACACGGCCATGATCTACACCACCGACCTCGGCGAGAAGTTGCAGAACGAACTAAAGGTCGCGAAGGACAAGAAGATACCGATGCTGCTGGACGACGCCGCCGGTATTCCTCCGGTGGACAACGCCAAGCTTTACGCCAAGATGGGCATCGATCTTTATTGCTTCTCCGGCGGCAAGGGGCTGCGCGGACCGCAGTGCAGCGGTCTGCTGCTTGGCCGCAAGGACCTGATCGAAGCGGCTTTGCTCAACAGCAGCCCGCGAGAGGGCGCGGTCTGTCGCCCCATGAAGGTAGGCAAAGAAGAGGTCATCGGCGCTTTGACCGCCCTTGAAACCTGGCTGAAGCTCGACGAAAAACAGGTCTACAACGAATGGAACGCGCGGATTGACCGCATTCGCAAACTGGTAGAAACGGTGCCGGGCGTGAAGACCAGCGTTTACGTTCCAGACGACGGCAACCGCTACCCCACGCTGAAAATTTCCTGGGACCAGCAAGGCTGGGGCTATACCATCGGCGATTGTGTGCGGGAACTTCGCGCCGGGGATCCCTGCATCGAGGTACTCGGCGCCGACAATCCCAGCCTGGTAACCGCCGTACGTGAGGGCAATCCGGTGCCGACGCGCAAGGAGCGCAAGGCGCCCGACCATATCGAACTGGTTTCCATGACTATTCAACCCGGCGAAGAGATAGTCGTGGGAGAAAGATTGCGCGCGATTCTTGGCGCCGCACAGAAGAAACATGCGTAGCGCGATCTGGAAATTCGTGCTGGGAAGCCTGATCGTGGCGGCGGGCGGGTTTCTGACTTCATCGCGCTGCGCCGCGCAAGGGCCGGTGCGCGCCGTAGTCCCTGCGGGCGCCGCGGTGCGGCCCTTCGCATCGCCGGCGGTGGACGCGGGAGACTATGTGTATGTTTCCGGGCAAGGATCGCGGCGGACAGATGGAAGTCTTCCGGCGACTTTCCGGGAACAAGCGCAACAGGCGCTCAACAACCTCAGGGCCATCGTCGAAGCGGCAGGACTGACGATGGATCATGTGGTGTATACGCAGGTCTATCTGACGGACATGGCAAAGTACGAGGAGCTGAAAGAGGTTTTCGCTGCGAATTTTCCCAGGACGCCCCCAGCGCTCGCGGTACTCGGCGTTGCCAGCCTTCCAGAACCGGCGGTGCAAATCAACGGAGTCGCGGTGCGCGATCTAAAGGATCGTCGCGCGGTTTTTCCTGCGAACTTCCCTAGAAGTAATGCGTTCTCGCCGGGTGTCCTTACCCATGATCGTCTTTTCATTTCGAGCATGGCAGGTGCCGATGCGGCCACCGGCAAGGTACCGGACGATCCAGCTCAGCAAGTGGACCTGGCCCTCGACGGAATGAAGGCGGTGGTGAACGCTGCAGGACTGGAGATGAGCAACGTCGTCTTCGTGAACCCCTACCTGACCAAGGACATCCCAACCCGGATTATGAACGAGCGCTATGCGCGCCGCTTCGAATTTGGCAACACCCCGGGGCGCGCCACCATTCAGGTAACCAGCCTTCCGGGCGGCGCGCACATCGAGTACACGGGCGTGGCGGTGCGCGATCTCGGCGCACGCAAGTCCATCCGGCCCAAGAACATGCCGCCGAGCCCGACCGCAAGCCCCTGCGTCTTTGCCGGCGACACCCTCTATTGCTCGGCGAAAAGCGGATTTATCCCCGGCCCGCACGGCGGCGTGTATGGCGCAACGACTGCCGCGCAACTCCGGCAGACCATGCGCAATTTGTTGGACAACCTGGAAGAGGCGGGGATGGATTTCAGCCAGGTGGTTTCCACAACGGTGTATCTGGACGATTTGAAGGACACCGAAGAGTTTGATCGCGTGTATGGCCAGTATCTCGGCCCAATCTTTCCGGCGCGCACGACCGTTCAGCAGATTGCGGCCGGAGAGCGCAAGGCCGAAGACGCGGAAGCGCACTATCCCGATCTAGAACAGGTTTCCCTGATTGCGGTCAGAAGGCGAACCGCACAGTAGGCGGCTATTCGCTGGGATGGTTGCGGAGTTCCGGATTGAGTTCGTAGGCTTTTTCCAGCTCGGCCTTCCCTTCGAAGTCTTTGCCGGCCTTGTGCAACGCGACCGCGAGGTTATAGTGCGCGTCGGCATATTCCGGCTTCAGACGTGCCGCTTCGCGAAATTCGGCTTCCGCTCCGGCAAGATCGCCCGACTGCAGCAAAACCAGGCCCAGATTGTTGTGGATCTCGGAAAATTTCGGCTCGCGCCGCAGCAATTCGCGGAACACATTCGCGGCTCCCACATTATCGTTCTGCGCGCTCAGCACCAGTCCGAGTTGAATGCGCGCGTCCACGTACTGCGGGTTCAGGCTGATCGCCTGGCTCAACTGCTGCGTGGCTTCCTGGTATTTTTGCAGCTGGGCGTAGGCCAGTCCAAGGTTGTAATGGGCTTCGGGCAGGTCCGGATCGGACATCACGGCGCGCTGGAACTCCTGCAGGCCTTTCTCGCGATCGTTCATTCGCCAGAGCAGCGCACCGTAGGTGGTCTGCGCCTGAGCATAGTCGGCTTGCAACGCGAGAGCCTTTTCGTAGGCGGCTGCCGCCTGTACCGGGTCTTCTTTTCGCTCCCAGGCGACTCCGAGATAGTAGTAGCCGGTCGCGAGCCCCGGGCTGCGCTCGGTCGCCTGCTGAAACAGCTTCAGGGCTTCGTCGCCCTGTTGCTGCTTCAGGGCCTCCACGCCTCGCAGAATCAGGAGTTTCGCCTGCGCCAGATTGCTTCGGAACTCGTGCAGGGCGCTGAGTTCGTTCAATTCCTTTTTGGCTTCCTCGGCCTGGCCTTGCGCTTGCAGCGCGAGGCCCAGGTTGTAATGGGCATCTTCAAAATCCGGCTTGAGGGCGATGGCGCGGCGGAACGCAGCTACCGCGTCGCTTAGACTTCCGCCGGCCTTCAGCTCCCTGCCAAGATCGAATTGCGCTTGCGGATCATCGGGACTGAGTGCCACCGCTTTGCGGAACTGGGCCAGGGCGGCGGCATGGTTACCCTGCCGGCGCAGCAGCTCGCCCAGCAGGCGATTGGCCCCGGGGTAACGCGGATTGGCCTGCAGAACCTGACGAAGCTCCTGTGCGGCAGCCTGGGTATTGCCGAGCTGCGCTTCCGTGAGGCCGAGATCGAAGTGAATCTCGGTGGACGGTTGCAGCGCCAGAGCGCGACGAAGTTCTCTTTCGGCAGCTGGGGCGTTGTTCTGTTGCGAATAGATGCGGGCAAGGAGGCGGCGGGCGGCCACGTTCGAAGGCTGCAATTCTACCGCCGCCTGCAGTTCCCTCGTTGCGGCGGCCCAATCCTGCAAATCGTAGAAGGCCGAACCGAGTCCATAGCGTGCTTCGGCCCACTTCGGTTTGAGCTGCAAAGCCGCTTGGAACTCCGGCACGGCTTGCGCGGAGTTGCCGCTGTATTTGAGCGCCAGCGCCAGGTCGTAGCGCGTGACCGCGTCACCCGGTTCAAGGGCCAGGGCCGCGCGATAGTTCTCAATCGCCTGGCTCCACGATTTTGTTTTTGAGAATTGCAGGGCCTGTTTGCGGAACTCGTCGGCGGTCTGCGCGTCCGCCCGGATCGGGAGCACAGACAGAGCGACAGCTAAACAAGCGAGAAAAAACAGCAGCTCCGAAAGGCCGCACGATCTGCGTTCCATGGTTGGCAACGAGAGTCCTGGCAAGCCGTGTAGCTCCGGCTATGCGCAGCTCTCGAGGGAGCGGGGCACAGCGTGCAAGCCGGCTTGACTACGAGGAGGACGAAGGATCGCCCTCCCCGTAGACCGATCTTACCAGTAGAACTTCGCGCTGATCTGCCCGATGCGCGGCGCCCGGGCGCTGGTCACGACTCCGAAACTTGAGCCGTTGATATCGCCCGAAGGGTTGGCGAATTGCGCATGGTTGAAGATATTGAAAAACTCCACGCGCAGGTCGAACGCGTAGTTCTCCCGGATCGACGTGTGCTTGAGGAGCCCGAAGTCGGTATTGTTGAAACCCGGGCCGTGGAAAAACCGGCGGTTGGCGGTGCCGAACGTTCCCAGAGTCGTATTTTTCTCAAATGCACCAGGCAGGAAGTAACAGCCGGTGTGCGTGTCCGTCTGGCATTCAGGGTTGGCGTCGCGGGGGTTGACCGTTTGCACTTTGCCAACCAGGTTCGGCATGTCGGTCGCGGAGCTTCCGGTGAGAGAAATGTCGTCGGAACCCTGGTTCATCGCGATCGGAAAGCCGGTTGCGAAGCGGGTAATTCCCTGCACCTGCCAGCCCTGGGTCAGCCGCTTGGGCAAGGAGGCAAACGCCTTGTCGAACGGGATGGCCCAGATGTAGCTCACCACGAAATTGTGGCGGATGTCGCTGGAGGAAAGACCGCGGCTGATTCTGGGGTCAACGAAATTGACAAGATCGTTGAAAGCCGAGGAATCATCGAGGCCCTTTGCAAACGTGTAGGCGGCCAGGAAGCTGAAGTCGGACGCTTTGCGTTCAAGAGTAACCTGCGCGGCGTTATAGATGGAGTTCGCGGAGGTGAGGGTGTTGGTGTTGTTGGAGCCGAAGCACACCTGTGCTCCGCCCGGGCAGAAATTGGGGTTCAGGAACGAATGGCGGGTGCTGTAGACGCAACCCGGCAGCGGCACGGTGGTGGGTGAATCGCACGGAGTCGTGGCCGAAGCCAGTTGAAAGACGTCGTTTTCGTTGCCAGGTCCGCACCCAAAGGTACCCTGGGTCACGTCGAAGGCGTTCTGCGCGTTGAGTTGCTGGCACAAGACCGGATCGCCCGGGTTTGCTTCGCGCTGGGTGATCAGGCGATGCCCCTCTGTGCCGACGTATCCCACGGTAAGAAGCAGGGTGTTGGAAAGTTGCCGCTGCAAAGTGAGGTTGAAGTGCTCCGCGTACGGCAGACGGTTGCTCACGTCGTAACCGGGGAAATAGTTGAAAGGCTCATAGACCGAGAAGTCCAGAGTTTTGTTGGCCGGATCTCCGGGGACGGGAGCGGTGAACGGAAACCGCTGCCCGAGGGATGCGCCAGTCGCGCGGACGCGGAACGGCTCGTCAAAGAGGACCGACACCGGCGAGGTCCAGTACAAACCGAACGGTGCGTCGGCGACTTCGTAGAAGAGGTTCAGGTCTTCCACGGAAGTGTAATAGATACCGTAGGAGGCACGGATGCTGCTCTTGCCGGGACCGCCGAAAATTTTGCCCAGCAGGCCGTCGCTGAACCCAGGGGAATACGCCAGGCCCAGGCGCGGGGCGACGTTGTTGTACCTGGTGGGCGCGAGAGTCTTGGGAATGCCCGGATCGCCGGGGAACACCAGACCGGTGGGCGCAAGGGGAAACGTGGTCGACTGCAAGCCCTTGACGAAAGTCTGAATCTTGCCCTGGGTGTCATACCACGGCATGCTGGCCTCCCAGCGGATGCCGAGGTTGAGGGTCAGAGCGTTGGTCACCTTGTACGTGTCCTGGAAGAACGCCCCACCGTAGCGCGTGCGCGAATCGAGGAATTGTTCGGCGGCTTGCGTGTAGGGTGCGTTGTTCGCCGAGGTGGCGCCCAGCAGGAAATCCGCGAAGTCGCCCTGGGGGTTGCTGCCATCGCCGGTGATCGTGCCGTCAAAGGTGAAGCCACCGTTGGGGTTGGCGAAATTTCGCTCGTTGACCTGCAGGTAGCGAAACTCTCCGCCCGCTTTGATCGTGTGCTTGCCCAGCAGTTTGGAGAAAGTCTCGCTGACCATGTAGGTGGTGTTGGGCTGGTTGGTGTTCAGAGTAGGCACGCCGATGTTCAAGCCCATGTTGGCGAAGGACGTCTGCGGAACGTATTCGGGATAACCCTCAAGAGGAACAATGCCGAGAGTGTTGGCACCGGTGATGAAACCCAGGGACGACAAACTCGCGAAACTGCCCGCCGGGTTGTCCTTGTTCAACGCGGTGCGGAAGAAACTCACCCTCGCTTCGTTCACCGCGGTAGCACCAATGGTTTTGGTGTTGCTCATGACAAACTGCTGAGCGCGCGCGGTCGTGTTCGTGGGGAAGCCTGGCACATTGGCGTAACCGGCCAGGCTGTTGCCAACGCTGGTGTTGTCCAGGTGGTAGTACCACGACCAGTTTCCGGTCTTTTGATTGTTAAAGTCGATGCGCTCGCCAAACTTATTGTCGATCAAGGAATTTTTCTGTGCGTTGTTCACATAGTTCTGCGAGTCGCCGGTAGTTGTCGGGCCGGGAATATAGGCGAGCAAGGCCACCGACGGCGCTGACCAGGCTGCTTTGGGGATATTTGCCAGCCCCGTGGTCGGGTCCACCGGGAATACGCAATTGGCCGTGGAATCACACCCGCTATAGGGTTCGCCGGGCGAAACCGTTTGTCCGGTGGTCGAAGCCAGGCGAGAGGTCAACACCTGCGCCCAATACGCGCCGTCAACCGAACCACTCAGGATTGCCGGGTCGAAATTGCCGTTGCGCATGTCATCCGTCGGGACGGTGGCCACCGTTTCCGCACCTTGTATTTCCCGCGTACCCTGGTAATCAGAGAAGAAAAACAGGTGATTCTTCCAGATCGGCCCGCCGAGCGTGTAACCGAACTGGTTGCGGCGGAGTTCGGACTTGCCCGCGAAGAAGTAGTTCTTGGCATCCAGCTTGTCGTTGCGCCAGAACTCGAAGAGATCGCCGTGCAAACCGTTGGTGCCGGACTTGGTGATGGCGTTCATCACCGCGCCGCTGAACTTGCCGTATTCCGCGTCGAAGCTATTCGTAATCAAGCGAAACTCTTCCACCGAGTCCAGGTTGGGCACCAGGCCGGCGCCAAGGTTTCTGCCTTCGCTCACGTCACCGCCGTTCACCAGGAACGCGTTTGCGGTTTCGCGCTGCCCATTGACGGAGATGTTTCCGGCGTTGAGGCCGCCTGAAACCGGGCGGTCCTGCTGGATGGTCTCCGCGGTGCCGGGCGCCACGCCCGCCTGCAGACCCAGCAGATCGATATAGCTGCGGCCGTTCAGGGGCAGCGCCAGCATCTTTTTGGAATCGATCACATCGCCGAGCTGCGTGTTCTGCGTCTCGACCTGCAGCGCGCTCGCCGCCACGCTGACCTTTTCCTGCACGCTGCCCACTTTCATCGCAACGTCGATGCGCAGTTGATCGTTCACCTTCACCACGATGTTCGTGGTGCTGAACTCTTCAAATCCACTCGCGGTGGCCACGAGATTGTAGGTTCCTGCAGGCAGGGCCAGAATGCGATAGGAGCCGTCGGCCGCCGAAACCGCTTCCTTCGAGAGGTTCGTCTGGGTGTTGGTGACGACAATACGGACGCCCGCAACCACGGCGCCGGATTGATCATGCACTTCACCGAGAATCGAACCGGTAACGTCCGCGAGCACAACGCCAGCATTACTTAGCAGTAGCGCACTCAGCATGAAACACAGTGCGAAGATTCCCCAGCTCTTCCGCATTTGCCCCCCCCATTCGGCCTTGCGAGTCACTTCGAAACAGGATGCCTACCCCGGCCCAACCCCGAGCCGGACGTACTCTCATGGTGCGAAAACATATTCCGCATACTAAAACCTGTCAAGAGCGGAAAAATTGTTCATGCGATAGAAAAAGCAAAAGAATCCTTTCGAAAGCGAACGCTACCGGCGTATCGGCCCCGGCGCATACGGTACGAAGCCAGTGGCAGCGGTCTTGAGCCGATAGACGGAGGTCGTTGCCGTGATGTAGAGCGTGCGCCAGTCGGACCCGCCCCATGCCAGATTCGCTGGTTGCTCGGGCAACAGGATTGTCCCCAGATGGTGCCCGCGGGGGTCCCAAATCCAGATTCCTCCGGGTCCGGTCACATAAAGATTGCCTGCAGTATCGACCCTGATCCCGTCGGGGACGCCTTCATCGCCCTGCCCCGGTTCTTCGCCGAAGATGCGGCCATTGGCCAGCGTCCCGTCCGGCTGGAAGTCGTACACGCGGATGTTCCGCTGCTTGCTATCGTCAACGTAAAGCTTCTTGCCGTCCGGCGAAAAGGCCAGGCCGTTTGGCTCAGAAAGATCGGTTGTTAGAAGCGTCACACGCCCTTTTTGGTCCAGACGGAATACGCCCTGAAAGGTCAGCTCCTTCTTCTGATCCTTGGGCAGGTCCAGGTTCGGGTCCGTGAAATAGAGCGCGCCGTCCGGGCCAAGCACCACGTCATTGGGGCTGTTGAACCTCTTGCCTTCGAACTTATCGGCGAGAATCTCGTAGTGGCCGGCCCCGTCAATTCGAATGATCGCGCGGAGCACGCTGGCACAATCGATCAGCCTTTGCTGGCGGTCATAGGTATTCCCATCGGGATCGCCGAGCGCAATCAACTCCTCTTTGCGGCCATCCGGATAAACCCGAAAAATTTTGTTGATCTCCTCGTCGCTCACATAGAGAAATCCGCGGGAATCCCAAACCGGCCCCTCGGTAAATCCGAAACCGCCGGCTACCGTCTCGAGCTTGGCGTCTCGCGGAATCAGCTTCCAGAACTCTGCCGATTCGGCATGCAGCGCGAATCTTCGCTTCTCCTCGCGCGGACGCGCGATCGCGAAAACCGCCCCGCAGACGGCGATAATCACGCCAATTAGCAACATTTTAACTGCCGTTTTCTGCCTCACGCTCATCTCTCCCCGCTTCCGCTAGACATCCGTTGTTTCCGTGACTCCCGCCCAGCTTTGCCGACGCTGCCCGCTCAACGCTTCGCTTTTCCCAGTGCGCTTTGCTGTAAGTACGCAACCAAGGCGTCAATCTCCGCGCCGTCCAGCTTCTTGCCATAATCGCCCGGCATCAGCGACTCTTCGCGATAACGGATCGCGCTAAGCTCGGTCTTGGAAAAGAAATGGAAGTCACCATCCGCCGTTTGCAGCTGCAACGAAAAATTGTCCTCGTTGCGCAGCGCTCCGGCCAGGGTCTTTCCGTCCTTGGTACTGACTTCTGCCCCGCGGTAGCGCCCTTCGACGCTCGCCTTTGGGTTCACGATTGCCGCTCGAATATCCGCCGCCTTGTGACTCTGCCCATAATGCGAAAGCTCGGGCCCCAGAAATCCGCCTCTCCCGTTGACCATGTGGCAAGAGGCGCACTCTGCCTTCCCAAAGAACAGCTCTTTGCCCTTGGCCGCATCGCCCGAAACCGTGGTGACACTTCCCTTTCCCTGCAACGACCGCAGATAGGCCAATACGCCGTTCAACTTTGCCGTGCCCAGGCCGGCAAACGCCGGCATCCCTTTGTCCGCGATTCCGTTGCGCAGAATCTTGAGTAGTTCCTCGTCGCCGAGACGCGCAACGTCCGCGCGGGATGCGATGTCCGGGCCTCGCTCTCCGCCTTTTCCGTCGAGGCCATGGCAGGAAGCGCAGATCGTGCCGAAGACCTGCTGCCCAGCCGCAAGTGTCGCGGCAGACGGTTCGGATTTTTTCCCCGGCGATTCCTGGGCCCAACCGGGCGCGCCGCCGCTGAGCGCGGTCATTGCCAGCCAGCCAAGCGCAAAAACAGCGGGCTGCACGTTCTTTCGTTTGGTAACAGTTCGCGAGGCTGACTGAAACACCCCGCAAAGGTAATGCCCGGTGGGATCGGTGGGCCGACTTTTCAACTGGTGAAACCCGCCTTCTGGTGGTAAAAACTTACCCGTACAGCAAATAGCCCACGCCGAAAGTCGTGTCAACACTTTTTCGGCAGGGCGCCGACGGCAGCACGGCAAATTACAATCGTTGTGGGCTCTTCAGCAACCGGTCGCTTACGGCCGCAATCCTGACTTGGCTCCGGGCCGCAAAAAAAGGTGAATCATGAAACTGCTTCCGACATCAATGCCGCGGCGAACGGGGGCGCTGTCCTTGCTTGCGCTCGCCGTCGGTACGGTAGCCTTCCTGGTGCTGGCGGCAGTGAAACTCCCCGCGGCATCCCCGCAACAGGCGCCGCTCAGCGAGGCCGACCTGGTCGACGCCTATCGTCACGTGGAGGTGGCATCTGTCTCCGACGCTGCCGAACAACTTCTTGGCAAGCGCCTGTATATGAGCCATCGCATGCGTCCCATTTTCCCCGCAAAGTTTGCGGGGCTGGCCCTCACCGTGCGTCTCAAGAAGGAAGAAAACAACGATTCCACGGCACTAGATGGGATGCTGGCGGCCATCGACTCCGGCAGCAAGAATTCCGTCTACGTGATGCAGGTGGAAGACGGAGCCGACATCGCCGGCATGGGCGGTCTGATGGGCACCGCCATGTCCGCGCGCAACTTTTCGGGCGCGGTGATCGACGGCGGCGTCCGCGACGTGGCCTATCTGCAGAAGATCGGCTTTCCCGTTTTTGCCACCGGCATCGTCCCATCCACCTCGGTTCACCACTACCGCTTCGCTGAAGCCAATCAACCCTTGCTCTGCGATGGGGTACCCGTGCGCCCCGGCGACATCGTGGTGGCCGACGCCGACGGCGTAGCGGTGGTTCCCCGGGAGTCGGCGGAAAAGATACTGGCCGTGGCCCAGCAACTCGACTACAAAGAGCACAGCATGTACGCCATCATCGAAAAAGCGCGCTCCATCGTCGAGGCCGTCAAGCAAACCGGGCGTCTTTGACCGCCTAGTCTCTGCCCAGGCGTGATTTGTCGCTGGATTCCGGCGAGGGCGTGTAGTATACCCTTCCATGTATTGAAATCCGGTTTTCATTTTTCGTGGATTGGCTAGACCATGCGCGAAGAAGGTCACGAGTACAACATCACCTCGCTGCAGCGCGGCCTGCGCGTCCTACAACTCCTTGGCAGCGCAGGACGCGGTTTGCCGGCTTCGGAAATCGCGAAGCAGTCGGGCCTGCCGGTGAGCACGGTGCACCGCTTCCTCGTCAATCTGGAGGCCGGCGGATTTATCTCCAAGGATGATTTGAACAACTATCACCTGGGCGTAGCCTGCGTCTCATTGGGCCAGGCCGCGCGCGAACAACTCGACATTCGCAAAGTCAGCCTGCCGCGCCTTGAGCATCTTCATCGCTCTACTCGCGAAACCGTCCACCTCACCGTTCGTCATAAGCTGACCGCCGTTTATATCGACAAACTGGATTCTCCCGAACCGCTCCGCATCCATTCCCGAATCGGCGCGAGCGTGCCGCTCTATTGCACCGCGGTCGGCAAAGTCATGCTGGCGTACCTGGAGGGCGCGGAACAGGAAGCGCTCATCAATCAGATAGAATTCAGCCGCTTTACGAAGAACACGGTCGGCAGCATTCAGGAATTGCAGACTCAACTGGCCAAGGTGAAGAAAGAAGGCTTCGCCTACGACTTAGAGGAGCACGAGCCGCATATTCGGTGCGTCGCCGCGCCCATCTGGGACCACACCGGTGCCGTCAACGCCAGCCTCAGCGTCACCGGTCCGGCCGTTCGCATGTCCACCACGCGCCTGCGAGAAATCGCCGCTCTTGTGCGCGAAGCCGGGCAAAAAATTTCGCAAGAACTCGGCTTCAACCCAGCGTCGGTTCGCAGCGCCGTGAATGTGCGGCCGTCATCGACGCGGGCACGCAAGGTGCGTTCCCCGCAACACATCTCGCGTGCGCGGGCGCTCGCAAATTAAACGATCTTTTTGCTGCAAATTCCGAAGAAGGACGGGAGACAGGAACACTTGATCGGAATCAGGCACATGCTGGCACAGGCCGTAGCCGTGTCCTGGTTGGTGTTTCCCGTGGGCGTTTCCTTGGCGGACTTACCGGTCTCCGCACGAATGGATGTTGCGCCGGAGAGCCTGCTGGTTCAGCCCGCCCGGGAAAATTGGCCTTCGTACAACGGCGATTACTCCGGCCGCCGCTTCAGTGACCTGCGGCAGATCAACAAAGACAACGTTACGCAGCTGCGCGCCGCCTGGGTGTTTCACTCGCAGAATTCCAGCGCGCTCGAAGTTACGCCGGTGGCTTACGAAGGCATGCTTTTTGTCACGTCCGCCAACGATGCCTTCGCTCTCGACGCACAAACCGGCCGCGTCCTTTGGCACTATTCCCGCCCCGTTACCCAGGGCCTCATTGACGACGCGTCCGAGCATCACAACCGGGGCGTCGCGATCTGGCATTCGCGGGTGTTCCTGCAGACCGATAACGCCCATCTTCTCTGCCTCGACGCGCGTTCCGGCAATTTGCTGTGGGACGTTCCCTACACCGACGGCAATCCCAATTACGGCGCAACCAGCGCGCCCTTGGTGGTGAAAGACAAGGTCCTCGTCGGCTCATCCGGCGGCGACGACGGTGTCCGCGGTTTCGTCTCGGCTTTCGATGCCGAGTCGGGCAAGCTCGCGTGGCGGTTCTGGACCATCCCCGCTCCCGGCGAACCCGGTTCCGAGAGTTGGCCCGGCGAAATGTACCTCCGCGGCGGCGGCACCACCTGGATGCCCGGCACATTCGACCCTGAGCTCAATACGCTTTATTGGGGAACGAGCAATCCCGCGCCGGACTTCGACGGCCGGCCCCGCCCCGGCGACGATCTCTACACGGATTGCGTGCTCGCGCTCGACCCCGACACCGGCAGGCTGAAATGGCATTTTCAGTTCACGCCGCACGATTTGTACGACTACGACGCGGTCGAGACCCCGGTGCTCATTGATGCCGACTTTCAAGGCCAGCCGCGCAAGCTCTTGGTCCAAGCCAATCGCAATGGATTTCTTTACGTTCTCGATCGCACCAACGGGAAATTCCTTTCGGCAGCGCGCTTCGCGGAAAAACTGAATTGGGCCAAGGAAATCGACAGCACCGGCCGCCCGGTTCGCACTGGCGTCATTCCTACCGAGAAAGGCACGCGCGTCTGCCCCGGCTTTGCGGGCGCAACCAATTGGTACGCTCCTTCGTACAACCCTTCCACCGGCATTTTTTATTTTATGGCTTCGGAAAATTGCAGCGTTTACCGGCGCGGCGGCGAAAAATTCGTTCCCGGGCGCACATTCTACGGCACGGGCGCGCAACGCAGCCCCGGTGACGTAAGCAAGAAAATCCTCCTCGCCTACAATCTCGCGACACTCAAGCCAGCCTGGAAATACCCGCAGGCGGGCTCCGGCTGGTCCAATGGCGGCACCATGACCACCGGCGGCGGCCTGGTATTCTTCGGCGATGACGCGCAATCCTTCGAGGCCGTGGATGCCTCCACGGGCGCGCCGCTCTGGCACTTCCAGACCGGCCAGAACATCACCGCTTCGCCCATGAGTTTCTCCGTCAATGGCACCCAGTTCGTGGCCATCGCGGCAGGAAGCAACGTTTTCTGTTTTCGGCTCTAGTCAAATTTCTTCAGGAGGAGTTCTGTGTCTTCACAGCTCAGCACGCGCAGAGGTTTCGCCGCAAAGTTCGCTTCGCTCGTCGCCGGCGGCGGTCTCGCCAGTTTGTTCAGCAGCTCCAGTTCCGCCGCGGCACAGGCACCCGCCGGTGTCCAGAAACTCGGTTACGACGGCAAGCCCGCCGGAACCGGATTCATCACCCCGCTCATCATTCACGGCGACACCATCTACATCGCCGGCCAGGGCGCGCACTCGCACGATGCCGACGGCAAGTTCCCCTTCGACATTGAAACTCACACCACGAAAGTCATGGAAAACGTAAAGACGCTGGTCACCACCGGCGGCGGCAGCATGGACAGCATTCTCCAGCTCACCGTCTTCCTGACCAAGATCGAGGACTACGACGGCATGAACAAAGTCTTCAAGACCTACTTCCCGAACGGCGGGCCGGCCCGCACCACCGTAGCCGTCGCCGCTCTGCCTGGAAATTCGCTCGTGGAAATCAACTGCATCGCCGCGGTCGTTCGCAAGTAAAGGAGACGGAGACTCCATGACCATCACCAGCAGATGGACTCGTCGTAGCTTTATGGCCGGGATCAGTTCCCTCTCGGCGCTGCTGCTCGGTTCGCGCAGATTGTCGGCTGAGCCGGCCTCGAAGGCCCCGTCGCCTGCCAAAATCAAAGGTTTTGGCCAGACCGGCAACGTCTATGAGGAACTCGGCGTGAACACGGTGATCAACGGCCAGGGCACGATGACCATGCTTGGCGGCTCGCTGGCGCGACCCGAAGTCGAAGCCGTCATGGCGCTTGCCGGTGAACACTTCGTGAACATTCCTGAGCTGGAAGTCGCCGCGGGCAACCGCATCGCGCAAATGCTCAAGCTGCCCGAGGGCTACACCGCGCTCGTCACTTCGGGTGCGGCCGCTGCGATGCTCTCCGGACTTGCCGGTATTCTCACCCGCGACAATCCCGAATTCATCCGCCGGATTCCCGACCTCACCGGAATGAAATCCGAAGTCATCATTCAGAAGTCTCATCGCAACCCTTTCGATCACCAGTTGCGCAACACCGGTGTTCGCCTGGTCGTCGTCGAAACCGTCGAAGATGTGCGCAAGGCGGTCAATGAAAAGACCGCCATGCTGCACTTTTCCAATTTCGCCAATGCCGCGGGGCAGATCAAAGTCGAGGAATGGGCCAAGCTCGGCAAGGAGCTCAACATTCCCACTTTTATTGACGCCGCCGCCGACACACCACCGGTCTCGCACCTCTGGGACTACGCCAACATGGGCTATGACCTGATCGCTTTCAGCGGCGGCAAGGCCATTCGCGGCCCGCAGTGCGCCGGATTGCTCATCGGCCGAAAAGACCTGGTCGCATACGCCCTGCTCAACAACAGCCCGCACGAGGACACCATCGGGCGCAGCCAAAAAGTCGGCAAGGAAGAAATCTGCGGAATGGTCAAAGCCCTGGAGTGCTATCTGGCCGAGGACCACGACGCGCTGAACAAGGAATGGCAACAGCGCCTGGAGTTTGTCGCCTCGCACGTCACAAAGATTCCGGGGGTCACGACGCAATTCTTCGTTCCCGATATCGCCAATCACGTTCCGCACTTGAAAGTGCTCTGGGACAAACGCATCGCCGCTACACCGCGCGAGATTACTTCGGCTCTGCGCAAAGGCCAGCCATCCATCGTCCTTAGCGCCGGCGAGGAAGGCGAAGTCCTCTCGATGAACTCCTTCATGCTCAAGCCCGGCGAGGAGAAAATCATCGCCGAAGCGCTGGTCAAAGCCTTGAAGGCACACGCCTCGTAAACAATGACCGGCCCGCTCCAGAAGACGACGCACGTTCGCTGGTTACTGGTCTTCTGGCTGTTTGTTCTTAGCGCGGTCTCGTTTCTTGATCGCGTCAATATCTCCATCGCCGGGGCCTCTCTGGCTGAGGAATATCACCTCAGCCAGGTGCGCCTGGGCTGGGTCTTCAGCGCCTTCGTGCTGGGCTACGCGCTTTTTCAAACGCCCGGCGGATGGCTGGTGGACCGGCTCGGCCCAAGGCGAGTACTCACCGGCGGCGTGATCTGGTGGGGCGTTTTTACGGCGCTAACCGCAACCCTGCCCACAACAATTGCGGGCGCGGTCTTGTTCTTTGTCCTCGTGCGCTTTCTGCTGGGCGTCGGCGAGTCCATCATGTATCCCTCCACCAACCGTTTTGTCTCGCAGTGGATCCCCTCGCGCGAACGCGGCCTCGCTAACGGCATGATTTTTGCCGGAGTCGGCGCCGGCGCCGGGACCGCTCCGACCCTGGTCACGTTCGTCATGCTGCATTACGGCTGGCGTTCGTCGTTCTGGCTCAGCTCCGGCATCGGGCTCATCGCCGGCATCGTCTGGTACCTGATTGCCCGCGACACTCCCGAGCAGCACCCTTCCGTCAGCCCTGCGGAGCTCTCGCTGATCCGCGGTGCGCAGATTCAGCCGCAGCAAACGCGCGCTTCAAGCGCACCGCCCCGCGTCTGGAGCACGATTCTTTCCAGCAAGAGCATCTGGGCGGTTACGCTCAGCTACTTTTCTTTTGGCTATGTCGCCTGGATTTTCTTCAGCTGGTTTTTTATCTACTTGAGCAAAGTTCGCGGGCTGGATATGAAATCCAGTGCGCTCTACAGCACGATCCCGCCTCTGGCGATTCTGATCGGCAGCATTCTCGGCGGCGTAATCAACGATGCGCTCTCACGTTCGCATGGCAAACGCGCCGGCCGTTGCGGCTTGGCTTTCACAGCGTTGCTTCTCGCCGCGATTTTTCTGGTGCTCGGCTCGCGCGCGGCCAGCCCCACGGTGGCCAGTATCGTGCTTTCCGCGGGAGCGGGGTCCCTCTATCTCGCCCAGAGTTCCTACTGGTCGGTCACCGCGGATATAGCCGGAGAGATTGCGGGCGCCACTTCCGGCTTCATGAACATGGGCGCGCAACTCGGTGGCGCGCTGACGGCTTCGCTGACTCCGGTGATCGCGCAGAATTACGGCTGGACATCGTCGTTCCTGGTGGCCGCCGGGCTCAGCGTGGCCGGGGGATTCGCATGGCTGCTGGTCGATCCAAATCGCTCGCTCACCGCGCGGGAGGCGCAAGGCTTGTGAACGGAGACGCAATCGCCGCATGAAGATCAAAAGCAAAGATCAGTGCCGTTGGGATCTGGTCAGCCTGGGCGAAGTGATGCTGCGCCTGGATCCGGGTGATTCGCGCGTAGCCACCGCGCGGGAGTTTCGCGCGTGGGAAGGCGGCGGCGAGTATAACGTCGCGCGCGGCCTGCGCCGCTGTTTCGGTCTGGACACGGCCATCGTCACCGCGTTGGCCGACAATCCGGTGGGTCGCCTGGTGGAAGACCTGATGCTGCAGGGCGGCGTCAGCCTGGAGCACCTGCGCTGGGCGAAATATGATGGCGTCGGCCGCGCGGCGCGCAACGGGCTGAATTTTACCGAACGCGGCTTTGGAGTTCGCGCCGCATTGGGCTGCTCGGATCGCGGCCATACCGCCGTTTCGCAACTGAAACCGGGCGATGTGGATTGGCACAGGATTTTCACGGAGCAGGGGGCGCGCTGGTTTCACACCGGAGGAATCTTCTGCGCGCTGTCCGAAACAACTCCGGAAGTGGCGAGCGAAGCTATGCTGGCAGCGAAGCGCGCCGGAACCATCGTTTCTTATGACCTCAATTACCGCCCGTCCCTGTGGTCCAGCATCGGCGGCAAGGAAAAAGCCAGGGCCGTCAATCGCTCGCTGCTGGCCATGGTGGATGTGCTCTTCGGCAACGAAGAAGATTTCACCGCCGCGCTGGGCTACGAGGTGCAAGGCGTGGACGAAGCGCACTCTAATCTGGACGCCAGATCCTTCCAGAAAATGATGGAGAACGTGACACGCGATTTTCCGGGCGTTTCCATGGTGGCCACGACACTGCGCAACGCGAAAACCGCCACGCGCAATGATTGGGGCGCGATCATGTACGCCGACGGCGCATTTCATCAAGCCGTGACGCGTGCGGATCTGGAAATTTACGACCGCGTCGGTGGCGGCGATTCTTTTGCCTCCGGCCTGATCTATGGCTTGCTATCCGGGCATGACGCGGCGTGGGCGGTCGAATGCGGGGCGGCGCACGGTGCCCTGGCCATGACCACGCCCGGCGACACATCAATGGCCACCTTGCCCGAAGTGCTGCAAGCCATGAAGGGAGGCACGGCGCGCATCTCGCGCTGAATGCGGGACACCCATGAAGCCAAGAGAGACCATCGAGCGCATCGGCGAAGTCGGGATCGTGCCGGTCATTCGCGCGGCCAATCCCGAGGAGGCGGTTCGCCTGGTAGAGGCGGTGCAGGCGGGCGGAATCTCAATCGTGGAAATCACGATGACCGTGCCGGACGCGGTTCGCGTGCTGCGCGAAGTCGCAGCGGCCCACAGAAACTTGCTGGTAGGCGCGGGCACGGTGCTCACGGCGAAGGATGCCGAAGAGTGCATCGCGGCGGGAGCGCGCTTTTTGGTCAGCCCGGGATTATCGCGGGGCGTCCTGGAGACCGCCGGCAGACATCAGGTGCTCGCGATTCCCGGAGCGCTTACGCCGACCGAAGTGATGGCCGCGCTGGAATTGGGGGCGGACACCATCAAGATTTTCCCGTGCAGCAGCGGAGGAGGAGCCAGCCACATCAAGTCGCTGCGCGCGCCCTTCCCGAAATGCCGCTTCATCCCGACCGGCGGGGTCAGCTTAAAAAACGCCGAGGAATACCTGGCGGCGGGAGCATTCGCGCTCGGCATCGGAGCGGAACTTGCGGACCTGGCCGCGCTGCGCCGCCAGGAACATCACAAGATAACCGACGTCGCACGGCTGCTGGCGGCGGCAGTGCAAAAACATAAAGCCCACTCGGAATCGGTTCGCGGTTCGTGAGACCAAGAGCGAGGCCGGTGTGGGCAGAGTGAATGGATGCCCCGGCAGATCGCGCCGGAATTTTTCACCGAGGATATTCCCCGAAGGCTGGCTTACTGCCAGGAATCGTGGCGAGTTTTCGAAGTGAACGCAATTGACATATCGAGGCGAGACGGGGCGCGCGAGACATTGCACGCCCCATGAAGCGCTTGGGTTAGATCGATCCATTTACGCGGTTGCCGTTTTTGTCGTCAGCTGGCGAGTGAGAAATTCTCGAATCGCGCCCGCAATTTCGCGGTGATGCGTCTCGAGCGCGAAGTGACCCGTTTCATAAAAACGTACTTCCGCGTTGCGGATGTCGCGTTTGAATGCCTCGGCGCCAGGTGGCAGAAAGAAAGGATCGTTTTTCCCCCACACCGCGAGCAGTGGCAGCTGCTTCGACCTGAAATATTCTTGGAATTTCGGATACAGGGCTACGTTGCTGGCATAGTCAAGAAACAGGTCGAGCTGGATTTCGTCGTTTCCTGGACGGGCAAGAAGCGCGGAGTCTAGCGAGTAGGCCTCAGGCGCTACCAGAGTTTCATCCTGCACCCCCTGGACATACTGCCACTTGGTCGCTTCCGGCTTCAGAAATTCGCGCAAAGCGGCTCGGTTCTCGGCCGTCGGTGCCTTCCAGTATTGCTGGATGGGATTCCAGCCTTCGCTAAGGCCCTCTTCATACGCGTTTCCATTCTGAGAGATGATGGCGGTGATGCGCTCGGGATGCAACAACGCAAGCCGCAATCCGACCGGCGCGCCGTAATCGAAAACGTAGATCGCGAAGCGCTGGAGGCCAATCGTCTCCGTGAATTTGGCAATAACTTTCGCCAAGTTCTCAAACGTGTAGCGAAACCCCTTTCGGTCGGGAGCATCGGAGAAGCCAAATCCAGGCAGGTCGGGAGCGACGACATGGTAGCTGTCGGCAAGCGCTGGAATCAGGTTGCGAAACATGTGGGATGAAGTCGGGAAGCCATGCAGCAAAAGAATCGTCGGGGCTGCTGCCGGCCCCGCTTCACGATAAAAGATCTTGTTGCCGTCAATAACGGCATCTTTGTAGCTGATCATCTAAGTCTCCTTTATTTTGGTTTGGAGCGCCGGTAACGAGTGTTTGACCCACACCGAGCGCCTCCTGGTGGTCAGATGACCTAACCTATAAAAGGTTTCATTATTGGTGTATAATTCTCGCGGGAGGTTGGGAGCATGAAGAGGACGGCAAACAGGTCTGATTGGAAAGACGGCTTCCTATTCCTGGGAAATGAGTTGGTTCTGGATTTCGTGAACACGCGACCGGTCCAGAACAATAGACCCATGGAACTGCTCCCGGACTTTGGCGCGGTCCTACGGTGGTTTCAGGCCGCTGACCTCCTCGACTCGGAGCAGATCGCCCGCTTCAAGCGCCAATGGGAAGGAACGACCGAAGCACTGAAAACGACAGAGGTCATCAAAGACCTTCGCGAGAGATGGCGAGAAGAGATCCTCGCGTGGGAAGGAGGCCGCGCGATTCGCAGCAAGACGCTCGACGAACTAAACCGGGTAATGGGGATGCATCCGATGCTTACAAGACTCGCCAAAAGTCGAGCTGCGTATTCGATGAAGCTATGGTTTGAAGTCCGCGAGCCGGCAGATCTGCTCGCGCCTTTGGCACACAGCGCGGCGGCGCTGTTTGCAACGGGCGCTCGCAAACGCGTCCGTAAATGTGCCAACTGCGTGCTTCATTTCCACGACACCAGCAAGAAAGGTACCCGTCGCTGGTGCAGCATGCGGCTATGCGGAAATCGATTCAAGGTCGCCGCGTATGCAGCTCGGCAACAGAAAGGTCGGTAGGACCCGGTCGGCGAAAAATCGTCTATAAGTTATCGAAAATGTAGCGGGCGAGCCTGTAAGCCGGAAACTTCCGGCCCACTTTTGTTTTCAATAAGTTCCATAGAATCAACGACTACAGATCGTCAATGAAGTCAATTTCGTCACCCAAAACAGGTTTTGTGTCACAGTTATGGCACAGTTTTCGGAAGCGCGGGTTCAGAATAAAAGTTATACGGATCACTCGAAAAAGCGACCAGCCTCACACTTGAATTCAGAAGGTGACTGGCGTTTTCGAGGCGCTAT
>DATKLU010000025.1:0-18969 GCA_035542235.1 Dongiaceae bacterium
GTTTCGTCTGTAACTCAATTGTTTTCAATGGTCTAGTTTACACAGGGGATTGCGGATGGCGCTGGCAAGCCGCTTGCACTAGTAGGAAGCAACTAGAAAAGATTGGCTTCCCGGGGTGGCCGGAACACAACCTCGACTGTGTTCCGGTTTTGGGGGGTCAGTTGACGAAGGGGGCTTGCACCGGCCCCCTTTTTATTTTGTCCCAACGCTTTCTCACCCAGTATTCCGGTGCGCCCCGCAAAACGTTCCCATTCCGGCCCCGCTCCACCTGCTTTTTTCATCGCGCCCAGCTTTGCGACAGGGGTGCCGTTAACCGAAATGCGTAACCAGCGCCAACCGCCGCGCTCAACGCTAGTATCTTCTGGCTACGTGCTGTATAAAGAACCCATCGACGTCCGAGCCATCCGGGACGCGACCAATCCGAGGGAACCGATGCGCTTTCCAGGTCCAGCGCGGCTGTGTCTGAAAGTGAGGCCGTCCGCAGGGCCGCAAACCCGCTGGGCCGCGCGCGGCTTCCTCGCCATTGCCGGCATTCTGCTGTTTCTGTCGCTGGCCGCCGCACCTCCCCTTTTGGCGGACACGCTTTCCGGCGTCATAAAAGATCCCTCCGGAGCGGTGGTCGCCGGGGCGCGCGTGGAAATTTCCGGCAGCGGCCTCGCGCAGCCCCTGGTTCTAAGCTCTGACGCAGCGGGAGAATTCCGCGCGCCGAACCTAACCGCCGGCTCGTATTCCATCCAGATCACGAAAGAGGGCTTCGACGCGCTGACGCTGACCGTGCAAGTGCAAGGAACCGCGGAGGTGCAGGCGAGCCTCAAAATTGCGGAAGTACAGACCAATATTCAGGTCAATGAGAAGAGCTCGGCCTTTGCCAATTCCGACGCCGTGTATCGCCAGCTGCGCGACGTGACGCCGGGCCGCACCTACAACGTAGAAAACGTCACCCTAACGTTCGATGTGGGAACCTTTGAGCTGAAATCAGGCACGGCGACGTTTCTCAATCTCATCAACCATTTCGAGACCGGCGTCATTTTCATCGGCAAAGGGAAGTTCACCCTGAAGCCCACCACCCGCCTGGACGGCAAAGAGCTTGAACGGCGCTGCGGATCGTCCACCTTCGAAGAGGACGTTCGCGAGGTGATCTTTCGCTTTTCCGGCTCGTTCTACCCGGAGTTCGCCGCGCTGCTCTCTTCTCAGGTGCAAACGCCGGAGGAGGCGCTCAAGGCGTTTGAGCGGCTCAAGAAGAAGCTGCGCCACCGTGAAGAGATTCCGCGCAGCCTGACCGAGTCTCTGCTCGAAGGCGAGCGCATAGACAATGTGGACGCGGACCTGACGAGCGCGGTCTACAACCCCAAGCACCCTCCCTTCCTGAACGCCTACATCGTGGGCGAGCACCATAAGGACTTGCGCTTTCTGATTCGCACCCGCGTTGGCGCTCTCTCCCAGCTCGATTCGCCCGAGGAAACGGCGCTCCTGAATATCAATTGGGGAGGCATGGACGACGGCATCTGGTATTCGCAGCATCTGGTGACCGAGCTCAAAGGTCACACGGCCAGTTCGGAGGAAGAGCGTCGCATTTTTGCTACCCGGCGCTACAACGTGGAAACGGTGATCGGCAAGAACAATCACTTCTTCAGCCGCGCCACGATCACATTCGAGCCGCTGTTGGCTGGTGAACGCGTGCTCAAATTCGGGCTGCTGCCCTCGCTGCGCGTGACCCGGGTTACCGATGAGAACGGCCACGAGTTGCACTTCGTTCAGGAGAGCCGCAAGGAAGACGGTTCGTTCTACGCCATCCTGGACGAAGCGCCGCCGACCGGTAAGGAGCACTCCGTCACCGTCGAATACGCGGGCGACAAAGTTCTCAGCAGCGCCGGCAACGGCAGCTACTATGTCCGCGCGCGCGATTCCTGGTACCCGAACCTCAACGGCTTCGGGGAAAAGGCCCTTTACGACCTGACCTTCAAGGTTCCCCACAAAAATGTGGTCATCAGCGTGGGGAAATTGCAGGGCCAATCGAACGAAGAAGGCTACGCGGTCACGCACTGGGTTACGCCCGTGCCAATCGCCGTTGCGGGTTTCAACTACGGCGAATATTCGAAGATGGATTATCCCGACCCGCTCACGCATTACAACATTTCGGGCTATTACCTCTCCGAATTGCCGGACACGCTCAAAGCGTATAAAGACAGCGCGTTCCTCGGCTCCATGTCGCCTTCGGCGATGACCAAGTACGCCCTGGACCAGACCCGCGCGCAGATGCAGCTGTGCACCTTCTATTTCGGAAAGCCGCAAACCGACAACATCGAGATCACCGAGCAGCCCAATTTCAGTTTCGGGCAGTCCTGGCCCAACCTCGTCTATCTCCCCATCTCGGCCTACATTGACTCGACGCAGCGCTGGATGCTGTTTGGCCACATCGACCGCGACTTCACCGGTTTCGTGCAGGAAGTCACGCCGCACGAGGTCGCGCACCAGTGGTTCGGGCACACCATCGGCTGGGCCTCGTACCACGATCAATGGCTTTCGGAGGGCTTCGCCGATTTCGCCGCGGCGCTCTTTCTGGAGCAAGCCGTCGGGCCCAAATGGCAGAAGGACTACCTCGAGTATTGGGACCGGCAAAAGCGCCGGGTGCTCGACAGCAATGCCTTCGGAGTGGCGCCGAACGACGCCGGTCCGCTATGGCTCGGCCTGCGCCTCATCTCCCCTCGCTCATCCAACGCCTATCAAGGCTTGACGTATTCGAAGGGCGCTTATGTTCTTTCGATGCTGCGTTCCATGATGTATGCCGATAACGCTCCCAACGGAACCAATCGGGATCAGGCCTTCATCGACATGATGCACGACTTCACGGAAGCCCACCGCGACCTGCCCGCATCCACGGAGTCCTTCAAAGCCATCGCGGAAAAGCACATGAGCAAACAGATGGACCTGCAGAAAAACGGCCGCCTCGACTGGTTCTTCAACGAGTGGGTGTACGGCACGCAGGTTCCGCGTTACACGATGAAGTCGGAAGTCCAGCCGGAAGGAAAAGAGTTCAAGCTGCGGGTCGAAATCAGCCAGAGTGACGTGGACGAAAACTTCGCGATGTTTGTGCCAATCTACGGCGATTTCGGCAAAGGCATGGTTCGTCTGGCGCAAATTCCGATCGCCGGCAACAGCACCCGCACGGCGGTGATCCACCTGGAACAGGCGCCGAAGAAGGTTGCCCTCAACGCCTATCACGACATGCTGGAACGCTGATGGGACGCCCACCGCGCAAAAAAAATGAGCCGCCGGTGGGGGCACCGGCGGCTCGGGCGTGTGTGGGATGGAGGGAAGCTACCTGAAGCTCAATCTCGATCGCGCGCCTGGACCGATTGCGGGTCGTCCGGCACGCACAGCACCACCAGAAGAATGCAAATCGCTAAGCCCACAACGACCATGCGCGCCTCCGGTTACCCTGGCCTCGGGAGCGGCGGGGGGCGCAGCTCCCGGCAACACGTGCATTCTGAATCGCGCGGCGGCAGCGGTCACTAGAGCCGACGGTTCAATTCAGGGGGTACCCACAGGCAGTACCGAAGTACCCGCGAAGTGACCGGCCAGGAGGAAGCCGGAATTCGTCACACGCAATCCATGAACCCGCCGCGTGACCTGGCCCTCTTCCGCGACCTCGCTCCAGCAACCAATTTGGCTTCCTGCCTGCGCCCTCCAGAAAACCGCTAAATTCCGCTGCGGTTGCGGCCTCTTGCCGCCACTGCTAAAATTGCAAATTTGCCGGGTTGTGCGCCGTGCCATCCGTAGGCTGCTGGGGCGCACTCGCTGGTAAACTCCGTCACGCGAGCGACTTGCTGGGTAGGCAAGCCTCCGCCACGGGGCTCGCGAGGAAGATTCTGCAGCTTTCGATTTGCCGCAGCAGGGGCAGAGCGCGGTGCTCGCAGATCAGGCCGAAGCCAAAGGAGACAGCGCGTGGCCAAGTATGACGTTGCGATTATCGGGAGCGGACCGGGCGGCTACGTGGCCGCGATCCGCGCCGGCGAACTCGGCCTCAAAACCGTGGTTGTCGAGAAGGATCCCTTCCTCGGCGGCACCTGCCTCCATGTCGGCTGCATCCCCACCAAGGTGCTCCTGCACCACGCAGACATCTACGATCATTTCAAGAACGGAGAAGAACTGGGCTTCGAAGTCAGCGGCCTGAAAGTGAACTGGGCCAACGTGATGGCCCGCAAGGACAAGATCGTCAAGAAGCACGCCAAGGGGATCGAATTTCTCTTCAAGAAGAACAAGGTCGAATGGGTGCAGGGCTGGGGCCGCTACGAAGGACCGGGGAAAATCAGCGTCGAAAAAGACGGGAAGAAAACCATTATTGAAGCCTCGAATATCTTGCTGGTCAGCGGCAGCGAGGCGCGCACCTTGCCGGGCATCGAGCCGGATCACAAGCAGATTCTCACCAATCGATCCATCCTGGAATTGCCCAACATACCCAAGACGCTCATCGTCGTGGGCGCAGGCGCGGTGGGCGTCGAGTTCGCTTCCATCTACAACTCGTTCGGCACGCAGGTAACGATTCTCGAAGCGTTGCCGCGCATCGTTCCGGTGGAAGACGAGGAAATCTCCGCCGAGCTGCACAAGACGTACGTCAAGAAAAACATCCAGATCCAGACCGGCTGCAAAGTGGAAAGCGTGAAGAAGGACGCCAAGGGCGTCACGGTGGCCTTCACCGACAAGGATGGCAAACCGCAGACCTTGCAGGCGGAAAAGTTGCTGCTGGCGGTGGGACGCAAGCCCATGACCGACGGCTGCGGCCTGGAAAAGTCCAAAGCCAAGATCGAGCGCGGCTTCGTACACGTCGGCCCGACCATGGAAACCGCGGAGAAGGGCCTGTACGCCATCGGCGACATCGTCGCCGGCCTGCCGCAGCTGGCGCACGCCGCGATGGTCGAAGGCATCGTGGCGGTGACCACGATTGCCGGCAAGCCCACGCAGCCGATCCGCAAGGACCGTATTCCCAACGCCACCTATTGCGAACCGCAGATTGGCTCCATCGGCCTGACCGAAAAGCAGGCGCGCGATGCGGGTTATGCCGTCAAGGTCGGCAAATTCCCGTTCGTGGGCAACAGCAAAGCCACCATCCTCGGCAACCACGGCGGCTTCATCAAAGTGGTCAGCGAAGAAAAGTATGGCGAAGTGCTTGGCATCCACATCATCGGTCCGCTGGCCACGGAAATTCTCGCCGAGGCTGCCGCGGTGCTGAATCTTGAGGGCACCATCGACGACATGATGAACGTGATTCACGCGCATCCCACGGTCTGGGAAGCGATGGGCGACGCCTTCGCTTCGGTGCGCGGCTTGCAGATCAACGTATAGCTTTTTCCGGTGCACCCGCGAAAGCAGGCTTTGTGAGCGTTTGCCACATCATCGACCTCGGCCTCGTCGGCTACGCCGCAGCGCTGGACGTGCAGCAGCGCGTGGTGGCGGCGCGCAAGGCCGGCGCCATCGAGGATGTGCTGCTGTTCTGCGAGCATCCGCACGTCATCACCCTCGGGCGCAGCGGCAAGCGGAGCAATCTGCTGGCCAGCGAAAACGTATTGCGCCAGAAGGGCGTCTCTTACTTTGAGACCAACCGCGGCGGCGACATCACCTATCACGGCCCCGGCCAGATTGTCGGCTATCCGATCCTGAATCTGGATGCTCTGCGCCGCGACGTGCACTGGTACGTGCGCAATTTGGAAGAGGCCATGATCCGCTGCAGCGCGGCTTTTGGAATTTCCGCGCGGCGCGTGGCCGGAAAGACCGGCGTGTGGACCAGCGATGGCGGCGCGGAGGAGAAGCTGGCGGCCATCGGCGTGCACATCAGCCGCTGGGTCACGTCGCACGGATTTGCCTACAACGTGGCCACGGACCTGCGTTACTTCGATCTGATCGTTCCGTGCGGCATCGCGGAGCGCAAAGCAACCTCGCTGGAAAAGTTGCTGGCGCGCAGCGTGGCCTTGCAGGAAGTGCGCCCGGTGCTGGCCCGCGAATTGGCTTCCGTGTTCGGTCTGACCCTGCAACCGGCCGGCACAGAGAAACTGTTCCAGCGGTTGCAGGCGTTTGAGCAGGCGCAGGCAGTTGCGGTGCCGGCGTAGGAGCACAGGTGGGAGCGGGGATGAAGAAAGAATTGACGCGGCAGCAGTATCTCGACCTGTACTACTACATGCGCCTGAACCGCGCGGTGGAAGACACCATGGTCAAGCTCTTCCGCCAGAACAAGATTGTCGGCGGTCTCTATTCCAGCCTGGGCCAGGAAGCGGTTTCCGTCGGCACCGCCTACGCCCTGGAAAAAAAGGATTGGCTGGCTCCGATGATCCGCAACATCGGCGCGCTGCTGGTCAAGGGCGTGCGCCCGCGCGACGTCTTTATGCAGCACATGGCGAAATACGATTCGCCCACGCGCGGCAAGGACGGCACCAGCCACTTCGGCGATCTGGAGAATCTGCACATCGTTTCGCCGATTTCCATGCTTGGCGATCTGATTCCGGTGATGACCGGTGTGGCCATGGCCGGCCGTTATCTCGGCCACAAGATCGTGGCCATGACCTGGATCGGCGACGGCGGCAGCTCCACCGGCGTTTTTCATGAAGGACTGAATTTCGCGGCCACCCAGAAGGCTCCCTTTGTGCTGGTGCTGGAAAACAACCAGTGGGCCTACTCCACTCCGGTCAGGCGCCAGGTGCCGCTCGAAAATCTTTCCGATCGCGCCAAAGCCTACGGCATTCCCAGCTACTCCATCGACGGCAACGACGTCGTCGCCGTGTACACCACCGCCCGGGAAGCGGTCGAACGCGCGCGCCAGGGCGAGGGCCCCATCCTCATCGAAGTGAAAACATTCCGGCGCATGGGCCATGCGCAGCACGACCCGGCCGAATACGTCCCGAAAGAACAGCGCGCTTACTGGGAAGCCCGCGATCCCATCGCGCTCTACGAGAAATTTCTGGCCTCTGAAAAGCTTCTCGATGCCTCCGGCAAGAAAGAGATGGAGCAGAAGATTGAAAAACTGCTCGCGGAGGAACGGGACTTTGCCGAGAATTCGCCCATGCCCCCGCCGGAGTTCGCGTTGCATGGCGTCTATTGCACCGGGGACGATTGCCACAAGGTGGCGCCGAAGTGGCAGCGACCGATTTCGGAAGTCACCCCGCCCAAAGCCAGCGTGCCGGCGGTCTGGACCGTGGAAGGCTTCGGCAGCGGCAAAGCTTCCGGCGGTGGCAGCGCGCCGATTCATTTCGGCGATACCTTGAAGCACGAGCAGAAGGCGGAAGCATCCGGCGAGAGCGGCACCGCGGGCAAGGCTCGCCCGGCAAAGCCCGCCAGCAAGACGGCAAGCAAGAAGGCGGCAGCGCCCAAAGCGGCGGCCAGAAAGGCGCGTCGCTAGCCATGCCTCAAGTCACTTTTCTCGAAGCCATCAAGCAGGCCATGTACGAGGAGATGGAGCGCGACCCGGCGGTCGTGGTCATCGGCGAAGACGTCGGCGTGTACGGCGGCGCGTTCAAGACCAGCGAAGGTTTGCTGGAGCGATTCGGCTGGGAGCGCGTGATTGATACGCCCATCAGCGAGAGCGCTATCGTCGGCGCCGCCTGCGGCATGAGCTATCTCGGGCTGCGCCCCATCGCGGAAATGCAGTTCATCGATTTCATCGTTTGCGCGTTCAACCAGATCACCAACTTCGTGGCCAAAGGGCACTATCTGTGGAATGCGCCCGCGCCCATCGTGATCCGCGGCCCCGCCGGCGGCGGCGTTCATGGCGGGCCGTTCCACTCCGCCAACCCGGAAATGTATTTCGTGCACACCCCGGGCCTGAAGGTCATCTATCCTTCCACGCCCTACGATGCCAAGGGACTGCTCAAGTCCGCCGTGCGCGACAATAATCCCGTGCTGTTCTTCGAGCACAAGTTTCTCTATCGCCGCATCAAGGAAGAGATTCCCGCGGAAGACTTCACCGTGCCCATCGGCAAAGCCACCGTGCGCCGCGAAGGCCAGCATCTCACCATCATTTCGTACGCGGCCATGATGCACACTTCGCTGGAGGCCGCCGCGGAGCTCGAAAAGGAAGGCATCGAAGCGGAGGTCATCGACCTGCGCACGCTTCTGCCGCTCGACGAGGAAACCATACTGGCTTCGTTGCGCAAGACCAACAAGTGCCTGGTGGTGCACGAAGACACAAAAACAGGCGGTATCGCCGGCGAAATTGCGGCCATACTGTGCGAACGCGCGTTCGGGGATCTGGATGGCCCGCTGATGCGCGTCACGGCGCTGGATACACCGGTGCCCTACTCGCCGCCGCTCGAGGAATTCTTTTTGCCGAACAAGGAAAAGGTCGTGCACGCGGCGCGCCAGCTGGCGAAATACTGATCGCGCGAAGCCCGCGCATCGCCGCCACACGCAGGGGATTTTGGCAGTCCGCTTTTCGCGGTTCAGCAGTCACGGGAGAAAAACGCAATGGCAGCCGATGTCGTCATGCCCCAGATGGGGGAAAGCATTTTCGAAGGAACCATCACCAAGTGGCTCAAGAAGCCAGGTGACAAAGTCGAGCGGGACGAGCCGCTCTTTGAAATTTCCACCGACAAGGTGGACGCGGAAATTCCGTCGCCTTCCGCCGGCGTGCTCAAGGACATCAAGGTGAAGGAAGGCCAGACCGTGCCCATCAACACCGTGGTGGCCACGATTGACGCTGCGGGCAGTTCCGCCGCCGCACCTGCTCCTGCTCCCGCTCCTGCTGCCGCTCCTGCGCCCCCGGCTGCCGCCAAAGCGGAAGCGCCAAAGGCGACCATTCCCACACCGGCCGGGCCAGGCTCCGCCACGCCGGTCGCTGCGGCCAGCGCCGCTCCAGCCGCGCCCGCGAAAGAAGGCGCCCGCGTGCACAGCTCGCCGCTCGTGCGCCGCATGGCGAAGGAACACGGGATTGACCTCGCGAGCGTTCCCGGCACGGGCGCCGGCGGCCGCATCAGCAAGCAGGACATTGAAGCGGTGATCTCCGGCGGCGGTGGCGCTTCTGCGTCGTACAGCGCACCGGCTCCGTCCTACTCCGCGCCCGCGGCACCAACTGCTCCGCCTCCTGCGGTGCGCGCTGCCGCTCCTCCTCCGCCCGTGGCTCCCGCTCCGGTTGCCGGCGCCGGCGGCCCTGCCGCGCACGGCACGCAATACGTTCCTGCGCTGCAACTCGGCGTCCCGCGCGAGCGCATCTACTTCGGCGACTACGAAGTCGAACCGCTCTCGACCATGCGCCTGAAGATCGCCGAGCACATGGTGGCCTCCAAGCACGTTTCGCCGCACGTTTACTCCGTGGACGAAATTGATATGAGCAAAGTGGCGGCGCTGCGCGCCAAGTCCAAGGACGAATTTGAAAAGAACTACGGCACCAAGCTGACCTTCATGCCGTTCTTCGTGAAGGCGGCAGTGGCCGGGCTGCGTACCTTTCCCGCACTGAACTCTTCGCTTGATGGCACCAGTGTGGTGCGCCACAAGGAGATCAATATCGGCATCGCCGTGGCGCTCGATTGGGGCCTGATCGTGCCGGTCATCAAGAACGCCGACGAGAAAAACATCCTCGGCATCCAGCGCACCATGAACGACCTCGCGGAACGCGCCCGCACCAAGAAGCTGCGTCCGGAGGAGGTGCAGGAAGGCACTTTTTCCATCACCAACCCCGGCGTGTTCGGCGGCCTCTTCGGGATGCCGGTCATCAGCCAGCCCAACGTCGGCATTCTCGGCCTGGGCGCCATTGAAAAGCGCCCGGTGGTGATCAACGATTCGATTGCCATCCGTTCGATGTGCTACGTCACGCTGAGCTACGACCACCGCGTGGTGGACGGGGCCATCGCGCACCAGTTTCTGCACAAGGTCAAGGAGACCCTGGAGAACTGGTCCGAGCCGCTGGTCTGATGGCGCCGCCGCGGCGGCGTTTCCTTTAGAACGTTTTTGCGAGAAGAGCGGCGACGATTCCGGGCGCCGCAACGAAGCCGTGTGCGGCTCCGGTCACGAAGGTCGGCGCGCCGCTGGCTTTGATCGTGGTGCCGGCGTGATCGCGCCTCTGGAGCGCCGGGTAGCGCGAATCCAACCATCAAATCGAACCGATCACGACCATAAAAGAAACGGGCCGGACGAGAGAGTTGTCCGGCCCGCCGGGGTTTAGGGGGTACGACGTCGTTCCACGCCTCAGAAATCGAGACGCAGGAACACCTGGCCCGTGCGATAGCCGCCGAAGTCGGCGCCGCGCGCGGAGGAGATCTGCCCGAATCCGCCGCTGGTGATATCGAGGTTCGGGTCGGCAAGATTGGCGTGGTTCAGCACGTTGGTGAACGTGGCGCCGGCCTTCAGGCGCAGCCGTTCGGTAAACAGGAACTCTTTCGAAAGTCCGCTGGAAAGGTTGACCATCCCCGGTCCGGTGATCGAACCGGGCCGCGAGTTGCCGAAGCGGCCGATGGGAGCGAGGTTGGTGCTGTTGGTGCCGATCGGGCAGGCCGAGCCCGGCGTCCAGCCCGCGATGCCCGGGCAGACGAAGGCGTTGGCGTCGATCCAGTTGTTGGCATTCTGGTTGGATGGCACCCAGCCGCCAACCCGGTCCGGATACTGATCGCGGCCGTCAATGATGCCGGAGCCCGTGCCGGAAGGATCGCCGCCATCGAAATAGGGCGTGATGAATGCACCGCTCTGGATCAGGAAGATGTTGCTCAAGCGCCAGCCGCCGAACACCGTGTCCACGGCCTTGTTCACGTTCTTGCCGAAGGTGCGGCCGCGGCCGAAGGGCAGGTCATACAGCGCGGTGGTGATCCAGCGGTGCCGCCGCGTGCCGTATACCGGACCGTAATCGAGGCTGCGGTCGAAGTAGTAGGTCGCGCGCGAACCGCCGTTCTCGTCCGCGAAGCTCTGCTGGTGCGCCTGGTTGTCGGCCATGTTCTTCGCCAGCGTGTAGGTGGAGTTGAAGGACAGGCCGTTGCGGAAGCGGCGATTGGCTTCCAACTGGAACGCGTTGTACATCGAATTGGCGCTGCTGGCGCGGTTGTTGATGATGCCCCAGTTGGGGAACGGCCGGTCGGTGATCAGGCGCGTGGGGTCCAGCGCAGTCGTCGTGCTGGAGTAGGTCATGTCGTTGTAGGACGGCGCCCATACCAGGTGATTTACCCGCATGCCGATGTACGAGGCGCGCAGCGCGACCCCCGCTCCGAGTTCGTGGTCCACGGAAACCGACCACTGCGTGGCATACGGATCGTGGAAGTGGATGTCGTTCGCGGTGCCGAAGTAGTCCGTGCCGTATTGCGGCGCTCCATAGCCGCTGCCGCCCGCGCTGTAATCCGGCCACGCGTACTCCGGACCGGTTGGCGTCTGCACGTTGTTGAAGGATTGCGTGCCCGCCTGCAGGGTGCCGGTCAAGGAATAGAAAATTCTGCCCAGTGTGGTCACGTTATAGGCGCCGATGCCCGCGCGAATCGCGGTGCGATCGTTATTGAACGGGCGATACGCGATGCCGAGGCGCGGCATGAAGCGCAGTTTGTCCGCGGTGCGCAGAGAGTTCGGCAAACCGGCCTGGCTCGCAGAAAGCACCGGCGTGCACGGCACGCCGTTGACCTCGGGGCCGGTCTTGCTGCCGAGCGGGCAGGCGTTGAAATTGGCCAGGAAACCGGGGTTCAGCAGGTTGGCCCCGCCGTCCGGATACACGACCTCGCCGGAACCCGGAATTTCCGGATTGAAATTGCCGATGTTCTTGCCCTGGTCCTGATAGCCCGGGTGATATTCGTAGCGCAGGCCGAGCGATAGGGTCAGCCGGGAAGTCGCCTGAAACGTGTCCTGGGCATAGAAGTTGTAATACGTGGACACGCCGTCATTGTCCTGGGAAACCGTGTCGTAGAAAGACGTGGAAGGAATGCCCAGCTCGAAATCGGCCACGTCGTAGCCGGTGAACAGGGCTTCGCTGAAGGTGTAGGTGCCGTAGTTATCCGCGCCATTGAAGCCCAGCGGCGAGATGGCCTGAATATGCCGGATGTCCCCGCCGAATTTGAACGAGTGCCGGCCGTGCGTCCAGCGCAGGTTGTCCGTGTACTGGTAAACGTTGGACTTGTTGATGGACGAAAGCCGGTCCACACCGAGCGACGTGACGTTATTGAAATCCAGCTCGGTGAGGCCGTTGAAGTACAGGTTGTTGTTGGCGATACCCGTCAAGCCGAGCGTCTGCACGAATGCTTTTCCGTCAAACGGGTTGGTATTGCCGCTGTTGTTGCGGGTGAATCCAAAGCGGAACTCGTTGGCCAGATTCGGCTTGAAGTTGTAGGTCACGGAAGTCGCCAGCATGCGGTACTGATCGACGTACTGGCTCGAGGGCAGCAGCAGGATCGTCGGCTGCGCCTGGCTGATGTTTTTCCAACTGAAGCGGCCCATGATCTGCCACTTCTGCCCGAAATACTGGTCGCCGCGGATGTCGAACTGGTTGGAGTTGTAGCTGTTGTCGGCGTTGGCGATGTAATTGGTCTGGCCAGTGAAAATATTGGGGTCGCCGACGTTCGGCAGGGGATAGAGCGCCAGGAACTTGGAAGCGATGCTGCTCACGCTCGGCAGAGTGTAACCGTAGGAACCGCCGGTGTAAGGATCCTTGAGCGGCGCAATCTTCACCAGGTTGTTGTTGACGGTGGAGTAGACGTTGGAGAAATCGCCATCGCGCATCGCCTGGGTCGGCACCGTGTTCTGGATGCTTTCCTGCAACGGAAAGCGGAAGCCTTCGTAGGTCGCGAAGAAAAAGCTTTTGTTGCGGCCGTTATACAGATGCGGCAGCCACACCGGCCCGCCGGCGGTAATGCCAAAGTCATTCCCGATCTTCTGCGGCTTGTCGAGCTGCCCGTAGGCCGTGGCGTCCAACGCGCGGTTCTGGTGATACCAGAACAGTCCGCCATGCAGATCGTTGGTGCCGCTCTTGGTGACCGAAGTGATCGCGCCGGGTTGACCGAACTCCGCATTGTTGCCCACACCGTCCACTCGCAGCTCGGTGATCGACTCCGCGGAGGGCCAGGCATCGGAAAGCGGATTGTTGTTGGAAACGTTCTGCGTCGAGATGCCGTCCACCGAGGTTTCCGACATAAAGGGGAGTCCGCCCTGCACCGAATATTTGCCGCTGCTGTCCGGTTGCACCCCGGGCAGTGCCTGCACGAGTTTCAGCGGGCTGGTGCTGCCGCCGGCGCGATAGTTCGCGGGAAGATCGATCACGCTCTGCGCGTCGAGGCTGCCGCTGATGGCTGGGGTTTCCGTGTTGATGGCGCCGGCCGAAGTGTCTTGCACTTCCACCGTCTGCGTGACCTCTCCGATGGTTAGCGTGAAATCCTCGCGGAGTTCCTGGCGCGCGGCGAGCGGCACGTCCGTGGCTACCTCAGTGCGGAAGCCGGCCTTAACTACCTCAATCTTGTAGCGGCCGGGCTTGAAATCCGGCGCGTAGTAGTTACCGTTGGCGTCGGTTTCGACGCTGCGCGTCACCCCTTCTTCCACATTGGTGATGCGTACTTCCGCTCCGGCGACGGCGGCTTTGCTGGAATCCTGCACCTGCCCAAGAAACGCGCTCTGCGTGGACTGGCCGGGCAGTGCCGGTGCAAAGACAACAAGAAGGGCAAGGAAAACGCCCGTGAACACACCCCAACTGCGGCTGCGGACTGACATCAGATCATTCCTCCAAGGCTGGCGGGTCTTTCGCGAATTGCCGCTCGGGCAAGCGGAGTTACGCGCAGTTACGCGGCATCATGAAGACCGACCCCGATGGTGAGAGTGTGCAGAAGAAATCTGACCGGGAAGAGACGCGTGTGTGAATGTTCGGTTAACCGCTAAGCCGCGCCGGCCGGCTCAGACGGAAGTAAAAAAGAGGCCGTCCGCAGCGACGTAGCCGTGGGCCATGCGCGGCGTGTTGAAGGCCAGGCCGGGCATACCTTGGCGGTCCAGCAGGATCAATCCGCCGGTGCCTTTCCCGCGTGCGGCGAGCAGGCTTACCGCGTTTTGCGCGGCGCGTGCGGGCGTCTCCGTGCGCAGAAAATCGGCGGCGGTCTTGGCCATTACGATTTTCATGATGGCTTCGCCGTAGCCGGTGCAGGAGACGCCGCCGCATTCCGCGTCGGCGTAACATCCGCAGCCGATGAGCGGCGAATCACCAACCCGGCCGGGAAGTTTGCAGCAGGTGCCCCCGGTGGAGGTGGCGGCAAAAAGCCGCCCTTCCGAATCGATCGCCACCGCGCCGACCGTGCCTTGCTCGTGGCCGCGATGGTGTTCGGCGGCATGCTCGTCCTTGCTGCAGCGCAAGTACGCGGCCCATTCGGCTTCGCTGACGAGTTCTTCCGGTTTGCACAATTCCAGACCGGATTGCTTTGCGAATCGTTCCGCGCCCTCCGCGATGAGCATCATGTGCGGCGCGTTTTCCAGGATTTTCCGGGCCAGGCGAATCGGATTTTTCAGGCGTTGCAGACCGGCCGCCGCGCCCGCGCGCAAGCTGCCGCCGTCCATCACGATCGCGTCGCATTCCACTTTGCCGTCGGCGTTGAGATGCGACCCGTAACCTGCGTCGAATACCGGATCGTCTTCCAGCACGATGATTGCGGCTTCCACCGCGTCCAGCGCGGAGCCGCCGCTGGCCAGCACGTTCCAGCCTGCGGCCAGCGCGCTGCGGCAGCCCTCCTTGCAAGCGGGCACTGCATCGTCAGGAATGTCCCAGGCACCGCCGTGAACGATCAGAGCAGGTCGCATCGCCGTGAAATTCTACTGGAAATCAGGGCCCCGCGGCTCACTTCACCCAGCCCTGTTCGAGCACTTTCTCGTTGGAATCAAAGCGCACCTGGTACGTAAAGGACGACGCTTTATCGGCGCGCAACGAGGGAAATCGCATGTCCAGAATTTCCACCACCGCTTGGCCATTGATCTTGCGGAATCTGGTTACGGGAAAACGATCGAACCACAGCACTCTCTGCACCTCGGGAAGTTGCCGGGCTAACTCGATGTAGTGATTCGCCGGCGCATCCGGGTAGTAGCGATAGGTGAGCGGGGTCTGCGCAGCCGCTGCTGCCTCTTCCGCGCTGGCCGGAATTCCCGAGGGCTGGCTCAAATCCATTCGCAGTTCGTACACGCCGCGCGCGGTGCGGATCAGTCCGTCCCAGGCGAGCAAGGATGGAGGAAACGGCAGCGCGCCAATGCTCTGCGGCTGGATTCCCTGGAACGTTACGAAACGTTGCACCCGCTCGAGCGCCCGGTGGTGCGCGACGACGGTGAGCGCGAGGTACACGCAGGCCAGCGCCAGCCCGCCGCGATTCCACGTGGCAAGCTTCACGCCCACGCCCCAGCCGCGCAGCGCGGGGAATATGCACAGCAGCGAGAAAATCATCACCGCCACCGCCAGTGCCGCCGTTGAAATCGGAGCGCCGATCATCTGCCCCAGCACCCCGACCCCGAACGTCAGCAGCGAAAACAGCAGCCACAGCAGCACGCCGCGCATGCGCGCCTGCTTTTTATCGGCGTACTCCCAGGCGAGCAGTTGCGGAACCAGCAAGATCGCGGTGAAGGTCACGTCCACTATGAACAGCAAGTCCCACGCGGGCCGCGCATAATTCAGCGGCGACCAGATCATGGTGCCGAACGTGGTCACCAGGTCCAGCAGAATGTGGCTGGCGATTCCGACCGCGTAAATGGCGGTGAGAAACGCGAACGACGGCGCCTCCCAGCGGAATTTCGTCGCCACCCATCGGGTCAACGCGGCCAGGCCCAGAGCGAAGAGCGGCAGCAACAGAATCGAGTGGGTCAGGCTGCGATGCCAGGTGATCATCAGAAGCTCGTTGTGCGAGAAGATGTCCCGCAAGGTGTCGCTGTCCGGAAAAATTGCGCCGAGCATCAAGGCCCAGGTGGTGATCCGAGCTTTGCTCATGGGCTTCGTCGGGAACATGTTGTCGCCGCCGAAGACTGCCTTGCCGATCAGTGCGCCTGCAATGCCATGTGTGATGGTGTCCATATTCGCGGTTGCGGCTTGCGATTATCGCACGTACAGCAGCGGGGATTGTTTTGCCAGGACCCGGCCAACCTGGCGAGCTTCGCTGCCGTGCCTTACAAGTGACGCGAGCGCGGCCTCCGCGGCAGCGGGAGCGACGGCGATGAGCAGCCCGCCCGAGGTTTGCGGATCGAAAAGCAGATCGCGATATTCCTGCGCGACGCCCGGCGCAAACTCCGCGCAATCGCCGATGAACTCGCGATTGGTCTTTGCACCCCCAGGCAGAAATCCGGCGCGGGCTGCTTCCACCGCGCCGGGCAAAAACGAAAACGCCGCGTGATCGAGCTCAAACGACGACCCGGAAATTCCCTGCTGCGGGTTGCCGAGCGCCATTTCGCGCGCGTGGCCGAGCAGGCTGAAACCCGTGACGTCGGTCACGGCGTGAATCGCACCGGAAAATCCCGGGAGCGCTTCCACCTCACGCAGCGCGTCCGCCGCGGCGCGGTTCAGCGTGGTCATAGCGCGTATCGCCGCGGCGATGGATTCCGGCGTGGCCTGCGAGCGCTTCAGCGCCGTGGAGATCACTCCCGTGCCCAGCGGTTTTGTGAATAACAGCGTGTCGCCGGTATGCGCGCCGACATTTCGCCAAATTTTCTGCGGATCGATGATGCCGGTCACCGCGTAACCGAACAAAACGTCTTCATTGCGAATCGAGTGCCCGCCCAGCACGCTGCACTGCGCTTCGCTCATCTTGGCAAGTCCGCCGCGCATGATTTTTTCCAGCAGCGCCGGATCGCCTTTCTCCGGAAAGCCGACGAGCGACAGTGAGCAAATCGGCCGGCCGCCCATGGCGTAGACATCGCTAAGCGCATTCGAAGCGGCAATCGCGCCGAACACCTCCGGGTCGTCCACGATCGGGGTGAAAAAATCCGCGGTCTGCACCAGCGCCGTCCGCTCGTCAATGCGATACACGCCGGCGTCGTCGCTGGTTTCGAATCCCACCAGCACATTGGCATCGTTTTGCCGCGGCAATCGGCGCAGCACCGCGTCGAGAGTACCCGCGGCAAGTTTGGCCGCGCAGCCGGCAGCCTTGGCCATCTCTGTGAGTCGCACTGTCTCGCCCATTTTTTCTCCAGACGACCGATTCTCTCGCGAAGCCTCATTAAAACGAGCAATTTGCTCTACGATGGATGCGCCGGGAGTGTTGCGCGGCGCATGGCGCATCGCTGCATCCTGCGTGCCTGTGCCATGAGCCTGGCTCGAGCCGGGTTTGCGTTTGCCGGCACCGCGTGCTCTTATCAGTTTCATCCATGTTTCCGGCAATGCCCTGGGACTTCTGTCTGCTGTTCCTGCTTCTTGGCGTCCTGCTTCCCTGGCGAGGCTTGCGACGCATCCGCCGTTTGCTGGCCATGGCGCAGGTTACTCCGCGCGATCGCGCGAAACTGTATCTCTCGGCGATGGCTTGGCAATGGCCGCTCGCGGCAATCGCGTATTGGCGCGCCACGGCGCGGGGCATCACCTCGTTCGAGCTCGGATTGCGGCAGGATTTTTCGCCTGGCCTACTGTTGGTCACCGCCGGCGGGGCGGCGCTGATTGCCGTGTTGCACTGGCTGAATCTAAAGCGTATGGGCTCGCTGCAGCACCCCGGGGTGGCGAAAATGCGCAATCTGGCGTCGCGCATCTTTCCTCACTCGCGAAGCGAGTTTGCGCTGTTCGCCCTGCTCTGCGTGACCGCCGGCGTCTGCGAAGAGTTTCTGTTTCGCGGCTTTGCAATGGCCGCGCTGCTCAAGGCCGGTCTGGCGCCATGGCTGGTGGCGTTGCTGACGGCGCTATTGTTCGGGATCGCCCACATCTACCAGGGGCGAGGTGGCGCAATCGGAACGGGGGTGCTCGGAACGTGTTTCGCCTGGACGCGAATCGCGTACGATAGCCTTTTACCGGTAGTGGTCTGGCATACGGTTTTGGATTTGGTCGCAGGCCTTGCCGGCGCACGCTTTCTAGGATCGGGCAATGGCAATACAAGTGATTTGCAATCAATAGTTTACGGACATGAAAATTCCGTGCGGGAATCCACAGGATCCACGGCAGAGGGGCAGGAATAGTAACTCTTATGACAACAAGCGGTGCTACGGCGATTTCCGAGAAGGCCATACAGCGCGCGGCTGGCGAATTTGCCTTAGTTCTAAATGACAGGCAAGTACAGCAAATTCAACAATATACAAGGATATTGCTGGCCTGGAACGACAAGGTAAACCTCACCGCGATTCGCGATCCCCTGGAGATACTATATCGTCACTTCTGTGAGTCCATGTTCGGCGCTTCCCTCCTGCCTGTGGAAAACTGTCGGCTGGCCGACGTTGGCTCCGGCGGCGGTTTTCCGGGTCTTCCCCTGAAGATCCTTCGGCCGGAGCTGCAGCTTTTCCTGATTGAATCGAACGTGAAGAAGGCCACGTTCCTTGCGGAAGTGGTTCGAGAGCTTGGACTTAGCGACACGCGGGTCCTGGTCAGCCGCTTCGAGGAGTTGACCGAGGAAGTTGCGCCGTTGGATGTGGTTTGTTCCCGGGCGCTGGGCGAGTTCTCCGGCTTTCTGAATTGGGCCGGGTCGCCGCAGGTTGGCGCCCAGCAGGCCTTGCTGTGGGTCGGTGGCCGCGATGTGGAGGAGATCAGGAGTATCGCCGGCTGGTCGTGGGCTGATCCAACTCCCGTGCCCAAATCACTTCAGCGCTTCCTACTTCTCGGCAAACGAGACGCGCAGTCCGCGTGAATCTGGAGTTCTCTCGGCGAGTATCGAGCGTTGCGTCGGTGCGCCGCCAAATGCCGCACAAGTGTTGTCGTAAATAGTTGAAAATATAGATAGTTATTGGTCATTTTGGTCGGCCGCCAGACAAAGCTGTTGGTCGGGATGGCCGGAGATCGAAATCACGCGAGATTCCCCGCCGCGACGTACGGAAAGACACGGAACAGTGTTTCACGTGGAACGAAATCCAATTTTCTCCGATGCGAGCTGGAAGTGCCGTTTCTTG
>DATKLU010000026.1:0-43561 GCA_035542235.1 Dongiaceae bacterium
GCGAGCGCCAGGGACACGTAGGTCTTCGGATCGCCTTCCGGAAAATAGCGGACGACCCAGCGCAGCTCACGTGCGGCATCTGCCAAGCGACCCGTGGCGCGGTAGAGCTCGCCCAAATCGCGATGGCACAAGAATGAGTAGCGATCCAGCTCGATGCCTTTTGCCAGAGGAGGCTCGGCGGCACTGAAATTGGCCGACCGCATAAACAGATCGCCAAGCCTGCACGCCGCGGCAGATGACTCCGGTTGCTGGGTTGTAAGCCTGGTCTGAGCGGCGATTGCGGCGGGCCAATCCTTCCGGTCGGCAGCGATACCCGATTGCAACTGCAAAATGCGCTCGTCGTCAGGCTGAGCCAGCAGGAGTGGCGCGAGCGTGGCTTGCGCTTGGGACAGAGCACCGCTCTCGCGCTGCGCCGCAGATAACCAGTAAACTGCTGAATTTTGGTTAGCTAAATCGGGTGTCGAAAGCTCCTGAATCGCCTCTGCATATCGCTTTTCCGCGATCGCGATGCGGGCCCTGAGTACCGACACTTCGACCTCGGCGCTGCGATCCGGCACCAGCGCCAGGTATCGCGCGGTCCGCGGCGGATCGAACTCGATGGAAGCTTCTGCGGCGGCCAGGGCAGCAGCGTCTCGCTCGCGTGGTTCGAGGCCGGGCGGAAGAGGTGAAGTCTCTAGCGAAGCCAACGAGGCGGCCAGCTGGGTCGTCAGCGACTCATCGCGAATGTGCCGTGGCGCGGTGTACTCAAGGAGCGTACGGTCGTCAGTGTTTGGCTGCGCATGGGCGGCAAGTTGCGCCACACCGTCCGGCCCGAGCCGAAAGAATGCCGGCCAGCCTTCCGGTTGGTGCAGGTGGAGCGTCGCGAAATCCGCGCGCAACGCCGCGTTGTTCCACAGCGCGCGGGAGCGATCGAAATTCTCGGGCTGCTTGTGGCTGGCCTGCGCCAGAAAGAGGAAATCGCGTCCAGTGCTGCGCCACAGAGACGTATCGGGAAAGCTCTCGCGAAGGGCGGAAGCGATGGTGGCCAGATCCTCGAAGGTGAGGCCGTAGGCCTGCACCCACTGCACCAGCGCTCCGCCGTCGGCAAGATGGGCCCTTGCGATGGCGAAGAATTCACGGGTGTAGAGCGAAGCGATGCCCGCGATCCAGGGATTCGAGGGCTCGGAAATGATCAGATCGTATTTCGCAGGCGTGGTTTGCAGAAAGTTGCGCGCGTCGTCGAAGTGCAGGCGCAGGCGCGGGTCGGAGAGGACGCCGCGATTGAGCCGCGCGAGTTGCGGGGCGGCTTGAAGAACGGCCGGCTCGATTTCCACGCAATCAATGCGTTCGACTTCGGGAAAGCGTGCGACAGCCGAGGCGGTCATGCCGCCGCCAAAGCCGATGATCAGCACATTGCGCGGGTGCGGATGAAACACGGCTCCGAGATCGCCGAGCAATAACTGGGTGCCGGAGTCGAGATTGCTGGCGTCCACTTTGCCGTTGGTTTTCAGCGCGACATAGTCTTCCGCGCGCGTGACGGCGATGGAGGCGTTGGCGCCATCCTTGAAAAAAACTACGTCTTCCGTATCGGCCATTTCCTGTGCGGAGAGAGCCTCGCTGTGATAGCCGCCATAGAGCACGACAGCGAACGCAGCCGCGCCCTTGCGAAATGCTTGCGCGGAAGATACGGCCCAAATCAGTCCGGCAAGAAGGACGGCCACCGAAGCCGCCGACTTCCAGCGCAATTGCCTGGCGGAGAAAAGAAGCCACACGCCCAGCCCCAGGTTCAGCAACGCGGCGCAGGCCACCAGCCGGAAGCTCCCAATCGCGCGCAGCAGCAGGAATCCCACACAAAGCGCCGCAAAAATGCCACCCAGAGTGTTGGCGGCGAATGCGCGGCCGATGCTTCCTGCCGCGCCGCCGGTGGCCAAGTTCTCCGGTGTTCCCGCCGCTTCCGCGCGCAGCAGTGCCAGCACCGAGGGGAAGTTGAAACCAAAGAGAATGGTGAGCGGCAGCAGCGCCAGGGCGCAGGCGAGCGCTTGCGCGAAGAGCAGAGCGTGGAAATCGCTTCCGAAACCGCGCAGCAAGGCGAGAAAAATATCAGGGATGCGGTTGTAGAGCAGCAGGGAGAGCAACGCCGCGCCGGCAATGGCGATTTGCGTGGCCCCGAAAAGGCCGGCGGTGGCAGGGCGGCGGCGAATCCAGACCGCGAAGAGGGCGCTTCCCGCCGCAAGGCCCAGCAGAAACGCCGCCAGCATCAAGCTGAACGCATAGGTAGAACTGCCGAGCGGTGTGGCCAGAAGGCGGGTCCAGGCAAGCTCGTAAGCGATGGCCGTGGCGCCGACGGCGGCAAAACAAAACAAATAGAGCCGGGTTGGCGGCGAGAGCGCGGCCCGCGGAGAAATTTCGCGAACCGCGGAGGCGTCGGGCGCGTCGGAGGGCTCGTCTGCGAATTGCGGCCGGCGCGCCACCTGCTGCGCAAGAATGGCGGCACTGAGATTCAGCAGGGCCGCGAGAATCAGGGAGGCGCGCAGCCCGAACGCCGGGATCCACCAGAAGCCTGCAAGCAAAGTGCCTGCGACGGCGCCCAAAGTGTTCACCGCGTAGAAGCGGGCGGCACGTGCGCCGAGTTGCGAAGGCACCTGCGCCACTGCCGCGACCAGCGCGGGAAACGTCGCGCCCATCAGCACGGTGGGCAGGAGCAGCACGATCGCTGCGGCAAGAATGCGCAGAGCCGCCAGTGCGCCGGGCCACGCAATGTGCGGGTACGCCGCGAAATAAAATTGCCGGACGATCGCAATGCCGGCGAACGAGAAGAGGACCGCGGCCGCAATGGCGCACTCGAGCCAGGCATAAAGCACCACACCGGCGCGCCGGGACTTGGCTCGACTCCACCGTGCGTACCAGGCGCTGCCCAGAGCCAGTCCGCCCATGAACACAGCCACCACGATGGCAATGGCTTGTGCCGTATTCCCGAAAAGCTGCGCCAGGAGCTTGGTCCAGACGACCTGATCAACCAGTCCGGCCGCGCCGGAAAGGAAGAAACACAGTTGCAAGCGCAGCAACCCGTACGAACGCTCCGCGGCGGGCCGCTGCGAGGCGCCGGCAAAACTCGGCGCCTTTCTGCGCGCAGGCTTTTTCATGCGGGTTTCATGGACGCATCAAACGAAGTCGCGTGGAGTCTGCATCGTAGAGGCAACGCCACACGGCGTCAATTGTGCCGGAGACCGCGCACGGCGAAAGAGGTCGAGCGGTGTGCGCAGCGGGAGTGCAATTGACACACGGCAAGGCCGCGTCTATCGTCGAAGCGGCAGGTTTTCTGCAAGAAGCTTCAGGGGCACTGCGCATTTCATGAAAATTCTGGTCATCGGAGGGGGCGGGCGCGAGCACGCGCTAGTCTGGAAACTGCGCGAAAGCCCGCGCGTCGAACGTGTCTGGTGTGCGCCAGGCAACGGCGGCATCGCCGAGGACGCCACCTGCCTCCCGGTCGAATCCGGGGACGTGGATGGCATCCTGGCCATCGCGGAAAAGCTGCGGCCGGACCTCACGGTCATTGGGCCGGAGTTGCCGCTGGTAAGCGGCGTGGCCGACGCCCTGCGTGCGCGCAATCTCTCAGTGGTTGGCCCGTCGCAGATCGCCGCGCAGCTCGAAGGAAGCAAGACCTTCAGCAAACATTTTCTGGAGCGCCACGCCATTCCCACCGCGGAGCTGTATGGAGAATTTGCCGCGCCGGAAGAGGCCTACGCCGCGCTGGGCACGGTGCGTTACCCGGTGGTTGTCAAGGCCGACGGCCTGTGCGCCGGCAAAGGCGTGCTGCTTGCGCAGGATGCCAACGAAGCACGCGACTTTATCACCCGGGCCATGTTGATTCAGGAATTCGGCGCGGGCGGCAAGCGCCTGATGATGGAGGAAACGCTCGAAGGCGAAGAACTTTCGGTGATTCTGGTTACCGACGGGGAGAGGTACGCCATCCTTCCACCCACCCGCGATCACAAGCGCGCCTTTGATGGCAATCGCGGACCCAATACCGGCGGCATGGGCGCGTACTCCGTGGACGATCTGATGCCCGCCGCGCTGCAGGCGCAAATTGAAAAGAGCATCGTGCAGCCCACGCTGCGCGGGCTGGTGGCAGACGGCATCCGTTACCAGGGCTTCCTGTACATCGGGATCATGCTGACCAAAGACGGGCCGAAGGTGCTCGAATACAATTGCCGTCTGGGCGACCCTGAGACTCAGGCGATTCTCGCGCGCACGGATTTCGACCTGGCCGAGGCGCTCGCCAACCTGGCCACGCGGCGCTTTGAACCGGAAGCGTGGAAGTGGAAAGCAGGGGCCAGCGCGTGCATCGTGATTGCTTCCGGCGGGTATCCGGGCCGATTCGAAGCGGGGCGCATCATTTCCGGCCTAACCTCTATCGGCGAGAATTCCGGTGTGAAGATACTGCATGCGGGGACGCGCAAGCAGGGCGATGTGATCGTCACCAGCGGCGGTCGCGTGCTTGGCGTAACCTCTTACGCTGCAACGCTGGACCAGGCATTGGCCGCCGCCTATGCCGCCGCCGGTAAGATCCGCTTTGAGGGAATGCACTATCGCAACGATATTGGCGGCGGAGCCGGCAAGGCCCGGTCGGCCCGCGATTAGACTACGAGCCGAAATCATCCAACAACCAAGCAAGGAATCGGTCTAAGCCCGGGGTCACGCGGACCTGGAGTAGCCCAGTCTACTGTGCCTGCTTATTGTGGCTGAGGGGGATTCGGGGTCACCCGCTTGCGCAGCGTTGGCGCCTCCGGCGGCCGATCCTTATCCGGTTTTTCGTCTTTGGCACGCTCGACCGGCTCATCAGGCGGCACGATCCAATCGAATCCGCGCTGCGCTTGCATGCTGCCCATCACGAATTTTTTGCCGGGATAGATCAGGGGAATCGCGGCGCGCAAGAAGTCCATGGAGGCCTGGACTTCCGCTTTCTGGGCCTGGCCCCTGGAAATAAAATCCACGGACTTGGCCATCTTGGCGTCGCTGGCCGCCAGCTTGCCCAGCGTCGGTTCGTTGCCTTCGATCAATTGCTGCAGCGTCGGCCCTTTGCAGCTCTCGGGATAGCACACCTCGACCATCTTGTGCGGAGCCTTCTTGTCCGGCGGATAGACCTGCGTGAAGCGCGGCCGAAGTACGCGCGTCTGCCAAAAGTCGCCGCGCGACGATACCTCCGATTGCGCCATCCGGTACTCGACGGTCCACACTTCCGGGCCGTAGTCGCCGGGGCCGAAGCCGATCACCACCAGTTCCACGAGCGGTTGCTCGGCGGGAAAGTCCACTTTGTGATGGAGTTTGGCCGCCAGCGGAGACACCTTTTCCAGAAAGGCCACGCCAATGCGCTCCAGGTCCGGCTCGGCCTCCACATAGGTCTCGCGGTAGCGCGGGTCCGCGGCGCCGCCGATTCGTGCATCGGTCTTGTCCAGGCGGATCGGCTTGGGATCGGCGGGCACGCGCCATTCCGAGGCGCCAAAAATCACCGCGACGTGGGTGGCATCAACGTTGATCACGCGCGGCGGCGCGGCCCCCGGTTCCACGGGCTCATCGATGGCCACGAACGTTGCCACCTCTTTCCCGATTGCGTGGACGATCACCCGCCCGCCAGTCAGCGAAGCCACAATCTCGTCATCCTGGGCCGAGCCCTGGGCCCCAGCCGGGCCAACCGCCGTCAGCGCGCACACCATCAGCATTGCCGCCGCAACCGCGCGCAACCAGCTGCTCAGGTCCATCCGGCGTATCCGCAAGTCAAACAGGCTCCGGGATTCCAGTCTGAATCTAGTGTACTCCCCCAAAGTGTACTCCCTCGATGGAAGGCCGAAACTCCCTGGCCGGGTTTCACGGCGTGCCCGCTTCCGGTACACTAAAAGCGCCGGAAAACTCCGGCAAATCCGAGAAAGCACACGAATTATGGGACTTCGCAAGCTCAAGAGCATTCAGCACAACGGCAAGCGCGTGGACGAAATTCTCCGTGCCCACGACCTCTTTTTTGCTGGCAAGGAGGGTGGAACCCGGGCCGATCTTTCCGGCGCAAATCTCAGCTTCGCCGATCTGACGGGAACCAATCTCAGCGGCGCTTTGTTGCGCGACGCCAACCTGGAAGGCGCCGACCTGCGCAAAGCCAAGCTCACCATCGCCGATCTTTCCGGCGCCAACCTGCGCAAAGCCGACCTGCGCAACACCGACCTGACCGAGGCCACGCTGCCGGGCGCGAATCTGGAAGGCGCGCAGGCCAGCGGCGTGGAATTTTTCCGCTGCGACCTGTCCAACACCAATTTCCAGGGCGCTTTGCTGCGCAACGCCAATTTCCGCGGCTCCAACGTCAACGGCGCGAAGTTCACCGGCGCCGATATGGGCGTGACCATCCTTCGTGAGACCGATCTTTCCGGCGCCGATCTGACGGGCGTCGATCTCTCCACCACGCTGCTGCCGCGCGGTTACAACACTGCCAAAGCGTAAGCGCGCGCCGATAGCAATTCCGCGAGAACGCGTGATAGCCTCTCGCCGAGCCCAGCCTGCGGAGTTTCGTGGCCACACCCAGCACCCAACTTGACCGCGCGGCCGCGCGCGAACGCGTGCTGGATGTGCTGCGCGCGATGCTGCAGGAGCTCGGGAGCGAAGGCGCCCTGCCGATGCTGGGCCCTGCTTCGCATCTGGATCGCGAGTTAGGCTTGGGCAGTCTCGAGCGGGTGGAACTGCTCGCCCGATTGGAAGCCGCATTTGGCGTGCGGCTGCCGGACCGCGTCGCGGCCGAGCTGAATACGCCGGACGAGTTGGCCAACGCGGTGCTGGCCGCTCCGGAAGCATCGTCCGCGGAACGGGAGGCGCCCATTTCGGCGCTCCGGGCTTCCGCCGCCGTGCAACGCTTGCATCGCGCCGTGGAAGGCGAAGGCGTTCTTGCCGCGCAGACGCTCAACGAAGTGTTGCGCTACCGCGCACAACACGATGCAGCGCGCATGCACCTGCACATCACCGAAGACTCCGAGGGCGGCGAAAAGGTTTTAACCCTGACGTTCGCGGAACTCTACGCCGCGGCTCAGACCTGCGCCGCGGAACTCGCGCGCCGCGGCGTCCCTCCCGGCGGACGCGTCTCGCTGATGCTGCCATCTTCGCGCGCATTCTTCGTCTGCTATGCGGGCATTCTTCTTGCCGGTGCCGTTCCAGTTCCCATTTATCCGCCGTTCCGCGCGGACCGCATCGAAGAGTACGCCGCGCGGCAATCCGCGATCCTCAACAACGCGGGCGTGTGCCTGTTGCTCACGTTTCGCCGTGCGGAAGCGGTGGCCAAACTGCTGAAGCCGCGGGTGCGATCGCTGGAGAGCGTGGTGGACGCGGAAAAACTGCTGGAAGCCGCGGAAAAGGCGCCGCCGCCCGCTCCCGGCGCGTTGCCGGCACACCTTTCCGGCGCGCGGGTGCGCAAAGGCAGCGACGTCGCGCTGCTGCAATACACCTCGGGCTCCACCGGTGATCCCAAAGGCGTCACCCTCACACACGCCAATCTTCTCGCCAATATCCGCTCCATCAGCGAGGCCGTGCAGCTGACCTCAGAGGACACCGGCATCAGCTGGCTGCCGCTCTATCACGATATGGGCCTGATCGGCGCGTGGCTTACGCTGCTGCATCAGGGAACGCCCCTCGTGGTGATGTCGCCGCTGGCCTTTCTCACGCGGCCGGAGCGCTGGCTGCAAGCCGTTCACCGGCATCGCGGCACCATCGCCGCCGCTCCCAATTTTGCCTACGAGCTTTGCGTGCGCAAGATTGCCGATAAGGACATTACCGGCGTGGACCTCAGCTGCTGGCGCGCCGCGCTGAACGGCGCCGAGCCGGTCAATCCGGAGACGCTCGAGCGTTTTGCGGAGCGCTTTTCCGCCTATGGATTTCGCCGCGAAGCGCAACTCCCCGTTTATGGACTGGCGGAAGCTTCGCTGGCCGTGACGTTTCCCCCGCCCGGGCGCGGGCCGCGCGTGGACTTTGTGGAACGCGAGGCGTTTACCGCGCAAGGCCGCGCGATTCCCGCGAGTGCGGCCAAGAACGGCATCGCGTTCGTTTCTTCGGGAAAGCCGGTGCCGCGACATGAAGTGCGCATCGTTGATGAACAGGGCCAGGAACTTCCGGAACGCAGCGAAGGCTATCTGTGGTTTCGCGGACCTTCGGCCACGAGCGGCTACTTCAACAATCCCGCCGCCACGGAGAAATTGTTTCCTTTGGGCGTGGGGGATGGCAGCGAATTTCCCTGGGTCAACACGGGCGACCGCGCCTACTCCGCCGACGGCGAAATTTTCGTCACCGGCCGGGTGAAGGACATCATCATCAAGGGTGGCCGCAATCTTTATCCGCACGAAGTGGAAGAGTTGGCGGGCCGAGCCGAAGGAGTGCGCAAAGGCTGCATCGTGGCGTTCGGCCTGAAAGACGAAAGCACGGGCACGGAGAAGCTTGTGGTCGTGGCGGAAGCGCGCGAGAGCGACCCGGCAAAGCGCTCCGCCATCGCGGCCGCCGTCACGCAGGAAGTGGCGCAAGGCCTGGGGCTCCCTCCGGACCGCGTCGAGCTGATTCCTCCCGGCAGCATTCCGAAAACATCCAGCGGCAAGCTGCGCCGCGAAGAGACTCGCCAGCTGTACGTTGCGGGAACGCTGAGCGTCAAGAAGCCGCCCGCGTGGGTACAAATCGCGCGGCTCGGCGCTTCCGGGACGCTGAAAAATGCCGGCCAATCGGTCTGGTCCGCGATCCGCCGCGGACTGGAAGTGATCTACGGCGTGTACTTCATCGTTGTTTTTGTTGCGTGGATCATTCCCACCTGCGGCGGGGTTTTGTTATTCCGCGATCACCGCGCGGCGGGTCGCTACACCTCCGCGGCCCTGAAGGTCCTGTTCTTCCTTGCCGGCGTGCGAGTGCGCGTGGTTGGCAAGGAGTACATGAACACGCCCGGCGCGAAAGTGTACGCGTCCAACCACACCAGCTTTTTCGATGTGCTGCCGCTGATGAGCGGCCTCGGCGTCCCCTACCGCTTCGTGGCCAAGAGTGAAGTCCACAAGATGCCCTTCATCGGCACCTTCCTGCGCAAGATGGGGCATCTTTCGTTTGTACGGGCCGATGCCAACTCGCGCCGCGACGCTATCGAACAGATGGAAGCGATGCTGCGCAGCGGCGAATCCGTCTTCGTTTTTCCGGAAGGCACGTTCGTGCCGGAAGATGGTGTGCGCCCGTTTCAGCTCGGTGCGTTCAACGCGGCGGTGGTCACCGGCGCGCCGATCGTGCCGGTTTCGCTTGCCGGCACCCGCAAATTTCTGCGCGATGGCACCATCCTGCCGCGTCCCTCTTCCGTGACCATCACCCTTTCGCCGCCGCTTGTGCCGCAGCGCAGCGCCGACGATTCTTCCGACTGGCACGAAGTTGTCCGCCTGCGCGACGCCGCACGCGAAGCGATTGCCCGCCATTCCGGCGAACCGCTGCTCTAACTCCAGTCCTGGCCGCAATCCGGGCCGCGCCTCCACTCCATCAAGCATTGTAAAAACCCGTTCTTGCGGCGCTTGGGCCGACAACACTTGGCGCATGGCTCGCATCTTTTCTCTCGAACAACCGAATATCGCGCCTGGTCGCCCGCCTGCCTGGGGCGCCGCGCACGCGAATCCGCTCTGGCGCGCGCTCGCGAATCAACAGATCCCTGGAGGAGTTATGAACGTTTCCGTTTGGAAGCTTGCAGTCTTGGTGTGCCTGAAAACAGCCTGCCTGCTGGCGCTTGTGTCGTTGTTTGGGGCGCCGGGTGCGAGGGCCCAGAGCCTTCCGCGCTTCGATTTGTTCGCCGGATATTCCTATGTGCGCGAAACGCCGTCCACCGCAGACACCTACGGATTCAATCTGCACGGCGGCAATGCGGAGTTTGTGGTCAACGGCAATCGCTGGGTCAGCGCCGTCGCGGACTTTGGCGGCTATCACGCCAGCAACGTGCTCGGCTCCGGCGTGGACGGCACCATGTCCACGTATCTCTTTGGCCCGCGCCTCTCGTTTCGCCGCATTCCGCGAGTCACGCCTTTTGCGCAAATTCTGCTGGGCGGCGCGCACCTGAGCGGCGGCAGCGGCCTGGGCTTTTCGTCCACCAACAGTTCGTTCGCGCTTGCCGCCGGCGGCGGCCTGGACCTGAAACTCTCGCGCCGCTTTTCCTTCCGGCCGATTGAAGTGAACTATCTGCTCACGCGTTTCAACGAATTCGGCTTCGGCGCACAGAACCAGAACAACGTGCGCCTATCCACCGGCTTCGTCTTCCACTTCTAGCCGGCGGCGGAAAACCGTGAATACGAAAGGGCCGACGCAGCTGGTGCGGGCCCTTGCCGAGTTTTGTGAAAGCGGCGCAACTACTGAACCGTGTAGATCACCGTGATGTAGGTGTCCACCTCCACGGCTTGACCGTTGAGCAGCGTCGGTTTGTAGCGCCACTGCCAGACCGCGTCCAGCGCGGACTTTGCCAGCAGCGGGTCGCCGCTCACGACTTGCAGCGATTGAATGGTGCCATCGGCCGCAATCAGCGCGTGCAGTTCGACTGTGCCGCCGCGCCGCAGCTGCCTTGCCAGCGGCGGATAGACCGGCTCCACGCGATTCACGAGCATGGCCGGATCAATTTTCGATTCATGCACCCGCCTGGTCTGCTGCTGCGGTGGTGGAGGCTGCACTTGCGTGCTGAGGTTGCTCGCGGTGTCCGAGTATCCTGTCGGCTCGCCGATACCACCTGGAGGCGTGTCCGGCGTGGTCATGGTCGTCCCAATCGGCTCCGTACCGGGAACGATGGGCCGGACCGGCCGGTCCGGGCAGAAGACGCACACGTGATGAGTGTCTGGAATCGGGTGGGCCGGGGCCGTAGCAGGAGTCTGCGCCGGACGCGGCCGGCCATAGGGCGGAATCGGCATGGCGTTGCGCACCACCAACTCCGGCTGCTTGGCCAGCAGCGGCGCAATGACCAGTACCGCGAGCCCCACCGTTTGCAGTACCACGGAAATTCCCAGCGCGCGGCGCTTGATCTTCCGTTCGCGCGCCTGTGTTTCGCCGTCGCCATCCACCAGGCAGCCGCTCAATGCGCCCGCGCACACTTCGGCCTTGTGTCCTTGGTCGGACATCACACACCTCCTCAAGATTGCCCGCGAGTCTTTCTCGGGATTTGCCGCGCCGGCCGCTGCAGGTTGCCATGCAGTTGCCGGCGCAGCGCTCGCAGGGATGTGAGGTGCGCGCGTCCTCAACCCTTTGGACACCGGCGCGGGAATTGAGTTCCCAGCGGTGAAATTGGCGATTCCAGGGTCACTACGGGTCCGAGCGAAGGTCACAACCGCCTTGTTTTGAGCTATCTACAACTGTTTGTGACTCTTTTGCCCTCTCGCGCATCCTCTCTAACAAGGACGTGGATCCAAGGAGGGCTTTCCATGCAACGGCACAATCCCGAGACCATCGGGGTGCGCCGCACCGGCTGGGCAGCTCTGGACCGCGATCCGCAGCAGGACAAAGTTGAATTCCGGTGTCCCCACTGCGGCCAGCGTGACCAGAAAAATGCGCGGCGCGAGCGTACTCTCTACCGTTTTACCGATGGCTTTTTACAGGACCTGCAGGGCGAAGTGACGCAGTGCCACTCGTGCAAACAGTATTTGCGGGTGGTGCCGATCGTGATGTTGCACGACCAGGATGAAAAGCGGCGTTTTGAGGCGGTGTTTTCCGATGCGCTGGTTCCGGCTTCGGAAACGCACTAAGCCGCCGGCTTGAGCGGATTTTTCGCCACAAGCTGGAAGACACAAAAAGAGCCCCGTGGATGCACGGGGCTCTTTTTTATTCCCGGATTCTTGCGCGAGCGAGCGCCTGCTTTTAACGGTAATAGCGCCAGCAGCGGTAGCGGGCATCCCAGTAGCGGTGATAGTAGCGAGGGCCGGCGTAGTAGCCGTAGACCGGATACGCGGGCCGGTAGTAATACGGCGGGGGCGGGGGCGGCGCATAATATCCGCGCGCCACAACCGGGCCGCCAATGCCTACGCCGAAAAACACGCGCGGGCCTGCCGCGGCATTGCTGGCGCCAAAGAAGGCCAGGAAGCCTCCCATCAGCGCCGTCGCCAGAAGCATCTTTTTCGCCGCGCCTAATTTCGCCAGAAATCTCATTTTCGCCTCCCTGACCACAGTCATGAAACCCGGCAAGGAGCAAAAGGTTGCGGTGCCGGAAAACCCTCATAAACACAGGCGTTTTGAGGAGTTGCCGGAGGCTCGGGCAAATTGCGTTCAGTACGCCTGAAGGAACGGGTCCACTTCCATGTGGTACTTCTCCAGGCCGGTGCGGATCACCTCAAATGCGTCGTCCACGTTGTCCGCAAACTGCACCTGCTTGAATTCGCTTTCGTTGATGGTGCCCCAGCGCACCATCTCCTTGAGGTTCATCACGTCGTCCCAATACTTGCGGCCGTAAATCAGGATCAGGTTGTTCTTGGGCAGTTTGCCGGTCTGCGAGAGGGTCATCATCTCCCACAGTTCATCCAGGGTGCCAAAGCCACCGGGAAAAACGATCAGTGCCTTGGCGATTTGCGCGAACCATAATTTGCGCATGAAGAAGTAATGGAAATTGAAGCTGAGTTCCGGCGTGATATAGGGATTCGCGAACTGCTCGTGCGGCAACTCGATGGAGAGGCCGATGGATTTTCCGCCGGCTTCGTAGGCGCCGCGGTTGGCCGCTTCCATGATACCGGGGCCGCCGCCGGAGCAAATCACGAAACGCCGCGGCCGCGGGCCGAGCGACATGGCCCAGGTGGTGATTTTATGCGACAGCGCGCGGGCTTCCTCGTAATAGCGGGACATTTCCAGCGCGTTTTTCGCGGAGGTCAATTCGGCGCGGTGCGCGGCTTTGGCCTTGGCGCTTTTCCCCGGCTTTTTCGCCCGGGCGCGCTCTACGCGTTTCAGGGCGTCCTCGCGTGAAGGGATGCGCGCGGAGCCGAAGAGCACGATCGTGTCGCCGATGCCCTCGCGCTTCAGCTTGGTGAGCGGATACAGATATTCCGCCAGGATGCGCAGCGGCCGCGCCGGCGTGCTTTCCAGAAACTCCGCGTTTTCATGCGGCGCTTTGGGCGCGTGCAGCGGCTTCAGCTTGGCTGGCTTGGCGGACATGCTTGCTCTCCTGACCCACGCAAAACAGATACACAGGCACGAACTTTTATTCTAAGTAGCGACCGCTGGCGCGGCAACGCCGCCGCGGAAAGGTGCGTCGAATTGAGTACACTCGTGCAGACGCCGTAAACCGGAGCCGGCAGTCACATTGTCCACTACCTTGCGCCGCGGAAGACTATCGCTGCTCTTGTTTGCCGCACTTTGCGGAGCGAGTGCCTCGCGGGCACAGGCGCCGGAAGGTCCGATGACGCCGCCGCCCGGGACGCCTATCCAAGCTACACCGCCCGAAGCGCTGGCCAAGTTGACCGCGCGTGTCACATTGGTGAATGCTCCGGTGACGGTGCGCGACCGCAAGGGCGCGATGGTGCACAACCTGGAGCAGCAGGACTTTGTGCTGACCGACAACGGCGTGCCGCAAAAGATCACGCACTTTGACGTCGGCGGCGACCCCATTTCGCTGGTCGTGGTCGTCGAAACCAGCACGCGCATTGATCCCATGCTGCCGCAGGTGCGCAAGGCGGGGATTCTCGTCACCGAGCAGGTGATGGGACCGGAGGCGGAAGCCGCGGTCATCGGCTTCGATGAAACAGTGACGCGGCTGCGCGGGTTCACGCGAAGCCACGACGACATTGAAAGTGCGCTGGCCGGCCTGCAGACGCGCGAGGCCGGCACGCGCTTGTTCGACGCGATGTCCGAGGGCGTGGAGCTGCTGAGCGGGCGGCGGCGCGGAACGAAAGAAAACCCCATGCCGGGGCGGCGGGTGCTGCTGGTGATTGCCGAGGCGCTGGATTCCGGCAGCGAGACCATGCTCGGCGAAGTGCTGCGTCGCGCGCAGCAGGAGAACATCACGATTTTCGCCGTGGGGCTTTCTACCACGCGGGCCGAGCTGCAAGCCAAGCCGCGCGATAACGCGCCGGTTTCGCCCACGCCGCCCGGTATCAATGGCGTGCCTCCCCCGCCGGGCACGGTTCCGACCACCTCCGGCACCAACGCGGGCATCGACCTTTTGGCGCTGGCACAGGTGCTGGTGGAACAAAGCAAGTCGCAGGCGACCAAGCACTCTCTGGACGTTGGCGCGGCGGCAACCGGCGGCGCGTACTATTCCACGTTCAAGGGCCGCTCCATCGAATCGGCCATCGACGAAATCGGCGGCGAACTGCACTCGCAATACGTCATGAGTTACACGCCCGAGCCGCGTCCCGAAGAGGATCGCGATTTCGGTTATCACCACATCGCTGTTTCGCTGGTGCCGGAAAAAGCCAAGGGCATGAAGGTCACCACGCGGCCCGGCTACTACATTCCTCCTCCGCAACACTAGTTCGCCGCCGCGATTGGCGATAGGATTTTGCGGGATGCGACCCACGCCGGAAATTTCTCCCTTTCAACTGCGGCTGGCCACTGCCGCCGATATTCCCGCGCTGCACACCCTGATCGAAATTTCGGTGCGCGTGCTGCAGAAGGACGACTACACGCCGGCACAGATCGAGGGAGCGCTGGGGACAGTGCTGGGGCTGGATACCCAGCTGGTGGAGGACGGTACGTATTTCGTGGCGGAAGCGCAGGATGCAAGCGGCGGAGCGAGAGGACCGACGGTGCTGGCAGGCTGCGGCGGATGGAGCAAACGCCGCACGCTTTTTGGCAGCGACCACGCGCCGGTGCGGGAAAACAATCTGCTGGATCCGGCAGTGGATGCAGCGAAGATTCGGGCGTTCTTCATTCACCCGGACTGGGCACGGCGCGGGCTGGGGACACTGATTCTTGCGGCTTGCGAAAGCGCGGCACGCGCGGCGGGCTTCACGCGCTTCGAGATGGGAGCCACGCTGACCGGCGTTCCGCTCTATCTGGCGCGCGGCTACCAGACGGTGGAGCGAATCGAAGTGCCGCTGCGTAACGGCGAAAAACTGCCGGTCATCCGCATGAGCAAATCGGCTTGATGAGCCGCGGGACAAACCACATCGGATGCTCCGGACCTGGCGGCAAATCCGCAATCGCTTCGCTGAACGAATACTCTAGGCGATTTGCTTCCAGAAGGCGGCTTCGCGGGAGGTCAGGAGTGCGTCTTTGCGGGCGTTCCAACGCAGGAAATGGTCGGTCTTGGTGTGGGCGGTGTGGTGTTCGCGGGATTCCCAAATTTCGTGAAGCAGGAATGCGGCCGGCCCTTCACAACTGCGGTGCAGGTCGTAACGGATGCAGCCTTCTTCCTTGCGGGTGGGGCCAATGAGCGCGCGCAACTCCGCTTCCAGCAGCATCTCCTGACCGTCCCGCGGGCGAAGAACCACGGCGAGAGTGACCGCCTGTTTCGGAAGTTTGCCTTGCAGATTTGCGTGAGATTTCCTGCTCTTGCGGGCCGGCTTGCGCTTTTTCTTGGCCATAATGGCGGGGATTGTACTCCAAACCCGGCAATTGGCAAGGGAAGCAAAAGGCCGGGCCTCCGCGCAGGCGGCGCCCGGCCGGTTGGATCGCTGGCGTGGTCTAACGCGCCCGGTTACTAGTTTTCATCGTCCTTGCGACCGGCGTTCAGGTTGTCATAGTTGAGCACGGTGTTGAGTACCAGGGAGTACGTGCCCAGGGTCTCGCCCCGCCACACGGGGTTGATGGAAAACATCACCACGTGGCCTTTGCCGAAAGTGGTGTCCACCACGGCGGGATGCTGGGCGATTTCGTTGCCGCCTTCGACCAGACCGGAAATCAGCAGGTCCTTGTTATCGGCATAGCGCAAGACCACGCGGGCCCTCTGGCTGGGCGGAATGACGCGCAAGTTGTTGCGGCGCTGTTCATCCAGCACGGCCGGGTTTTGCCAGGTCTCGGTTTCCGGCTGATCCGGGATTTCCGTGCTGGGACGGCCCACCGCAAAGTCAGGATCGTCCTTGCTGCCGCGGCCGGTGGGACGCGCGCCGAGTTCCGGGCCGAGGCGGCGGCCACGCCGCGCGCCAACGATACTGCTCAGCGAGAAGACCGGGCCATTGTCGCAATAAGCCGGGACTTTGCCGGAGTAGCCGTAGGCGATGGGGCTCGCGCCATCGACCACTTGGGTGCCAACCACCGCGCCGACGATGTTGATCTTGGGGTCGCCGGCGGAGTTGACGCCGGTGGTCATCCCGATGGCGGACGCGAAGTTGGCGGTGTCCATGACGGTGAGCAGAACGCCGCCATCGCGCACAAATTTCTGCAGGCGGGCGACGCCATCCCAGCCAAGACCAGGGCGCATATCAGGGGTGGAGTCATTCTTGCCGACAAGGTTCGGCGTTTCCGGCGTGTTCATCCAGGGCAGCGCGTTGCCCCAGCTGGTGGGCAAGCCGTTGATCAGGTTGTTGAGCGAACCTCCCCAGCCGATAGGCGGGAACAGGATGACGTCGTACTTGTCCCGCAAATCGGGAATGCCCGCGAGGGTCTGGGTGCTGGCATATTCGTAGGGAACGCCCAGCTTGTCGAACGCCAGGCGCCACCAGCCCTCGGTTTGGGTGCTGAGCCAGGTGTGCAGCATCAGGATGCGCGGCGCGCGCAGCGGATGGGTCTTGGAGGCGGGCGCAGCGGCGAGCGCGGTAAATTGCAGGCCGAGGTCTTTCGCGGCGGAATCCAGCTGCGCGCGATCGCCCTTGAAGAGGATGGTTCCGGCGGCGAATTTCTTGCCGGCGGCGTCGAACGCTTCTTCGGAGACCTGGATGTCGGCGTCTTTCAGGCGGTAGCGCAGGGACGCAATGGCCGGCTCGGCGTGATTTTCGATGGCGAAAACTGCGCCTTCGCCGGTGACTCCGCCCGGCACGCGAACCTCCGGGACACGTTCCATCGGCGCTTCGAGCAATTTGTTATCCGTGACGCGCTCCACCTGCACGCCATAGAGTTCGCCAAACGTCCAGCCGGTATCGTCGTAAGGCGTCTTCTGCGGATCGTCCGGGCTCCAGTATTGATGATCGAGGAGGGCATCGGCGATGCGGGAATAGGGCTGGTCCATGCGAATGACGTAGCTGCCGGCGGGAAAGGTACGTGACGTGGCTTCCGGTTTGGCGTCCTTACTCTCCTCTTTCTTCCCGGACTCTCCCGGCTTCGCGGGCTTTTTCTTCGCGGGCAGCGCGATGGTGACCGGCGCCGTGATGCGCGAGATTTCCACCTTTTGCTTTGCGAGCACGCGCAGCAGTTCGGCTTGCAGCGTGGAGCGCTTTTCGTCGGCAGGCAGAACGTAGCCCGCCGGACCCTCGGCGGAGGGCTTTTGTACGGAGCGCTTGGCCTTGAGATAGAAATTTTTCAGGAACAAGCGCTTGTTTTCGTTGAAGTAGTGGAGCGAGACGAGCAAGCCGGTCTGCTCGTAGTTGTTGTTGTTGCGCTGCGACCACAAGGCCTTGGGCAGCGGCGGATTCTGCTTGTACCAGGTGCGGCCGTATTCGTAGGGATCGAGCGTGCGCTCCTCGGTGTCGGCGCCGCCGTTGCCAAAGGTTTCATAGAGGCGGCTGATGCCGTTGTGCAGCGCGGCGATGAACATGAGATAGCCGGGGGACCAGGTGTCGAAGTCACCGTGGCCGAAGACGCCCGGCATGCCGAATTTGGTCATGTCCGCGACGTTGCGCCCGCTGATCATGTTCCACTCGTCGGCCAGGATGGGGTCAATCCACGCGTTGTAAGGACCGTCGCCGAGCGTGTTGTCGTAAAGGTAGGGCACGGACTCGTGCAGGTCGTGCAGCACCTGGGCATTCCAGTGGACATAGGTGTTCAGCACGTTTTCCGTGAGTTTCAGGGTGACGCCCATGGCATCGCGATTGTTGTCGTGTGCCACGTATTTCCCCCAATACGCGAGGTTTGGATAGTAGGAGCCGGGGTGCGACAGATGCCATTTGTAGATGTCCACCATGCGGTCGCGCCCGTCCACTTCCACAACCGGCGTGATCAGGGTGATGACCCCGTCGCGGATTTCCTTGACGTACGGACTCTCGTCCACGGCCAGGCGGTAGGCGAGCTCCATCAGCGCCGTGGGCGCCCCGGTTTCCGGCGAGTGAATGGTGCCCGTGATGTAGTAGACAGGGACGGCCTGGGCCACGATCTTGTCGGCTTCAGCGTCATTTAGCTGCAGGGAACGCGGATCGGAGAGCTTGGCGAGCAGTGCGCGATTCTCTTCCGCGCGCTTGAGATTCGCCTCTGACGAGACCGCGACGGCGATCATCTCGCGGCCTTCCTCCGTGGTACCGATGGTGAACACCTTCACGCGCGGGCTGGCTTTCTCCAGCATGCGCATGTACTTGTACACGTCCTCGGCGTAGGGAAGGATGCCGGGCGCGCCGGCGACGTCGCCGAGCACGGCCTCGGGCGTAGGAACGGTTTTGGAGGCCGGAAGATAGTTGACGAGCGGCGAAGTGAAGAAGGGCTCGGTGGTGTATTTCTTGATCTTTGCGGTGTAAGCCTCGTCCACCGGCTGCTTAGGGTCGCGGCCAGGTTGTGTTTCGCCATCGGCGAAAATGGCCGGCGCGGAAAAAACGCAAACGATTGCCAAGAGCAGGACGAGCGCAACAGACTTCCACCTGGACGAAGCGGACATGAACGTCTCCTTGAACACAAAAGAAGCGGGATTCTAGAACAGTTGGACGCCGGGGGGAAGCGCCACGGTACGGGCCATGGAGGCGCAACTCCGCGGCGGCCCAGCGGTCCATCCGGCACCTCAGTCGAGCGGCTGGAATACCAGGCAGATGGGCGAAATGGTGTTGAGGGTTTCGCCGGTCGGTGTGAGCTTGCCGGTCGCCTGATTGATGCGAAATTCGACGATGGTGTTGCTGTTTTGATTTTCGGCGAGAAGAAACTTGCCGGTGGGATCAATGGCGAAGTTGCGCGGCTCTTTGCCGCCGGTCAGAACGTCTTCCACGTATGTCAGCTTGCCGGACTTGCCGTCGACCGCGAACACTGCGATGGAATCGTGGCCGCGATTCGAGGAATAGAGAAATTTTCCGCTGGGGTGCAGTGCGATTTCGGCGGCGTCATTGCGGCCGGGATGGTCCGCCGGTTTGCCGGGAAGGGCATAAACCGTTTGCAGCGATTGGAACGTGCCATGGACGTTGGCGAAGACGCTGACGTCGGAAGACAGCTCGCCGAGCACGTACATGAATTGCGCATCGCGCGACCAGGCGATGTGTCGCGGCCCGGAGCCGGGTTTGGCGGCCGTGGAGCCAGTGGCGGTGAGTGTGCCCCTGGTGTCGTCGAAGCGGTACACGATCACGGCATCGAGGCCGAGGTCGGCAACATAAACGAACCTGTTGTCGGGTGAAGTGCCGATCCAGTGCGCATGCGGACCGTCCTGGCGCTTGCTGTTGGGTCCGACCTGGCCCTGGTCGGTGACGACTGCGGTGTGTTCGCCCAGGCGGCCGTCGGGCTGCAACGGGAAGACGGCTACATTTCCGCTGGTGTAGTTGGCGGTGAGCAGAAACTTTCCGGTGCGGTCGAAGGCCAGGTGGCAGGGGTCGGCGCCGAGAGCGGGGAGTTCATTGAGCGGAGTGAGGTTGCCGGAAGCGGCGTCCACGGAAAACGCGCTGATGGTGCTGTCCTTGCCGTGCTCGTTGGCGGCGTAGAGGAATTTCCCGCTGGGGTGCAGGAGCACCCAGGAAGGATCCTTGCTTTCGCCGGCCACGGCGAGGCCGGACATTTTGCCGGTTTCCGAATCGAAATCAAACCGGTAGATTCCCCGGCTCTCGGTCTTGGTGGTGTAGTTGCCAACGAAAGCGCGAAAACGTTTTGCGGACACAGGTTTTGCCTTGCCCATGGCGGAGACGAGGAGTAGCGGGGCTGCGAGCAAAAGGGCGAACGCGAAGGCACGGCGAATGATTTTCATGGCGGCGGGATTGTAGCACCGGACGCGCGGACGATGTTGCAAAGAATGGCGGTGCGGAATCCTGCGCGAAGACGCCACATTGCGTCACACCGGCGCATGGGCCGGAGCCATGCCGTGCCGAAGTGCGGAGTAGTGCCCTGAGCCTTCGGCTACTTCTTTTCGTCGCCGTTTTCTTCCTGCAGGACGGCGGCGGCGGCCACAGAGTCGTCGTCATCGAGCTTCAGCAGTCGCACACCCTGCGTGGAGCGGCCGGCTTCGCGAATTTCGTTGGCGTGCACGCGAATGACCTTGCCATGCTCGGTGATGATCATCACGTCGGACTCTTCGGTAACCTGCAGCGTGGCCACCACGGAGCCGTTGCGGTCGGTGGTCTTCATGTTGGTCACGCCCTTGCCGCCGCGCGAGGTGATGCGGTATTCCGCCAGCGCGGTGCGCTTGCCATAGCCCTTTTCCGCCACGGTGAGCATCAGCGTCGTGAGCGAATCCTTGATGTGCTCGTTTTCGAGCTCTTCCAGGTTTTGCGATTCGGCCTTGTGTTCCTTTTTGATGATCTCGAAGTCCGGCTGCACCGCGTCCATGGAGACCACGTAGTCTTCCTTGTCGAGGTCCATTCCGTTCACGCCGCCGGCGTTGCGGCCCATGGCGCGCACTTCCGTCTCGCGGAACAAGATGGCTTGGCCCTCGTGACTGGCCAGGAAGATCATCTGCTTGCCGTCGGTCAGCTTGGCGCCGATGAGTTCGTCCTTGGCTTCCAGGTTGATGGCGATGATGCCGGTGGAGCGCGGATTGGAGAATTCGGTCAGCGCGGATTTCTTTACGGTGCCGTTCTTGGTGGCCATGAAAACGAACTTGTCGGCGGCTTCCAGGTCGCGCGCCGCAACCAAGGCCGTCAGCTTCTCGTCCTCCTGCAGCTTAACCAGGCTGTTGATGGCCTTGCCGCGCGTGGCCGCCGCAGCTTCGGGAATTTCGTAAACCTTCAGCCAGTACACGCGGCCCTTGGAGGTAAAGAGCAAAATGTAGCTGTGCGCCGAAGCCACGAAGAGGTGCTCGACAAAGTCTTCTTCCTTGGTCTTGGCGCCGATGCGGCCCTTGCCGCCGCGCGATTGGTGACGATAGGTCTCGGTCGGGGTGCGCTTGATGTAGCCGGCGTGGCTCACGGTGATGAGCATTTCCGTATCGGCGATGAGATCTTCCAGCTTGATCTCATCTACCTTGTCCACGATCTGGGTGCGGCGGTCGTCGCCGTAGGTCTTCTGGACTTCACGCAGCTCGGCGATGATGACGGACTTGAGCTTCTTTTCGCTGGCGAGAATCTCTTCCAGTTCGGCGATGCGCTCGCGGATGGCCTTGAGTTCCTTGAGAATTTCATCCACGGAGAGTTGCGTAAGGCGGTGCAGCTGCAACTCGAGGATGGCGTCCACCTGGACCGGGGTGAGGCCGCCGCTGGCGGCGCGCGCGGTTTCGCCTTCGATGCCGCCGAGCTTGTACTTGCGGCCGTCCAGCTTCACACCCTCGATCTTTCTGGACTTGCCGCCTTCCTGGATCGTGACGTCCTGCTCGGAGAAAAACTTGAGCAGGTTTTCCTTGGCTTCGGCGCGGCTGGCCGATCCGCGGATGATGCGGATCACGGTATCCAGATGATCGAGCGCGACCTGGTAGCCGGTGAGGATATGCTCGCGTTCGCGCGCCTTGCGCAGTTCAAAGCGGGTGCGGCGGAGAACCACGTCGCGGCGGTGCTCGATGAACAGCCGGATGATCTCGATCAGGCCCATCTCGCGCGGCTGCCCGCCGACGATGGCCAGCAGGATCATGCCGAACGATTCCTGCATCTGGGTGTGCTTGTAGAGATTGTTGAGGATGAGCTGGGATTCTTCGCCGCGCTTCAGCTCGATCACGATGCGCATGCCTTCGCGGTCGCTTTCGTCGCGCACGTCGCTGATGCCTTCGATTTTTTTGTTTTGGACGAGGTCGGCGATGCGCTCGATCAGGCGCGCCTTATTGACCTGGTACGGAATTTCCGTAATGACGATATTTTCGCGGTCCTTGCCGGCATCCTCGATGGCGGCTTTCGCGCGCATGGTGAAGCTGCCGCGCCCGGACCGGTAAGCGGCTTCGATGCCTTCGCGCCCGGCGATGTAGCCTGCGGTCGGAAAATCGGGGCCGGGGACAATCTTGAGAATCTCCTTGAGCGTGGTTTCCGGCTTTTCGATGAGCAGCACCGCCGCGTCAACCACTTCGCGCAGATTGTGCGGCGGGATGTTGGTGGCCATGCCGACAGCGATACCGCTGGCGCCGTTGACCAGAAGATTCGGAACCCGCGTGGGAAGCACGGTCGGTTCCTTTTCCGTTTCGTCGAAGTTGGGGACGAAATCGACCGTTTCCTTTTCGATGTCCGCAAGAAGTTCTTCGGAAATTTTCGAGAGGCGGGCTTCCGTGTAACGCATGGCCGCGGGCATGTCGCCGTCCACGGAGCCGAAGTTGCCCTGGCCGTCCACCAGCGGGTAGCGCATGTTGAAGTCCTGCGCCATGCGAACCAGCGCGTCGTACACCGGCGAGTCACCGTGCGGGTGATACTTGCCGAGGACTTCGCCGACGATCTTGGCGCACTTGCGGTAAGGGCGGGTGGACGTCAGGCCCAGCTCGTACATGCCGAAAAGAATGCGGCGGTGCACGGGCTTGAGTCCGTCGCGCACGTCGGGCAGCGCGCGCCCGATGATCACGGACATGGCGTAGTCGAGATACGACTTGCGCATTTCCGCTTCAATGTCCACCGGTACCAGAATCGATTGTGTCTGTTCGTCCGCCATGTTCCCTCAGTTTGTTGACATGCACAGCGCCGCGGTGAAGCGGCCGGCAGGGCCTGAGCCCTGCACTACAAAGTTTCGGTGTACTGCAAGACCCAGGCCTTGACGGTGTCGAAGGCGTCGGCGGCGTTGCTGAAGCGCCGCGCCGCAAACTCCGTTTCGGCGGCCTGCAGGAACGAGTCGCGCCGCGCTTCATCCGCGAATTCCACGGCCACGCCCCGCTGGTTATCGGGAGCATCGGTCGGCGTGGCGCGAAATTCGCTCACGCTCAATCCGCGCAGCCCCGGCAAAGTCGTCCATCCCAACTGGTAGAGCATCGCCAGCCGGTCAGATATCCAGGTTCACGACGTCGAGGGCGTTCTCCTCGATGAACTTGCGGCGGTCTTCCACGTTTTCGCCCATCAGCGTGGTGAAGATTTTTTCCGCTTCCACCACGTCTTCCAGGCGCACCTTGAGCAGCGTGCGGGTTTCGGCGTTCATGGTGGTTTCCCAGAGCTGCGCCGGATTCATTTCGCCGAGACCCTTGAAACGGGTAATCGTGAAGTCGCGCTTGGCGTCTTCCATAACGAAGGCCAGCACGTCGCCGGCCTTTTCCTTGACGGTCTTGTCCGAGCTCTTCTCGCCATCGCGAACCACCGTGAACGGCGGCTTGTTGAGCTCTTCGAGCTGCTTGGCGAGCGCGCGCAGCCGCTTGTAGTCCGGCGACGCGGCCAGCGCCCAGCCGATCTTCTGGTTGATGGGCGCGCCGATCTGGATTTCGTACAAACTGTGCTCTTCGTCGAAGCCGACTTCCGCTTCGGCCTTGAGCTTCAGCTTTTCGATCTCTTTCAAGAGCTTTTCGACCGGCTTCTTTTCCTCGAAGTCGGCTTTCTTGTCGAGGCCGCTCTCGGCCAGGACTTCCACCAGGCGCGGCTCCTTCAGCCGGCGGCCGAGCTTTGCGGCGACGGCTTCGTAGTCCTGCACGTTGAGCAGGAAGGTGGTCAGCGCGGCGCCTTGCAGCGAAACGCCATCCTTGCCCTTCACCACGTGGTCCTCCGTGGCCCGCTTCATCAGCTCGCGCGCAAAATCGCGTTCGTCGCGGATGTAGCGCTCGCTCTTGCCGCGCTTCACGCGGTACAGCGGCGGCTGCGCGATGTAGATGTGCTCGCGGTCGATGAGCTCCTTCATGTGCCGGAAGAAAAAGGTCAGCAGCAGGGTGCGGATGTGCGAACCGTCCACGTCCGCGTCGGTCATGAGAATAACCTTGTGGTAGCGAAGTTTGCCGGCATCGAAATCATCTTTGCCGATGCCCGTGCCCAACGCGGTGATGATGGCGCGAATTTCCTCGTGGCCCAGCATCTTGTCGTAACGCGCCTTTTCCACGTTGAGGATCTTGCCTTTCAAAGGCAGGATCGCCTGGTACTTGCGGTCGCGGCCCTGCTTGGCGGAGCCGCCTGCGGATTCGCCCTCGACCACGAAGAGTTCGCAGCGCGCCGGATCGCGCTCCTGGCAATCGGCCAGCTTTCCCGGCAGGCCGCTCGAATCCATGGCGGACTTGCGGCGCGTCAGCTCGCGGGCCTTGCGCGCGGCTTCGCGGGCGCGCGCGGCGTCAATGCACTTGGAAATAATGCGCCGCGCCACCGTGGAATGTTTGTCGAACCACTCGCCAAGCTTTTCGTTCACCAGTTGCTCGACGTCGCCCTTGATGTCGCTGTTGAGCTTGCCTTTGGTCTGGCCTTCAAACTGCGGCTGCGGCAGGCGCACGCTCACCACTGCCACCAGTCCTTCGCGCACATCGTCGCCGGAGATGCTGACTTCGTCCTTCTGTTCCTTCAGCATGCCGGCATTGGACGCAAAGTTGTTGATGGTGCGGGTGAGCGCGGAACGAAAACCGGAAAGGTGCGTGCCGCCGTCCACCGTGTTGATGGTGTTGGCGAAGGCGAAGACGTTTTCGCCGTAGGAATCGTTGTACTGCAGGGCAATTTCCATCTCCACGTTGCCCTTCTTGCCTTCCATATAGATGGGCGAATCGTGCAGCGTGGTTTTCCCGCGATTCAGGTGCTTCACAAATTCGGCGATGCCGCCGGTAAAGCGGAATTCCGCGTTCTTTTCCGTGCGCTCGTCGTTCAGCGTGATCTTCAGGCCTTTGTTCAGGAAGGCATACTCCCGCAGCCGGGTAGCCAGCGTGTCATAGCTGAAAACGGTCTTTTCAAAAATCGATGGATCGGGATGAAAGGTGACTTTCGTGCCGGTCTTGCGGGTCTTGCCGGTTTGCTTCAGCTTGGAAGTGGGCTTGCCCTTTTCGTAGCTCTGCTCCCAGACCGCGCCGTCGCGCTGAATTTCCAGTTCCAGCCAGTCGGAAAGCGCGTTGACCACCGATACGCCGACGCCATGCAAGCCGCCGGAAACCTTGTAGGTGTCGCTATCGAACTTGCCGCCGGCGTGCAGCACGGTCAGCACCACTTCCGCGGCCGGACGCTTCTCGGTCGCATGCATATCCACCGGAATGCCGCGGCCGTTGTCCTGCACGGTCACGGAATTGTCTTCGTGCACCGTTACGTTGATTTCGTCGGCATAGCCGGCCATTGCCTCGTCCACCGAGTTGTCCACAACTTCCCAGACGAGGTGATGCAGGCCCATTTCGCTGGTTGAGCCGATGTACATGGCGGGACGCAGGCGAACCGCTTCGAGGCCGCCCAGAACCTTGATGGATTTCGCGTCGTACTGATGGCCGCCAGGGGCCTTGCCGCCAACGTTTTCCTTATCGCCCATTGTTCTCCCTCAGTGCAAATCCGGAACAGTCACGCTTCGCTTTGCGCGCGAACACCCGCGGCAAATGCTTCAACAAACTGCGGACCACAACGCGAGCCGCTTGCGTTCGCCGATTTTCTTCTGAAGCCAGGAAAGGTGTGCGTGCGGATTTTTCCGTGCGTCCCTAGGACAGCCGCGATGCGGCGCGTTCCTTACCCTTTGATTCCGGGAGCAAGCTTGGTCGCAAGCGATCCAGGCTGGGAGGCTCCGGAACTCGGAGGGTTCCTGCTTCATCCCGTCTCGCGCAGCGAGACGCGGCGAAGGCTCGAACAACTCCAGGCGATTTTCAGCGAGTTGCGTCCGGTCTGAACGATGTGCCATTCAGGCCAGCACGAACCAAAGACCGAGTCGAAATTCACCTGGCGAACGTGTCGATTTGGAGGAAACCGGTGCGAATCGACAACGCAATCAGTGTATCGGAAGTGACGGATTTACTCAAGGGCAAAACGGGTGCCGAATCAGACTTAAAGTTTTTATTTTCAATGAAATACAGGGCTCCGGCGGGCGTTTTGCAGCCTGATTTTGCTGGGATTGTGTGCGGAAACGGATCGTTGTTTCGAGGTCACATTTGGTGATCTCACGGCTTCGATTCGCGCGGGATGCGGCCTCAGATCCGCATCGGCATAATGATGTAGCGGTAGCGATAGGATTCGTCGGCCAGCGGGCGCATCTGGCCGGCGCTCTGCTCATCCTTCAGCTCGATGCTGATCGGCCCTTCCGCGGCGGCGGCAAGAAAGTCCAGCACATAGCTGGAATTGAAGCCGATCGAAATCGGATCGCCCTTGTAGTCTTTCTCGATGTTTTCCTTGGCCTCGCCATATTCCGGGCTGGAGGCCGAAATCTCAATGCCTTCCTTGGAAACGGCCAGCTTGACGGCGTGCGAGCGCTGGTCCGCCAATTGCGATACGCGTTTGACGGCATCGCTCAACTCGGCGCGTTCGATCACCACGCTCTTGTTGTTGTCGCGCGGCAGCACGGCTTCGTAGTTCGGGAACTGGCCAGTCAGGATGCGCGAAATCAGCAGACGATGGCCGACCTGGAAAAACAGGTGGCTTTCGTCCTTGGCGAAATCCAGCTTGGCGTCGGAGCCGGCCGCGCTCGAGAGTTTCTCGACTTCGTCCATGGCTTTCTTCGGAATCAGCACCTTCACTTCGCCATTCAGGCCGGAAAGCTTGTGATCGGTCTCGGCCAGCGCCAGGCGGTGGCCATCGGTGGCCACCATCGCCAGCGTGTCCGGTTTCAGGATCAGCAGACCGCCGTTCAACGTGTAACGAGATTCTTCCAGCGAAATCGCGAACTTGGTCTTCGAAATCAACCCTTCCATCAAGCCGGCTGGAATCTTCACCAGCACATACGGCATCGCCGGCAAAGCGGGAAAATTCTCCTTGGCCATGCCGACCAGCTTGTATTTCTTCTTGTCGCTGACGATCTCCACCCAGTGATTTTCCAGGAGCTTGAAGCGGATTTCCCCTTCCGGCAGCAGGCGAACCAGCTCCAGCAGCTTCTTCGCCGGAATCGTCCCGGCGCCTTCTTTTTTCACTTTCGCTTCGCAGGAAGTGCGCACGCTGAGTTCCAGGTCGGTCGCGGTGATCGTCACGCGGCCGTCGCGGGCTTCGACCAGCAGATTCGAAAGGATCGGAATCGTGGTCTTGCGTTCCACAACGCCTTGCGTGGTGGTGAGCTCGTTCAAGAGCGCCGACTTGGTTACACTGAATTCCATCGCTTGGCTTTCCTCGCGCGCGGTTCCGGTTGCAGACATGTTGGCCTTCCTCGGGGACGGCTATCCGCTGATGCCGTACTTTACCCGTTTCCGGCGCCGGGCGAAAGCCTGTCGAAGCGAATCTGGCGGTTCTGGCGTGTGGAAAGCTGTGGAGAATCCTGCCGCGACCGCGGCGAGCGGATCATGGTGTCCACTGGCCGAGCCAGGCGGCAGCCGCAGCTCACAGCCGCGAAGCAATCCACATCCAACAACAAACCACAAGACACAAACGAAGTAAGCTCTTTTCTGTGCCCCAAAATCTTATTTGCGCCTTGTTGTTGTGATGAGTGCTGTGAATCTGTGGAGAACGCGCTAAGGGCCGCTGTGTCACAAAGTTGCGTGATCGCGTGCCTGTGCATGCCGTGTGCAGACCCACGCAAAATTTTTCCCGCTCTGCCGATCGCAATGATTTTTCCTTGCGGCGCGCGAAAGCTTCAACAAATTTTCCGCAACTTGTCCGCCAGATGTTCACAGGCGCCGAAGGGCGAAATTCCACGGCGGAACAGGATCGTTCGCCCAGGTTCTTCGGCCTTCGCGGCCTCGGCAAAAATTTTTGCGCGGGAATCCGCGCAACGCGAACGCCGGAATAAATTTTCAGGGAGGAGAAGCCAGGCCTTGACCAGGCCTTGACTACTGCAGCGCGTCCATCAGACGCGTGATGGTGCGGTTGAGTTCCTTGTCGGAACGCCGCATCTCTTCGATCTTGTTGATCGAATGCAGCACCGTGGTGTGGTGCTTGCCGCCGAATTGCCGGCCGATTTCCGGCAGCGACGCTGTGGTCAGCTGCTTCACGATGTACATCGCAACCTGCCGCGGGAAGGCGATGGCCCGGGTATTGGAGCGCACTTTCAGATCCTGCTCGCGCAGGTTGAAATGCTCGCTCACCCGCTTCTGGATCAGGTCAATCGTTACCCGCTTTTCCTGCGAAGCAATGATGTTGCGCAGGACCTGCTGGGCGGTGGCCAGGGAAATCGCCGCGCCGGTGAGCGAGGCGTAAGCCATAAGCCTGGTCAACGCGCCTTCCAGTTCGCGCACGTTGGACTTGATGGCCCGCGCGATGTACTCCGCGACCTCGTCCGGCAGCGCAAAACGGTCGTTCTCCGCCTTTTTCTGCAGGATCGCGATCTTGGTTTCGAGATCTGGCGGCTGAATATCGGCAATCAGGCCCCACTCAAAGCGCGACCGCAGCCGCTCTTCAATCGAGTTGATGTCCTTCGGCAGGCAGTCGGAGGAAATCACGATCTGCTTGTGCTGCTCGTAGAGCGCATTGAAGGTGTGGAAGAACTCTTCCTGCGTGCGTTCCTTGCCGGCGATGAACTGGATATCGTCCACCAGCAGCACGTCCACGGTGTGGAAGCGCTCGCGGAAGCTGAACATTTTATCGAAGCGCAGCGAGTTGATCACTTCGATGGTGAACTTTTCCGCGCTGACGTAGCACAGCCGCGCCGCCGGGTTGCGCTGCTTGATCGTGTGCCCGATGGCGTGCATCAAGTGGGTCTTGCCCATGCCCACTCCGCCATACAGGAACAGCGGATTGTAGGCCTTCGACGGCTGCTCGGCCACCGCGCGCGACGCGGCGTGCGCAAACTCGTTGGACTTGCCGACCACGAAGGTGTCAAAGGTGTAGCGCGCGTTCAGCTGGTTGTCGCTGCTCTCAAAATCCAGCTTGGACTGCTTGGTGCCCGCCGTGGCGGGCGCCGCCGGCACCGGCTCTTCCTCGGTGCAGACATACTGCACGCGCATATTGGGCACGCCGAGTTCGTGGAACACGGCCTTTACGATTTCCCCGTAGGTGCGGGTCAGCACCTGGCGGAACACGGTGGTGGGAATCTGCACGTGCAGAACGTCGGCTTCGCTGCGATTCAAGCGGGTGGGCTGAAACCAGGTGTTGAAAGTGTTGATGCTGACGCGGGATTTCACGCGCTCCAGAAACCGGTCCCAGAGGTTGGCGGTTTCCTTCTCTTTGCTGGTTTGGATTGCCGTCGTCATCTGAGCGAAAAGCCAAGTCCTTGCTATTTCCACAGATGTGTAAATCCTGTGGAAAGACCAGTTTCCGTTGAATTACGCTTTGCTGCGGGAAGGCCGTCCGTGCGCGCTTGTAATTTCCTGCCCCTGAGCCCCGCGCACGTCTTGTTCTGACCCTCGACTGCCGAACCGCTTCATTGAATCAGCGCGGGATTCTCGCCGATTGAAGCGAACTGGGCAAGCAAAAAGTATGGAAGAGAACGTGCCCGCGTTCACACAGCATACACAACTTTTCCACAAGCACCAAATTCGTGCAGAGTATCGCGCCATCGCGTGCAACTCGCTGGAATCGCTGAGGAAAAAATTTTTCCTGTCGTACTGCGGGCGCGAATTCATTACAAAAGAGAAAAAGTTTGCATACTGCTCGCTGTGGAAAAAGTCCGGACGCGCAAAATTTTCGTTACTTCCTCTTTACTTCTTCTCCGCGTCGAGCCTCTCAAATTCAAAAATCCCCTGCGGATCTCCGCCGATCAGCAAGCGATCCTTTTCCACCACGATGGCTACCGCATCCAGCCGTGCGTTTTTCGTGGTGTAAATGCGAAACATCGCGCGACGATTTCCTTCCTTATCGAAGCGCAGCAGGGTGTTACCCATGGCAATCCATACTTCCCCGCTCTGGCGGTCCACGCCCATGGCCGTCATGACCTGTTTGAACAACGGGCTGCCGGTCTTCTTTTCTTGTCGTTCGATCTCCTTGCGCACGGCCGCGGCTTCCGGCGCGGCCTCCAGGGCGGCGTAGCGCAGGTCCTGGCCGGCGTAGCCGAAGCGGTCGAACTGGCGCACCGTGGGCTCCGGAAAATATTTGAAGCCGAAGTAAAGATGCCCGGCGGCATCGTTGGCCAGCTCGCCCAAATTCAGAAATCGGTTCAGATCCTGCCGGTCGGTCAGCGTTTCCGGCTCGCCAAACTCGCGCACCAGGCGCCCGTTGTGGTCATAGACCGTAACCAACGTGCGCTGGTTCAGCGCAGCCACCGCCACTTCCCCTTCCGGAAGCACCGCCAGCGCCAGCGGCGCGTTTACGTCGAACGAGCGCAGGTTGCGCCCGTCCTTCGAATACACCAGGACCTTGTTGGCCGCGCGATCCGCGATGTAGATGTTGCCGTCGCCGTCCACGTCGAAATCTTCGCCAAACTGCACCAGCACTTCGCCGGAGGCCCTGGCCTCGGCCAACGCTTCCGGAGAAAGCGCGGACGCTTCGCGCATGCTCAGCAACCGCCGGGCATCCGCCGAATAGACCACCAAGCCGGGGAAAGGAGAAGCCAGAACGTAGATTTTCCCGTCTGCGCCTTCGCGGATCTGCTTCAGTCCGGGTCCAATGGGCGCAAACAGGCGCCGCTTGGCCACCATGTCCGCATCCACCTGCGCGCGCGCAGCGGCGGCGGCAAGGGTTAGGGCCGCCGTCAACGAAAGACACGCGAAACACCGCGAGGCAAACTTCCATAAGGCCGGGCTCAAGGCTGGGTCCGCTCCTGTCTCCGTCGTCTGATGAGACTGCTGCTAAAGCCTTTAGGTTGCTTGCCTTGGCGAAGGGCGGGTCCCGCGTGCCACCCGGCCGGGAACGGCTGCGAGGCTGCGGCCTGCCCCGCCGTTCAATCCGCCCGCAGGCGCAGCCGTTCGATGCTGCGCGCTTTCAGGCGCCCGGCCGCGTTGCGCGGCCCTTCGTCGTCCGTTTCGATCAGCACCGCGTTCAGCTGCACGTCGCCCTGCGCCACTTCGAAGCGTGCGGGCAAACCATCGAGAAATTTCTTGATGATCGCCGCGCGGTCCATACCGATGACCCCGCTATGCGGACCGGTCATCCCCACATCGGTGATGAACGCCGTGCCTTCGGGCAAGACGCGCTCGTCCGCCGTGGCCACGTGGGTGTGCGTACCGACCACCGCCGTCGCCCGCCCGTCCAGGTACCAGCCCAGGGCAATCTTTTCGCTCGTCGTTTCCGCATGCATGTCCACCAGCACGAACCCCACGTCCGCAAACAGGCTGGCCAGAAGCTCGTCCACTTTCTTGAAGGGATCGTCAATCGCGGGCAGGAACACGCGTCCCTGCAGATTGATCACCGCGTATTTGACGCCGTTTTTCGCGGTGCCGGTGTAGAGGCCCTGCCCCGGGCTGCCTTCCGGAAAATTTGCCGGACGCAACAAGCGCGGCTCGTGCGGCATGAACTCCATGATCTCGCGCCGGTCCCAGCTGTGATTGCCGCCGCTGATCACCTCTACCCCGGCCTGCAAGAGCTCTTCCACGATGCGCGGCGTGATGCCGAAGCCCGAAGCCGAGTTTTCGCCGTTGGCGATCACCAGGTCGATCTGTTTAGTCTGAACCAGGTCGCGCAGCCGCTCCCGGACGATTTCCCGCCCGGGCGAGCCGACAATATCTCCGATAAACAGTACCCGCATGATTTCCGATGGCACCTGGCACGAACACAAAAATGGAGCGGACTGCTTGGCCGTGGAGAGCTAGGCCGTGAACCTCTGAATTAGGTGGGCACCACGAGCCAACCATTAGGCTTTCCTGCCCCGTTCGCGCGCCGCGGCGTGCTGACTTGCCTCGCAGGCGCGCCAACGGGACAGGCCGTGCACACAGGCTGTCTGTCCGCAGCACCCCAGAGATTCATTACGGTTCAAACGGCTTTCGCACTCTCACCTGCTTCGAAGAACCGCTCCAACTCAATTGTAGTCTGAGGCGCGCGGCGCGCCAACCTGGCCACGGCAAGGCATGGGCCTGCACGCGACCGGCGTCAGTCGATGAAGTCGATGACCGCGCCCTCGCGGCGATCCAGGAAGCCGACGAACTGCCCGAAGTTCGGCGCGGTCACGTTGTTGTATACCGCGTTGAAGTTTCCGTGGTTGGTTACGTTGAGCGCGTAGAAGCCCAAGCGGATGTGGTGCTTCTTGTTGGGTGAGCCGAGGAACGGCATCCGGAAATCGCGGTACACCTTCACGTCCAGCGAGAAATACGTTGCGAAACGCTGGCCGTTCGGCGTGCCCACATAGTTCTGCAGCACATCCACGTCGGAATAGGCATAGCCGCTGTGGATGTCCGCCAGCGGGCTGAACTTGAAACCTTTGGGTAGCGAAACAATGCCCCAGGCCACCACCCGCTGCGGGAGGTCCGATGGCAGTTTCCCGTAAACGTTGGGCCGAATCACCGGCTGCGCGAAGGGAATCAGCACCGCGGAAAGATTGTTCAGGTCGCCGCGCGTCCGGCTCCAGATATAGGAGACGTTGCCCTCGTTCTTGTCGCCGACGGTGAAGTGCACCGTCGTTTCCAGTTCGCGGTAGTGCGAAGCGCCGTTGCTGAAAAGGCCGATGTACGATTGCGCCGCCGTGGTCACCGGGTTGGCCACATAAAGATAGGTCGCGTGGCTGTCCAGGTAGTTGATCCGGCCAAGGATGTTGTGGCGCAGTTCGCGCTCCACGCCCAGGTTCCAGGTGACGTTCCGCGGCGAGGTGTCTGGCCGGGTTGGCTGCAGATTTGCCGCCAGCGGGTTCTGCGCGCCAAAAAATGCGTAGGGATAGCTGACCGTCGGGCCCAGGGGCAGGCTGTTCCCGTCGAACAAGGTGATCTCGCGCGCCGGGTTGGCGGAAAAATCCGCGGCCAGCATCGGCAACAGGCTGTAGAAAAGCCCGATGCCCGCGCGGATCACGATCTTGTTTTCCTTGCCCGGAGAATAGGCGAGGCCCATTCGGGGAGCCAGCGCCGCCCCCCAGCCGCGCGATTCATGAGAAAGCCGCGCGCCAAAGTCGGCGGCCCAGTGGCTGCTTATCACCCAGTGGTCTTGCGCAAACTCCGTCACCGCCAGGTCCGACGCGTCCTGGAACGGCGATGCCTGGAAATCAATCGTTTCTGCCAGGGTACCGTCCTGCCGCAGCAGTTGGATCGGGTGCGAAGCCGTGCTGCCGAAGTAAGACCGGTAATCAATATCCGTCCCGAACTTGATCTGATGCCTGCCCCCGAACCAATGCTTTTCCTTGGTCTGGTACGAGGGGATGATCTGCAACTCTTTGCCACGCCGCGACCACTGATTGAAAAAGTTGCCGCCCCAGCCTTCCGGCGTGATCAGCATGTCCTCCGGGCCTTGCCCGTGCGCGTTGCCGTCGAAGCGCGTATATTGCGCGAGGATTCCGAAAATTCCGCCAGACTCTCGCTGGTACTTGTCGGAGACGCCGAGCGAAATTCCTTTTTGATTCAGGTCATTCGAGGCCGGCTGCGGCACCAGGGCGTTGATGTCGGCGTGCTGCTCACGCAACGGAAATGCATTCAGCGTCACCGTCAGCACCTGGTGCTCGGAAAGAATCGCTTCCAGTGTGGTGAAGCTGTTGAAACCCTGCTTCTTGCTGATGTCGTTCGGCCACGGCAAACCGCGCACCGTGCGCTTCTTCATTTCGTACTGAAACACTTCCGAGAACAGCAGTTTGCCCTGGAGCAGCGGCCCGCTTACGCTCAGCGCCGGGTTGGCTTCCGCCAGGCCCACCATCGAGCCGTTCTTGCCCAGCACCGAAGGAACGATGTTGCGGATGTGATAGTTCCACTCGCCATCCGGGGGCCGCGTTTCCAGCGCCGTCAATCCGCCCGTAAAACTGCCCAGCGACGCGTCGTACGGCGTTTTGTACACCGCGAACGACTGCACCGCATCCGTCGGCACCGGCACGTTAAACGTTCCCGTTACCGGATCGCCGGTGCGCGCCGAATTCACGATCATCAAGCTCTGGTTTTCGTCGGCACCTTTGAAGGTCAGCTTGCCGTCCTGCGTCCGCACCACGCCCGGCGTCACCGGCAGCACCTCGCGCACATGTTGCTGCGCGGTCGGCAGGGTCACGATCTGGTTCTGGGTAACGGTTTCCGTGGGCGCCGTCACCGCATCCGGCACGATGGCTTGCGTGTCTTCCTTCACCTCGATGCTTTGCGCAACGGTCTCAATCTCCAGAGGAACATCCACCTCGGCCGGCTGGCCGGGCTTGACCAGCACCTGTTTCACGAAGGGCTTGAAGCCCAGCTGCTCGGCGGAAACGGTGTAGGTGCCGGGTTTCAGATTATCGAACTGGTAGTGGCCGGCTTCGTCGGAGGTCGCGCTCTGCGCGTTGCCGTCCGGCGGCTCGGTCGCCAGCTTCACGGTGATGCCGGAGAGACCAACCGCAGTCTTGTCCTGCGCGGTGGTGACGTTACCTTGCACAGAGCCGGGCTTCTGGGTCTGCGCGAGACCGGAAGCGCTGGTCAAGAGGAGTAGCAAAATGAAGGCTGCGAACGAACGCAAGCCTGTACGGACAGAGAGCAAGTGTTGCGGTAGATAAGAAGGGTTCATTTTCAGGCTAGCCAGCGGGCTAACGTTCTATTGTCTCGCGAGTTGGTACGGCAGCCTTACCATTCTCGCACCCGCTTTTGTCCAGCCAGTGACTACGCTACGTCTGCGGATGGGCGGCTTTGCGATGGCTTCGTCGGCCGTTTGATGCCGTTGGTTTGGCCCTGACACTGCCCCCGGGCCTTGCCTTATGCATCTTGGATGCAAGCCGGGCCAATTGCGTCGCAAGGGTCTGAATCTCTGTATCTAGAAATTCTTCAAGGAGTTGCGAGCGCACGCGACGGAAAAGGCAGCGGCGGTGCGGGGCCAGGCTGCGCCCGCGGGGCGTTGCCACCACCGCCGGTCGGAAGGTGATTCGGCGTCGCACCGAGCACGCCGAAGTCGTATGCGCCGTGCCTGTACTTCCCGAGGTATTCCGCGTCCACCACCAAGAGTTTTCCGAAGCCCTGCGGCACGCCTGCGGAAAACGGCCAATCCCACTATAATCAGGGCGCTGTTTGTGAAAGGAACGACGCCATGTCTGAACCCACCTACGAAGAACTCAAAGCCCAGCTCGCCCAGTTGCAGAAACAATCCGGCCAGAAAAAGTCCGGCACCCTCGATTTCCGCGTGGGAGAAAAAGGCGGCGTTAGCGTTTACGGTCTCGGCCGCTTCCCGGTCACGCTCTACTACGAACAGTGGATTCGTCTGCTGGACGTCGCGCCCGAACTGAAAGCCTTCCTCGAAGAACAAAAGGGCCAAGGCAAACTAAAACTCAAGGAATAACCTTCCGTCTGCTAAACTTCCGTCACTCTTCAGGGTAACTTCGAGCTCTCACCGGCTCTCACGGAGTTTACTCTTCCTATGAATCCCGCTCGCCCGGATTCAGCCACGGCTTTTTCCATCGGTGATCGTCAATTCGCTATCTTGGTCGTGCTGCTCATCGCCGCCGCGGTGGCTCGCTCGGCCATTGCCACTCGCCTCGATAGCTGGACTCAGGACGAGGACTACCACACCGTCGCCGGCGTCTCCTACGTACAACGCGGCGATTTCCGCATCAATCCCGAACACCCGCCGCTCGTAAAACTCTGGGTTGGCGCGTTCGTTTGCGCCACCGGCGGATTTCACTTGAGTCCTTTTCGGAAAATAAACGATAAGGCCGACGAACGGGACTTCGTTGACGAGGCCATGTACTTCCACAACGACTACGACTCCGTACAGCGGCGTACTCGACTTGCCATGTGGGCGCTGAATTCCTTGTTGCTTATGGCCCTGGCGTTTGCGCTTCGCTTCGTTTTTGGCCCCGCTCCGGCTCTTGCGGTGCTCGTCATTCTCGCCATCGACCCCACCGTCGCCGCTCACCTGCCTCTTGTGCTTACCGATCTTCCCGTCTCCTTACTGGCCGCCACCACGGTCGTTCTAGCTGGGCGCGCGTTCCGCACCTGGGCTTGGTCCGACGTCGCGCTTACCGCGCTGGCTCTCGGGCTGGCCTTCGCCACGAAGCATTCGGCTCCAGCGTTTGCGATTCTGATCGCCCTCGCCGGCTTGATCCTGGCCTTGATGCGTAAGCCCGTCGCGCCAAAAGATACTCGGCCTCATCGCATCGCCAAGCTTGTCCTGCTCTTCGTCACCTCCATAATTATCCTGTGGGGCTATTACGGGTTCCGCTACACGGAGAGCTCCTCTCCAGCGGAAGTTTTCAACCGGCCTCTCGCGGAAAAAATTCGCGATCTCAATTCCCCTTCCCGCCGCTTCCTTCTTGCCGAGCTCGCGGCCGCGCACATTCTTCCGCGCGCGTATCTCTGGGGACTTGCCGATACCGTCCGCGCCGGCGTCGAAGGTCGCGTGGAAACGCGCGTGTTTTATGGACGCATATACTTCGGCCGCGTCACCAAACTCTTTTATCCGGGCATACTTGCTGCAAAGATTCCCATCGGATTTCTCATTCTCATTCTTCTTGGTCTCGCATTTTTTCTCGCGCGGCGCCTTCCCGAACAGTGGAGCGTTCCATGCTTCGTTCTGTTCGCCGTCACCTTTGGATTTTTCTCCGTGCTGGCCGGCGGCGCTACCTATGGGGGCATGCGTCATGCCTTGCCCGCCGCCGTGCTGCTCTATATTTTTGCGGGATTGGCCCTCTATGCCGCGCTGGCGAGCCGCTCCAGAGTCCTGCGTGCCGCCGTTTGCCTGGCTTTGCTCGCCGCTGCCGTTTCCGCACTTCCTGTTCTTCGCCCTTACGAGTATTACAACGAAATCGTGGGCATGAACCGCGCTTATCTGCTTTTCAACGACGAAGGTCTTGACGCTGAGCAGCGAAAAAAGGAACTGCTGAATTATTATTTCCAGTATGTAAAACCCACCGGCGAAATTCCGTTCGTCTATTACGATATCGGCAGATTTGAATCGAAGGCCCGCGGCATTGATTGGGTCGGGCTCGATCCTGCGCGCGACTCCGGCCGCCTGCAAAATCCCCGCGCCACTGGCACCTTTTTTGCCAGCCGCTGGCTTCTCTCGAAAAAGCCTTACTGGGATTCCGAAAGTCTTCGCTCTGCCGTCCCGGTCGCGCGCTTCGGAAATCTCTTCGTCTTCCGCGGCACTTTCGACCTGCAAGGACTCACTGCTTCCGACTTCTATTCTCTCGGCCTGCAAAAGGCATTTGCGGACAAACCCGATCTTTCCGCTGCGGAAGATTTCTTCCGCAAATCGGCCCGGCTCGATCCGCGCGCCTACTTCGTGCACATTGAGCTGGGTAATCTGGCCCTGGCCCGTGGCTCTCGCGACGAAGCCCTTGCCGCCTACAACGATGCGCTTCGCTATGCGCCCCAGGTCTCTTCGGAGCGCGCCATCATCACGGAACAGATTCGCCTGGTATCCGCTGCGAATCCGCTTTCTGCCGTGCCACCGCTGCGCGATCCCAGCTTGGAGTGAGCGCAGTGCAAACCCGCCGGTGCCAGGGGCGATGCGCGGGCGCCGGTCGTCGCAACCGGGCACAGCGCCGCGCAACAGTTCACATATAATGACCGCGCGCGCTTCCTGCAGACGAAAGCGACGAGGAGATCCCGCATGAAAACCCGGCGGTTTGGCCGCACCGGATGGCAAGTCAGCGAAATCGGTTATGGCATGTGGGGTATGGCCGGGTGGACCGGCTCCGACGATGCCGAGTCGCTGGCCGCGCTGCAACGCGCGATCGATCTCGGCTGCAATTTTTTCGACACCGCCTGGGCCTACGGCGACGGGCACAGCGAGGAGCTGCTGGGCCAAGCGCTGCGCGCCAACCCCGGCAAGAAGCTGTACGTGGCGAGCAAGGTGCCGCCGAAAAACCGCCGCTGGCCCTCCCGGCGCGAATTCACTCTGGATGAATCGTATCCGCCCGAATACGTCGCCGAGTACGTGGACAAAAGCCTGAAAAATCTCGGCGCCGATTCCATGGACTTGATCCAGTACCACACCTGGGAAGACCGGTGGCTGGACGACGTGCGTACCGCGCGCACCATCGAAAACCTGCGCAAGAGCGGCAAAGTGCAGGCCGTCGGCATCAGCATCAACCGCTGGGAGCCGTGGAACGGTGTGCGCGCCGTGAAGTCCGGCCTGATCGACGCGGTGCAGGTCATCTACAACATTTTCGACCAGAATCCCGAAGACGAACTGTTTCCCGCGTGCCGCGCGCACGATGTCGGCGTGATTGCGCGTGTGCCGTTCGACGAAGGTTCGCTCACCGGAACCCTGACACTGCAAAGCACCTGGCCCAAGAACGATTGGCGCAGCACGTACTTCGTTCCGGAAAATCTGCGCACCAGCGTGGAGCACGCCGATGCGCTGAAGCCGCTGATCCCGGCGCACTCCAGCATGGCGGAGATGGCGCTGCGCTTCATCCTCAACAATCCCGATGTCAGCACCATCATTCCCGGCATGCGCAAGATCCGCCATGTGGAAGCAAACCTGGCGGCCAGCGAGCTTGGCCCGCTTCCCGGCGCGCTGCATTCTGAACTGCAAAAGCACCGCTGGGATCGCGAACCGACGGAATGGAGCCAGTAATGCAATACCGCAAATTCGGCCGCATCGGCTGGCAGGTGAGCGATATCGGCTATGGCATGTGGGGCATGGGCGCGTGGAGCGGCTCGGACGACAGCGAATCACTGGCGTCCTTGCAGCGCGCGATTGATCTCGGTTGCAATTTTTTTGACACCGCGTGGGTGTACGGCGATGGCCACAGCGAAAAGCTGCTCGGTCAGGCGGTACGCGCCAACCCGGCGAAAAAGCTGTATCTCGCCAGCAAAGTGCCGCCGAAAAACCGCGCCTGGCCCGCTCCGGTCAACGCTTCGCTCGATGACTGCTACCCCGCGGAGCACATCACCGAGTACGTGGAAAAAAGTTTGCGCAACCTGCAGCTGGAAACTCTGGACCTGATCCAGCTGCACACCTGGAACGACACGTGGGCGGAGGACGCGCGGCTCGCGCCCGCTCTGGGCAAGCTGAAAGAGAGCGGTAAAGTCGGCGCGGTGGGCATCAGCCTGAACCGCTGGCAGCCGTGGAACGGGGTGAAGGCGGTGCGGGCCGGGCTTGTGGATGCGGTGCAGGTTGTCTACAACATTTTCGACCAGAATCCCGAAGACGAACTTTTCCCCGCTTGCCGCGAACACGATGTGGCGGTGATCGCGCGCGTGCCCTTCGATGAAGGATCCCTCACCGGCACCCTGACGGCGAGCACCACCTGGCCGCAGGGCGACTGGCGCAACACCTATTTCTCCGCGGAGAATCTGCGGCATACGGTGGACCGCGTGAAAGCGCTGGAACCCTTGTTGCCGCAAGGCATGGCGCTGCCGGAACTGGCGCTGCGCTTCATCCTGAGCTGCCGCGACGTGGCCACTACCATCCCCGGCATGCGTAAGACCCGCCATGTGGACGCGAACCTTGCGGTCAGCGATGCCGGTGCGTTGCCGCCGGCGCTTGTAAACGAACTGCGCCAACATCGCTGGGATCGCAAGCTGCCCACGGAGAGCGTCGCCAGCAAATTGAAGAAGCGGCTCACCAGCCTGCTCGGCCGCTGAGCGCAGGGCAACCCGAACGAGTGGGAAAAGCGCGGCGTCAGGCGGGGTCAGGCTACGTAAGGCCGCGTCTGGGAACGCCGACAGCAAGCCCAGACGAAACCAATCCGAGGAAAACTAGGCGGTTTGCTTCAGGGCGCGTTCCACCAGCGTGAGGCAACGCTCCGCCTGTTCGCGCAGCATCTCTTCGCGCTCCCTGCGTTCGCTCAGGCCGCTGTGCAACTCGTCGGCGATGGCCAGGGCGGCCAGCACTGCGGCTTTCTGGGTGTCCACGGTGGAAGTGGCCGACGTGATGGCGCGCATCTTTTCGTCCACGTAGGCGGCGAGCTCCTGCACGTAGGCGGGATCGAGGTCCCCGGCGATGGAGTAGGTCTGCCCGAAGATTTGCACTTTGGTGGGTGCGGACATGGCGGGTCGAGTGCAGTGTGACTCCTTGGAAGAAGGTAGCACAAAGTCTCATCGAAGCGGATGCGGCGCTTGCACCCCCAACCCGGGTTGTGGAGTTTCTAAGTTGATGAAAACAAGGGACGACGAACCTTTAAGAGAGTGAAGATTGACAAAGGAAAAAGGTTAGGCGTGCTCGGCGCGTAGGAGTGTGAGGTCGGACGGTTTGTTTTGATGCTGAGGGCACAGAGAATGTGGAAAAGAGAAGGAAAGTCAGGGGAGGCGATAGGAGCCGTCGCCGAGGAAGTGAAGGAGGCGCAGGTCGCGGAGGACCTGGAGCTGTTGGCGGATTTTGTCGCGGACGTGGCGGTTGTTAGGGTGAAGTTGGGCGAGCGCGTCCGCGTGCGCGTAAACATCGGAGAGATGGAAATCGGATTTTCCCAGAGAGCGGACGACGTTCAGAACGTCGAGAGTCCAGCCGCGCTTTTTCACGGACAGTTTTTCGAGCGGGCGAACTTTTTGGTAGGCCTGGCGAACTTGGGCGGGCGGAATGACCCTGCCTGCGGAAACAACTGGAATCCTGGCGTCGGCGGGAATGCGGTCCAGCAGAAAATTACAGCCGACCCAACCGGAGCGGCGAGCGGTTGACGAGAGCGGCTTGCGCTTTTCCAGAAGCGACAGGCTGAACGCGAAGTGCGGGATGAGCAGCACATTCAGGACGGAGAACTGCGGAAGTTGATAGTGAAGCAGGAATAGATTGGGAGTGTTGTCGCTTTTGATGGCGTCGCGCATGGCGGAATAGGCGCCATCCATGACGCGGTTTCCTATCTCACCTTTCTTGCTTTTCAGCTGAAATCGGGAAGCGCAGGAGGGGCAGACAAAGTCTGCTGCGCGCGTGCCCGCCGGCAACGGGTCAATGTGACGGGAATCGCACGACGGACAATAGAGGTTTTCTTCCGCCCACGGCTCGGTCGAAACGCGCGCTCGCTGCGAGGCACTCCTGTATTGATGGATCGCGTGCGATGGGAGCTGGAGGTTCAAACGGAAATTAGATCACGCGTGTTGCGGCAAGGCAAAGATTACGCGGGGAAGATTTGGGTTTCAAAAGGGATTGGGGGTTGTTGCTGGATCAGGGGCGGGCTTGGTGATGTTTGAGGTTTCTGATGGGCGGGGGTGTGCGGGGCACAGTCAGGATTGCCTGTGCCACCCGGAAAACCGGAGACGGCTACGGACTGCGGCGGGTGGCGCGTTTCACGCGGGATGCGATGGCGGCTGGTTTGCCTGTTGCGGCTGAGGTCGCTGCCGGGGTTGCCGATGCAGTAGCAACGCCGGACGGGACCGTGGCTGGCGCGGCGAAGGTTTCGCTAAGCGGATAGACGGCGGGAGCGCCGGCGCTGGCCCAGGCGAACATCAGCGTGGAGGAGATGCTGAGGTCAATGGCGGGCTCGACGGTGCTGTAAGACTGCACGCGGTCCTTGTAGATAGCGCCGTTGCCGTTGAATTTCTTGAACGCGTCGCCTCCGGCGGGCGGGCACTTGCGCATGCCGTCGAGCGTGCCGGTGGCGGCAAAGGTGTTCGGGCCTTCCACCACTGCGCCGGCCAGAATCGGCGCAGAGCCGTCCAGCGAGCCGCGAATGTTGGCCACCTGATGCTGCAGACAATCGGGGAAAACCGTGCCATCGCCCACCAGGAACGAACTGCCCCAGGCGTTGGCGCCGAGCACGTTGGCCTGCCAGCCGCGCGCGATGTCGCGATAGGACGCGGAATGGGTGAGCAGCGCGTATTCGTGGGCCACGACGGCGAGGCCGGTGCCGTGCGTGGTGGTGTCGTAGCTGGCCCAGGGGAATCCAAAGCCAAAAGGGTCGCTGGCCGCCGTGGCCGCGGCGTTGTCGAGTTCCTTCTTGATGTCCGCGAGCAGCGCCTGCTGCGTGACCTCCAGATTTTTCGGTTTGCCGGCGTCGGAAATCGCGCGGATCAATTCAAAGTGCGCCAGCCCGCTCACGTCGTAAAGATTCAACGTGTCGCAGGCATCGCAGGGGCCGGTGATATAGAGATGGGCCCAGTGCGCGGCGGCGCGCAGATAAAACTTGGGATCGTTGTGCGGAAGATTTGCCGGGAGAGAACCGCTTGCGCCGGCCACGGCGAAATAAAGTTCCGTGGCGCCGAGTTCCATATCGTCGCGATATTCGGATTCCCCGTAAAAATCGAAGGGAGCGGTGGTCACGAGGTTGCCGGAAGGAGCGGGGTCGGCGAGCGCGAAAATATGCTCGGCGTAGAGCAGGCACTTGTCGGCAAAAGTCCTGTCGGAATCGCGATAGACCTGCGAGCAAGCGGCGAAATCGGCGGCCAGGCGTCCGGCAAGGTTCGGGCTGATCTTTGAACCGGCAGCTCCGGCGACGAACACCGGGCGGTTGCGGATGTAGCGGTAGGCGGGATCGCTGCCGCCCATGCCGTCGTCATCCTGCGGCAGGCGCCACAAGTCGTGGTCGCTCAAGGCGTCGGGATCGTCCACGAAATCGCTGCCGATGCCGACCTGGTAGTAGAGCGTTTGCGTGTTGTCGTCCCACATTTTTTCCAGCCAACGCAGGCCGAATTTGGCTTCGGCGGTGAAGTTGGCGTCGCTGCCCGCGCCGCGGCCCATCTCTTTGGGGAAGTCACGCACGCCGATGAGCATGAGCGCGACCACGTAAGAGTGCGTCTGCACGAATTTCAGGTAGTCACCAGCGTCCCACCATCCGCCGGAGGCGTCGACGGTTTTTCCGGTGGGATTGAGCGCGCCCAGAATGTTGTCGTCTTGATCGAACTGCGGGGAAGTGTAGGCAGCGGCTTGCCTGTCGTTGAGATGGCCGGCGGCGGTACGCAGCGGCGATGGGATGAAGTTTTCGCCGTCGCGTTCGTTTTGATAGAAGGAGAGCGCGTTGGCCAGCGCTTGCGAATAAAGCTCGGCCGGCCGGGCGATTCTGAACGAAGGCGAAGTGCCGGAGAACGGGCCTTCGACCAGGATGACGTAAGTCCCGCAGGCGCTGACATTGAAGTCGAGCGCATAGACGGTGAAATTGCCCCACGTGCCCAGCGCGGCACCGACGGGCGCGGTGAAAACGTACGCGCCGGAAGCATCGCGCAGGTGAAAGACTCCGCCGCTGTGCGGGGTGGCGGCGAGCAAATAGGCGCGGCCCTGCGCGCCCGCTTCGTAGCCCAGTTGGTTGACGCGCACGAAGCCGTTTTCGGCAGCGCCGGTATTGGCGGCAACAAAGAGCAGAGAAAGCAGAGCGAGCGTGGCAAGGCGAAGGAAAGAGGTCATGGCCGGTCCGGAGTTTCAGAGTCTGTTATTAAATCGGTTGAATGCTGTGCTTTTCGGGAGAAGGTGTCAAGCGGGAATCGCGCGCGGTGCGCGCCCAAGCGCGTTCCAGGCGTTCTGGTAGTCCCGGCAAAGGACGTTCCGTTCGCCGGAATTATTTCGGCAAGTACGCCGCGGTCGAAGTCGGCGTGAAATCAAAGCGCACCACAGTCGAAGCCGGAACCGGCCCACCATCGGATGCGGCGAATTGCCAC
>DATKLU010000027.1:0-2544 GCA_035542235.1 Dongiaceae bacterium
CGGTGCCAGACCACCACTTCGCCCTGGTTGTTGCGTCCGCCCGAGCGCTTCTTCGGTTCCAGGAGGCTCTTTTCCGGAGTCTCCTTGGTGATCTCGCTCTTGTCGAGCACGGTCATGAATCGCCGTGACGCGGTATATGGATTAAAGCTCTTCAGTCCCATCGCTGCCTCTTGCCCTGCTCATCTCGCGGCGGCTTGCTGCGCCGCGCGCTCTTCAGAATTTCCTGCGTTCGTTCCTATTTGCTGCCTGGACCCGCTTACAAATTCTCCGCAAACTCGATCATCTTTTCCCCGTCGGCTAGCTTGACGTAGGCCTTCTTCCAGTCCCGGCGATAGCCTTCGTTCTGCCCGCGGCGGCGCATCTTGCCGGGAAAGTTGGCGGTGCGCACACCGGCCACTTTCACCTTGAAGATCTGCTGCACCGCTTCCTTGATCTGGGTCTTGGTGGCCTTGGCGGAAACCTCAAAAACCACCGTGCCGTGCACTTCTTTCACGCCCAAGCCCTTTTCCGTGATGATCGGGCGGCGAATGATCTGGTAGTGAGGGGTGGACATGGTTTATGCCTTTCCCTTCTTCGCGGCGGTCTTGGCCGGCTTTTTCGCGGCGGCCTTCGGCGCGGCTTCCTTCTTGGCCGGAGCCGCTGCAATCGTCTGCACATCGGGCGCGGCCACCGGCTTTTTCTCCGGATCAAGCGACCGCACCAGGCGCGCAACCGCATCCTTCGAAAGCACCAGGCGATCGTGTTTCAGCACTTCGTAGGGTTGCAGAGCGCTCGGAGCGGCCAGCTTCACGCCTTCCAGATTGCGGCTCGCCAGTTCCAGGTTGCGGTTTTCACCGTGCGACACCAGCAACGCGGTCTTGGAAAACTTCAGCTTGGTCAGCGCGGTCAGCAACGTTTTCGTCTTGTGCGATTCCAACTGCCAGCCGTCCACCACGGTCAGCTTCTGGTCCGCAACCTTCGCGGAGAGCGCGGAACGCAGTGCGCCGAGCAGAATCTTTTTGGGCAGCGCGTAGCTGTAATCCCGCGGACGCGGCCCATGCACCGTGCCGCCATGCCGCCACAGCGGGGAGCGGATGGAGCCCACGCGCGCCCGGCCAGTGCCCTTTTGCCGCCACAACTTGCGTCCGGCGCCGGACACTTCGCTCTTTTCCTTGACTTTGTGCGTGCCGGCGCGCTGCCCCGCCAGATACCAGCGGGAAGCTTCGTGCAGCAGGTGCGGATTCACTTTCGCGCCGAATACGGCGTCCGCCAGCTCCACTTCGCCGACTTTCTTTCCGTCCAGATTGACCACATCTACGACTGGCATGATCTCGTTTCCTTCTTACCGAAATTCTGTTACTTGGCCTTGCGCGCCTTGCGGATGAAGATGTACTGCCCGCTTGGCCCCGGCACCGATCCCCGCACCAGCAGCAGGTTTTCGTCGGTGTCCACCTTGATCACCTTCAAATTCTTTGCGGTCACTTTCTCGTTGCCCATGTGCCCGGGAAAGTGCTGGTTTTTCCAGACCCGCGACGGGAACGAACTGCCGCCGATGCCGCCCGGCGCGCGGTGAAACATCGAACCGTGCGTGGCGTCGCCGCCGGCGTAGTGCCAGCGCTTCACGCCACCGGCAAAACCCTTGCCCTTGCTGACGCCGCTCACATCCACCAGCTCGCCCGGCTTGAAGCCGTCCACCAGCACGCGGTCGCCGACTTTCGTTTCGTCCTTCGATTCGGCGATGCGCACTTCCTTCAGCACCTTCATCGGGGCCACATCGGCCTTTTTGAAGTGCCCGGTCAGCGGCTTGTTCACCCGCTGCGGCTTGACGAATTCCACCAGGCCCAGCTGCGCCGCGTCGTAACCGTCTTTCTCTTTCGTGCGCCGTTGCACCACCACGCACGGACCCGCCTGCAACACCGTGCAGCCGACCAGGTTGCCGTCTTCCGCGAACACTTGGGTCATGCCCAGCTTGATTCCGATGATTCCTTCGACCGCCATGTTTCCCCTGTCTCTCTCGCAGCGTGCCTCGATGCTTCCGGGTATTGGCTGCGTCCTGCTCGAAATTTGCTGCTCGTGCCTTTGCTGCGGTTACTTCGCGGCGTGACCGAACGCCTTGATTTCCACGTCCACGCCCGGCGGCAGATCCAGCTTCATCAGCGCATCCACCGTGTCCGGCGTCGGCTCCAGAATGTCGATCAAGCGCTTATGCGTGCGCATTTCAAACTGTTCGCGCGACTTCTTGTCCACGTGCGGCGAACGCAGCACGGTCCAGCGGTTAATGGTCGTGGGCAGAGGAATCGGCCCGGCCACATCGGCGCCGGTGCGCTTCGCGGTTTCCACGATTTCCCGCGTGGACTGGTCCAGGATGCGGTGGTCAAACGCCTTCAAACGAATACGGATTTTGTCGCCTTGTCTCATGTGCGTTACTCGATGATCTCCGTGACGGCGCCGGCTCCGACGGTGTGGCCGCCTTCGCGAATCGCGAAGCGCAACCCTTTCTCCAGCGCCACCGGCGTGATCAGCGTCACTTCCGCCGATACGTTGTCCCCTGGCATCACCATCTCC